>JAWAAW010000001.1:0-86367 GCA_038884975.1 Candidatus Woesearchaeota archaeon
CGGGCAGTTTTCCTCCGTTTAACTTCATTTCACTATTATGGGGCTACCCGGATTTGAAGGCAGCGCCACCCTCGCTAAAGCTCGGTTGGCTGGCCGGTTCAAATCCCGGGCAGTTTTCCTCCGTTTAACTTCATTTCACTATTATGGGGCTACCCGGATTTGAACCGGGGTCGCAACGTTTTTCCCACCGGCAACATGCCAAGTCCCGAACGTTGAATCATACCAAGCTAGACCATAGCCCCTTGGATACCGAATGCTCTAATGAGCCCGCCCGGATTCGAACCGGGGACATCCTCCCTGTGAAGGAGGCATCATAGCCGCTAGATCACGGGCTCATATATAAAGATGCAAGCAACAACTGTTTTAAAAAGTTATGCGAACACCCGCTGATAATTCAGAAATACGTTGTTAGCAACCTCCTCCTCAGTAAATCCATTGATTGTTGCAATACGCTTAATTGTCAGCGCAACATTTGCAGGCTCATTACGCTCCCTTGAAACAGGACCAAGCCAAGGAGCATCAGTTTCTGTCAAAAGCTGGTTGATGCTTAATGCCTGTACAACAGTCTCAAAATGCTGCAGTCGATAAATAACAGGCGGAATCGAACAACACCACCCGCCATCATTAATCCTCTTGAGCAGGCTTTTCCTGCCGTGAAAGCAGTGGAACACAACATTCTTTAATTTGCTTGACTCAATCATCTGCACACAGTCAGCCTCTGCCTTTCTCGAATGAACCACGAGCGGCTTTCTGATTTTCTCGCAAAACTCAATAATTTTCTGAAAGTTCTCCTTCATTTTCCTGATCATTTCAGGGTCCTTGATTTCAGCATAATCAAGCCCTGCCTCGCCAATACCAACGCAATAGTCCTTGTTTGCCTTCATCCATTCAAGCTCTGCATCAAGGTCAAAATTGCCACCCCTTGTTATTCCACACTCATCAGGTGCTTCGGAGTAAATGTTCAAGGCATCAAGAGGATAAGCACCAAAAGTGCAGCCAACAAAATCCGGATATTTTTTTGAGAGTTCAAGCACTTCCCTGTTCGCAGGAGGACCAGTTCCTGAACAAATTATTTTCACAACACCTGCCTTTTTTGCGCGCTCAATCACTTCAGGAAGGTCCTTTGCAAAATCCCTGTGATTCAAATGACAATGCACATCAACAAGCTTCATAATCCTGACTTTAGCCCGAAGATTTAAAAACCTTCCCCCGATAGCTTTAAAGCGATGGAAGAGAACCTGCAGAAGGGAAAAGAGAACGTCTTAAGGGAGTCAGAAGAGCCGGAAGGCCCTGAAATACACGGCTACAACTTTGACAACGGCGTTGACTACGACAAGATACTTGACAGCTTTGCAACAACAGGCTTCCAGGCATCACATCTCGCAAAGGCAATAGAAATCATAAACAAGATGCGCGAGGAAAAATGCACAATATTCCTCGGCTACACAAGCAACCTCGTTACTTCAGGGCTTAGGGACATTTTCCGTTATCTCGTCCAGAACAAAATGGTAGACATACTCGTAACAACCGCTGGCGGAATTGAGGAAGACATAATCAAGTGCATAAAGCCATTCATCCTTGGCAGGTTTGACGCAGACGGCAAAGAACTCAGGAGGAAGGGAATAAACCGCGCAGGAAACATTTACATCCCAAACTCAAGATACTGCAGGTTTGAAGATTTATTCATGCCGCTATTAGAAAAGCTCGCGCAAGAACAAAAAGAAACAGGACAGATAATAACGCCATCAGAACTTGTATGGCGGCTCGGAAAGGAAATAGACAATCCAGAAAGCATTTATTACTGGGCACAAAAAAACCAGATCCCCGTCTACTGCCCTGCAATAACAGACGGAAGCATTGGAGACATGCTCTACTTCTTCAGCTTCAAACACCCAGAATTCAGCCTTGACATTGCAAGAGACATGAAAAAATACAACGACTTCACACTAAACGCAAAAAAAACAGGCCTCATCATTCTTGGAGCAAGCCTCATAAAGCACAGCATCCTCAACGCAAACATGCTCAGAAACGGCTGCAATTACGCAGTCTACATCAACAACGCCCAGGAATTTGACGGCTCAGACGCAGGAGCAAGGCCAGAGGAAGCAGTCAGCTGGGGAAAAATAGCCCCGGAAGCACGCTCAATAAAGGTATTCGGAGACGCAACAATACTCTTTCCATTGATAGTTGCGAAAACGTTTGCAAAGAAATAATCAAGTTATTTTCCAGATTTCTATCGCTAGAAAGGCAATAAAGTAGCCGAGGAACAACAAGCCATGCTTCCATGTTAGGTATTTGCCACGCATAATCCACATCAACGTCGTTATGCCAAGCGTAAGGAACACCAATGCATTAATGACAGTGGGCACGCTGACTTTCAAAGGGCTGATTAGTGACATTACGCCAAAGAAAAGCAAGAACTCAATCATCAGGCTGCCAAGAAGGTCGCCAAGACCAATAGCCGCGTGAGCACGGAAGACAGAACGCAACTCAACAGCAATGTCAGGAATGGTGGTGCCAATGCCAATCACCGTAAGGGCAATGAAATAAGGAGGGATGCCAAGCTCTCTTGCAATGGTTACACTGCTGAAGACAAGCCATCTGCCCGCAAGCAAGACAGCAGCAAGGCAGCCAATGAAGATGAACGCATCGCGCCACAACCGCCTCAGCCGGACATTCTTCTTCATTTTTCCCTTTGCTCCCTCAAGCCTCCAAAGGTTTGCCAAATAAAGACCAAAAACAGCAAGCAAAAGAATGCCATCAACTCTGCTAAGCTCACCATCAAGAGCCAAAAGCAAGGGAAGCATCAATGCAGCCCACATCATCAGTTTCTGCCTTGAAAACAAACCAGTCTCAATAGGCATTTTTCTGCCAGCAAGAGCAAGAATGCCGAGGGCAAAACCAACATGAACCATGTTTGAGCCGAGAATCGCACCAAAACCAACATCACTGCCACCACTAAGAAAACCAGTAACAGAACTAATGATTTCAGGAGAACTTGCAGCCATTGCAACAACCACAAGCCCAATAATCGCGTCACTCAAACCCAGCTTTTTCGCATAGCCAGAAATGCCCTCAACAAGAAGGTCTGCCGCCTTAAACATAAGAAAGAGGCTAGCAACAACAATGATGCTGTTGAACAATATGGGGTGCGCAACAAGCCATTCAAACATGCCGTGCAAGGGAGAAGCACGAGTATAAATGCTTTTTCCTCGGTTAAGTTTAAATAGCAATTATCCAGAACGGATGACAATGACAGCAATAGGCGCCATATTATTTCATACAGGAATTCTTGCTGCATCACTCACAATAATCGGCTTTGCAGGCAATTATTTTGTTGAAGCGCTCTCAAGCTATGCAAGGAAGCTTGGAATGTCAAAATACTTCATAGGAATGGTTGTGGTTGCAATAGCAACATCCTCGCCAGACATCTTTACGTCGTTCATGGGATTATTGGCAGGAAAGCCTGAAATGCTTTCAGGAATCCTGCTTGGCGGGCTAATGCTTGACCTTGCATTCTTCAACGGGGTATTTGCAGTGCTTAGCAAGCGAATCAATCTCGAAACTGACGTCATAAAAGGCATAGAACTCGTGGTATTGGGACTTATGCTTTTGCCTTACGTGCTCATGCTCGACGGAGAGATTTCAAAAAGCGAAGGATTTGCAATGATGCTTTCATTCATAATTTATGTCCTGCTAATGTGGAACAGAGAAAAAGGGAGCGGAAAGCTCAAACAAAAAATCCCTCTTACAAACATCTGGCGTGACATGCTTGTGTTTGTGTTTGCACTCGGCGCAATGTTTTTGGCGGCGAGATACGCAGTGTTCAGCTCAATAATGCTCTCTTCCACACTAAACATCCCTATTTACCTGCTGTCAATTACGGTGCTTGCATTCGCAGCAGCAACCCCTGACGCAATTGCAGGAATAATCGCAATCCTGAAAGGCAGGGGAGGCGAAATTGGTTTTGGCGAAAACGTTGGCACGACATTCATGGAAATCAATTTCTTCACAGGGCTTGTTGCAATATTTTACCCAATGAACTTCGGAATAATGGCCACAATTGCGGGAATTATCGGACTTATGGTAAGCGCAACATTCTTCCTCGTCATACTGCGCAAGGGATACATAACAAGGGAACAAGGATATGTTTTCCTGCTGATTTATGCCGCATACATGACCTTTGAAGTCACGCGGGTTCTCATCTGGGGATAAAAATCACTTCCACAAGCTTTTTAAATACCCTGCTGGTTTAGGAAAACCAAAGCTTTATAAACGGCTCACAGGTTAAAAACAAACGGGTGATTCATAATGACCGTCGTAGGACTACAAATAAACAAAATAGTAGTTGAAAAGCTTGCGCCTGCAAAGGGCAAGATAAGCGTAAACAACAATGTAGCTGTCAAGGACGTAGAGAAGACAGAACTGGTGTTCGGCAACTCAAAACAGGACGCCATAAACTTCACTTTTGAGTTCAAGGCATCGTATGAACCAAAGGTTGCAACAATGACATTTGAAGGCAACGTAACTTACTTTGACAAGCCCCAGGCAATTGAAGACATAATCAAGGGCTGGAAGAAAGACAAGAAAGTAGCTCCTGAAATAATGTCAGGCGTGCTCAACCAGATACTCACCAAGTGCAACGTTGAGGCATTATTGCTAAGCAGGGAGGTCAACCTTCCGCCGCCCATACCGATGCCTCGTGTGAACGTCAAACCGGCAAAATAAAAAAGCGTTCTGAAGGCAAAAAGGAGACAATGGCAGCAAAGGAAATCAAGCTGATTGTCGTTGAAGCAATACAGGACGACGTCAACAAAGGCATAGTCAGAATAGACAGCACTTTTATGCGCGAGGCAGACATACGACCGGGCGACATAGTCGAAATAGAAGGCGGAAGAAAAACAGTTGCGATTGTTGACAGGTCACTGCCTGCCGACATTGGAAGAAACCTCATAAGAATGGACGGACTCTGCAGAAAAAACGCCCAGACAGGAATAGGAGAAACAGTAAAAGTGCGCAAGGTAGAGGTAAAGGAAGCAAAAAAAGTTGTAATTGCCCCTGCCAGGGAAGGAATCATTGTCAAGACAAGCTCGCCATACGTGTTCAAACAAGGACTTCTCGGAAGGGCAGTGGTCAAGGGAGACATCATTTCCCTAGGCGGCGCAAGGCGCAGAAGAACAACAATGACCGGCTCGCCATTCTTTGATGAAGTCTTCAGCATGATGGAAAGCGAGATGGGATTTGGAGGGCTCGGATTCGGATTCGGAGACCTCAAGTTTGTCGTTGCAGAAACAAACCCGAAACAACCAGTCATAATCACAGACTCAACAGAGATAATTCTCAACCCAGAAGCAATGGAAATAAAAGAAGAAGCAATGCCAGGAGTAACTTACGAAGACATAGGCGGTCTTGAGGAGGAAGTAAAAAAAATCAGAGAAATGGTCGAATTGCCATTAAAGCACCCTGAAATCTTCCAGAGACTGGGCGTTGACGCGCCAAAAGGAGTCCTGTTGCACGGACCGCCGGGAACAGGAAAAACACTCCTTGCAAAAGCAGTCGCTAACGAAACAAACTCCCACTTCATCGTCATCAATGGTCCTGAAATAATGAGCAAGTACTACGGGCAGTCAGAAGAAAACCTGAGAAAAAAATTTGAAGAAGCAGAAAAAAACGCGCCAAGCATAATCTTCATCGATGAAATTGACGCGATTGCAAGCAAAAGAGAAGAAACACGCGGGGAAGTCGAGAGACGAGTTGTCGCACAGCTTCTGGCTTTAATGGACGGCCTGAAATCAAGAGGAAAGGTTGTTGTCATTGCAGCAACAAACGTACCAAACATCCTTGATCCCGCACTTCGCAGGCCAGGACGATTTGACCGCGAGCTTGAAATCGGCGTACCAAACAAAGAAGGCAGGCTCAACATTCTCAAAATACACACAAGAAACATGCCCATAGCAAAAGACGTGAACCTGAAAGAAATCGCTGCAATAACCCATGGCTTTGTCGGAGCAGACCTTGCCTCCCTGTGCAAGGAAGCAGCAATGATAGTCCTAAGAAGGGTGCTGCCTGACCTAAAGTATGACAAAGACGAAGCAGTTCCTGATTCTGTGCTTGAAAAACTCCAGATAACAAAGGCAGACTTCAAGGAAGCCCTAAAAGTCGTGAGGCCAAGCGCGCTCAGAGAAGTGCTTGTGGAAGTGCCGAACGTACACTGGTCAGACATTGGCGGTCTTGAAAACGTCAAGCAAGAACTTGTTGAAGCAGTTGAATGGCCATTGAAGCATCCAGAAGCATTCACAAGGCTCGGAGTAAAGCCGCCAAAAGGAATCCTGCTGTACGGAGCACCAGGAACAGGAAAAACACTCCTTGCAAAAGCAGTTGCGCACGAAAGCGAGGCAAACTTCATCTCCATAAAAGGACCTGAACTCTTGAGCAAATGGGTTGGCGAATCAGAAAAAGCAGTCAGGGAAGTCTTCAAGAAAGCACGCCAGACAGCACCAACAATCATATTCTTTGACGAAATAGACTCACTCGTGCCACGAAGGGGCTCAAGTTCAGACAGCCACGTAACAGAAAGAGTGGTCAATCAACTGCTTACAGAAATTGACGGGCTTGAGGACTTGCACGACATAGTCATAATCGGAGCAACAAACAGACCTGACATGGTAGACCCTGCACTGCTCAGGCCCGGAAGGTTTGACAGAATCATACTCACGCCAGTCCCTGACAAGAAAGCAAGGCTTGAAATCTTCAAGGTCCACACAAAAGGAATGCCATTGAAAAATGTTGACATTGACTACCTGGCAGAACAAACAGAAGGATTTGTCGGCGCAGACATAGAAGCGCTTTGCAGGGAAGCAGCAATGCTTGCCCTCAGGGAAGACATAAAGAACAAGCAAATCACAGGAGACCACTTTGAGCAGGCACTTATGAAAGTCGCGCCATCAGTCACAAAAGACGTCGAGCAGATGTACATTGCCCTGCAGGACAAGTTCAAGGCGGCGAGGGCAAAAGAAATGAAGGCAGAGGCAAAGCCGTTGTATTTCGGATAATTCTGCTCGAAAACTATATATACACTCATTCTGCCACGCTATAAAGTATGGTAACACAGGTAAGAGCAAGACACATTCTGGTAAAGACTGAAAGCGAAGCATTTCAGGTAATATACGACGTGACACACGGCAAGGATTTTGGCGCAGTGGCTGCAGAAAAATCATTATGTCCGAGCAAGAAAAAAGGCGGGGATCTTGGATGGTTTGGGCGAGGACAGATGGTAAAGGAATTTGAAACAGCAGCATTTTCGCTGAAGCCGGGAGAAATATCAAAGCCCATAAAAACGCAATTCGGCTGGCACGTAATCAAAGTCGAAGAGGTCAAGTAAATGGCAAAAACAGGCGACAGAGTAAAGGTCTTGACAGCAGAAGAAACAATAGAAGGGGTGCTGATGCCTGACGAGAAGGATTTTGTCGTACTGAAGCTTGACACGGGCTACAACATCGGAATTGACAAAAAGAGAATAAAAGAAATCATTCTGGTAAAGGAATACCAGCCAACCAAGACAGCAATGCCAAAGGCAGAATACAAAAAAGAACTGCCAACAATCGCAATACTGCACACAGGCGGAACAATAGCGAGCCGGGTTGATTATGAAACCGGCGGAGTAATTGCACAATTCAAGCCAGAGGAAATGCTTGAAATGTTCCCAGAACTCAAGGAAATAGCAAACATACGCTCAAGACTAATCAGGCAGATGTTCTCAGAAGACATGCGATTCGGACATTACAACATCCTGGCACAAGAAATAGAAAAAGAAATCAAAGAAGGGGCTGACGGCATAATAATAACCCACGGCACAGACACATTGCACTATACAGGAGCAGCGCTGAGCTTCATACTCCAAAACCCGGGAGTGCCTGTGATTCTCGTTGGAGCCCAAAGAAGCTCTGACAGGGGAAGCACAGATGCAGCCCTTAATTTGATCTCAGCAGCATTCTTCATTGTTGCAAGCAAGGACTTTGCAGAAGTCGCGCTGTGCATGCACGAAAACATAAATGACGACTGGTGCGTGATTTTGCCAGGAACAAAAAGCAGGAAAATGCACAGCTCACGAAGGGACGCATTCCAAGCAATAAACACAGAGCCCTGGGCAAGAGTAAATTACAAGGAAAGAAAGGTCGACTTGCTAAGGACAGGCTATAGAAAAAGGGCAAAAACAACACCAACCATAAGGAAGTTCAAGGAAAACGTAAGAATTGGAATTCTCAAAATGCATCCTAACATGTCAGCACAGGAAATTGAGTTCTACAAAGGATACGATGGGCTAATTATCGAAGGAACAGGCCTCGGGCACATGCCAATAAACGAGATTGACGAACTCACAAAAGAACACACAAAAATAACAGAAGCAATCAAGAAACTTGTGCAAAACGGGACAATCGTGGCAGCAACAACACAAACAATCCATGGCGGAATAAACATGAACGTTTACAGCACAGGCAGAAAAATGCAGGACTTAGGAATAATCGGCAATTACACAGACATGACTCCTGAAACAGCATTCATCAAGCTCGCATGGCTACTCAGCAATTACCCAAAAGACAAGGCAAAGGAAATGTATTCACAAAATATTGCAGGAGAAATAAGCCAGCGCCTTGAGAATGTTGAGCCAAAAAAATTCAAATGAAGCACATAAAAGACGTCCTTAATAAGATAATCTGGGACGCTCGCGAACACCCTGAAGAATACAGCATTGGTTATTATGACAGGGTTCAAGACCAAATAATTGAAATCCCATTCAAAGAAATAAGCAGGATTGAGGAAGGATTCCTAATCATTGGGTACGCAGGCAAGGAGACAATGGTTCCATTGCACCGCATCAGAGTTGTCAGGAAAAAAGATGAGGTTATATGGCAGCGCTTGACTACAAACAATTAGGACTAAAATGCGGCATTGAAATACACCAGCAATTGGAAGGGAAAAAACTATTTTGCAAATGCCCAACAATTATCAGAGAAGACGAACCGCATTTTTCAGTCGTCAGACAATTAAGGGCAGCAGCAGGAGAAGCAGGACAGGTTGACATTGCAGCCTTGCAGGAAATGAAAAAAGGAAGGCAGTATTCATACCATTGCTATAAAGACACAACCTGCCTTGTTGAGCTTGACGAAAGCCCACCAGAAGCAATAAACCAGGAGGCATTCAGAACAGCACTGCAGGTCTCAAAACTCCTAAAGGCAAAAACCATAGACAGAGCACAAGTAATGCGCAAGACAGTAGTTGACGGAAGCAACACCTCTGGCTTTCAAAGAACAACACTAATCGGAATGAATGGTTCAATCAGCACCTCTCTTGGCAGCATCAGCATTCCAACAATCTGCCTTGAAGAAGACTCCTGCAGGACAATAGAAGAAAAGCCGAACGAAGTTGTTTATTCGCTCGACAGACTCGGAATCCCTCTTCTAGAGATAGGAACAACCCCTGACATTAAAACCCCAGAACACTGCAGGGAAGTATGCGAAAAAATCGGCTTGCTATTGCGAAGCACAGGAAAAGCAAAACGCGGCATAGGAACAATAAGGCAGGACATAAACGTAAGCATAAATGGAGGCAACAGAATAGAAATAAAAGGAGCACAAGACCTGAAAGCAATACCACTCCTTGTTGAAAGAGAAGTAGTAAGACAAATGAACCTTCTTGAAATCAAGGAAGAACTTAACAAGAGAAGAATCAAGAAGTTTGAAGCACAAATAAAAGACATAACAAATCAGATAAAAAATTCAGGTTCAAAAATAATCAAAAAAACAATAGAAGCAAATGGGATTGTTCTTGGAATAAAACTGCCCGGTTTTGCCAGACTTGTTGGAAAAGAAATACAACCAGGAAGAAGGCTTGGAACTGAGTTCTCTGACCGCGCAAAAGTAATTGCCGGAGTTGGTGGAATATTCCATTCCGACGAGCTCCCAAATTATGGAATAACAGACCGAGAAGTTGAACTGATTAAGCACGAGCTCGGATGCCTTGAAAAAGACGCATTCGTCATCGTCGCAGACACCAAGGAAAAAGCAAAAAAAGCCCTTGAAGCAGTTGCTGAAAGGGCAAACGAAGCAATCGACGGAGTGCCTTGCGAAGTCCGCGGAGCAAAAACTGACGGAAACACAACATATCAAAGACCGATGCCCGGAGCCGCAAGAATGTATCCAGAAACAGACATTCCCCCAATAACCATAACAAAAGAACTGCTTGACTCAATAGAGCTTCCTGAACTCATTGAAGACAAAATAAAGCGGTATGAAAAGATGGGTCTTGCAAAGGACCTTGCAGAACTCACTGCGCGTTCTGAAAAGGCAGGATTGTTTGACAAGTTCGTCACAGAATTCCTTGAGCTCAAGCCTGCATACATTGCAGAAGTGCTTATGACAAGCGCAAAAACAATCAAACGCAACCACAACATTGACATAAGCCCCACAGAACAGGACTTCATTGAACTGTTTGCTGCATTGAGCGCAGGCCAAATAACAAAAGAATCAGTCCTTGAAATACTGAAGGAAAACAAGCCCGTCTGCAAAGTGCTTCAAAAATACAATACGCTGCCGGACAACGAATTAAGGTCAGCATTAAAGAAAATAATACTTGAAAACAAAGGAATGCCTTTCAATGCATTAATCGGCATTGCAATGAAACAGCTTAGGGGCAAGGCTCCTGGAGAAAAAATCGTCCAGTTCCTCAAGGCGCTTTCTTCCTAGCAAAACAAATAAAGCTCATTAAAATTATTGCGGCAATAGTACCAAATGCGTTCCAAACAAGGTCGAGCTCTGTGTTGATGTAGCCACCGCCAAGGTCCTGTATTGCATCCATTTGCGCTGTAGTAAGTGGCTGGCCATCCCCAGGACCACCAAAGAACAACCCACCCTCACCATAACCAAGACTAAGATACCCTGCAAATTCAATGTTCTCTATCACTGCTCCAATGCCAAGACCACTTAAAAGAACAATAAGGAGGACAGCCCAAGTTTTTGTGCTCCAGAACCTCTCAGCCATCCACGGATAAGCAAAATTGTAAAGAAATACAGTGAATGAAAACAAAGGAAAGCAATGAGTAACATGGTCCCACTGCAAAGGAATTGGCGAAACATTGTACCAACCAAAAACACCACACAAATGACTTGCAAAACTCAGCACGAGCAGAGTATAAACAGGAACATTCAAGCGCCAAAACCTAAAAGTGAAATGAAGAAACAAAATGAAAAGCGCTGAAAAAACAATGTCAGCACCATAATACTTTGCCAAATCATTAATCCAAGCGATGGCATAAAAAACTGCATAAGAAAGAATTGCTAGAACAGTAATCGGAGTGTGCTTTTTCATGACAAAAACCAGAAGAATGCTGCTTTTAAAGCTTGAGGCTCACAGCATCACCAGGAGGTTTGCTGCCCAAAGCATTCCCTCATCACAAGCGTAAAACAAGCTCCTGTAATGCTTTCTTCCATCAGGCTCATACACCTCAAGAAAAGTCCTGTAGCACTCAACAAGGTTCTTGTATGCACTAATGTGCTGTTCTGCTCTTTCAGGATCAATCGTCTTCAGCAATTTGGTATAAAGCATGCCAAGATGAGCCCAGATTGTGGTTCCCTCATAATTTGGGGCAAACAACCTCTGGGAAAGCACACTTGCAGGCATCCTGAAGGCAGTGTATTTGAGCGGAAAGGGATAATCAAGACCCTCATTCCGCAATGACCCAAATGCGACTTTCATCATCTTTTTACTGGTTATCACGCCAGTCAAAAAAGGAAAAACCTGCGCGTCACCTGCAACATACTCTTTGCCACCCAAGTCATCAAGAAAATAATCCCCTGTCCAGTAATGCTTAAGCAGGATTTTTCTGGCATCAGGAAGCGTGTGTTTAATTCCTGCCTTGTCAAGCTCATTCGCAAGCATCCCCACCATACAAGTATCATAGCAACTCCTGTGTCGGTAAAAACCATCCTTAATTGAAGAGAATTTTTTGTCTGCCACAAGCCCAGCATCATGATCAATCACTTGTTTCTCATACAATTCTGTTTGGGCTTCCAAGAACACCTTGTGTTTATTCAACAAAATCTTGGCACGTGCCACATTGAGAGAACGAACAAGAAAAGGCAAGGAATCAGGAGCAAAGCAGGGAAAATTAAAAGGCTTTCCTGACGACGAAATTGTCGTCGCAATCCCCCCTGCATTTTCAAACTTCTCAAGGACATAAGCAAGAGTCTTCATCACTTCTTCCTTGTAGCCAAGCTTCAGCAAGGAATCAATGCACCACCCAAAATCCCTCGTCCAGAACTCAGCAAAATGCCCTGAGCTCGCCTGGAAATAATTGCCATTCCAGCAATCACTGATTATTTGCTCGCAAATCTGCCTCGCATCACCTGCATACTCGTGAAATCCCAGTATGCGCACTCCAACAGAACGAAAAGACATCCTGAGCCCTTCTGATATTTGAGGCATAAACGCGCCCGGGAGGATTTGAACCCCCGATCTTTCGGTTAGGAACCGACTGCTCTGTCCAAGCTGAGCTACGGGCGCACCAATACGCCTCATTCCGGAGGCTATTTAAAGATTGCCCTACAACCACACACACTATGAAGATAAAACAAGTCCCTGAAGACTTCATTGTCAAAGAAATAAGCACCATAAACCCTGAAAAAGAAGGCGAATACACTTATTTTTTACTCAAAAAAAGAAATTATACAACACTGCGCGCACTCCAAAAGATTTCAGAGGCACTAAAGGCACCAGCAAAGGCATTCGGGTGCGCAGGAAACAAAGACAAAACAGCAATCACAGAACAAGTCTGTTCTCTAAAAAACGCCTCACAAGCAGACATTGAAAAGGTGTCATTAAAGGACATTGAAGTGAAATACTTGGGCAAAGGCTCAAAGCCAGTAAGCCTTGGCGACCTGAAAGGAAACCATTTTGAAATCATCGTGAGAGACATTGAAACAATTCCAACCCCAAAGACAAGATTCATCAATTACTTTGGAAGCCAAAGATTCGGAATAAACAATGCAGAAATAGGAAAGGCAATAATCAAAAAAGACTTCAAAAAAGCAGTTGCACTAATACTATTGACAAAAAGCATTGCTGCACAGGCAGTTCACAAATCACTGGCAATCCAGCCTAAAAACTATATTGGAGCCCTGAAAGTGCTGCCCATAAAACTATTAAGGCTTTACGTGCACGCATACCAATCCCTCTTATGGAATGAGCTTGCCAAAAAGCACGCAGAAACCAGCCAAGAAAATGTAAAACTTCCTGTTATTGGCTTTGGAACAACACCCAACAAAATGCTTGAAGAAACACTCAAACGCGAAAACATAACGCCAAGAGATTTCGTTATAAAGGAATTCCCAGAACTAAGCTCTGAAGGAACAGAAAGGGATGTTTTTGTAGAAGCAACAGAACTGAAAATCAGTCCACTCGAAGACGACGAGCTCAAAAAAGGAAAGAAAAAGGCAAAATTCTGCTTCAGCCTGCAAAAAGGGGCTTACGCAACAGAATTCATAAAGCAATTGTTCAGCTAATCTCTTTCATTATCAACTTGAAAACTTCCTCAACACTGCCTGTGCCGTCAATCACGTGAAGAATACTTCGTGGCTTGTAGTATTCCTTTAACGGCTCTGTTGTTTCGTGATAAATCCTCAAACGATTCCTCACTGCCTCAGGCTTGTCATCCGCCCTCTGCTCAAGCTTTCCACCACACTCACTGCACGCCTTGCCAATCTCCTCAGGAAGCCCATAAAGAGGAACCCTGCAACCAACACAAACTCTTCTTGCAGAGAGGCGCTTTACTGCAATCTCGTCAGGAATATCAAGGACTATTACTGCATCAATGTCTGTAATGCTGTCAAGAAACTCTGCCTCCTCAATCTGGCGCGGATAGCCGTCAAGAACAAAACCGGTCTCGCAGTCAGGCTCTGAAAGCCTCTGCCCAATCACCTCATTAACAATCTTGTAAGGCAACAATTGCCCTTTTTTCATTGCGCCTTCAATTTTTTTGCCCAACGCTGTCTTTTTTGCAACCTGATCACGCAATAATTGCCCTGCATCAATATGAGGAATGCTGAACCTCTTGCTGATTAGGTCTGCCTGAGTGCCCTTGCCAGAACCTTGGGGACCAAGAATCACTATTTTCATCCAAAGTACCCCACAACATCCTTCTGCTCCATTTTCTTGGGCCAGCAGTCTGCCAGTTTTTGTATCAAAGGCTTCAATGCCTGCCTTGCTGCCGGAAACTCATTCGCGGCTTTTGTGATGAACGCAGCATCCTGCGTGTCATCAGCGCTGAGGTCTGCAGTTATTGAAGCCCTGTAAAGAGACATAAGCGACTGAAACTGCTTCAAAAGCTCCTTGCGCTCTGACTCTGTAAAGCACCTGTACTCAAAAAGCGAACAAAACGAGTTTGGGTCAGGCTGAAGAAGCTGGTCAAGAAACTGCGTTATTGCCTCAAGCCTTTCACCAATTTTACGCCTTATAGCCCTTAACAAAAAGAATGGCTTTTCAATTTTTGATATTTCAAATTCCTTGTCCAAAATGCCAAAGTCAGGCAGAGACAGCTTTTTCTTAAGCTCAGCATAGTGTTGCTCTATTTCAGTTGGCATAAGCGATTATGATAAACAGGGGTATTTATTGATTGCGGTGAGCGCAGAGTTTATAAGCGCGGCAGGATTTTGTGACGGTATGGCATACCAACAAAGATGCATTGCCTGCAAGAAAAACATGGTACTGATAACTTATTACAAACAACGCCCTGTCTGCATTGAATGCGAGATGAAAGACATAAGCGACG
Source organism: Candidatus Woesearchaeota archaeon (assembly GCA_038884975.1). Classification (GTDB taxonomy): domain Archaea; phylum Nanobdellota; class Nanobdellia; order Woesearchaeales; family ARS49; genus JAWAAW01. The sequence continues at coordinate 14,822 of JAWAAW010000001.1, forward strand.
AGATTAAGGACCCAAAATGGAAAAAATTCTTTGACATAGACCCTGAATTGTACAAGAAAAGCTCTTTTTTGCGAAGCATAAAAAGAAATTATTTGCGCCAAGGAATGCTGACTGCAAAACAAAAAGAAATGTTCTTGAAAGTTGTAAAGGAAGGCGCGCAAGGACCACAAAAAAAGAAGAAAAAACAAGATGAAAACAACAATACTCAAGGCGAACAGGCAGACAATAACCAAAGCAGCCCAAATCCTGAAGAATAAAGGAATTGTTGCTTTCCCAACAGAAACAGTGTACGGCTTGGGCGCTTACGCATTTAATCATTCTGCCGTCAAAAAAGTATTTGCTGCAAAAGGCAGGCCTGCAGACGACCCGCTGATTGTACACGTTGCCTCAATAGCCGATGCTGAAAAAGTCGTGAAGAAAATTCCCCCCATTGCACGCAAGCTGATGAAAAAATACTGGCCAGGACCCCTGACATTGGTCCTGCCTAAATCAAAAAAAGTGCCTTCTGTTGTTACTGCAGGACTTGACACTGTTGCCGTAAGGATGCCAGCAAACCCTATCGCGCTTGCACTCTGCAAAGCGGCAGGACCTATTGCTGCGCCAAGCGCGAACTCATTTGGCAGACCTTCTCCGACAAGAGCAATACATGTTTATAATGACTTGAAAGACAAAATCCCACTCATAATAGATGGTGGAAGAACAAAAATAGGTATTGAGTCAACAATCGTTTCGCTCGCAGGCAAGCCCAAGCTCTTAAGACCCGGCAAGATAACGCTTGAACAATTACGCACATATTTGCCAGACATTGACGTTGTGACAAACACGGCAAAAAAACCAATTGCGCCAGGAATGAAATACAGGCATTATTCCCCAAAAACACCAGTCTGGCTTGTTTTGAAACCAACAGCAGAAAGGATTGCAAATCTCGTGGAAAAAGAGCAAAAAAAAGGCAGAAAAACCGGCTTGATTTGCCTTGGCAGGTATCACGCAAATGCTGAAAGAGTCATAATCATTGGCAAAACTCCTGAAGCAGTTGCAAAAAGATTATTTGACGCACTTCGATGGCTTGACACACAAAAGCTTGATGTGATAATCGTGGAGGGAATGCCTGAAAAAGGATTCGGGCACGCAGTAATGAACCGGTTAAAAAGAGCAGCCTCAAAAGTTCTTTGAACAAGAATCTTTAAATACCCTCTGCGTAGAAGCCACACTTATTGCCTCCGTAGCTTAGTAGCATAGCACCTGCCTTGTATGCGGCAAAAGAACGGAACGCAAAGCAAGCAGGAGGTCAGGGGTGCAAATCCCCTCGGAGGCTTTCAGAATCTCTCAAGATTCAAGTATGCCTTAACATTGTCCTTCAGATTGATTGTGTCATTTCTAACACTCGTAATGTGACCGCTGAGAAAAGGCGTATAGACATATTTCTCAAACAAAGAGCGAAGCACGTAAAAGGCAGGCTGGGTTTCCCACTTGTGCTCATAATCAGTCTCAAGCCATGAATCAAAAGTAGCAACAACCTTGCCCTTCTGCATCTTCTTCTTATGACCATCCTTTGTTATCTCAACATCAGTCAAGTTATGACAGGTTACGTGAACCCTAATAACACTCTTCGCATAATCACTGAATTTCTTGTAAGGCTCAAGCTCAAGCTCAACATGCTTTCCTGTCTTTGTAACGCTCTCCATTGCGCGCTTCTCAATTGGAGCATAACCCTTGTCGCTCATCCAACCATAAAGAGTCTTATAAAGTTCCTTCAGGCTGAAAATTCCCTCATAAACAACCTGCTCATGCTCAATAACCGGTCTTTTCTCAACCATCAACTCACCTCTACTCCAAGCACACCCTTGATTACCGCCAATAATTCTGTCTGCTTCAGGAGAAGGTCATCCTCCCACACGTCCTTAATGGTTTGGCGTATAATATACTTTTGGTAAATGTCATGCAACCATTGAACAAACTTGTTGCCTTTGAACCTCTTTGCCCAGTCAAACTCAAGATACGCGCCAAGCTCAAGCTGTATTGAACCTTCATCCATTTTTTTCTTCTCCCCATCCCTAATGACCTCCACTTCCTTCAGGTCACGAATCCAAATATGAGGCTCAATGACATACCTAACGTATTCTGTTATTTCCCTCTCTGCCTTGATTTCATACTCTGCCTCATCTGCCTTTAACTTGTACTTTGGAGCATGAAACTTGTACCTATTATCAGTAAACCATTTCTGGATTGCATCCATCAACTCTTTTTTACTAAAAACACCCCTATGCTTCAAATAAAGCGTTGGGGAAACATCCTTCTCAATCACCATGCATTAAGAACTCACTCCCTGCATATATAAACTTTATCTTACTCAGGAACACGCTTGGGCCAAAACTCAGGCACTTCCTTTGTCGGAAGAAACGTTTCAATCATCAAATAAGTGTTAATAGCATCCCTGAACTGCATTGCCTCCCTATAAAGTTCCTTTTCAAGCATGTCAAACTGCTGCTTCCACAACCTACCATAAAGAAGCTTCTTGATGTCTTTGAAGGCACTCTTTTCAAGCAATTTCTCAGGATCACGAACAAGGTTTGCAGCAACCTGAACCTCAAATTCCCCCTGCTGCGCCTTGTACTTCTTGCCGCCAATAATCACTTCAACATCCTTTACAGTCAAGCAATGAACGTCAACATCAAGGTCAAAACGCCAAAGCTTGTTATTGGCAAGCGGATACTTTGTTGGCCGCCAACGCCACCATATCTCCTTATTGGCATACATCGGCCCTTCCTTATGAAGCATGTACTTCTCAGGAAACGTTGAATCATCCCGTGTTGCATAACCGTGCTCAACAAGCCATTCATGCATCAGCAAGTAAAGATTAGCCAGATGAGCAACATCCTTGCGATTAACAACATAACTCGTTACAGTCTTGTAATCCAAACCAGCATATCTGTGCTTTATCAAAGGCATGACTGCGAAATTGGCATGCAGGTTTAAAATACTTTCGACGCAAAAGTTTATAAGAAACACACAAGAACACCCTGCTTATGCAAGTCGGCGTGGTTGGCAAGGCAAATGTTGGAAAAAGCACTTTCTTTAAGGCTTTGACAATGGCAGAAGTGCTCATAGCAAACTATCCCTTTGCCACTATAGAGCCGAACAAGGGGTTTGCATTTGTCAGAGTGGAATGTGTTGACAGGGATTTCGGCGTGCAGTGCAACCCGCGCTTTGGCCACTGCGTTAACGGCACAAGATTTGTGCCAGTGGAAGTAATGGACGTTGCAGGGCTTGTGCCAGGCGCTCACCTTGGAAAGGGAATGGGAAACCAGTTCCTTGATGACTTGAGGCAGGCACACGCATTAATACACGTTGTTGACATGGCAGGAACAACAAACGAGAAAGGAGAGCCAATAGAGCCAGGAACCTATGACCCTGCATTTGACATCAAATTTCTCGAAACCGAGCTCGACTTCTGGTACCTCTCAATATTAAAAAAGGGCTGGGACAAACTCGCCAGGAACCTCCAGCACGAGCACAAGGAAGTTGCAAAAGGACTTGCAAACCAGCTATGCGGGCTTGGAGTAACAGAAACAATGGTCATTGATGCAATAAAACAACTCAAACTGAGCGATAACCCAACCGCTTGGACAGAAGAACAAATGCTCCAAATGTCAACAGTACTGCGCAGAAAAACAAAACCAATGCTCATAGTAGCAAACAAAATGGACCTTCCAACAGCAAAAACAAACCTGGAACGCATCAAAGAACAATTTCCGGACTACATCTTCGTACCATGCTCTGCAGAAAGCGAGCTCGCCCTGAAAGAAGCCTCAAGAAAAGGGCTGATTGAGTACATCCCGGGAAGCAAGGACTTCAAGCCAACAGGCGAATTGCAGCCAGCACAAGAAAATGCATTAAGGTTTATCAAGGAAAACGTGCTTGACATCTTTGGCTCGACAGGAGTACAACAGGCAATTGATACAGCAGTCTTTGAGTTACTCAAATACATCGCGGTTTTCCCAGGCGGAGTAACAAAGCTTGCAGACCAGTTCGGAAATGTACTTCCAGACTGCTTCTTATTGCCTTCAGGAAGCACTGCACTTGACTTTGCGGCAAAAATCCACACAGACCTTGCAAAAAACTTTGTTGCGGCAATAGACGTGAAGACAAGAAGAAAAGTGGGAAGGGACCATGTTCTGAAGCACAGGGACGTGATTGAGATACTAACCACAAAATAATTAATTGATTTTACCAAGCCCTGATGCCTGCTGGATGTCAATAACGCCGAGAGACTTGTCAAGTATCAGAAAATTCCTTGTCTGGTTCTTGCCATTGCGCTTTGCAGCATACAGTGCCTTGTCAGCCTCTTTAAGCAAGGTTTCAGGCGACACAGATGCATTCATGCACGTGGCAATCCCTATTGAGATTGTTGTTGGAAATTTTTCCTGAACAATCCCCCTCAAGCGCTCAGCAAACGCAAAAGCACGGTCATGCTGAGTTTCAGGCAGGATTATTGCAAATTCCTCACCGCCATAACGGGCAGGAATGTCAATTGACCTTATTGTCGCACGCAAAACCTCGCCAAGCTGCTTGAGCAGATTATCTCCCTCAACATGTCCATGGGAATCATTTAATTCCTTGAAGTTGTCAAAGTCAAACATCACAAGCGATATTGGGCGCTGAGACCTTGCGGACCTTGCCACTTCGTTCTTAAGCGCTTCAAGGAAGTATGCTTTGTTGTAAATCCCTGTGAGGGCATCAGTCATCGCAGAATACTTAGCGTTCTGATAACACTGAGCCCTTCCAAGCGCAATTGACAACTTGTCAAGCAATAATGAAATAAGGTCAGTGCTGAGCAACTGCGCTGAAACACCAAGCACGAGCGTGGCAACATGCCTGTTCTGCAACCGAACAGGAAAAGCATAAATTTGTGCAGTTATCTTGTCAGAATCAGGAACATGCGAGGTCAGCACGTCTTTTCCTGAATTGGTAACCAGGACAAAAGAATTGTTAGAACTCACGTGATTATGCAAAGCCCTGCTCACTGCAAGAAAAACGTTGCTTGCAGGAACCCCAGAAACATTCTCGCCATTAACCCAAAAGGCACAATGTTCTGGCTTAAACACCCTTGACATGAAATCAGCTGTCTGATGAATCAATTGCTCAACAGTAGTGGCAGAATTAAGGCAGTCAAGATAATTCAGCAGGATATCCTTTTGGTCCATAAAGGGAGTTTATGCGTTGCTGTATAAATGCATTGCTGTGATTATGTAAGAATAAAATTATAAAAATAATTCAAAAAAACAAAAATTATTCCTTTACTGTTTAAGGTGTGCAGCAGTAAAAGTCCTCATAGCCTGAGGGGATTCTGCCATCGCTGATTGCTTCTTCAGGCATTATTCCGGACCTTATGCAATTGCGTCCTGCTGCATTAATCGCAGTGACCTTCACAGTGTAAGGCGCGTATGGGCACGGATTGTCCTTTACTGGACCTGTGCGCTTGTAATCACTGTTATACGTTGGTATTGGAACTGGCGCTCCACCGGTGTCCTTTATGCGCTCTGGGAAAACATACTCTGCGCCGGCATAAACGCGATTATCACTGTACCGCACAAACCCTCCGTCGCTGTATTGGTCAAGCCCATAGGTTATTTCTCCGCCACCGTAGACCTTGGGTTGTTCCATCACTACCTTTCCTGCTCCGCCCTTGAAAAGCAGGACAAGCCCTACCACTGCAATAACTGCAACTATTCCGAGAATCGCGTACGCAACTCCCTTACCTTCATCTGCCATGGTTTATTCACCTCTTTGTTGTTCTTGATTTTTCTTATTAGTATATAAATTTTTGCCAAGAGCATTAACAATTCTTTGCCTAAACCTCTGCAAGTCTGCGGGCCTGAAATGCGCACCTGCAGCAGGCACATGACCGCCCCCATTAGCACTCTTTAATCCCTTAACCGCACTCTTGAGTAGTTCGTTCATTCTCACGCGCTGGCTCTGACACCTTCCTGAAACGCGGACAATGTCCTTTCCCTTATCAACAATTATTATTGCATAATCATAATATTTCGTGTCAAGAGACAGCATTGTTGAAAGAGGCGAGTTAATATGGTATTTGGGAGTGATTTCATACCATATCAGCTTCAGCGTCTCATCCTTTTGCGCAATCTTTGGAGCAAGCCTTGCCCACTTACTAATTTCCTTCTCAAGCGATTTTCTGAGTGAAACAAGCTTCTTGTCTTTCAGGATGTCTGCAGGCGCTTTTGCCTTCATCAAAACATCATAACAATAATTAATGTTTTTGTCGTCAATAATCATTGCGGCAAGCAAAAGCTCTGAAACCTTACCAAGCTCTGTTTTGAACCAGTCCTTGGGATTTGGCTTGATCTTGTGGCGCTCAAAAACCTGTGCCAGGAATTCAGGCCATGCGCTTCCTGCCATGTCACCAATCAACCCTATCGCTGCAATCCACGCAACGTCCTCAATGCCCACATGTCTGTCTGCAAAATCATAAGCAAGCTTGCTTGCAGGATATCTTGAAGGATCAACCTCGTCTGCCAAAAGCTGAGGCATTGCAAGCACAGCCCTTTCAGAGGTTATGTCGTGAAAGAATGCGTGATGGTCAATTACAAGGATTTCACACTGCTTCTCAAGGCGCTTGATTGACGCCGCATCCTCGTGAACAGGAAGGTCTGTAAAAATCACCTTAAAGATTTTCCTGGACTTCAGCATTTTTAAAATGTCAGGAGTAACGCTGTTACGAACAAGCTTCCTTGTTGAATAATGGAAGTCAGCAGGCTTTCCGCGCAAGCGTTCAATCATCCTGCTAAGAACGACAGAAGAGCACAAGCCATCAGGGTCTGCATCATGGATTATTGCAATCTTTTCCTTTGGCGAGAAAGACATTAGGAATCTATCAATTTTTGCCCATTGCTCCGGGTTTTTTGGTATCATTGGGCATCACAGCCCGCTGCAGAATAAAAAAGGGGCGCGTACCAGAATCAGCATTGGCGATACGCGCCTGGTGAGAGAGGGGGATGAATGCGATTTCATTTTTTTCACAGGAGTGTGAGCCAGGACAGCTTTCCTGTCCTGGGGTGATTGTTGGTGTGGTTGCATTCTGTGCGCGCCAACGCAACTGATGCAATGCCACGCCTTGATGCAGTTTTTATTCTCTGTTGTTTCTGCTACCCGGCCCTGTCATCTCCACTGTTTCTTTGAGCGGGATTATTCGCAATGAACAGCATATCAAGGGTTTGTGCCCGGGCATTAGCGATTACGTGTGGTTGGCGCTCAGCAAACCGGGTCAATGACTCGCGAACGCAAGTTTGTGCGCCGTTGCATCATGCGCTCGCGCCCTATTTGTTGTTGCTCATTTGGATACTTATTAAACAAAACAATTATATATACATAACGTACTTACAATATTACTAGTACGACAAGTAAGTACAAAACAGGTGGTAGTTAATGCACATCCGCAAGTTAGTCAAGGCAGGTCAGGCAAGCCACACAATTTCATTGCCAAAGGAATGGCTTGAAAAAAACAAACTCAGCAAAGGAGCAACTATTTACGTCTATGAAAAGTCTGATTCAGAACTCTTGATAACACCCACCCTAACCGAGAAAAAACCAACAGAACAAAATACAGTAACGATTAATGTGGACAACAAACAACCAGATACAATACAACGCGAGATTTCTGCAGCGTATTTGAACAATGCAAGCACGATTGAACTTGTTGGCGAAAGCATAACCAAGCATGCAAAAGAAATCAGACGAATGCTTCATGACTTTGTCGCGCTTGAAATATCAGAGCAAAACGCAAACAAAATAATCGCAAAAGACCTACTGAACCTCAAGGAAATTTCTGTTGACAAGAGCATCAAGAGGATGGACATGATTACAAGGACGATGTTGCAGGACTGCAGAACGACAGTTGCAGGAAAAGACCTGAGCGAGAGCGTGATGTTCCGTGATTATGACGTGAACAGGCTTTATTTCCTGCTCACAAGGCTTTTGAAAAGCGCGCTGGCAAGCCCAGAAATGGCATCATTGCTCGCGTTGGAGCCTGCAAAAGTGCTTGGCACATGGATGCTTGTGCATTACATTGAGGGACTTGCCGACGCTGTAAAAGCATTGTGCAAGGAATGCTCCTCCCTAAATGGGGGCCAGAAAAAGACAGTCAACTCACTCCTTAGTCTTTTGGAACAGGATTATCTTGACGTAATGAAGGCAGTCCACGAAGGAAACAGGCAGCTGGCTGACGAAGTTGCAAGAAGAAGAAGCGAAAGACTTGAACTGTGCACAAAGATAAACCAATTACCTGAAGTTTCTCACGCCTGCAGTTCCATAGCCTCAATACTGTCAGACATTGCAAGGCTGGTCATTGACGAGAACTAAACAAGGGTTTGTGGCTGACCGATGTTCTCAAATACCGGCGCTGAACGGCATTTCATCTGCACCATAAGCTTTGAATGATAAATACAGTCTGCCTTAAGCCCCTGCCTACCGGGATTAAGGTATTCGCACTGGCGGTGGATGAACGAGTCCAGCGTGGTCGGCCTTTCCCTTGCAAGCACGCAAACCCCCTCATCAACCGGCACGTGCTGAGCAGGGTCGTTCTGATAAATGATTTCACCCTGCCCACGTATCTGCTGATACGCAGAAACCATTCCAGTTGATGCTGAAGAAAACGTAAGCGCAATTCCTGCAACTGCAACAACAAGAACAGCGCCAACAATCATAAGCATAATTGCCCTGTCTTCCATATTATCACTCTTTTTTGACCAATTTGTCACATTGCTATATAAACATTTTCATCGGATTAGCGTTAAGCACATGGTCTAGGCGTTTTTCAGGACCAACAAAAAGAATGAAAGAAAAAGAAGAAACAACAAAAAATTATCTCTCTATCACGTATGGTCCGACAGGGACTCCAGAATCGCGCTCATTCGGAACGCCTGCAAAGTCATTGAATGGCGGTCCCTTGACGAGCGACTCATCACCGTGGAGGATGCTCCTGTCATTCACTGTCGGGCAACAGCAGTACAGGTTGTCATCACCACTTACCAGAACGCCTGGATAGCGCGGGTCCTGATAACCTGTCTTGAAGCAGCTCTTGCCAAACGCCTTCTCAAAGTCCTCTTTCTGATACAATGCGTCACGCTCTGTCGGTCCCATGAGTACTGGCGTGCACGGGCTGTCGCACATCGGCTTTCCGCCAAGTGCAGGAACGTTAAGTATCTGGCCCGTCTTGGCTGCCTTGCCTCCTGACAACAGCAGGACCAGACCCACCACTGCAATAATTGCGACTATTCCCAGAATCACGAGACTCAGGTTTCTGCCTTCTTCAGCCATTGAGTATCACCTCTTGATACGGATGTTTATTTGTTTTGCTTTACTCATATATAAACCTTTCCTTGTGTCGACGAGAATGCTTAGTGCAGTCCTGCAGTGCCGACAGAAGGATTCTGTTGCCACAATTCATAAGGCGGGCAGCAATTGCTTGTCCTAAAACAGCAGGGCGTTATACCATCATACCCAAAAAAGCACTTGTGCCCAAGCCGCTCATACCAAGCAATCTCCTTCAAATAAACCCCTGCGCCCTCAGCAAGAATCGGAGTTGAGCCAGGCGGGCAGATGCCAGTGCTTACTGCACCAGTAACTGAAGGACGCAAAAAATAAAACAGGAGCAACAGCGCAATGAGTGCAACAACTGCAACAACGCAGATGCACAGCGTCCTGAACTTCATTTCTTTCTCATCCTCCTAAAAGTTTCTGCAATGTCAATTATGTATTTGCCATCAGCGAGCTTGAAAATCAAAGGCTCGCCCTTGAACAACTGCACAAGGTCCAGCTCGTACTTGCCCGGCTTCAACACTCTCACGCTTTCAAGGTCAAGAACAACAGGCTCCTCTGACTCCTTCACGCCAAGAACATCCAGGACATCATTCTCAATCTGCCTCCGCTCCTCCTCGCTTACCTGTGGTGGCGTTTCGTCAGCCTTCTTTATCTGCTCAAGCCGCTCTTTCTTTATGAAAAAGAAAAGCTTTGCACCACACGGGCATCCTTTCAGGATTACATCATTCCCGTCGTCATAGAAAGTGTTGCAGCGCACGCACTGGTGTGGCATTGTTCACCTTTTGCGCTTCCGCTTTTCAGAAGTCAGCAATTCAATCTTGTTCGGGTCCTTTTTTATCTGCTTGACAATGCTTGCAGGCCCAATAATTGTCAACCCTTGCCTGTCCCCAAGCACTGCGCCAATCAAATCGTTTTTAAGCTTTTGAAGCCCGCTGAGATTTGCTGCAGCCGGGTTGATTACGGCGAGTTCAATACCCTTGAATTCCTTGTTAATCTCTTCCATCGTCACCTTGATAAGCTCTGTTTCCTCATCCTTCTTCAGCCTGCCCTGCAAAAGCACTATCTTATCCTGCTTGGCAATATTGAGAAGCTTCCTTATCCTTCCAACAGAACTCAATGACTCAATTTCTGTGTATGGAAGCAATTGTATTGTAACCATCTTTACTTCACCAGCTCAAAGATTTTTTCATAAAGCTCCTTGACATTCCTGCCATACTTTGCCGAAATCCCTATGACATCATACTGCGGGAACGCTGCCTGCACTTTCTTTATGTTTGCGCGCTTCAAGTCAACCTTGTTTGCCACGATAAGCACAGGAATGTCGCGCGCCTGCAGGTTTCCAATAATTGTGACATTAACTTGGGAATAAGGGTCCTGCGTTGCATCAAGGACAACAAGGACAGCATCCATCTCATCAAGCCACTTGATGGCCTCAATCACACCTTTCGTTGCTTCCCTTGCCCTGCGCTTTGCCTTTGATTCTGACATCCCTGCCTTGAGGAAATCCTCATAATCAATCTTTGTGGCAATGCCAGGCGTGTCAACAAGGTTGAACATCAGCTCCTTTCCGTCCTTGCTCTTTATCGACACCTGCTCCTTAATCTGAATTTCACGCGTTTCATGAGCCAAAGGGCTTACCTTACCAAGCTCCTCTCCAACCCAGTCAAGGCATATCTTATTCGCAAGAGTTGTTTTTCCAGAGTTAGGAGGACCGTAAAGACCAAGCTTAAGATCCTTCCTCACCGCAAAAAAATCTCTCCAGAACTGGTTGAATACCCGTTTTACAAAACTGAACACCACAACCAACCACTCTCTTTTTGCTGTTTTTTATTGCTGCTTTCCACTGACGAGTTGCTGTCTATTTATACTTTTCGGAATTCAAAACAAGATAATAAAAAGATAAAAAAAAGCGGCTTTATCTGCCGCCGCGCGCCATCTTGGCACGTGAAATATCTCCTGCCTTGTCTATGAAGTACAAGTATCCTTTTGCCTTCTTGACACCAACCTTTGCAACCTTTTCAGGCCTGCCGCCCGCACCCTTCTTGCGGCCGCGCGCCATCTTTGCCCTTGAAACATCTCCTGCCTTGTCAACGAAGTACAGGTATCCTGCTGCCTTCTTGACACCAACCTTTGCAACTTTTTCTGCCATTGTAGATTCCTCCTTTTATGGAAACCATCTGGAAAACCAGATGACCCCCCACATGACGTTTATCGTCAATTTTCAACTCCAAAACACAAGTCCTTTATAAACTTTTCGTCGAAAAAAGGCAGTTTCTCGTCGAGTAGTAACCAAAAAATTATTTTTTCTTAAGCCTTTTGCCGGGCTTATCAATGTCCTTAACGAACCACTCTGGCTTCAGGAGCTTTTGCAGACGGCGGGCTTCCTCAATCCCCTCACGATAAATTTTAGAAATTTCCTCTCTTGAAGGCTCTGGGATTTTTTCAAGCTCCTTTGCGGCAGCAAGCGCCTTTTTTTCTATTTTGCAATTCTTACTGTGCTTTTTCTGCATAAGCAGCAATTGTGAATAACCAATATATAATATTTCTCTTCACAAATCTTTATATTGACCATCAGGATTGGATTTTTATGAAATTCGCACACCTTGCAGACGTTCACCTTGGAGGTTGGAGAGAACCAAAATTAAGGGAGCTTAATACAAAGAGCTTTGTTTATGCGATTGATAAATGCATTACGGAAAAAGTTGATTTTGTAATAATAGCAGGAGATTTGTTCAACACATCACTGCCTTCAATGGACGCATTGAAGGTGTGCGTGCAGAAACTTAGAGAACTCAAAGACAATGGCATTTCAGTTTATCTCATACCTGGTTCGCATGACTTCTCGCCAAGTGGAAAGACAATGATAGACATCCTTGAGCAGGCAGGAATTGCAGTCAATGTTGCAAAAGAGGAGCCAACAAGCAGCAGAATACATCTAAGTTTTACTACAGACAAGAAAACAGGAGTAAAGATTACAGGAATATTTGGCAAAAGAGGTGGGCTTGAAAAGCACACGTATGAAAAACTTGACAAGGAAAAACTCGAAGCAGAAGCGGGAACAAAAATATTCCTCTTTCATTCTGCAGTCACAGAATTAATGCCTAAATCACTTGGCTCAATCGATGCACTGCCTGTTTCCTCAATGCCAAAAAAATTTGATTATTACGCAGGAGGACACATACACATAAGAGAAAGCAAGTTCATTGACGGCTACGGCACTTTCGTTTATCCAGGCCCCCTCTTCCCCAACAACTTTTCAGAACTGGAAGAACTTGGGTGCGGAAGCTTCACAATTTATGACAATGATAACATAAGGTATGAAAAAATACAATTGCAGCCTGTTGTAAGAATAAGCGCAGACGTGACAGGCAAAAGTGCGTCAGAAGCAGAAAAAGAAATACAAAACAAGCTCAACATGACGGACGTGACAAACGCAATAGTGCTCATACGAGCTGAAGGAATGCTGAGAGAAGGAAAACCGGGAGACATCCCATTCAACCTGATAATTGATTCGCTGAACAGAAAAGGAGCATATGTGGTACTGAAGAACACCAATAAGCTAGAAAGCAAGGAATTTGAGGAAATCAAGGTAAGCAAAGGAACAGTCGACGAGATTGAAGAAGACATAATCAACAAGCACATAGGCCAGCTCAAGATAATGCCAAAAGAAAAAGAGGGTTTTTTTGCAAAAGAGCTTATGAGAATTCTCAGCGCTGAAAAAGAGGAGGGTGAAAAAGTTGCTGACTTTGAAAAAAGAATATCGCATGAGGTGGACAAGCTACTTGGGCTCTAAAACCTCTTGAAATACACATGCACAAAATGCTTTCTTCTCTTTCTGTAAAAAAGAGAGATAAGCCAGAGTATTACTGCCGCGACAACCGCAACAGGAATAAAGATAATGATTACATTAAGGACAAAAAACAGTACAACAAGTATAAGAAGCACCACTAAAAAGAAGACGACAAGCCCTTTCAGCCCATTGAATTTAATCATTAATTCCTCCTTGAGAGTTTAAGTATAAAATTCTTTATGGTCTTCCTGAACAAACACACAAAAATTGCGAACATCACAAAAACAATAAGGAGAAGAAATGGGATTATCGCATCAACAGAATACACAAATGCTAATAATTTCTCAACCTGAGGACCAAGCATTCTGCCAATCCACACTAGTATTGGCGTCTGAATTACTGCTCCAAAAGAATCTGCAAAAAAGAATCTGCTCTGCCTCATTCCAGAAGCGCCTGCAACCCACGCCGTGACCACACGGGTGCCAGGGATAAACCGCGCGAAAAAAACAGCATAAGGGCCGTGCGAATCAACAGCATTTTGCACATGCGCAATTAACCTATCATTAACAAAACACTTCAGGATGGAGTGACCGTGGCTTGCGAGATAAAAATGAAAGTTATCAACAACAATCACGCTGATTAATGCAACAAGAACAGCAGGCCAAAAGCTGAAAACAGTCTCAAAAACAAGGCAGCCAGTAAGCAAAAGAATAACTTCCTCAGGAATTGGCAGGAAACCAGAGCCATTAAGCAGAATAACAACAAATATTGCAAGATATGAGAGTTGTGCTGTGTAAGGAATTGTTATCTCTGCAACCATTTCAACTTTTTCAAGAATGCTCAATAAAAAGCTATTGCTTCAATGCATTTTTCAACAGCGCAAGAACTGCTTGTTCCTTTGCCCTTCCTTGGCTTGCCCTGATGACCTGCCCAACAAGGAACTGCATTGCCTTTTCCTTTCCTCTCTTCACGTCACTGACTGCCTGCGGATTTTCCTTGATGACCTTCTCAACAATTTCTTCTGTTTCCTTTTCCCCCAAAGCCAGCAAACCAAGCTTTTCAGCTAATTGTCTTGCAGGAGCAGGATGCAACAACAATTCCCTAAGCAACAATTCAGCACCTCGCTTTGAAACAACACCCGAAGAAAGCATGCCAAGAAAATCATTCATATGCTCTGCCTTGAATCCGGTCCTGTCAAAACGCACCGCATTAAAGTTCAGGATTTTCTGAACATAAGAATACCACATTGCGGCAAGGGAGGCATCATTTTTCCTCACAACCTCCTCAAACTGGTCTGCAAGTGCGCGCTCTGACATCAAGGACTCTGCCTGCTCCTGCTTGATTTTGTATTCCTTCACAAAGCGGGCAATCCTCTTTCTTGGAGGCTCTGGCATTTCCAACCGTACCTTCTCCAATTGCTCATCGGTTATTATTAATGGTGGAAGGTCAGGTTCAGGAATGTAGCCGTATTCTTCCTCTGTTTCCTTATGCCTCATACTATCAGTGGTACCTGTACGCTGGTCAAAAGAGCGCGTTTCTGTGACTCCCCGTTCCCCTCTTGCAACGATGCTTTCCTGGCGTATTATTTCAAACTGGGCTGCGCGTTCAACATCGCGAAAGCTCGTAATATTCTTTACCTCAACCCTTGGGTGACCTTCTACTGAAACATTCACGTCAGCCCTTATTTTACCTTCCTGCGCATCAAAAATTCCAATGTAGTCAGCAAGACGCATCAGTTCCTCAAGAAATTCCCTAGCCTCAGCAGGACTTGAAAATACTGGCGGAGTAACAATCTCGCACAAAGGCGTGCCTGAACGATTGTAATCAATAAGCACGTACTCCGTGCCTTTCTTTCCCTCAACATGCTTCAATGACGCAGGGTCCTCCTCAATATGAATTCTTGTAATTGGAATTTTTCTGTCCTTAAGCTCAAGCAATCCCTCTGTTGCGAACGGCTGGTCATACTGCGTAATCTGGAAGTTCTTGGGCAAATCAGGATAAAAGTATGTCTTTCTTGCAAAAAAAGATATTTTCTGGATTTTGCAATTCATTGCCAAAGCAAGCTTTATGGCAGCAATAAACGCGTCAGTGTTCAGCCGCGGCTTCGAGCCGGGCATTCCCAAGCAAGTCGGGCACACTTTGGTATTAGGTTCAGCACCCTCTGTCGAGCACGCACAGAACAGTTTGCTTTTGGAGTTCGGCTGCAGGTGAATCTCCAAGCCAATCTTAACCATAATTCTCACCCACCTGCACAAGCAGTTCATCATTGTTATGGTCCGCAATCAAGTGCAACCCCACAGGCATCCCTTTTGCAGTTCCGCAAGGAATGCTCAAGTGTGGCAATCCAGCAAGATTTGCAGGAACAGTCAAGACGTCCATTGAGTATTCCTCCAAAGGCGACAGCTTTTTTATTTCCTCAAAAGTCGGCGCAACAATCGGCATAGTAGGTGCAGCAATAACGTCAACATCCTTGAATGCCTTCTTGAAATCATTGATCAGCAATTGCCTAATTTTCTGTGCCTGTACGTAATACTTGTCACGGTAGCCTGCCATGCGGACAAAAGTGCCAAGCAATATCCTGCGCTTTGCTTCTGTGCCAAAATATTTGCTGCGCACCCTGCTGAAATATTCCCAGTACTCGCCACCACCCTCAAGCGGCAAGGTTGAGCCGTATCTTAATCCGCAATACTTTGCAAGGTTTGTTGATGCCTCTGCGAGCGCAATGATGTAATAAGCAGCAAGGGCATAAGGTGTTGTGGGAATGCTGATTTCCTTAACAGCAATTCCAAGCGATTCAAGCTTTTTTACTGCATCATCAAAGCATTTTTTTACTCCTGCGTCTATTTCTTGAGCAAGCCATTCCTTTGGAATTCCAATTGTTACTTTCTTTGACAATTTGGGGGGGTCCCTGAACCGCACACCCTGACAAGTCTCGTCTTTTCCATCAGGACCAGAAATGACTTCAAGGGCCCTGCTTGCATCACGCACTGTTTTTGCCACAACACCTATCTTGTCCAACGAGTTTGCATAATCAATCAACCCATACCTTGAAACCCTCCCATAAGTTGGCGTCAATCCAACAACCCCGCAGAAAGCAGCAGGAGCGCTGATTGAGCCGCCTGTTGACTGCGCAAGAGCAAACCTTGCAAACTTTGATGCGGCAATGTAGCCAGCACTACCACCTGACGAACCACCGCAGGAACGCTTTGGGTCGTGAGGGTTTTTTGGAACCCTGAAAGTATTTGCTGAAAAAGTGCCAAATCCGAATTCGTCCATCGCAGTCTTTCCGAGAATGCTGTAGCCATTTGCCTTGAGCCGCACCACTACGGTGGCATCAAATGGGGGAATATATTGCTCGAGTATTTTTGAGCCTGCAGACGTTGGAATTCCTTTTGTGCAAATGTTATCCTTGACCGCAACAGGAATTCCTTCCTGCGGATGCTTAAGCGTGATGAAGAAATTATATTGCTCATTCAGTTTTTTGGCTTCCTCAACTATTTCTGCATTGCTCATTTTGTCGGCGGGCCCTTAATGAAGCCATCCCCCTTAAGTTCAGTATTCCTTAGCGCGTCCTCTCTTGACAACCCTTCTGCAACAACATCCTTTCTTTCCATTGGCAACAAAGGAACGGGGTGTGTTGCTGGCTGAACCCCCTTTGTGGGCGCTTTGGCTATGATGTCAAATGCCTTGAGAATGCTGTCTAATTCCTTTGCAAATCTTTCACGCTCTTCTTTTGTAAGGTCAAGCCTTGCAATTTTTGCAAGCTTGTCGATAGGCTCGTCCATAAGACGCCCGAGGCAGGACTCGAACCTGCGACTTCCTGGTTAACAGCCAGGCGCTCTACCTGCTGAGCTACTCGGGCAGGATAAGAAAACAAGGTCAGAAAGCTCTATAAAAAGGTTGTGTTCACGGCTCCAGTCTTTCAGGGTCCCTTGGGAAAAGCACCGCCTCTCTGATGTTCTCAAGCTGGCAGATTGTCTGCACCATTCTGTCCATGCCAATGCCAAAGCCGCCGTGAGGTGGGATGCCGTACTTAAAGGCGTCAAGGTAGAACTCAAAATTGTCAGGGTTCATGCCCTTGTCAGCAATTTGCTGTTTCAAAACTTCGTACCTGTGCTCTCTTTGGCCTCCTGATGCAAGCTCAAGACCCCTGTACATAAAATCAAATCCCCTGCAGTATTCGCCATCATTCATTATGTAGAACGCCCTGACTTTTGTCGGGAATTTCGTGAGGAAATAAGCGCTTGCGCCGTACTTCTTCTGCACGAGTTTGCCAAGCTTTTTCTCATCCTCTGAGCCCAAGTCATCGCCGAGCTTCATCTTTGAGCCAGAGGCATTAAGCATCTCAACACCTTCCTTGTAAGTGATTCTTGGAAAAGGGAACTTGGGAATGTCAAGCTTGATGCCAAGCAAATCAATCTCTTCCTTGCACTTTTCTTCAACCTGTTTCATCACGTACATAAACATCCTTTCCATAACCTTAAGGACATCGTCTTCGTCATCAATGTAGGCCATTTCAAAGTCAAAATGCGTGAATTCAGTCAGGTGCCTTGTTGTGTGTGATTTCTCTGCACGAAAAGTAGGGCCGATTTCAAACACCTTCTCAAAACCAGCAGCAAGCATCATTTGCTTGTACAATTGCTGACTCTGACTCAAGAATGCCTTTTTGTTGTAATAAATAACGGGGAATAATGTTGCTCCTCCTTCAGCGCCTGCAGAAATCAGTTTTGGAGTCTGCATTTCAATAAATCCCTCTCCTATCAGGAATTCCCTGATTGCCATATTGACCCTGCTTCTGATTTTGAAAATGGCAAGAACTTTAGGATTCCTCAAATCAAGAATGCGAAAATCAAGGCGCTTGTCAAGGTTTGTCTCAATCCTGCCAGTGAAATCAATTGGAAGGTTTGGCTGAGCTGCACTTAGGACCTCAAGCTCTTCCAACTGCAGTTCCTTTGCTCCGCTCTTGAGCTTGCTTGCCTTGACCTTCCCTTTTACTACAATCACGCTTTCTTTTGTTATTCCCTTTATGTCCTTGAAATGATGATTGTCGGAAGTGGCTACAATCTGCACTGTACCAGAACGGTCGCGCAAAGTTATGAATGCAATCTTGCCCATTTCCTTTGCATCAGCAGCAAAACCAGCAACAAAAACAACATCCCCTTCCTTCTTTTTCTGCACGTCTGCTGCAGGAATCCTTTTAGCAAGCGATAAAGCCATAAGTATCAGCGAATAAGGGCGTTATTTAAAGGTTTTGAACTATTTTTTCTTCATACGTATCTGCAACGCGAGGTCCTCGAGCTTTTCAAGGCCATACTTTATTGAGTCAAACTTCCTTCTTACAGGAAGGTTCCTGAAATCAAAAAGTGAAAGCTCCTGATGCAATTGATTGACAAAATCGCGTATCTGAAGTGCGGTCATCGTGTCGCCCCTTATTGCGCTGTTTATTGCCTTTCGCACAAGCTCGCCAACAAGGTCGCACAAGCCAGGCAAATAAGTATCAATGTCAACCCCCAACTGTTTTGCGGTAGGCAAAGCCTTTTTTGTTAACAGCGACAAGTAGCAGGATGCCTCAACATATTCCTCAAGCGCCTCAAGATAAGCCCCTGTTGCTGCAAGATGCGTGTCCTTTTTTATCAGTTTTTGTATCCTTGCTATTGTCTTTCTTGCAATTGCAATCTGTTTTTTTGCTGTTCCTACTTCATTCCTGTGCAATGAATAGATTGATTTTTTGCTTAGTGCAAGAACATCGCGCGAAAGCCGTATCAATTGCTCACGCAAGGCATCATGGCTTTCAATATGCCTGCGCATCATTTCAAATGCCTTCTTGTCAATCCTCATTTTGTCCGACGAAAGTTTTATATAGGAACGTATTTAAAGTTATCGAAAGAAAAAGAGATGAGGAAATGGCAGCACCAACAGTATTAGGGAATGTCCTTTTGTTCTTCCAGCGTATTGGCATTTATGACGTTGTGCTCCCCTTTCTATTGGTATTCACAATCACATTCGCAATCTTTGAAAAAAGCAGGATTCTTGGAATAGAAAAGATTGAGGACAAGGAATACACAAAGAAAAACCTCAACGCAATGGCATCATTCGTGATAGCATTCCTTGTCGTGGCTTCAAGCAAGCTTGTGGAAACAATCACAAGGGTAAGTTCAAACATAATCGTTCTCGTCCTGCTTGGGGTTTTCTACCTGCTTCTTGTCGGCACATTTTGGGCGCCAAAGGAAGAAAAGGAAAAATGGGTTGGTCTTCCCAAACACTGGAACACATTATTTATGGTAATAATGTTCATCGGCATCGTCATAGTTTTCCTTGACGCGATAAGAGACGAGTCAGGAAGAAGCTGGCTTGACGCCTTATGGGACTACTTGAGCCAATTCTGGACATCAACTGCTGTAGCATCGATAATCTTAATAATATTCCTTATTGTCTTTGTTTACTGGATGGCAAAGGGAGAAAAGAAATAAGAGGTGACTTATGGTATTATTCCAATTTTATGGCGGTTATAGGGGATGGGGCTGGGGAGGATACTTCAGCGACTTTGTCTACTGGCTTGATTACTGGGGAGTCCGCGACATAATACTGCCGTTCATACTGATATTCACGATCTTTTTTGCAGTACTGCAAAAAATAAACCTATTTGGAACTGGCTCCAAGAAATACAACATTGTGCTTTCATTAGCAATTGCACTCCTAGTTGTTATTCCTCACGCAACAGGCTTTTATCCACCCCAAGCGGATGTTGTTAACATAATAAACGACTCAATACCAGAAGTGGCGCTGCTAGTAGTTGTTGTGGTATTATTGCTTTTTATGGTCGGTCTTGCAGGAGGAGAAGTGCCCAAAAAAACAGGACTTACTTCAGTTATTGCGCTGGCAGCAATGGCATTAATAATACTAATTTTCGTCAATGCATGGACGCCAATTCCAATCCTTCAATATATTGACCCAAGCATCCAAGCATTAATCGTAATACTCCTCGTATTTGGAATAATAATATGGTTTGTAACAAAACCAGAAGCGCCTCCACCAGGAGCAAAAGGGCTAAAGGAATGGCTGTGGGAAGAATTCGGAGGCACACCTAAACAAGGCGGTGGCTAATAAAGAGATGGCAACACTATTAGATATCGGATTGTTGCAAAAGTTTGACGTAATCTTTCCCTTCATTTTTGTTCTCGTCATAGTTTATGCTGTGCTGACAAGGACCAAGTGGATGGAGAACAAACAAGCGCTTGCGTTCCTCCTGGCTTTCGTGCTTGCTGTAATGACCTTGTTCAGCAGTATTGCGGTAAAGACAATCAATCGCATGGCTCCTTGGTTCATAATCCTCGTCATTTTCGGCATCCTCTTAATCCTTGCTTACCAGGCATTTGGGGTCAAGGAAGAAACAATACTGGACGTGCTTACAAAGAGTGAGTACCGCCACAACTTTGCCTGGTGGGTTCTGGCACTAATGCTTATAATAGGAATTGGCACACTAACATCAGTCGTTTCTGAGGAAAAACAGTTCACAAAACTCGCTGCTGGAGAGAACGTGACAGGAATTCCTGCAGAGGGCGAGCAGATTGGCTTCTGGGCAACGATATTCCATCCCAAAGTCCTCGGGCTTGCACTAATCCTGCTGATAGCCATGTTCACAATACAGAAGCTGTCTTCTACGGATTGACACTGAGCAATTCTGAAACCTGATGCTGCTTATTTCTTTCTTGCGGGCGCTGCAGCTGGCTTTGCTGTCTTTGCAGTCTTTGTTATCCTAGACAACTCTGCAACAGAACCAGTCAGCTCAGGAAGGACTTTCTGGAAGACCTTTTCCATTGCCTTTATTTCAGTGCCCACATCAAGAAGGTTCTTGTCATATTCTGAAATCTTGCTCACGATTGCCTTGTGCAGGTTGTCAAGATCAGATTTCATATCTGCCAAGGACTGGTCAAGCTTGTCAAGCCTGGATGTTGTTGCTTCCTTCCACTCATTAATCTTGCCAATCTCCTTCATAAACTCATTCCATTTTTCCTCAACAACCGCCTCCGCAATTTCCTCAAAGCCCTTTGGAGTCTCAGCCGCGCCCTTCGGAGCGGTCTCTGCTGCAGGAAACTCTCCGACACCAGCACTCGGCGCTTCTGGCATTGGCTCCGCACCGCCCTTCATCTCTGCCTGAGCCATGGCATCATAAATCTGCTGGGGCTGATAGCCTTGCCTTTGTAAGGTCTGGATTATTTGGTTATTAGTCAATCCCTGCTGCCGCATTGCCAAGACCTGGTCTGTCGGAACTTCAGGAGGCATTGGTCCTGGCACAGGCATTCCCATAGGCACGGGATAACCCGCAACAGGCGCAGGAGCCTCTGCTGCGGGCTTTTTCTTGAAAATGTCCAGCAATCCCATTTTATTCCTCTTTTTCCCTTGTTGCTCGTCAAATTACTTATTAAATGTTTTGGTCGCCCGGCTTACTAGCAAGCTTTTCCTCAACAACCTCGCGGGCAATCTTTTCAGCATAGTCAGCAGTCACGAACTTCACAGGGTCCCACAGCTCAATATAGCGCTTCATCACATCCATGTCACTTTTTCTTGCAGTAAGCCTCAACTCCTTGATGATTGTTATCACCCTGTCCTCAACCGCCTCAAGCTTGTGCCTGAGCTCGTCAATTTCCTCATTTGACAACTTTATCTCGCTTAATGTTTTTTTATGGTTGTTTAACATGTTTTGCTCAATGAAAAGAAGCTTTCTGCGCAGTTCGTTAAATCGCTCCTCATTGACCCTTATGCGCGAGGCAAGAGAATTAATCTGTTCAGCAAGACCAGTGACTTCTGGGCTTGGTCCTGGCGCTGGCTTTGTGCCACCAAAAAGCCTTTTTTTTGCAGGAGGGGTAGGCATTGCGCCAAATGCGTACTGGTCAGTGAAAGGCACAGCTTCATCAGCCATACTTGAATGAAAAATGAGGATATACTTTAACTTTGTGGTGCTCTTGCCCAGTGGTCATTTATATTATAAAATATATATTTTCAGATTTCATATGTCAAGAAAACACAAAATATATAAAATAATATGTTTGCACTGCGCCAAGGATGAAAAAACCAATTTCGGCAACAATAGAGGAAGACCTCATTGCCTGGATTGACAAAAAGGTTGCAAAAGAGAGAAAAAGATTTCGAAACAAGTCGCACCTCATAGAAGTCGCACTTGAAAAACTGCGCGAGGAGGAAGACTGATGGCAGCGAAATGCGGGGTAAGCGAAGTCATCAAGGAAGGAGAGGAAATCACTATCAGGATAGACTGCGAATCATGCCCATACTTCCCATCACTTGAAGACGACCCCCGAGTCATGGCAATGGTGATTGACACCCTTGCAGAAGCAGGAACAGCCACAAAAATCGTTCTTGTACAAAAGCGTGACTACGAGTACGACTACAACCAGACTGCAATGCTCATAGAGATTGCAAAACTTTTCAAACAATTAAGCAAGGAAAGGCTTTCTGCAGGAATACTCGCAAACCCCCTGACCAGAAGATTTGTCGAAGCAAAATATACCGAACTGCAAAACATAATCCACCGTTCTCTGAAATCCGACCCCCTTGGCGCCTATGTGGAACTGGTGCGAATAGCCCGCCGGGAACGAACCCAGCTAGAGCAAGGCGCCATACCCCGAGAAGGTGTACCCTGCATCCAAACTTTCTTGGGCTTGGTCGAGACCATCGTCAGCCGAATGGAAAAAACACGGCTGATAACTTTGGCCAAGCCCGCCCTGGCGGGTTACACCCTTGGAGACAGAGAGATTTACAGGCGATTCTTCTCCCCCCTCGTAAAGCCTGACTTCATGTATACCAAGCTTCAGGCAAGCTACCCTGCAGAAGGAGAGGAAATCGAAAGCTACGAGGTTGGCGAGAATGAAGTAACAATATTCTCAATACCACAAACAGTCCAGTACCTTTACCACCTCTCGCCGCCAGAATTCAAGCTCA
Organism: Candidatus Woesearchaeota archaeon; assembly: GCA_038884975.1. GTDB lineage: Archaea > Nanobdellota > Nanobdellia > Woesearchaeales > ARS49 > JAWAAW01. The sequence continues at coordinate 37,908 of JAWAAW010000001.1, forward strand.
ACGAGGAAAAATACGAGCTCCTTGACGCGGCAAGAAAAATACTTGCAGAACACAAACCAAAACGCTCCGAATTCGTTGACCCTGAAAGAATGAGGCAAGTCTTCACAAACGTCGGAATGGATCTTCTTGAAGAACTTGCAGGATACAGGAACATAAGGCTCAGAGAAAAAGAACTTGAGGAACTCACAAAAATACTTGTGAAGTACACTGTCGGCTTCGGGCTTGTCGAGAACATTCTTGAAGACGAAAAAGTGCAGGACATCACAATCAATAGCCCAATGGGAAGAACCCCTATTTTCATTGTCCACGCAGAATACGGGGACTGCATGACAAACATAATGCCCACAGTCACAGAAGCAGAAAGCTGGGCATCAAAGCTAAGAATGATTTCAGGAAGGCCATTGGACGAAGCAAACCCCATCCTTGACACAGAGCTTGTCCTCCCAACTGCAAGGGCAAGAGTTGCCGCAATCACTGCCCCACTGAATCCAACAGGACTCGCTTATGCATTGAGAAGACACAGGGACAAGCCATGGACTCTGCCCTTATTCATCAAAACAAAAATGATGACCCCTCTTGCTGCAGGAATCATCAGCTTCCTTGTTGACGGCTCAAGAACAATACTAGTGGCAGGAACAAGGAGCGCAGGAAAAACATCTGTGCTCGGCAGCATAATGACAGAAATAATGAGAAAAGGCCGCATAGTCACAATTGAAGACACCCTTGAACTACCTGTTGACGCATTAAGAAAACTCAATTACAACATACAAAGCATGAAAGTGGCAAGCGCGCTCACAAGAGGAACAACAGAAGTCAGCGCTGACGAGGGCATAAGAACAACCCTGCGCCTTGGCGATTCTTCCCTAATAGTCGGAGAAGTCAGGAGTGTTGAAGCAAAAGCACTATATGAAGCAATGCGTGTCGGCGCACTTGCCAATGTGGTGGCAGGAACAATACACGGAGACAGCCCTTACGGCGTATTTGACAGGGTCGTGAATGATTTAGGAGTGCCAAAAACATCATTCAAGGCAACAGACATAATCATTGTTGCAAATCCCGTGCGTTCGCCTGACGGACTTCACAGGTTCAGGCGAATCACCCAAATAACAGAAGTAAGGAAGAAATGGGAAGAAGACCCCCTTACAGAAGGAGGTTTTGTTGATCTCATGAAGTACGAAAGCAAAGACGACATGCTCCAAGCAAGCCGCGACCTGCTAGCAGGCGACAGCGACATAATAAAGGCAATTGCTGGCTCTGTAAGAGAATGGGCAGGCAACTGGGAAGCAGTCTGGGACAACATACTCCTAAGGGCAAACATCAAGCAGGAGCTTGTAAGCACTGCAGACAAGCTAAAAAGACCTGAACTGCTTGAGGCAAATTTCAGCGTGCTAGCAAATGATGAATTCCACCGCATAAGCGAAAGAATAAGAGAGGAAGTTGGAGCACTTGACAGCAAGAAAATCTTTGCGGAATGGTGCGAATGGCTCAAGCGCACAATCAAGAAGCCAATGGTTCTCGAATGAGCAACAACAAACTTCCAGCGGACCTAGTACAAAAATACAAGCAGAAACTACAAAGCCAGCTGGACCTCTCAACTGCAGAACCAATTCCTGTAGTAAGCAGGGAGTACAAGACATTCAAGCAGGAATCAATGCCGGGTCACATGAGCGTCTACGAAAAGGGATGCAACTTTGCAGGCAGACTTCTTAAAATCAGAGTTGACCCAAAAAGGGCGCAAGAACTGCAAGAATCAATTGACATCGCCCACCTGAACATAACCCCTTCAGGAGTTATTGCCTTCAGCGTCGTCTTCCCCCTCGCGTATATAATATTTGGTTGCCTGCTCAGTCTTGCAATCGCAACATCATTGTTTTTCACACTATTCTTCCTCGTATCCGGAATCACCCTCATGATTGTATTTGGAAAATACCCAATGTTCCTGGCAAACAACTGGCGCATGAAAGCAAGCAACCAAATGGTGCTCTGCGTGTTCTACGTTGTCACGTACATGCGCCACACAAGCAACCTCGAGCTTGCAATAGAATTCGCATCAGAACACCTCACCCCGCCATTGGCGCTTGACCTGAAAAAAATATTGTGGGATGTTGAAACCCAAAAGTATGAAAGCGTCAAAGAAAGCCTTGAAATGTATCTTGAAACGTGGAGGAAATGGAACAATGAATTTGTTGAGGCATTCCACCTAATAGTGAGTTCGCTTTACGAAACATCAGAAGAAAGAAGGCTCGCTCTTCTTGACAAGTCGCTTGACGTCATACTTGAGGAAACGTACGAGAGAATGCTGCATTATGCACAAAACCTCAAGGGACCAATCACAATGATTCACATGCTCGGAGTAATACTACCAATCCTCGGGCTAGTTATACTGCCGCTCGTGGTAAGCTTTATGAGCAATGTTAAATGGTACCACATTGCAACCCTTTATAACATAATACTGCCTGTTGTCGTGTATTTGCTTGGAAAGAACGTTCTCAGCCGGCGTCCCACAGGATATGGAGACACAGACATCGCAGAACTCAATCCCGCGCTCAAGAAATACCGAAACATAGTAATAAGGCTTGGCAATACAGAACTGCAAATAAACCCCATCTTCATCTGCGCAATCATCGGAGGCCTGTTTTTACTCCTCGCCCTTATTCCAGTAATACTCCACACAATACAACCAGACCTAAGCTATGACATTTCATTACCTTTTGACTGGAAACTGCTTGAATACCGCCAAAACACTGAAACAGGCGAAATAATAGGTCCTTTCGGAATGGGCGCATCACTCCTAAGCCTTGCATTCCCCCTTGCCCTCGCATTCGGAATCGGCCTTTATTTCAAGATGCGGTCGCAGAACGTGATAAAGATAAGGGAACAGACAAAAAAACTTGAAGACGAGTTCGCAAGCGCGCTCTTCCAACTCGGAAACAGGCTCGGCGACGGCCTGCCTGCAGAGATTGCATTTGCAAAGGTAGCAGAAGTAATGCCTGACACCGTAAGCGGGCACTTTTTTGAGGTCGTTGCCACAAACATCATGAAGCTTGGAATGGGAGTCAAAGAAGCCTTATTCAATCCCAGAACAGGCGCGCTCGTGTACTTCCCAAGCAACGTAATCCAAAGCTCAATGAAAGTGCTGGTGGAAAGCATCAAGAAAGGACCTGCAATAGCTGCGCAGGCACTTCTCAACGTGGCAAGATACATCAAAGAAATCCACAAAGTAAACGAACGCCTAAAGGACCTTATGGCAGACGTCATTTCAGACATGAAGTCACAAATAAGCTTTTTGACGCCGGCAATAGCAGGGATAGTAATAGCAATAACAAGCATGATAACCTTCATCCTCGGCTCGCTCACATCAAACATCCAAAACCTCGGCGCAACAGAACTCGCAGGCAAGATGAGCGACATTGCAGGAATGTTCGGAATGGGAGTCCCAACATACTACTTCCAACTCGTTGTGGGGGTTTATGTGTTCGAAATAGTATTCATCCTCACAATAATGGCAAATGGAATTGAGAACGGAGCTGACAAACTGCAGGAAAAATATAACCTGGGAGCAAACCTCATCAAGAGCACAATGCTTTACTGCATGCTCAGCTTCATAATGATGATAATATTCAACATGATTGCCTCACGCATAGTTGGCGTTGCAGGAGTCATGGCTGGATAAAAGAATTATAAAATGGGAGCGGTGAGATTTGAACTCACGACCCCACGGTAACAGAGGACCGCAAAGCCCGCTTCAGCCGTCTAAGCCAACCTTTTGGGCTGAGTGCTCTCCCGCTGAGCTACGCTCCCATCAAGCAACCATTTCACTCTAAGCCCTTTAAAAGTCTTTTGCTTCAAATCTGGCTGAAGCGCGTCTGACCTGTATAGAGTTCGTAAAGAATATTCTTCAAGTCCTTTATTTTTATGCGTTTCTGCTCTGTCGTGTCGCGATCACGCAGAGTCAAGTCCTCATTCTTAAGGCTATCAAAGTCTATCGTTACAGCCCACGGACAGCCAATCTCATCCATCCTCGCATAGCGCTTCCCAATGCTGCCTGACTCATCGTAAAATGCATCAAAGCACTTCAGCACTTCATAAACCTCCTTTGCCTTTTTCTTAAGCTCATCCTTGTTGCTAAGCAATGGGAAAACCGCAACAGTCAAAGGAGCGAGCAAAGGCTTTATTCCAAGAACAATGCGCTTTTCATTGTTCTTTTCCTCTTCCCTATAAGCATGCTCGAGGACTGCATAAAAGGTACGGTCAAGCCCTATCGAGATTTCCCATACGTGTGGGATTATTTTTTTGCCATCAGGATAAACATAGCTCAAGTCCTGCTTGCTTCCTGCTGCGTGCCCTTTCAGGTCATAGTCAGTGCGGTTGTTGTTAGCCACAAGCTCAACCCAACCAAGGCTTGTTTCGACCTCAAAATCCCATGTTTCTTTTGAGTAGAACGGACGTTCATCACTTCCCACTTCCCTGAAGCGCATTTTTTCCCGCGGAATTCCAAGGGACTCAAAAAAGCGCTGCGTATGAGCCAAATAATACGCAATAAGCTTGCCTGACACAATGCCCTTGTCAACAAGCGAACGAGCCAAAACACTTTCAATTTTATCAGAGCCAATGCGCATTATCTGCACAGGATGGTCTTTTATTTCATCAAAACCCTCAACCTCATTTATTGCAACTGGATCAAAAAACACCTCTGCCTCCATTTGCGAGAACTCAACCTGCCTGAGTAAGGTCTGCCGTGGAGAAATTTCGTTCCTAAAACTCCTACCCACCTGCGCAACACCCTGCGGAAGCTTTATTCTCATAGTTTTCATCAATCTCTGCCAATCACAGAAAATACTCTGGCACGTCTCAGGGCGCAAATAAGTGTCTGCCTTTGTTGAAACACCCACTTCTGTGCGGACCATCATGTTAAACCGCCTAACTGCTCCAAGGGCTCCCTTGCACTTGGGGCATGTAAGCTTGTGAGCCTGTATTTCCCTGTCAAATTGCTCATTGCTCATTGCTTCAGGATAATGTTCTCCTGTCGCATCCTCAAGCAGTTTGTCCGCACGGTGGATTGTGTTACATTTTGAACACTGTGTGACAGGGTCATTGAAAGAAGCCAAGTGTCCTGAACTCTTGAAAACATCAGCAGGCATTATCTGACAGCCGTAAATCTCAAGCATCCCTGTCTTCTGAACAAGCTCCTTTCGCCAAACATCAATGATTTTCCTTCTTATTGTTGCTCCGTAAGGACCAAAATCATAGAATCCTGCAGGAGCATTTGCATAAATCTCGCTGGCAGGGAAAAAAATTCCCCTGCGCAATGCCCAGTTGACAACATCATCATATCTTGACATAATGTTTTGGGAATTAGGTCTGCTTAAAAAGCTTTCCCGAACACTACTTTACCAACCACTGCATTTCCTCCTCATCAAGGTCAAGCTCTTCTGCCAAAAGTTTTGCCTGTTCTGGCTGGTTTTTTGCAATAACCTGCAGCATTGGCAGTGTTTGTTGTATTGCTGTTGAAGACGAGCAGTGAGTTACTTTTGCAACTTTCTGAGCAATATTCTTGCGCTTATTGTAAATCATGTTTGCCCGCCAGATTTTAAGCAACCTTGTTGTCTGTTCATATTCAGGCGGGCTTTTTGATCTGGCATCCTTTGCAACAGCAACCCCTGCTGTTATAAGCTCAAAAATGTGGCTGAGGAAGCGCCAGTGCTGCTGCCTTTTAATCCTTCCCCTGAAAACATCCGCCCTGCTCAAGATATCATAAGCCCTATCCCTATCATGCGGGTCGGAATATTCCTTCGCAAGATTGTGGTCCAGCCAATGAAAAATCTCGTCAATGTCCGTGTCTGTATTGTCAAAAGCGCCCAGCGCAAGTGCGGGGTCTGAGTTCCTGAAAACCTTGATAAGCGCATTCCTGATTTGTTCAAGCCTGTTTCTCTCACCAAGGGTTTCAAGGCTTTTTTGAGTTATTCTTCCACCTTGGCTCAGCAATTGAAAGTCATTTATTGCAGAACGCAAGTCACCACCTGACCGCCTGGCTATTGACTTGAGGACATCAGGCTCTGCCTCAAGACCTTCCTTTTTGCAAATTTCCTGAAGTATTCCCGCGATTGCATCAGCAGAAAGTGCTGGAAACTCAACAAGCACAGACTTGCTCCTGAGAGTTGAGAACCTCCTGTCCCAAGGGTCCTGGGCAGTCAGGATTATAGGAAAACTTGATTTTGCAATCAGGTCAACAAGCGCAGGAATGCCTCCACGATCATCACTTCCCGAAACTCCATCTATCTCGTCAACAAGGAAAAGCTTGCCTGCAAAGAACAATGAACGCTGCTTCAATGCATTCCCAAGCCTCTCGTTAATCTGCTCTTCATTGCGAACATCAGAGGCATTAAGCTCAACAATCTCCCAATTCAAGTCCTTTGCAAGGGCGTGGACAGCGCAGCTCTTACATGTTCCTGAAGGACCATAAAGGAGCATGGCCCTCTTTTTCTGTCTCGCAAAATTTTTAACAAACTTCTCAAGTGCGGCAATTCCGTCAGGCTGCGGAACAGACTTCAAAGTAGAAGGCCTGTAATGATGAATCCATAAACGACTCTCCCCCATAAAAAAACACTTTAATAACACTTATTTATAAGACTTATTGGCTCGAAACCTATAAAAACAAGCATTTAATGATGTGTTTTAATGAAGACTGTGCCACTAAGATTTATCAGCGCAGAAGTTGCATCATACAATGCGCGTGATGAGCACCTTGAAATCAAGATTCTGCTAAACGATGGAAAGGACAAGCAAATGATAAAGCAACTTCATATTGAAGACCCTTCAGGGCAAGCAAATGAAATACTCAGGGAAGTCAGGGAAAAACTCAAGAAGGCACACTCGTCAGGACCAAACTATGACGACAATCCATTGAGTGGCATTGTCAACATCAGACTCTTGCAGGATGAGGAACTCGTGGAAGAACGGCTTGCCAAGTTCATCGCTGCACTGAAAGAAAAAATCAGGAATGCAAAAAGAAAAAATATAAGCTATTACGACCTTGAACAACAAGTGAGACTTTTGAAGACTGGTTTTGGTTAGAATTCTATTGTAACTTTTATTTTCGGCGCGATTTCCTCAAGCGCTTTGCCTTTCTCGATTACAGCAGCACAAGATGTTGCCTTAAGGTCTGCAAGCGCTGGCAAAATATCAACCTCACTCTCATAAACAATTCTCTTAACAGGCGCCTTTATTGAAAGCTTGTTCTCTGATTTCTTCTTTCGCACAGCTGCAAGAATTGCAACAACCACCACTCCAACTTTGCTTGCTTCCTCGCACTTCTTTGGAACATCAGGCCATGACGAAACATGAACGCTTGGGAACCCCTCGTGAGCGTGCAAGTACTTGTGATAAACTTCTTCAGTTATAAAAGGCGTGAAAGGGGCGAACAAGCGGACAAGCGCGCTCAGGCATTTTGCAATAACCACCTGCGCGCTTTCCTTTTCTTCAGGCTTCCTTGGCTCGTACAACCTTTGCTTTGAAAGCTCAAGATAATTATCGCAAAAATCATCCCAAAAGAATTTCTCAATAACCTCCTTGGCACGCGAGTATTCATAAGCATCAAAATGACGTGTTGCCTCCTCAATTGTTACTGCAAGCCTGTGCTGAATCCACTTATCAATAATTTCTGTCGGTTCCTTCTTTGACAATTTCTTAAGGTCGGCATCCTTTAGGTGCATTGCAGAAAATTTTGCAGCATTCCAGAATTTCGTGACGAACTTATCGCCTGTAATAATTTCCTTTTCCTGATACGCAATGTCCTCTCCAAGTTTGCTCGATCCAGCCCAATAACGCAAGGCGTCAGCACTGTATTTTGCAAGGATTGCCTGAGGCTCTATCACGTTTCCCTTGCTCTTGCTCATCTTTTCACCGAGTGGGTCAGTGACATACCCTGAAAGAACCACATCCTTCCACGGGTTGCACTTGTAATGCAAACGGCTCTTGACAAGAGTGTTGAAAAGCCAGAAAGAAATAATCTCGTGAGCCTGAGGCCTTAAAGACATGGGGTAAAGCTTTTTGCGATATTTTTCAGGAACAAGCTGAACAGACAATTGTGGAGTCATGCTTGATGTTGCCCACGTGTCCAAAACATCCTTTTCTGGAACAAACTTGTCGTTCTTGCACTTCGGACAGGCCTTTTTAGGAGGCTTGTCCCTCAATGGATCAACAGGAAGCTTTTTTTCATCAGCAAAAACAGGCTCATCACACTTTGAGCAGTACCAGACAGGGAAAGGAACACCGAAAAACCTCTGTCTTGATATGAGCCAGTCCCACTGCAGGCCCTTCACCCAATTATCATACCTGTGCTTCATGAATTCAGGATGCCACTTGAGCTCAGCACCCCATCTTAACAAGTCCTCTTTCAAATCAAGATATCTAATGAACCACTGCTTGCTGTTTATGATTTCAATTTCTGTCCCGCAACGCTCATGAACCTTGACCTCGTGAGTGATTGGCTTTTGTGCTTTAAGCAACCCTGCTGCTTTCAAGTCTTCAATTATTGCCTTTCTCGCCTTGTGCAACGACATTCCCTTGTACTTGCCGGCAATTTCAGTCATGCCACCATTTTTGTCAATCGCCTGTTTCAATGGCAGTTTGTGCGCAAGATACCAAGCAATGTCTGTTGTGTCACCAAATGTGCAACACATCACAATCCCTGTGCCTTTTGCAGGGTCTGCACGTTCATCAGCAATTATGGGAACCTCAAAATCAAACAATGGAACCTTTGCCTTCTTGCCAAACAAGTCCTTGTATCTCGCATCAGTCGGGTGTGCAAAAACTGCGACGCAGGCAGGTAAAAGCTCAGGTCGTGTTGTTGCAATGAGCACGTCCTTTCCGTCAACCTTGAAAACAACATCATTGAAGGTGCTGTTCTTTTCTTCATCCCTACATTCAACCTGCGAGATTGCGGTACCACAAAGCGGGCACCACAATGCAGGAGCCTCCTTACGGTAAACCCTGCCTTGATTGACCAAATCAAGAAATGACCATTGAGAAATCCGTCTACAATGCTCATTTATCGTGCTGTAAAAAAGACTGAAGTCACAACTCATTCCAATGCGCTTCCAATCCGCAACAAAAGCAGGCCTTATCTCCTTAAGCGTGTCCTCGCAAAGCTTGATGAATTCCTGCCTTTCCATAGCCGCGCCCTTGACGTTCTTCAGTTTCTCAACAAGGCGCTCTGTCGGAAGCCCATTGTCATCAGTTCCAAACGGATAAAAGACATTGAATCCTCTCAAACGCTTGTAACGGACAAAAATGTCCTGCTGGGCATAGCTGAATGCATGACCTATGTGCATCTTGCCAGAAACAGTCGGCGGAGGGGTATCCACGCTAAAGACTTCACCCTTCGCTTCAGGATTAAAGGCAAATATTTTCTCTTTTTCCCAATACTGTACCCACTTGGGCTCCTCAACCTTTGCGTCATAACGCTCTGCCATAATGCAAAAAAACAGCCGATGTATTTAAAAACGTTATGCCTACCTTGCGCTTCTTTCTCGCCTCAAAAAGTCGCCAATGTCATAATAGTTCTTTATGCCTTTGCCGTCAAACAAGCCATAACCAATGCATTCATTACGCTGTGTGAGCACAAGTACAAGTTCCCCTTCCTTCGCCTCATTCTTCACAATGCTTTCTGCGAGCGCAGGGCGCTTACATACAAACATCCAAGCGCCCTTTTCATTAAGCCATGCCTTTTTTGCATTACTTCTTGCAAGCATTCGAAGCAAGTCAAGCGAGGGTTTTGCAGCATTGTCCTGAAACCTTCCAAGATATTTTCCTGCATAAAGGGGCGGAAGCTTTATTTTGTTAAGAAAAGATGAAAGTTCAGGAGAAAGAATAAAAAAATCATTACCAATCCTTCTGATCAGGGCATCATCAAACAGTTTTTGTTTGGTGAACTGTGTAATGAACCTTTTCATGTTTTCCTCACCTTTGCTATGAAAAACCCTTCTGTTCCTGTCTTGTGAGGCCAGAAGCGCCTGCAGTTAGCAATTGAACCGTGCAATCTTCTTCCAAACACATCAGTAAGGCCCCGGTCACCAACATTTACACAAACGGGCTCAAGATTCACATCATAATTCTCAATCAACCACTGCATGTTCAGCTCGTTTTCTTCCGGCTCAAGCGTGCAAGTGCTGTAAACAAGCACTCCTCCGGGTTTAAGGACACTGATTGCTGCCTTCAACAAGCCACGCTGAAACTTAGCACTTTTCATTATGTCATTAATTTTCCGCTTTGAAAACCATCCCTTATCCGAGGCATAATTTCCAGAACACGGCGCGTCAAGAAGGACTTTATCAAACATTATTCCAAGCTTTTCTGCCTTCACAGCATCAAGATGATAAACAACACAGTTTGAAACTCCGAGCCGCTCAAGATTGTTGCGCAAAGAAAGTAGACGGTGCGACTTCTTTTCCAACGCGATTATTGCGCCCTTGTTCTGCACATGTTGGGCAAGCTGAGTTGTTTTCCCGCCAGGAGCAGCACAGCAATCAAGAACAACATCTCCAGGCATTGGGTCAAGTATTTCAACAGGCAACTGCGCAGCGGCTTCCTGCAAGTAATAATAGCCGAGAAGGAATTCAATAGTTGCCCCTAGCGAGAATTTAGAGCGCTCAATCCGGTAACCATGAGTCAACCAGGGAATCTTTGAAAGACTGACGCCGAGGGAATGCAGGCGGTTGACAAGGACATCCTCTTGAATCCTCAAAGTATTGACCCTCAGAGCAGGCTTCAGTTCAATCTTTTCAGGAACAGTCTCGCCAAGCCTTGAATATCTGTCAAGAAAAAAATTCACGCTCGCTTCCATCTAACACCCTGCGGCAAATCCTCAAGGATAATACCCTTTTCCTTCAGCTTCTCACGCAATTCATCTGCCTTTCTCCATTGTTTTGCCTTTCTTGCCTCTTCGCGCTCATCAATCAGCTTTTGCAGTTCATCAGGAAGCGTTTCTTCCTTCCTTTTAAGAATGCCAAGCACCTTGTCAACATCCTCAAAAGCCCCTCTTAACACTCTCCCGTCTTCTGCACTCAAGGAATTATTTGCAATCATCAAATTGACATCCTTTACAAATTCAAACAAAGCAGCAAGTGCGGGAGAAATGTCAAGATCATTGTCCATTGCATCAGTGAATTCCCTCTTAAGCCTCTCAATGCGTTTATGCACTTCAGGATTGTGCTTTGGCGAATTCACGATGCCGAGTTTGTCATAACAGTCATAGATTCTCTGCAATGATTGCTTTGCTGCATCAATGCCTGCAAAAGTGAAATTAAGCTGCTGCCTGTAGTGCGTACTAAGCAGAAGATAACGTATTGCCAATGGGTCATAACCCTTTGCAAGAACATCCCTAAAAGTGTAAAAATTGCCAAGACTTTTTGACATTTTCTTTCCATCAACAAGCAGCCATTCGTTGTGCATCCAGAATTTGACAAACTGCTTTCCTGTGACCCCTTCGCTCTGCGCAATTTCATTCTGGTGATGGGGAAAGATAAGATCAACGCCACCCGTATGAATGTCAAACTGCTCTCCAAGATATTTCATGCTCATTGCCGAACACTCGATATGCCACCCAGGCCTACCCTTGCCAATTTCAGTTTCCCAGAACACAACACCATCCTCAGGAGTCCAGAATTTCCACAAGGCAAAGTCATGCGCATTCTCCTTTGCATACTCATCAGCCTTTACGCGACCTGAAGCGCCACTTTCAAGCTCTTCGAGTTTTATATGCGCGAGCTTGCCATAATTCTTGAATTTATTGATGCTATAATAAATGCCATCGTCGCTTTTATAAGCAAGCCCCTTGTCAAGCAATTTCTTTATCAGCGCAACCATTTCATTTATGTGTTCTGTCGCCCTAGGAAAAATATCAGCAGGCAGAATGTTCAAAGTTTCAAGATCCTCAAAAAAAGCATTCTCGTACTTTTGCGTGAATTCCTTGAGGGAAATCTTTTCCTTCTGCGAGTCCCGTATAGTCTTGTCATCAACATCAGTAATATTCATTACGTGAGTGACATCAAATCCTTTGTACCTGAGGTAACGCTTCAAAATGTCGCTGAACACATAAGCCCTGTAATTCCCAATGTGTGGATAATTGTAGACGGTGGGACCACAGGTATAAATACCTATCTTTGGTGCTTTTAAAGGAACAAACTCCTCTTTCTTCCTTTTCAAAGTGTTGTATAACTTCAACGCCATGGCAAGAAAATCACTGTGTTGGATTTATATATCTTATGCCTACTGTGGTTGTTCCTTCTTCGGGGCTGACTTTGCAAGGTATTTAAGGAATAACTTGTTCTTCATGCCATAATAAACCACAAGGACGAGCAAAATGCTGACTGCGGCAAATAATGCAAGAAGCACAAGACCTGCCCAAATTTCTGCAAAGGACGCATTGAACACTATTGTCCTCCTGAGCAGGTTAATGCCGATCACCAAGGGGTTATACTCCGCAATTTGCATAACGACCGCAGGCATGCTTTCAATCGGTATTATTATATCAGAGATGAACAAAAAGATGCTTCCAAGAGCCATCGCTGCAAGCATAGCGGTCTCCTCGGAATTGAACATATAGCCGATAATCATCCCAAGACAAGTATAAAGCACAATCATCAGTGCAAGCACAAGAGCAGCGTATGCAAATGCACTGAATATCTGCGTGAAGAATATGCCTGCAATTGCAAGAATAATCACCAACTGAACGACAAGCAAAAACGCAGTAGTCACAAAGATAGAGCTTATGAAAACAACATCACCTGTTGGAGTCATGAAATTCCTGAAGTAAGCCGGCGAATTGCGCTCAAACAAAATCAAGGTTGGCGCAAGAAGGAGTGCACTAAAAAGCATTACGAGTGCAATGAGTGTTGGAAAGAGGTAGTTCAAGTAGCTTCTTTCTGCAACAACAGGCACGATTGTGGTCTGAACCGGCTGGACTATTGCCTGCGGATCAGTAACAGGTATTGCGCCAATCACCTTCTCAATTTCGTTCAAGGACTTCTGAATTGTAAGGATGTTGAGCAATGCCTGGTCAAGAAGTTTTGTAATTGTGTTAAGTTCATCAAGCGTGAAACCCTTAGCATTCTCAGCAAGGTCAATCTGTGATTTTGTCTGGGTAATCCTGCCAGCAAGATGGTCTATCAAACTGCTTAGACGGGAATATTCCTGATCAACAACTTCGCTGGTTGTTTGCAGTCGTTCCTCTATTTGCCCAATGTCATCAAGGCTTGCCTGCAATGATGCTGCAAGACTGTTTGAGACTTGCGAACCTGCAGAGCTCTTCTTGACAAGGTCATCAACAACATTGATGAAGTGTTTTGCCTCGGCAAGCGAACTCCTACCAAGATTGAGCGAATTATCAACCCAGTGCTTGACTATTGTCTTTGCACTAGTAAGGTTTGAAATGCCGAACTCGCCAGGATCAAGGCTTAGCTCAATTTCCAAAAGCTCTGCCTGAATGTTGCCAACGCGTTGCCCAATCTCGTCATTCTGTGTAGTCAAGGCAACAAGATTCTGCTTCCTGTCCTTTACTGCCTTCCTTGTAAAGTCTACAGCCTGCACAAGAACGGAGGTAAGGTTCCTGCTAAGCTCTGTCGCACGCGCAGAAATGCTTGTCGTCATCACATTAAGTATTGTCCAAACAAGGTTTATCTGCGAATAATCAACAGCAAACCGAATTTCGTTGGAACCGTTCTTCCCTATAGAAAAGTCAGGCGCGAACATAATGCACGTATGAATCTCGCCACGCCTTATTCCCTGCGTGCAGGTCTCTTCTGTCGGATACCTCGTTATCTTAAACTGCTTTTCAGCAAGCTTGTCAATGAATGAATTTGAAAGATCGTTGTAAGACTGCGAGTAAGTCCCTATTCTCACCGCATAAAGATTTGTGTTGTCAAACGCGAGCCCCGCAAGAAATATTATGAGCAAAGGACCAAGAATAACCACTAGCGCGGAGGCCCTTGCTCTCAAAAGGAGCTTGAGATTTTTCTGTACCAAAACAAGCAAGTTCTCTATCCCTCTTTTGGTCCTCTCAGTGGAGTGTGTGGGTGTCATCTTTCACGAGCGATGCAAATACCTCTGCCATTGAAGGCCTGTCAACCCGCAGGTACGTGACAGAAATCTTGCTTTTAGCAAGGAAGGCAAGCAATTGCTTCAACGCCATACGCGGTTGAGAGGTCTGTGCAACAAAACAGCCATCCTTCTCTGCTGTTCTCGAGTAAATTTTACGGTTCCTGCTGCAGAACGACTTTATCTTTTGATAATCATTTTTATCAGTCCTGAGGAAAATCTCGTAGTGCTTTGAATAAATGTCTCGCAATTGCGTTGTGGTTCCAACTTCAGTAATTTTATGGTTACGCAAAATCGCAATCCTGTTGCAATATTGCTCGAGTTCTGAAACAACGTGCGAGGCAACAATCACTGTGGTGCCCTGCCTGTTAATCTGCACCAAAAGCGCCCATATCTGGTCACGGATTATTGGGTCGAGGTCAGCTGTCGGCTCATCAAGTATGAGTATCGAAGGGTTGTGCACAATGGCGCAAGCAATATCAAGGCGCTTCTGCATCCCTCCGGAAAGGTTCTGGGCAAGCGTGTGCTGCGCCGATTCAAGACCTACAAGCTTCAAGAGGCCGTCACATTTTGAGATGCGCTCTGCTGGTGGGATATTGTAAAGTGCTGCAAAATGCTCAATATTCTCGCGTACAGTCAGTTTTCCATAAAAAGAAGGCACCTGTGCTGCAAAGCCGAACATCCTTTTTGCAGCATCCTTTGCATTAATCACTGAAACCTCTGTCTTGTCAGGAAGCTGCAGCAAGACCTCACCCTCATCCGGTTTTATGAAACCAACAATTGTGTTAAGGAGTGTTGTCTTTCCAACCCCACTGAGCCCGATAATCCCAAAAAGTTCTCCTGGCGGAATGTCAAGGTCAACATGATCAAGAACAACATTGTCCCCAAAGCGCTTCGTGACCCCTTTCAGCCTCACAAGAGCAGGGCCCTTGGGCAAAACAACCTCCTGCGCCTCGCAAAGATATTCGTCAACAATCTCCTTGGGCCAGCCTGCGCTGACGAGGAGCTTTTCAAGGTCCTTTCGCTGAGCCCCTCTTGCAATTGCCTGCATTATGTGCTCCCGCAGGGCTAACGCCGTTGCCATACCTGAACCCGAGCCATTTTGTTTTAAAATATAATAGCACTACTCTTAAATAGTCACAGTCGCTGTTCACGAGTTAAAAAACGGAAATTTATTTAAACGGACAAAAATGAGCCAATCTTATGAATTGCGAAATGTGCGGAAAGGACGCAGAACTTTTTAACGCAGTGATTGAAGGAATCCAGCTACGCGTCTGTGCCCATTGTAGCAAATTCGGAAATGTGATTAAAAAAGTTGTTCCAAAAACGACAACCAAACCTGCAAAGGTCAAACAAGAACCAGTCGCTGTAGAACAAGTAGTGAGCGATTATGCGCAAAGGATAAAAAATGCAAGGGAAAAACGCAATCTCACCCAGAAGGATTTTGCAAAGCTTGTGGCAGTCAAAGAATCGCTTATTCACAAGATAGAAACAGGGCATTTTGAGCCGCCAATAGAGCTGGCGCGCAAAATGGAAAAAATACTAAGAATTACACTCGTCGAAGTGCGCGAAGAAAATGCAGTTATGCCGCAAGAAAAAGGAGAAAAATATGTAGGAATGACAATAGGAGACATAATAAAAATAAAACAAAAATCTTAACGAGCGTATATCGAATACCAGCACCTGCCTGACTGGTCAAAGAAAACCTGTCTGAAATGCTCATTCAGGAAAAAACGCATTTTCTCAATCTCAACAGGACATTGCTTATCATCAGGCGAGCAAACAAGACCGCCTCCACAGTTGTCGAGCAGGACAGCCCCAACCTTTTCTGAATTCTGCGCAAGATACTTATTGAAATCAGTGGCAGTTTCCATCCCATAAATCGGATAATATATCTTGCTGATTTTCTGATTGGTGAAAGCAGCAACGACCGGGTTGCTGGTCCAGATTTCACCATCAATCTTTCTATTCTCAAGCCAGCGGAAAAATCTTTCTGAAGCAAGGTCAGGAATTCTTGGCTCGTTGTTGTGATAAAAAAGGATTGCGTGCAAGGCAGAAACAACAAAAACAACAACAATTGAAATTGCCCAGACATACTTCGCGATTTGTTTTTTATTCTCAAGCCAGCTTACACAAGCTTCAATGCCAAATCCTGCAAACAAGGCAACAAAAGGGAGAAAAATCACCAGATAGCGATAATCCCTGCAATGAAGCTGCACAAAATAAGCAAGAGGAAGAAGAAGCGAAAGCAAAGGCAACAAATACTGCTTTTTCCAGCCCTTAACAGCAGATATTATTCCAACAACGGCAAATGCATTAAGCACATTATCAAAGAGAATCCACCCAAAATACTGATACCACGGCTTGTAGCGCAAAATATTACAACCAACAACCATCAAAATACTCTTTTGCGCCTCAAGAATGGGCAAAAGCATTGAGCCGTACATCATTTGATTGAACATAAGAAAAGGAATTGAGGGAATTGCAAAACCAATCAATAAATATGCCATTTGCTTCCAGCGCTTTTGAATAACAAGACAAATGCCAAGAACAAGAAGGAAGACCCCTGCAGGAAACTTCATAAGGAAAGCAAGACCTGCAAAAATCCCTGCCAAAAAATTTTTGCCTGAAATAAATGCAAATACTGCGGCAAGGACAAGTGTCACTTCAGGTATTTCGGTGTACTCGTGAAAACCCAGATAAAAGACAATCGAGCTGAAAGCCCATAAAATGCTGGAGATGACTGCAGCACGCTTGGAAAATAGTTTTCGGGAAATCAAATAAACAAGAAGTATTGAAATTATTGAAAGCAAAAACTCAATAATCCTTGCAAACCACACAATGTCAAGCTTCAACCACCAACCAAAACCAATAATCAAAGGCCAAAGAACAGGCCTTATCGGCTCCCACAATCCTGAAGTTCCACCCGACCACAAGTATTTAGCCATTCCAAAATAAACACCCGAATCCCACCAAACCTCATGCCAGTCAAACAAATAAATCAACCTGGCAAGAGCGGCAACAATAATTACAGAACAAACCAGCCAATGCTTTCGAAAGCAATGGATCACATTCATTTTACAACCCTCGGATTAGGATCATCAAAGCTTGTCTGCTTAGGAAACTCCTTAAGCAACAAATAACCATAAGGATATGAAACTGAGTGGAAAAGAATAGCGCGATGCTGTCCTGACTCCACAAGCCATTTCCTAAGAATGTCATAATCGTTTGAGTTGAAAACCCTTGCAGCAATCACTTTTGCCCCAACCGACTTTGCCTTTTGAACAACCTTTTCCATCTGATTAAAGCCATCAATTTGGACATAATAAATCTTAAGCGGCACTGACTCCTGCAATGTACTGAAATAATTTGCAGGAGTCTGGTAATACCAGACCGCATAAGGCCAGTCTGTTGAGTTCATCACAACAATTGGCTCTATCGTCTTGATTTCAACAGGCTGACCACCAATAATAATCTTGCTGCCAACACGTTTAATCGGCGGGCTTCCAACAATGCTCAAATTATGCCCTAACGCAAGATTAAGATACTTATCAGTCAAGCAGATCACAGGAACTCTTTTCTTTGCCAGATATTCAGCTGCCTTTATTTTTCCAGGATGATCACAGCAGCCCATAACCGCAGATACATTCCTCCTCAGCGCTTGCTCAACAAGCATGTTAACGCCATGGGTGTCCATAATTACTGTAAGGTCGTCCCTCAAGAATCTCGTTGTGGGGTATAACAGCTTGTCAAGCGGAACCTCAAACCTGAAAATGCCGTTCTCGTCAGAAGCATACCACTTGTCACGCAACCTGGCAACAAGAGTCCCGTAACCAACAACCGGCTCAATACCTGCCTTTGCCAGCTCATCCATCCTGCCACCTTCGTGCCAACCAATGTCCTCGCGCAATTCAGAAGAATTGTAAGTCAGGCGCTCTGAGAAAGTCGTGAGAACCTGACTGCCAAACAAGTCATCCTTTACCTGCAAGCCTAACCAATCCCTTTTCATGCGGTCTGACTGAGTGAGCACGGCGTCCCCTTGCTGCAGGACGATAGACGTTTCCCCGATAATGATGCGCGAAGCGTTCTGCAAGAAAAGTGCAGAATCAACATCGCCAGTTTCGAACTTCAGGTTTGTCTTTTGATACGTTGCAAGGGACTCGTCAAGCTTTGCGCGTGCGGAATTGTTCAGCAACACCCATCGCTTTGCGGCTTCAAGCAAAAATGCCCTTTTGTTCCTGCCGCAATCGATTGATGCAATCGTCTCGTAAATTAATGCCTGCTTTTCCATATTGTTTGTTTCCTGCAATGCGCGGTCATACCACTGCAGGCTTTCACAAATCATTGAATCGTTCTTGGTTATCCTTCCAAGCATCAGCATCAGGTCTGCGCGGGCATATGCAGAAAGGCTTCCTGAAAGCATTGTGGAAATGTTTCCGACAAACTCGCTGACATTTATACCCACAGAATTCAGGACGTAAGTAAAGTCATATTGCTGGCCGTAAGGGTCTGCACGCCTTAGCAAATTCATTATTGTTGCATTAAGTTCGCCTGTGTAAACAAGCCCTTCCTTTTTCTGGCTGTCAAAAATTATTGTGGGCGCCGTGGTGACATTGTATTTTGTCACCAAAAGCTTGACAAGGGGCTCGTCCTTGTAATCCTTGTCGATCGAGAGAACAACAACCTGCCGCTCATATTCCTTGCTCAGGTCTGCAAGAATAAATCCCTGTCTCTCGCTAAGGTCATCATCAATCTTGTAAAAGAAGATAATCGGAATGTAAGGCCTGTTGCATTCCTTGTTAAGTTGCTCAATCAAGGCGAGAAATTTAAGCTCAAGGAGGAAGTATTTGCGCTTCAAGTAATCATAGTCATTTTTCTTGAAAAAGCTGAAAGCGCTGTAACTGCCAAGGTCTGCGCCGACAGTCTTGATTTCCTCCTTTAGCTGGGCAATGCGGGCATTCATTATCTCACACCTGTTCCCGCCAAAGGAATCTGTGAACTCCTGCTCAGCCAAGTATGCAGCGGTATTAATCTCATGCTTAACCATTACATCAGCAATCGTGCTTATGCGCACAAAATCAAGCCCGTAATTCAGCAGGATACCAAACGAAAAAATAAGTATTGTCAAAAAGAGACTGCTGATAATGATGCGCGTGCGCACCATCTTTATTCCTCCCGGACCAGTGCCACAAGCTCTTCATATGGTGTCAGGCCCTTGCGCACAATGTCAAAGTTCACAACAATGGAAGGTGTGCTTGTGATTTCATAATACTCCTCAAGGAAACGCAATTCTGGAGAATAATTGTATTCTATTGCAAAAACATTCGCATCAAAACCACTAACTATCTTATCAAGTATTGCACCCTGCTCAAGCGACTTTGAGTCATTCTGGCTGTAATAAAAAAGTATTATAGAAACATCAACTTCACAGTCCTGACTCAATCGGTGGTATAGCGTGTAAGTCTTTATCTGCATCAAATGGAATTTTCGCTTAAGGAAATCATAATTTGCATTACCAAGATCCTCTTTAGCAGTTTCTGAGCCAAGAAGCTTGCCAAGCCGCCAAAGTTCACCTGACAGCGCAGAAAGCCTTAGCTTTGCAAGGTCACAATTATTTTCCATATCTGCAAACAATTCCTGCTCAATAAGGTATGATTCAGTGGCCAGCTCGCTCTGCTTGATGAACCTGTTGACCTCAGAGAGCTCAGGATTGCTTACACTTCTGCCCACAATTATCCCAATCGCAAATACCAGAATCAGAAGAAGAATCATCGAAATGTATGTTTGGCGCCTTACCATTTTTTCCTTGTTCCCAGCGCCTCGTGAACTATTGCGGAAATCCAGTGCATCGTGGTAATGTAAGGTGCAATAAACATGTAGATTGCAATGTAGTGCGCGTGCCTGAAAAACCGCTCATTAAATTCCTTATGCGCCAAATACATCAAGTAAATCCCCAGCAGTATGCCAAGCAGTATTGGCAAAGTTACTTGCACGTTTTGTGCAAGAAAAAACTTTTCAAAACCAGGAAAATCAAGTACGTGGTTGAAAAAATAGCCTTTAATAGTAAGGCTCCTGTAGAGGGTTTCATAGAGGTCGCCAAGTGTGCCGTATGCGGCAAGAGAGACTGTCAGAAGCAAAAGGAATATGCTGAGTATATTAAGCGGCATCTGAAACAAACCGTAAATTCCATGCGCCTTTTTGAAAAGGAGTCTGCGGTAATTCCAGTGGTTGACTGCAAAGCCACGATACCACCTTATGCGCTGGCGCCAGAGTTCGTTCCAGCTCCGAGGTGCCTTTGTGTACATTATTGCGCGAGGGTCCATCCGCACTTCGTATCCATGTGAGCGCAGGCGCAAGGCAATCTCAAGGTCCTCTGTTAGGCCTCCATCACGAAAACCCCCAACTTTCTTCAACACCTTTGTGTTAAACATGGACAGCGCTCCACCCGGCGCGATTGCAAGAGTTCCAAGTGAAGACATCATCCTCCTGACAAAGTTGCTGATTATGTATTCAATGCGCTGAAGCTTCTCATAAATGTTTTTTGGCTCGTCAACTTTGACCTGACCGATAACAGCACCAATCTTTGGGTCTGAAAAATGCTTTACTAAGTGGTTCAATGCTTCTGGATGAACTCTTGTATCGCAGTCAAGACAGGTAAACAATTCCCCTACTGCATGTGCAAGGGCAGTATTGACTGCGGCTGCCTTGCCCTTGTTGCATTCATGATGCAAAACCTGAATTGGCAGTGCTGGAAACTCCCTTTGCAAACGCTTGGCTTCTTTAAGAGTATCGTCTGTCGAGCAGTCATCAACGAGAATTATTTGCAGAAGTGTTTTTGGATAATTAAGATTGTTCAGCGACTTTATCGTCTTTGAAATTACTTTTTCCCTGTTGAAGCAAGGAATTGCAAAAGTGACTGTTGACAACTGTTTTGGCAAAGCCCTTCTTGGGCTGGGTTCAAAGACTATCATGTTAAGCCATATCAGCGATATCCAAAGGCTGATAAATGAAACTCCCCATAATATGTATTGTATCATTCTGGCTTATTGGGTGGAATGACTGCCCAAATATCGACGAAAGCTGAGTGATAAATGTTTTTAAAGGTTTCGTTGTTTCTCAGAAGGAAAAGAAGGTCCTGCTCAGGCAAATCCCACACAAGCCCATCTTTCATGTCCCCGGTGATGACAAGAGCGCCTATCTTATGCTTGTAAAGCAAAGCCCTTGCATTTGTTATATCCTGCGAGTGCCATATTGCTTGAGCAACAGCCCAACGAGTTGCAATACCAGGAGTCAGGGAAGGCCAGCCGTCAAGATAAACCTGCCTTCCAGACCAGTACTCCAACCAGAAACCGTTCTTAGGATGCGACAAAAGAACTGTTTTTTCAGGTAATAGGGACCTTACTGCAACGGCAGCGTCCTTTATTTCCTTTGTTGGCGGTCCTCTTGCCAGGAAAATACCTTGCGTAAGTGTTGAGAAAAGCAAACCGCACACCAGCACAAACACAGTAAGAACCCTTATGTCATCAAACACCCATTTCCTGCCTGCAAGGAATGCAAGCGCATTGCCTGCCAGGAAAGCCGTTAGCGGATGGGCAATCGGAAGGGCAGAAGGCATTATTAATGAAACTACGAGTGTGATTCCAACCGCAATCATTGCTGCAAAATATTTTTTCTTGAAATGCCAAAGCAGGACAAAGCCTATAAGGGCAAGCAGCCACGCAAAAAGGCTCATCCCACCCACCCCTCCAAAGTCGCTTATTGCCTGAATTACAAAAACCTGCTTTCCAAAGGAAGGCTGCTCGTACTGAAGGAACTGCGGAAGTGCAACCGTCACAAGCACGATAAACGCAGCAATGCTGGAGGCAACAATTGATGAAGGAATCCTTCTGCTCAATGTACGCAAAAGCAACGGAAGCACAAACGCAGCCAAGGCAGGAATTATTCCGAATGAAGCAAGCAATGCAGCAACAAAAACTGCAATAATAACGAGCAGAATGCCTCTACTTGCAGAACGCTTTCCTTCAGGTAGAGAAAGTAATAGTAAAAACAGGACGAACAGGAAAAGCTCAAGCGACCTTGGAATTGCCTGAGTGAATGTAGTGACAAAAAAAGGTGAAATAACAAAAACAACAATTATTGAAAGTACAATTACGGGAGACAATTGCCATTTTCTAAGCACAGCATAAAAGCACAAAACAGACAATACCCCAAGAACCAATGGCAAGAGAATTGCCGCTGCCTCAATTCCGACTAGTTTTGCAAAACCTGCGAGCAGAATGTCGAAAGCATTAGGAACATACTTTCTTTCAGGCATTAAAGGGTCATACTTCGGAATTCCTGACTGCGCAATTATTCCAGCCATCCTTGCGTGACCATAACTTTCACTACCAAGCATTAAGGGCATTCCATTAAGCGCCCTAATCAAGACAGGCAAAAGCAACAGCAATACACCAAATACAATTACTGCCTTAACAATCAGTTTTTTCATTCAACAACCTCCACGCGGCAGTATGGCAGCTTCACGAAAACCTCGTGCCCTTTTTCTGAAAACGTCTGTGAGAAGCATTTGCTTTTTTCTATGTATCTCAGAGTGGTTATCCTATACTTATTCTTTGTTTCCTGCGAAAGAAGGATAACATTTGCATTATAGCGCTCCATAATTTCTGCAGCTTCAACACCAAGCACTGTGCCAAAAACCCTATCAATATCGTGCAACCTCTGCTTAGCATCGTGCTGGAGCAGGAAATGGCTGTCGACGACATTTTTCCTCTGGGCGAGCTCTGCAATCTTGTGCCCCTCGTCAACATAAGCAACAACTGTTGAATCAGCGGGCGTCTGGGTACGCACCCATTCATAGGCCCGGATTTCGGCTGGCGAAGGCGCTTTCGCCTGCATTGCCCAGCCAGAACTAAGAGATGGCACGAACCCTGTGAGGACAAATGCAGCTACAAGCAGGGTAACAATTAATGGAACAACGCGGTGAAATCTTGTTGTTGGAACATACGTAAGAAAGAAATCTACCCATCTGCTGAATAGGACAATCAGGAACATTCCAAGCATAATCATTCCCTGTTGGATAGGAATGAGCCTGAACCAGAGCAAGACTGCTGCCGCAAGCGTAAAGGATATCAGGAAATACGTCATCTTCTGCTTCCGCCTGAAAAGATAACGATAGACGACAAAAACACCATAAAGCACAGGAAGTATTCCAATCTGGTAAATTGCTGACAAGATTGTCACCTCAGCAAACTGCGATGACAACAATTGAGAAGGAATGTTCTGCCAAATGACAGCAGGACCATGGGCAAGAATAAAGTTCTTGTAAAGCAAAAACTGACTCCAAAGGACAAAAAAAAGAGAAAACAACATTATCTCAAGCTCTGCATGCTCCATCTTAACACGCTCAACAAGAACAAGGAACAAATAAACTGCCAAACCAAAGGCAAAAAGCAGCGCAATCGGGTGCGTAAATGAAAGAACAATGAGTCCTGCAATATAAAGGTAGCGCCACTTGGGCTCCTGAACCCTCATCAGGGAATAAATAATGAAAAAAAGCAAAAATGCCGCAAGCGTGAGTGGCGAGAGCGTGTTGATAGTGTAAGCAAACCAGACAGGAACAAAGGCTGAAAAGACCGCAGTAAACAATGCAACACCACGATTTTTTGTAATCCTGAGCACAATCCCAAATATTAGTGGAATAAGCAATACTGCCAGCAGGTTAGGAATAACTTTTGCAGCAATCCCAACAGGCATTAACAATGAGAATGCAGCAACAACATAATGAAAAACAGGACTGAAGAAGTAAGTCCTTCCACCCCAGCTCAATTGGTCTTCAAATAACGGCAGGCCTGTACGTCTTATGTGTTCTACTTGCCTCAGATGGAAGTAAGCATCATCACTGCTGAAGCCTTCAGCACTGAAAGCAATCCATAATCTCAGGGCAAAAACAGCAACACATACCAATGCAAGCAGCCACGCTGTCCCCTTCATGATTATTGCAAGCAAAACCCCTTTTATAAAGTCTTCGCAGCAATATTTTTATAGCCAGTGCAACATTTTGTTTAAGCGATGGAGGGCAGGATATCCACCGGAACAGAAGTCCTTGATCAACTGCTCGAAGGCGGATATGAGAACGACGCAATCACAACAATTTACGGCCCTGCAGGAGCTGGAAAGACAAACTTGGCTTTGCTTGCAGCTGTTTCTACTGCTTCCAAAGGCAAAAAAGTGATTTACATTGACACAGAAGGTGGGTTTTCAGCAGCAAGACTCAAGCAAATTGTTGAAAACCCAAAAAAAGTCCTTAATAAAATAATGTTTTTGCGCCCGACTAATTTTGAAGAGCAGAAAAAGGCATTTGCAAGGCTAAAAAACATCAAAGGCAAGCAAGTTGGGCTAATTGTTGTTGACACAATTGCAATGCTCTACAGGCTACAAAGGAATAATGAGGACATTCACGAAATCAATCGCGAGCTTGGAATGCAAATAGGAATCTTGAACGAGATTTGCAGGAAGCACAAGATACCTGTGGTTGTCACAAACCAAGTTTATTCTGAATTCACAACCAACCGCATTAATATGGTTGGTGGGGACATTCTGAAGTATGGCAGCAAATGCCTTCTGGAGCTTCAGCCGTTAGCTTCTGGCTGGAGAAAAGTCATCCTCAGAAAACACAGGAGCATAGCAGGAGAGAAAGAAGCATTGTTCCAGATAGTTGATAAGGGAATCAGCGGAAAATAATCATTTCCAATTCTTGGTGAGCTCGTAGATTGAGCCAAGCACCCACGCAGCATTCAGTATGAGGAATGGCACACTATTGAGAAGGTATGCGTAGTATGTTAGCAAGGTGCTTCCCACTATATTTGCTGCGAGAAATGTCTTGTTGTACGGGTCGATGTGCTTGAAAAGCTCGAGCAGATAGGCTGTGAGTATAATCGCTCCGCCTATTGCTCCGAAAATTAAAGGCTCAATCATTCTTCGGTAAAGTCCTCAATGGTGAACTTTGGCTCCTCATCCTTTCCAAGCAAACCCCTGCCGCGCAAATACTCTCTTGCGAGCAAATAAAAGAGCAATCCCAGCGACTTCTTTCCCTTGTTGTTACACGGAACAATAAAGTCAACCTCGTTTGCCTGGTTGTTTGTGTCGCACAATGCAATGACAGGAATTCCGACAAGCATTGCATCCTTGATTGCATTCCTGTCAGGCCACGCATCTGTTACAAGGATAAGCTTGACCTCCATATAACTCTCAAGATTTGGATTTGTCAAAATTCCCGGAGGGTAACGTCCAGCAAAGACCTTGCAACCAGTATTCTTGCCAAATGCCTTCACTGCTTTCCAGCCATTTTCTCTCCTTGAACAGATAAGAATATCCTGCGGCTCATACTGTGAAAGTATGCTTGCTGCCATTCTGATTCTTTCATCAATCTTCTGAAGGTTAAGGACAGAAAGACCATCTGGGCGAGTCTTATAAATAAAAGGCTCCATGTACTTTGTCCTGAACTTTGTGCCTATATGTATCCCTGACTTCAAATAAATGTCCTGCGCGACAAGGAATTGTGGTTCTGATGTCATTTTCTGTTTTCTCCGCCACGGTTATTTGTTGCCTCACGTGGCATTTGCCTTGCACCAAGCAAGTGCAAAAGCATTGGCAATGTATCTGAAATACAGGAGTGTGTTTATAAAGCTTGTGCCTTGCTAATCTCCATCAACTGCTCGTGCACGGCACCTGTTGGGCTGAGCTGGCTCTTGAAAAGAACAAGCTTGTTCACTTCAAAAGTCAAAGGGTCAACCTTTATCTGTTTTAACGCATTAAGGAATTTTTGCTTGTCAGCAACATATTTAACCCGCGCAATAGTCAAATGGGCCTGGAAACGCTTTTCCTTTGGAAACAATTTTTCAAGAGCACTGTCAACAAGCAGGTGCAATTCCTCAAACTTCTCACCCGGAGTCAGACCAACCCACACCACACGAATAAAATCCTCTGTAAAAACCCCAACGCCATTAAGCGTTGCCTTGAAAGGCTTGAACCTTATCTCTGAAAGCTTTTGCTTTATTTCCTCAATCTTTGTGTCAGGGACATCACCCAAGAACTTTATGGTTAAGTCTATGTTCTTGGGCACTGTGAGTTTCGCTTCTGGCAGCCGCTTTGCCAATTCATGAATGTAATCAGATATTTCCTTTGGCACTTCGCATGATATAAACAAGCGCATAAGAATCAAAAAAAACAAAATAAAAAAACGAGCTTACTGCTCGCCTTCTTCCTCGCCAAAGCTCTCTGAGTCCTCAGCAGTCTCTTCTGCCGGCGCTTCCTCTTCTACAGATTCTTCTCCTTCAGGAGTCTCTGCTGCAGGAACTTCTTCTGCATTGGCTTCTGCTGCTGGTGCTGCTTCCTTCCCAACGACCTCTGCAAAGCCAACCTTACGCAATACCTTTGTGACGCGGATGCGGACCTGTTCGCCCTGCTTTACTCCAGGAACAAAAAGCACAAATCCGTCCTTTTTTGCAATTCCATCTCCCTTTTCGCCGACTGCCTCGATTGTGACATCGAGCTCGTCGCCAACCTTTACAGGGGCAGTGCTTTGCCTGTAGCCTCCTCCGTATCCTCCGCCATAGCCGCCTTCGCCGCCATAGCCACTTCGATCTCCTCCACGTCCTCTATTTCCATACATTTTTCTTTTCACCTACCAATTCAATTATTCTCGTGACTTAAGCCACGATAAAACCCATCCTAAATACTTCGGTTTTTAAAAGTTGTGTATTCAAACACCATAATCTGGAAATAATTAAAATTGCGGCGCTTACCAGTACAAAGACACAAAACTATTCTTCATTGTTGTTCAATAAATGAAATAAAAACTTAAACATCCTTTATCCCGCTGTCCTCGACAACAAATGTCGCTTCTGCTTCAGCAAGGTTGGGAGCGTCAACCATTTTCGCCACCCTTGTCCCCTTCTTTCCCTTGCGCAAATAAAGCCTGTAAGTCGAGTTGTGACCAACAATGTGCCCTCCAATCGCCTCTGTCGGGTCTCCAAAGAACACATCAGGCTTTGCCATTACCTGGTTTGTCACGTAAACAGCAAGATTATACTTATCAGCAAGCTTCATCAACGAATGCATGTGCTTGTTTATCTTCTGCTGGCGGTCAGCCAAAGTGCCCCTACCAATGAATTCTGCCCTGAAATGCGCAGTTAAGGAATCAACAATCACAAGCTTGACAGGCAATCCCTGCTTCTTTATCAAATCCTCAACTTTTTCAGCAAGCAATGCCTGATGGTCGCTATTAAAAGCCCTGGCAACCCTGATGTTCTTGAGCACTTCCTCTGGCTCAAGGTCAAGACCCTTTGCTATCTGAACAATCCTTTCAGGACGAAAAGTGCTTTCTGTGTCAATAAAAACACAAGCGCCGCCAGCACCGCCCTTCTCAACAGGCAACTGGCACCTTACTGCAAGAACGTGCGCAATCTGCGACTTACCAGCGCCGTACTGCCCATACGCCTCTGTAATGCTTCCTGTCTCAAAGCCCCCACCCATCAACTTGTCAAATTCCTTGCTTCCTGTTGTTATCCTGATGCATTGCTCACGCTTCCTAAGGACTTCCTCACCTGACTGAAATTCCATTTCAAGATTAGCCCGAGCAATCGCAATGACTTTCTTAGCAGTAGCCTCGCTCATCTCGGTAGCACCAACAAGCTCTCCAGGAGTTGCGACAGCAATACTCATAAGGTCAGAGAATCCTGCAGCCTCAAGCTTCTCTATCGTTGCAGGACCAATCCCTGGCAGGTCAGAAACTGACTGCACTCTCTTTGCAGTAACCTTGGGTCCGCTCTCATCCATCTCGATTTCCACCACTTGCGTCATGTTAAGCACCTCTTTTGTTCTTTATATGATTTTCCATTGAAAAACCGGAAATCTTCCGGTCATCAAAATAATAAAAAAAATTATTCCACAACAACCTCTTCTGACTGGGCGCCGTTAAGGGTCAAGTGCCTGTAAGCTTCCTGAATCACAAGCGCTGCCTTTGGCAAGTCCTGAATCCTGAAAGAATTTGCGTTCTTCCAGTTTCCTGACTTGTCCTTGTAGCTGCGCTCAAGAGAAATTGTGTGGTAGGAAAAACTCTCACCAGTTGCCTTTACCCTATCGTTTTTCCACACGGTAGCGCTTACTGCACCTGCACGGAACTTCTTCTCAGGACCCCTGCCATCAGAAATGTGCGGCAGTCCTGCATCGTCAGGGGCTGTTTGGCCCATTGGTATTGCTTGCATTTTATTGCACCTCTTGCTTTCGCATTTTTTTTCATTTCTCCCTTGGAATGGAGAGGAGGTGGCCGCCAGTTGAAGGCAAACTGGCGGCTGTTTACTTGAACAATGCGAGCATTGTCAAGTATGTCACCAATGTCTCATTGGCGAGACTTGGCGCAACGTTATTCATTGATAATCGAATCATTTATATACGCTATCTGGCAATGTCCAGTGACCAGTGGACGGGATAATCCCATAAAATGGCTAAAAAAGAGCGTGTTTTGAACTTTCTTGGATGGATTTTTATAGCATTAGGGCTCGTATCCGTTATTACCCATGTTGTATTTGGAAACTGGCGGTATGCAGTGTGGTTTTGCAATCACGCAATGATAATCTCAGGACTTGCAATAATGTACAAGAACAGGTTCTGGCTTACTGCAATGCTAAACTGGTCATTAATACCAGTAAGCATGTGGACAATTGATTTTGTCAGCAAGGTCTTGTTTGGTATTTTTCCCTTTGGAATCACGCAATACATGTTTGAAGGACCAATACAAATAATCAGCCTCCAACACTTGTTCACTGTGCCATTGATGCTTTACGCGATGCACCTGCTAGGCAGACCTACAAAATGGGCTTGGCTCGGAACAACAGCACATGGAATAATCCTGTGGATAATTTCTTACTTTTTCATAACGCCAGACTACAACGTGAACTGCGCACACCAAGCATGCACGCTTCTGAAAGGACTTCCCTATTATGTGGCGTTATGGCCTTTCATTGCAATACTGATGTTCTTTGTGACAAACAAATTCCTTGTGTGGGCATTCAGTGTACCAAAAGCAAAACATCCAAAGCAATAACAACAAAAAACAAAAGCGTTTCCATAAGTGTTCCTGTCTGGACAGGCCCCCTGACCTTATAGTGAGCTATCGGGTTAAGGAAGCCAACGCCTGATAAGGTCAAGGCGTCGCTGACAAGATGAGAAAGATAGCCTATTGAGACTCCAAAACCATAAATGAAACCCTGCCACCACCACAATCCTGCAAAAACAAGAATTACTGCAAAAATGCTATGAAAAAAACCCCTGTGGCCAAAAATAATTGGAATAACCTTTGTGATTTTCAAGGAATTGTTAACCTTGCTTTCGGGATGGTCAATGTCTGGCAGAAAAACACCAAGAATCACAAGAGCAATGAACAACAATTCGTTCTGAACACTTGTGTACTTCAGGGTAATCAGGCCTGCAAGAATTCCAAAAGCAACATGAGTCTTAGCAAGCATAAAAACCCCTGTTGAAGCACTATTATAAATACTTCACGATAAGTTTATAAGAAATCAGGAATGACTGATTACAGTAATGGAACAAGTAATATTGGTTGACAAAAACAACAAAAAAATTGGTGTTGAAGAAAAAATAAGAGCTCACAAGGAAGGCATGCTTCACAGAGCGTTCTCAATCTTTGTTTTCAATTCCAAAGGAGAACTTCTTATCCAACAAAGAGCCACTAACAAATATCATTCTGGTGGATTATGGTCGAATACAGTCTGCAGTCACCCAAAACCACACGAGACTTATCATAAAGCAGTTCATAGGAGGCTGAAGGAGGAAATGGGGTTTGACTGCCCCCTAAAAAAGGCATTCAGTTTTACTTACAAGACACGCTTTCAAAATGGACTGATTGAAAACGAACACGATTCTGTCTTTATCGGCAGCTTTGACGGAAAACCAAAACCCAACCCTGAAGAAATAATGAATCACAAATGGGTTTCTGTAAAAAAACTAAAGAAGGACATAACAAATAACCCCAACAAATACACGATTTGGCTGAAAATCGCCCTTGAAAAAATGACTGCCTTAAAAGAAAATCACTGAGAGGGCGGCTGGACTGGCTGAGAAACAGTTGCCTGAAGCCGTGCCAGTTCTTCCTGAGGGTCAGGATTAAGAAATACCATCTGGACATTGAACTCAAGCCGGTCAAAAAAAGTGTTTTTCTTAACCCGTCCAACCAATTTCACAATCTGCCCAAGCAATTCTGTCTTCAAAGGCTCAAACTGCTCAGGAACATGACGCAAAGGCAACAACTGGTCAATTGTTTTGCCAAGCAAACGCTCTGCCTGCTGGCGAAAAAGAACGCACCTTATATTATCAGTGCCGTCATCAAGGAAAAGGTTCATTACAAAAGCATAATCTGGCTTAACAACTCCATGCTTTTCGCAAACAAAATTGCCGTCCTGCTCCTTTGCCCTTCCATTGCATGTGGGACAAATCTCAAAAAACCTCGGATCAAAAACCTGGACTATTGTGCCGAGCACTTCAACATTCTCATCACCATCCTGCAAAGCCTTGATTTCCTTTCTTATGGCAGCAGCCCTCTGTTGCAACTGCCTGACCTCCCCAAAAGCAATGCCTGCAGGATTGACAATCAAATGGGCTTTCTCATTAACATGAACTTCTGGATAGCCGCGCTGGTTTTCCTTGGCCAGCCCGCCAGAAACCTTAACAATGTTGCCAATCTCAAGCTTGCTAATTACTTCCGCCTGCTCACCCCAACCAACAACACGCATAACACCAGTCTCATCAGCAACCATGCAACTTGAGACCTTCCCTTCTGTACCGTCCTGCCTCGAAAAAGTATTCAACGGATAAACCGCCTGCACCTTGCCAGCAAACTCAACACTCCTCATTCCAGCATAAATATCCTTAATCTTGCCTGAATTCTCCAAAAGTTTAACGCCAAGCTCATTCGCAATGATGTGAGCAGCACCTTCCTTGCTTATCAGCCCAGAGAGCTGCTTTAGTTTGGTATCAATTCTTTCCTGAATCTGCTGGCGAGAAAGACCTGTCTTTTGCTCGATCTTTGCAAGCATTTCATCATAAGGAATTCTTATCACTCAAACCACCCTTCCCTGTGAGAATCACAAGGAACAGGAACGGGTATAAATAGTTTTGGATTATGTTGCAGCACTCCAAGATTCAGGTGCATAAAGAGCAAAAATAATGTCACTCATTGAGCCATAGGGGTTAATTACGGGATTCTTCGCTGTGCAAACAAGATAGTCAGGATTTGAAGAACTCCTGACAGCAGAAAATGCAGTTATTGTTTTCAGACAATCATCAACAGAATAAGCATCAGTGCATTCATAAAATGTCCTTACTGCCGCCTTAAGCGAATCATAAACCTCAAGCCTTGCACTGACAGGAACAGTAAATGAAGGCTTGAAAGAATACTCACCAATTGCAGCTTTTTTCAATACCGCAGTTGTTATTGTTATAAACCACCGTTCGTATTTGCGCAGTTCAGGAGGAGGCTGCAACAAGACTCTGGCTGACTTAATAGCAGTCCCAGTAACTGAATTATTCTGGACAAAAATCACGTAATTGCCAGCAGGCAGCATTGCGGACTGGTATTTGCTTGTGAAAACATCCATTTGCTTGTTGAATGCGGCATTTAGTGCCTCATAAGGTTGCACAGAATCCAAACAAAGCATTCCTCTTGCAGACCAAGCATAAATTTTTTTGTTAGCCTCTTCAATAATGCCACACTTCGCCTCAACCACAGCCCCTGAAGCGGCAACTTCATCAAGCGCGCGATAAACAGACATTTTTGCAGACTGATCAACGTAAAGCAAGGCATTCTCGCCAGACTGGTACGCATTCAACAGAGCCACCTGAGAACCGCCCAGCGGAGTCTCAAATGACTCAACCTTTGACGCGAGCTGTATGTACATATAAATAACAAGTATCAGCGTTACAAGCACCATCATTGCTGAATAATCAATCCCTTTCTTGTTTTTCAGCATCTGAATCATTGGCGCTTCACCTCAACCCTGTATTCTGAAACTGCGCCATCATAACTGGGAAGAACGGTTTTCATCACAGCACTTGGCAGGTCAATCTTGGAACCGCACAAAAATTTGTCATTCCGATAAACTGCAATCTGTGCCTGTGGCCCATAAGCATCACGTGTGACCTGGTCAACCCTTGAGCAGTCATTGCGTTCCAAATCATCAGCGACAGCAGCAAGCAAAAGCCGCAGCTGGTCTGAGGTGTCCAAATCGATTATTTCTGCCTTGATGTCAAATGCCTGCTTTTTAATGAATGCGCTGGTTGTTAACGTAAAGCCCACCAGCACCAACGCTATTATTCCAACCGCTGCGAGCAAAGTAAATGCCCTTCCTGCAAGACCGCGCTTGTTCATCTAAAACCTCCCGGTGGCTTTGGAGCATAAACCTGGTCTATTTCCAGCAAGGCAAACTTCTGGCTGTCCTGAATCCAGACAGGCCTTGTCTCAATGAAGTTCTGATACCTAACTGGCGACAATGGTTTCGCTTCCTTGTATAGCCCTTCATTGAAATACGCTTCATCATGGTCAAGCGTAAGCTTCATCGCAAGTCTTCTTGGAGTGCCCGCAGTCGTAAACGCATCCACAATCATTTTCTTGTCCCATAAGCCCTTGCTTGCAAGCACACCCGAATAAATCCTGTGAGTGAGGGGGGATTGCCATGCAGTTTTTGTCAGGATACGCTCTGTAAAAATCACGTTCTCAAGCCCTGCGGTGTCTGTCTTTTGCGAAAACACACTTGAAGGTGCCTGAACAATAAAGAAAATAACTGCAACAGTAAGCGCAATGTAAAATATCCAAAAAACCACTGCCTCACTAATTTGAGCCCTGCGATCAAGCATTGGAAACACCCCTCATTATTGCAGTGGCAATCATCATCTGATGACTTGGGTCTACAAACAAGCTTTGGTCTGAAGCGCTGATTTCAAGCAACACACCAGCAGTTCCTTTTGAAATGACAGAATCATCAGCTGAAGTCTGGTCAGGATTAACAGGAATAACTGCCGCACCTGTTACTTCAAAACCCATCCTGCCAAACTCTGTTATTAGCGCATTCACAACCTCGCAGCCAAGGCGCTGGCTTTGGCCAAGAATCTCAGGAACATTGTCTCCATTTACGAAAGCCTTAATAATTAATTCGCCAGGACTGGAATTGCTCAGTTTTATTGCAAGCAAATTATTTCCCTGCTTTGGGCCCAGCATTCCACTTGCCATTCGAGCAATCACCTGTTCTGCTTCAGCATTGGAAGCGTGCGCAGACACTACCGAAACCCCGCCAGCGAGCTTTTCATCACTGCACGTAAGATATTCGCGATAATAATCATAATTGCGCTCATTCAGGTTGCGGACAAGCAAGTTTTTGCCCTGCTTGACAAAGACAGGAATTACTTTCTTGTCGCTAAATGACAGGAATGATTCTTCAGTGCTTATGCCCGGATCTGGAGTGAAATAAAATAAGCCGGGAGATGGATCATCAATCTTTGCAAGAGCACTGACGCTATTCCTTGAAAAGTTGTATAAGTAATTGATGCTGAAGTTCTCACCAACCTGAGGTATATAAATCAAGAAAAGATTTCCCGGCTGAGGCATTGCAGGAATTGCATCCTGTATGAGCGCAAGGTCTGTTGCGAGAAAGCGCTTTTCAAAAGTGGTTTTTTCACCAACACCATGAATGTACGACAACATTGTTATCAGAATCATTACGGCAACCATGGTTTCAAACAAAGGATGCAATACAAAACCTATCCAAGCGCCTTTTTTTGATTTCATGAGCAAGCAGCACCAATATGCACTGAATTATCCATCTTGCGGCATATCCTGACAGGCGTGCCTTGAGCAACAGCAACAACTTCAGGCTCAGGATTTATGGCACACATTCCTTTTTCGCAATTGCTCTCAATCTTTTGCAGTATCACGCACGTCTTGCTTTCTGAATCGCAAATGCAGGGCTTGCCCTTGCAATAATCATTAGTGTTTCCTGCACCATAAAACTCAAGAACATAACCACCGCCAGTAGTAATAACGTCAATTGCCTGGTTTGGCTGCAATGCTGCAATTTCCTTGACAACCCTTTCGCGGTCCCTCACCACAAGGGTTGTTGGTTTCTTAGATACTTCCCAAACGCCGTAAAATATTGAAAACAAAATAAGGGCAATCATGACAGAAAAAAGAAGTATTCCTGCATGAATCACCGGCACTTCAACCTGTCCCTTTTTGTCCATACTTTAAAGCCAACAAACAAGGGATATAAATGTTTCTATCTCAGCTGACTTCGCAGCAAGACATTCCTTTTGGCGTGCAGTCAGCCCAAGTGCCTGGAAGTGTGATTGAGTTTGGAACTTCAGAACAACTATTGGCGCACTTTCTTGTGTGGAGCGCAAAAAGGGTTTCACAAACGTCTGCCTTTGCCTGCTGTTCTGCAGTTTCAGAAATGTTAACATACTTTTTGGAACCTTTCTGCAGCTGCGTGGTTATCAAGACAATAAGAACCACCAGCACAACAAGCCCAAGAACAGCAAGAATAATTGTGTTGATTGGCAAACCCTGACCGCGCTTCATAACATTCATTTTTTGCTGCTCCCTATTTAATCTTTTCTAGTGTATTGCCATCATTATGATGTTGCTGGCCTGTGCGGGATCAACACCGCCCGGCTGAATGTTGCCAACTTGCACGCCACCAAGGCTTCCATCACTACCAAGTCTTGAGCTGTCATCCTGCACAAAATCATGATAAACGCCTTGACGGACCTGATTAAAGACAAAAGGCCTGCTCTTTGAATAATCAGAGCCCCACACAATGCGCAAGTCATTGCCAACAGCCCTCCGCCAGTCCTCATCAATAAAAATATGTGTTTCAAGAACGCCATTCATTGAACGCTCAACCATAAAACCCTGCAAAATTCCATCATTTGGATTGAGAATTGGAGTGACTTCCATCATCAGCTTTCCATTTTCATCAAAGTACTTGGTGCCAAAGAAATTTCCCTTGTAAATCCCCTCGTAAGCAAAAGCAGTAAAGCCCATACCCGGAATCAAAACCTGCTCATTAACATCATTGTATTTCCCTTTGCCACGCGTTGCTTCTTTCACATCAACAGAAACACCACCAGGAACAGGCGAAAGCCAGTCAGCAGGATTGTTGCTGTACACGTGCCTTTTTGGCATCATGACCCAACGAATTCCGAGAATAATCAGGATTACAATAAGCAATGCCAAGACAACAGCTAAGAGTTTTTTCATGGCCATTTCTCCCAAGCCTCCAATACAACATCAGTCGCTGCAGATATAAGCCCGGTCGAGAGCAACGCGACAGGGGTTGCCAGTCCGGAAGTAAAGCCAATCATAACTGCATCAACCGCCAGCGAAGCCATTGTTACAACATTCCTAGCCCATTCCAGCCGAGGAAAGTTATCATAGCAATAAGTTCCGTCAAGAATGTTCGCCTCTATCTCAAGGCAGTCTGGCTTGAAATACTCGTCCTTAAGGAGAGAATTCAGCATGTTTTTCTTGGCTTCAGAACTCATTGATTCACCCCAAATATTGCCGCCAGCCAAATAGCTATAATAAAGAGTGCCTCCAAAATTCATCACGTCCTTCACAAATCCTGCTTGGTCGCACTGCTTGACAGCATGGGAGGCATCATACCATTCTTTCATCCGTTCACCTGCCATAATTGTAGAAGGCCCTCCCTGCACCTGCCGGGTTCCAGCAAGCCAGTGTATCAATCCATCCCTGCCCTTCACAAGACCGCCGACAGGAGAAACAACATCACTGAAGAAATTGTCATCGTATTTTTCCATTTCCTCGTCAAGGTATTGTGCGAATGCGTACTTATCATACGAATCGCCGTACACATTTAATTTTGTCATCGCATCAAGAGCATTCCATTGCGCACGCCAATTCTCAAACTTCACTGCCTTGACAACATCCTCCCACTGCTTCTTGAATTTTGCCTCAAGAACAGCACCTGACAAAGGCTTCACTGAACCCGGCTCAACATTAATTGTTCCAGTCGGATAAGTGAACTTGTGCAATTGTGGATTCTTGTAACAAGTGCACTTGCGCTTATAAACAACAAGGTCTGCCTTGCACGGGCTAACATAATACATCCTTTGTCCATACTTGTCCTTGTTGTGCACGAAAAAATCATACGATGCGTTGTTAAGGTCAAGGGGCAACGTTGGACCAAGCAGTGTTGGCTGGTTGATTGCGAGGGAATTTGCACCAACAGGCCTGAATTTCTCATTAACAGAATCTTGTGCCTCAATAAACCAACCAATTAACAGCATTGCAGGATAACTGTGCTGAGCAACCCAGACTGGCAAATTGACCAGTGTCTTGATTGCGGTTCCACCAATTACAAGCCCGCCAGCTGACAGTTTTACAGGTGATTGTGCTGTAATGAATGCAAAAAGCTCACTCGGCTTCCACACTTTTGGGAAGTTCTTTGTTGAGAACCCGCCAAGAGTTCCTGAGAGGAGAATATCAAGCATTTCGCGACTGCCACCCAAAGCCTTCTGAACACCTGTCGGATTTATCTTGCCTATAGCATTAAGACTCTTGATTGCTGACTCTGCATTCTTTGTGAACAGGTCAATATCCAGTGTTCCCTCTTTTGTAATCATCCCTGAAAGAAGGTCCTCATAAGCGCGCTTTCTGATAATATTTGCTGCCATTTCTTTGCTCAAATCTCGCTCTATAAGCTCCTTAAACCCGCCCTTAACCTCTGCGCCAGCAAATGACATTGTTTTCTTTGCGCCAGCTTCTATCGCTTCCTCAGGCAATTCCTTTCCTTCAATAATGAACTTTTTGATAGATTCCTTATATGCCTGCAAAGCCTTCGCGCGGATTTCTGCTTCAGAAAGCCCCACCTGGCCAGGACCCACCAACTCGGTTATCGGTGCCTTTTCCTTCCAAGCCTTGACAAACACATCAGGAACATCATTAATCCTTTTTTCAATAACATCATCAATCTGGCTTGCAAGACCTTTTTCCATTGCTTTTTGCCACGCTCTTGGTCCAGACCTGGTTCCGATGGATTTCAAAATGACATCTGTAATTTCTTCTGCCACATCATCAGTCATTCCTTGCACTCCCATCATTGCCTCTTTCATCACCACTGCCTTCATCGTGTTTTCAACGCCGTTCCTGGCAAGCCTGTTAATAATCACTTTCTCTACTTCAGTAATTCCACGCTTTGCCAACGCCTCGCCAGTCTGTTTTGCAATTTCTTTTGCCTCTTTTTCAGCAACCTTCTTGACAGCCTTTGCACCCTTTCCAATACCACCAAACATATTAAAAAAGCCAGAAGCAGTAACTGTTGCGATTGTCCAGAGATTGAACATGTCGCTCCATTCCTTATGCCAGTACTCAGCAGCCTCAGGAGGGAAGGACTCATAATAAACAAGCCATCGTGGGTCTCCATATGCTGAAAGGAATAGTTTTGCCATTCCGCCACCAACATCCTGCGGAAGCTCAAAACCCTTCACAGAGCACGAAAAAGTGTCAGTGGCATCAATATCACAATCATTAATGCTGATGTACTGATGAAAATTGCCGTGCCTGAAATCAATGCAGAAAACCATATCCTGATTCCTGAAAATTTTTCCTTTATTGAAACTTGTTTGTATCTCAACAGCATTCTGGAATGCCATGTTTGTTTTTGAAAGCAATTCATCAATAACTTTTTCCTGTCCCGGAAATTTTGCCTTGTTATTTTTCATATAAGAAACCAGCTCGTCCTCATCAATTGAAAAATCATCACCCCGCCTTTTGTAATCAACATAAGCGCAACGCAAATCCTGCTTAAGGAACGGGTCTGACTTTATCTTGCAGTCTATTATTTGCTTTGAAAGCTCATAAATTACGTCTTCTTTTTTTGCAGGCGCTACAACCCGAACAGGCGCAATTCCAGAGCACTTAACAACTGAAGAATCATACTGTTTTGGCTCTGTTGTTGTCATTCCCGTAACAACAGCCCAAGCCTTGCCTGTCGGAGTCTGCGCCATTTGTTGCGGCACTGCCTCAAGCGGAGGGGGGCAGACTTTAGGGTCATTCGGCCTGAACTCGCCCAAGGCAACACTATTCAGAGCACAACGCAAAGCATTCACCGAATTCATCACCTTGCGCTCTTCTTCAGTGAGCGGCGGGCCGGTATAAGGAACAAAAACCTTTTCGGCAGGCGCCCTTCCAAGAACACCTCTCTCGCCAAAAATTTTTTCTTTGGCAAACTGATAGCCCAGGTTCCCCAGACCATAAACAACAAGAAGTATAACTATTGCTCCGAGCACTATGCTGATGAATGCCATTGCCTTTTTGTGCATCATCTCAGCCATTCAAGCCAGGCAGCCTGCCTTTGCCCTGCCTTGGCAATCAGCCATATCGCGAACAAGAGGACAAACAAGCCAATAATCAAGGCAATAACGTAAGCCCATCCTGGAATGTCCCCTTTCTTATTCCTCAACATTGAATAAAGTGTTCGTATCATTTTTCAGTCCAAAAGGAACGTGCAATCACCCTGTGGCGCAACAATCAAGTCCTGCCTGTACTGCAAAATCTTGAGCACGTTTGCATCTTGCTTTATGCCACCAATGCTAATGCCAGCAATGTCTCCAAGCTGTTGGGCATTAATTCTTTCATAAAGGATTGCAATTCCTTCATCACTTAATTCAAAATTATTCTCTCCCATCTTAAAAAGGGCGCTTTTCACGGTCTGGCCCTCCTCGATGTATTCCATATACGACTTTGTTAAGTGTGGCACTGGATTATTTGACATAAATTCATTAAGGCTTGTAATGCTAGTCTTGCCAACAAGCTGAACTATCTGCGGGTCAAACGTGATGTGCGAGCAAAGAATGCAATTAGTTGGCGCTTTCTGCGCCTGCAGCTTGCCAGAAACAACTTCCCAAATTCCATAAATAGGAACTGCAAACGTGGCAAAATCCTCTAATTTTGAGCACGGCTCTGTCTTCCCATCCTTCTTGCAATTGTAAAGCCTCCACCACTCATCAAATATTGGAATCCTGCCTTTAAAGACTTTTTCCCAACAAGAAACCATCTGGTCTGCAATAATGCTATCAAGCGCGAACTCATAAACAAGCTGCTCCTCACTACGCTTTTCAGGATTATCCCTAAAATACGGCGCGGTGTCTTTGTACAATTCCTCACTTTTAATGGTTTTTAACCTTTTTTTGGCATAACTCACCTTATTGCGGAGGTCTTCTGGCTTTATTACAATACGGCTTGCACGACAACCTTCAGGCACCCCTTCTGCAATACTCAATGAGCCTGCCTTGCGGATGCCTGCAAGAAGCACAGCCCACTCACAAGCCCCTTTTTCTTCTGCTGCGTAAAGCTTTTTCTCAACAGTCGGATACAAACTAAGAAAAACAACAAGAAAAACAACAGCAATACTGAGTGGTATAAGGGCATTAATAATCTCCCCTTGTTTTTTCATGCAACACCACCAGGAACAATCCTGCCGATTATTTTAAGGATAATATAAAAAAGTACAACAAGAAGCACAAGAACAACTAAAGTAGTAACAACCAAACGGGACGCACCTCTTTTCATACCTTGTTCTCGAGAATACTATTTATATAAGGCTTTCGGTGAAGAATCAATAATTGTACTTTTCCTTTGTACAGCAGACTTCCATAAAGCCAAGCCTGGACTTGTCTTCCTTGACAAAACTGCCAATCTGTGGTTCTCCGCCAAGACTCTCACATTCTGATGCAGACATCACAGCATTAGCAGGACAAACAGATTCCTGCGCCTCACTCACGCCCTTCCCAAACTTTTGAGCCCTAAAGCCAAAAATGCCGAGAAGGACAAAAAGAACAATTAAACCCAGAGCTGCAATGATGATTACTGTTATTGGAAGACCTTGGGCTTTTTTCATGTTACTGATGACATTATTGGTATTACGATGTGCTTGTTAAGCACGAACAATGTTGTTATTAAGTAAATGAGTAACAACACCAGAAAGATTAGGATAATAATCTTTCCAGGCGTTGCTTCTGTGACGAAGGGCATTATGCTATAGGCACGCAGCAACGCGTGCATTTGACGATATCTTCTGGCTTTATGTTCTGAGGTTGCCCTGGCTTTACGTAATTGCCACTAACCTCACGCTCAAAACCAGGAGTGCATTCCCTGTCAGCAGTAATCATTACTTTCGAATCACCAGAGCCTGTGTATTCGCCAACACAAATTCCTGGGCATTCTGCAGTAGCCCTACCAAAGATGGCAAGCCTGCCTGTTGTGATTGCGAACAAAATGACCAGAACAACCAGGCCAAGAATGGCGATGATTATTGTTGTTATAGGGAGTCCCTGAGCTTTCTTGTCCATTCAAACACCTCGTTTACTGCAGTTCTGGGAAATAACTAGGTATATAAAGTTTACTCCTTGTTAAGGCAGTCAGTAACTCCTGGGCAGCCTGCCTGACTCGTAGCAGTCTATGACGCCATCCTTATTCTTGTCCTTTTCAGCAATAGTTTCCCGCATCATCCGCATCGCTTCCATAGCAGCCCTTTCGCGCTCATAGAACCTAACAGCAGCCCATAATCTTTCATTTTCCACCTT
Source organism: Candidatus Woesearchaeota archaeon (assembly GCA_038884975.1). GTDB lineage: Archaea > Nanobdellota > Nanobdellia > Woesearchaeales > ARS49 > JAWAAW01. The sequence continues at coordinate 78,672 of JAWAAW010000001.1, forward strand.
GTCCACAACCAAATAATCAACGTAATTACTCTCAAGATAAGCCTTTTTAACTATGGAGCCAAAACCACCGCCAAGCGCAAGACCTACAAATGCAATTGTTGCAGACTTGCACACATTATTCCAAAAACCAACCGGCTTTTTTTCGCCAATTTTTGAATCAATTGTCTCGTTCATTTTAACACCTCCTACTGGTTCCTGAGATAGAACAGGACCTCTTCTTCAGTGATTTTGCCGTCCTTGTTCCTGTCAAGCAAACGTTCAGGACAAGGATATTTTGCCCTGACCGCACCAGCAAGCTTCCTCACCTTTTCTGATTCATACTCAATTGCCATTTCTTTTTTTCCATTGTTAAAAAAGCTTATTTTTGGAAGCGCACCTGTCATTTCAAGATGCCTGTAGCCGACATACATACAAACGGCGCAACAGGCTGTCACAAGCGCGAGGTCAAATGCCACACGGATTGCCTCATTTACTTTTTCCTCAAGCTCTCCCATAACCCATCACCTGCCCTGCGAGCGAAGGATCAGAAAGGAAGCTCTCACGCTTCAATTCCTCAACAATAAAATGAACCTCCTTTGTCTTCACACCATAAGATTGCTCAAGCTTCTCGCAGAATTCCTCAAGCTCACGCATGTCCCTAAAAACACATTCTGCCATGAAATCATAACCGTTATTGATACGCATCAAAGAATTAACATTAGTGGAGCACAACAAGTGTTCTTTCAGCTGATCACGCTTTTCCTTCAGCACCTTGAACATAATTGTTGCACAAGTATTAAAACCAAGCTTCTGGAAGTCAAGCAAAGCAGAAAGCCTTTTTATGCCTATCGAGTCAGGCGAATGAATCCTATCGAACAAGGTGCTGACAGGAATGCCAGTCAGCCTTGACAATTTTGACAGCTTTATGCGCGCATCCTGCCTCAAATGCGCTGTTATTGCCAGCAATTTTTCCTCACGCATCCAAATCACCTCCGAATAATTCGCAATATATCCGGAAACAACATATACTTTTCTCATATACCATATATATTACCATAAACATTTATATTCCACAAGATTTATATATATGAAAACAATAAGCGACATTAATGCGACGCAAAGTCATAAAACTTGGAAAGAATTCCCTGCTCGTCAGCCTGCCGAGCAGGTGGGCAAAACAACACGGAATAAAGAAAGGTGATGAGGTCGAAGTTAGCACTAATTCCAGCCAGGTAATCATCACCTCAAAACAGGCAGAAAAGAAAAACAAAATTATGGTCCTTGCAGAAGACCCCGAAGTTGCTGCAAGACAGATAAAAATCGCATACAAGAAGGGAATTGATGAGCTTGAAGTGCAGTATGAAAACCCAAAAGCGTACGCAGCAGCATTATCAGAGCTCAAGAACCTCATCGGATTTGAGATCGTCGACTCAGGAAAAAAATACAGCAGGATAAAGAACATTGCAATAGGAGAAATAGAGGAATTCAGCGTTGTACTCAGAAGGGCATTCCTTTCCTTGCTTGAAATGGCGGAAAGCGTTGAAGAGTGTGCAAAAGGCTCAAAAGAAGCAATAGAGCACGTGAATGTTGCCGAGAACGACATTGACAGGCTGACTGACTTCTGCAAACGCCTATTGAACAAGCAGGGAGCAGAAGACAACAATACCCTAACAATGAATTACGGATTGCTCAAGGACATTGAACGCATTGCAGACCATTACTCAAGCATTGCACAAACAAGAATGCCAAAGGAAGCTCAAGGATTCCTAACGCAGGCAAGAGCACAATTAAGGATGGTTTACGAGCTTTTCTATTCCTACGACCACGCAAAGGCGGGTAAGTTGCTGAAGGAACTGAAGCAACTTGATAGTTCAGCAGAGAAATTGTTGCGCGGGAAAAGTCCTCTAGCCGTGCACCATATTGCAGGCATAATACAAATGCTTAATGAGATGAGCTGGGCGGTGTGCGCGCGCTCAATGTGATTAATTGGTTTTCGGCATCCTTTATCGCACAAGACAAGTAATTGTACACGTTTTGAGAAAGGGCTTCTTCCCTAAGAAGACACAAGTCATTTCTAGCGTTTTCAAGAAAGCTCAATGCTATATGATGCCTTGAGGGTTTTCCCCACACAAATGCAGCAAAGCGCAATGCCTTGTAAGGGCTTGCCCTGAGGACATATTCTGGAAAAACATTGGGCGGAATCTGTCTTTCACGAGACACCATCCGGTTATATTTCTCAATGCTCTCAACTAACAGGTCTTTCTGAGTTTCCCAAGAACCAACTTGCCTGCCCTGCCTGAGGAGCTTTGCATAATCAAAGGCAATAGGACTGCACCCTCTTGGTTCAAGATCATAAATAGTAATCTGACCTGTTGTGTTATAATGCCTGTTTTCCCTATGGCCATCGCAGTCAGCAGCCTGATAAGTCCAGATAGGAGCAAGCAAAACACCCAAGGCATCGCTAAGCGCTTGTCTGTCAGTTTTCCACGGAATTCTGCTGACAAACGAGTCAATGTCTGTCTTTAAATCAAGCACCCGGTCGCTTGGAACAAGGCTGTGCAGTGCTGCTTGAGTAAGTGCTGCCTTTCGAATAACCTCAAAATCAGGTTTATTGTCAAGCAAATCGTAAAGCCGCGTGCCATCAGAAAAAGCCTCAAACAAATAACTTGTTCCACCGTAGTCCCAAACGCCAAAAGGACGCGCAACCTCAAAATCGTGCTTGCCTGAATATGGCAAGAGATATTGCAAATTCAATAATTCCTGCTCAAGTTTTTCTCTTTTGCCAGGTTTCCAGTACACGAGGCTTTTTTCATAATCAAGGCAGTTAGTGTCCACAGGCAGGCTATGCAACACATCCTGTCGTATTTTATCAGCAGTCTTTGTGTCGCCAACAAAATCAAGCAAAAAGGACTGGAAAAGCTTTTCCTGGAGCGTGCATGCAGGATGATAAACAATTCTTTCAGCAACGCGCGTTGCGCTCGCCTTGTCTTGCTTCATCAAATAAATGAATTCACGATGTACCAAAGTACATAAATCATCAGGATTCTTTTCAATCTTACGGGAATTAAGCCAAAGAAGAAGCGGAAACATTGTTTGCCGCGTCAATCCTTCAATCCAGTTAAAAGAAATAGCAACCTCAAATTCTGGACGGCGGCGCAACGTTTGCAGACTGGCATTACAATAATACAAAACATCTGACTTTTTACCAAGCATTGATGCAACTCCTGCCTTTGCGCTCAATGTTAAATCAGATTCGATTGCAAAAATAGACCCCATCAACTTTTCCCTTTTTCTGGGGTCACGAGTCGTAATAAACAGATAAACATTTTTCAGGCAAGGGGAGCTATATTTTGAAATGTTGTCGTAAAACATGTAAGAGAACGCGCCAAATGAGGCAAGCATTACGCTTATCCAACCTGATAACAAAAACGGTTCATTCATAACCCTTTCAAGCGCATTTTCAGGATCACGAAGATAAAAAGGAATACCAGAACCCACTACAGCGGCAATGCTTGTTGCCAAAGAAAGCATTCCTGGATAGTCCAAAACTCTATCTATTCCTTTGTGTCGCTCAATAATCCTGTAGCGTTTCCGCGCTCGCCAAGTGCCGTATGCGCCAAGAAGCAAAGTGCCTGCTAATACCCCCAGTGCAGGCAGGCAATAATAAGCAGCCAAAGGAGGTCTATAATATTCTTTTTTCCCGCTTTTAGATAAAACAATAAAATTTGGATTTTCAGACCACACGTCAGAATACTTTGACTTTATTACGCCATACGCGCCCAGAGAGGCAATAGCTATCCATGGTAAGCATTTGAAGCAAAGTTTTAGCAATGATTTCTTGATTTTCTCCCCTAACCCCATGACTGTAATAACGCTTATGCTGCTTTTAAATCTTTCACCCGCAAATATCAAGATAAAGCTTTATCTCAAACCTTGGGGAAACAGGCAAGGGGGCTATTTTGCCTTCTTTTTCGCCTTTGCACTCCCTGCCGAACTTTATGCTTTCAACACTTGAAGAGCCGGTCATGTGGAAATAATAATCCTTCCTCCACACATTCATTGTTGAATTGAGAATATCCTCAATCACGTTATGAACGTACTCGCAAGAAGTCAAGGCGCCACACTTTGTTGCTCCCTGAGTAAGTGCGCAGTCCCTCAAAAGCTCTGCAACAGTGCGCTTATTACACTCAGTAGTTGTGCCAAGCATTGTGCTCAAAAAATTTGCTGCAAGAACCGACTCCTTTGCCTTTTGTACTGGCTTAGTTGCAGGACTCTTTAGCAGCCAAGTGACTGTGAAAAGCAAGCCAAGCATAACTAAAATGATTATTATTGCAAGACCCATTATTTCCATTTGTCCCTTAACGCGCGGCATAAGTCGTCACCTCCATGACCCCAAAAGAGGAATCCCGCGTGACAGGATTATACAAAAGCACAGGCAACTGCGACTTAAGCGCGCTAGAATACTGGTCAGGCAACATTTCATAAACCACCCAATCAAAGCCAGTGCCAGGATAGACCTCACGAACAGACAGGTTCATATAGCCAAACGTTTTGAAATAAATCTCGCGAACATTCTGGTCGCGCCCCATTTCACGAATTGCCGCAAGCTTAAAAGTGTCAAAGCAGTTCTCCCTTTGCACGCTTGCAAAACTGCAGTCCAGCTCAGGCAGGAATACTGCGCGCTGGGCAGACTTAAGGCTCCTGAGCTGCGACTGCTTGAACATTTCCTTCTGCAATGCTGACTTCTGCATGTTAAAATAAAAAATGGTTCCACCAATGAGTATAAAGAAGAATACCACGAGCACGCCAACGGTCTCAAACATTTTAATCTGGGCTTTTTTCATTCAGTACAGCTCCGGACAGCTTTGCAGTATAAGGTTCTGGTTATGCTGCTGCAATTTTGACTGTGCACCCGCTATGTTCCTTAAAGCTTCCTCATCAGGGAAACCCCTACCAAGCAGTTCTGATTTTTGCGCAACATCCTCAAGCTCGGGAATAATTACGGCATAGGCGCCGCTGCACTCAAGTCTCGGCTCTGCAAGCGATTCCATTTCTGACTGAAGCATTTTTGCACGCCTTGAATGAACCTGTGCAATGATTCCAAGCCTGCCAAAAGCCTGGCGCAGCATACAATCATACATCAAATGATCAGCAGCATAAACTGAAGCAAGCATTGCCACGTCGCCAGCAAGCAACGACTGATACTGGTTGAAATAAAGCTCATCAGGGTCTGACTTCTCAAAAAACACAACCTTATCAGCATTCTCACTAATCCAGACGCCAGAAACATCCTCGTCAGCAAAATCAGGGTGAAGCCGGTCAAGGCTTGGTTGACCAGTGCCAATAAAAACAAACCTTGTATGCATGTATCCCTGTGGCGCAACACCATAAACCGCATCAGGCGATGAAACCGTCTCTGCATTTATGTCCTCAGGCTTCAATGCCTTCCTAATTTTCTGATAAAGCTGTGCAGAAAGCTGGTTGCCCGAGTCATAAACAAAATAATACTTTATTCCCGGATTCGTGAGCAAAAGAAAATTCGCAACCCTGAAAGGAAACTTCCACTCAAGAGCCAATGCCCGAGCATCCTGCTCCTTAAGCATTGATGGCGCAAAAAGAATTTTATCATCAAGAGATGCAGATTTTTTTCCAATCTTGTAAAAGCAATCACAAACCTCACTGCAATAAAAAGCAATCCCTGGCTTTGGTGTTGCCAAGGGCTGGCCTGTGCCCTTGCTCTCAATCGCTCCGGAAAAAACAGCATCCATCTGGGATGCGAGCGTTATTGACAGTTTTTCCTCGCTGAGAGCCCGCTGCTTTTGCACAACGCTAAAGAAAAACGCAATAATCAGGGCTCCTGCTATCAAAATGAAAATCCAGTTAAACTGAAGCTCAATAGCTCGCTTGTTCATTCTTAACTCTCAGCAGGCCACTCGCTGATTATTGCCTTGTTTCCAGTTCCCTCAACACGCAGACTAATCCTGTTCGCAACAACATTCACGCAGGCATAGCCCTTGCCTTCAGGATCAACAATAAGGTCATTAATGAAAATGCCTGCCTTCTGGACCCTTGGAACAAGAAAGACATTTTCACTGCCACTCACCCAAATGGAATACAACAACGGCCTTTCTTGCTTTAACGCATTAAATGATGGGTCTTTTGCATCATCAGGGTTTGTGGTTACAAAACAAACCTCTTCTACCTTTGGAGGAAGGCGCAAATCAACACGCTGCACGCTCCCATAGTCCCTCTTTATTGTGGTAATTGCAGAATCAAGCTCATTTCTGAAATCAATAAGCTGGACTTCCTCTCCGCGCTGAACAAAACCCATTATTGCCTTATATCCATAACCAAGTATAAGCACAAAAACAAGCCCTGCAATTATGAAAATAAATATTTGACCTATTGTTTGCGCGCGATTATTCATTTTTTGTGCCTCCCTTCCTCTTTAAGCCAGAGCTCAAGCTCACACTCAAACTCCTCCTTGTGTGTTTTGTAATACGTAGCAGTGATGCGAAGCTTTGTCAAGATTTCCTCAAGCTCTGCAGAAGTAAGCTTTCCTGCCTTGAGAAATGCCAGTCTTTGTCTGACGAACTCTTTTTCCTCAGGGCTAAGCTTTTCAAAAGAAACTTTCCTGAGCATCTTGAACGCCTTTGGCTCCTTCTGGATTTCTGCAATGAATTCAGCCATTGCCTTTTTGGACGGCTTTCCTTCAAGAATTTGTTTTAGCCTGTCAAACACGTCAGGCTTCAAAGGCACTTTTTCCCTTGCCAAGCGTTCAGAAACCTCTGCCAAAGACAACCAGTCCTTATCATACACACCTGGCTCTTCCTTTCGCGCAATCTTCCTCAATCTTTCAATAATTTCAGGCCAAGGCCGCACTTTCTTCTCAGCAACCTTTGGAGCCTCAACACGGATTGAAGGCGGCAATTCCTTCAAACGCATCTCCAAGTAGTACTGATAACCAAGCCAGCCACCAATACCAAGAACACCCAGAATGAGGAGTATTAGTAATAACCATAACAAAATCCTCAGCTTGCTTGGTGGATGAGAACTAGCATCAAGCGGGTTCGTGCCAGCCTCAACTTCCTCCTTATCAGTCCAGCCATCATAATCAGAGTCAGGATTGTTTGGGTCGGTGTTGTACCTGTATTCCTCACGATTCGTGAGGCCGTCGTTGTCAGGGTCAGCATCAGGAGCGCCAATGCCATCACAAAGAACACTTCCAAAATGCCTAATACGCCAGCCGTCTGAAATCTCATCCCCGCAAGTAAACTTTTGCGAAGGGGAGCATCCTTCCTCATCAGCAACCTCATCCTCAGGGGTGTTGGGACACTTATCCCTGTCATCAGGCACAAGATCATTGTCGCTGTCCCTTGTGAGCTGGCAGGTGTTATCGATACAAATAAGCCCTGCCTTGCAATCATTTGTTGAACGGCAATTCTTGCTGTCACCACACTTGTTCGGGCACGAGCCCCCACAATCAACATCGGTTTCTGTGCCTGTCAGTATGCCATCAAAGCACGGGTCAGCAGGACCGCACACTCCGAAATTACAACTGTTGCTCAAGCAGTCAGAGTTCTGGACGCAGGTCTTGTTGTCAGAACATGCAAGGCAGACACCGCCGCCACAATCAACATCAGTTTCATTGCCATTCTTAACTCCATCATCGCAGCCGGCAAGAGCACACAACCCATCATCACAGAATCCTGACAAA
>JAWAAW010000001.1:86464-140156 GCA_038884975.1 Candidatus Woesearchaeota archaeon
ACCAGTCAGTGTTTGCATTACACTTCATTCCATCATTGCAGCCAGGGCATTCTCCCCCGCAGTCAATGTCTGTCTCGCCGGCATCAACAACACCGTTACTGCAGGCCGCAGGCATTTTTTCAACATCAATCGTCACGCCATCACTTACCATTGGCTCTCCCTGCAGCCCGACAATGTTTACAGGATAAACCTCAAACCGGTACTTGTTACCATCAGTCAGGTTAAGCCCTGTCACGTAAAACGCAGTGCCATTAGTGTTAGTGCTCAAAGTCCAGTTAAGCACAGTATCATTTGCAAGGAAAGTCAATAAGCGATAATAGTAAGCATTGACTTCGGTTTCATTATCATAGCCTAAGAAGCTTACCTGCAACTGGTTAAGGAAGTATGAATACTCAGGTTCCTCAGGCAGGTTTGAACTGTCATTAACGTAAAGCATTTCAGGAGGGGTTGTGTCAACAATAACAGGAATTGCAATAGTTGCTATTTCGCTTCCTGCTCCAGTGGTGCATTTCACATACCAGGTATAACTGCCTGAAGAATTTACCTCGACAGGATAAACATGTGCATAACCAATCTCGCCAACAAGGTTAAGTATTGTGTCTTCGGTCTCACCAACATAACAGAATGCGCGCTTGTTTGTTTCAAAACGCAATGGGAATTCTGTCGTATTTGAATAAGGTGAGGTGTAACTCGTAATGCTGAAGGGAATGCTTGTATCAACACTGAACTGAACAGGAACAGTGGCAGAAGATATTTCTGCAGTGTTTTTGCACGCAACATAATATGTATAGCTTGTTTTGTCTTCTGTAACGTTTATTTCTGCTTCGTGAGACCTCTTCGGCAGCTCGTCGAATCCGGAGAACAGTCCTTTCATGAGCACAAAAGGCGTGTTTTCAGTGCTGTACTTGCAGAATCCCTCATCATCAGTCTGCACTTTCAGGTATGTCGTGAATATGTCCTTGCCAGGAATCCTACGCTCAGCAATGATTCTTGGCTGGGCGTAAGCGGTCTTTATGACCGGTGGACTTGGGTCAACGCGCAAGTCAAAAGCCTCAACACTGATGTTGTTGCCAGCCTTGCAATAAACATGAAGCTTGTGAGGCTTGAGGTCGCCTGGCAGGATTTTATCAAAGCCAGGAATCTTGTGTATTACCTCTGTTTCCTGAGGGAATTCTGCAAGGAACTCATCAAATGCAGAAACCGGCAATGGCGCTGGCAAGTCATAAGCATACTTGCACTTTGCACTGATTGAAGTGTCAATCACGATGTCAAAGGCATAAGTTGGGCTTACTCCCCAGCTTGGCTCGCGCATTCTCATCATCAAAGGCCCGGTGTTAATCCAGAAGCTTGACTTTCCTATTGCAGGATTGCCAGCAAGGTCCTCAGCCTCAACCCTAATGTTCTTCTTTCCGCCAAAAAGCTTGTCAACAGTGACCGTGTACAATGATTCCTCCCCAGAAAGCAAAGGAAGAAGGTCAATTATTGTCTTCCTTGCTGCGTACTTGCTTGTCCATATCTCATTCTCAAGCACTGCCTTGAGGATTGTTGAGGGCTCACCGAAAATAATGGAGATGTCAACAGAGGTTTCATTGATTACTGTGCCATCAGGGGGCAAAATAGTGACGTCACCGGGGGTGGTATCAACAACAATAACCGCACTGCCTGGAAAGTCCATCAGCAAGCCATTATTGTCCCTTGCATTGAATGTTAGCGTGTATTCGCCGTCATCAAGCGGCCTTACCGGAACAAACTGGTATTCGTAATTCGCACCGCTTCCAGGAGTTGCAGTGAGCGGAATCACATTGTCGCCAATAGTCAGTGCAGCGCCTGTCAGGGTTGCGAGCTCGTTAAAAGAGACCGTAATCACAGGAATTTCGGAAATCGTGTAGAATTTCTCATCATAAGTCCTGCTCGGCACTACAGAGATTTCAAGAACCTTCGGACCCTGACACTTGTTACAGGCAAGAATTTTCATTTCCTTGACAATTTCAGGATTCTTTGCAGCATCCACTCCATAAAACCTCAAAGTGTTCTCGCCAGGAACCATTGTTGCAATAACATCCCTTCCTGCCTGCAAAAACAAGTCATTGAAGTTAAGCTTTGAAAGATTTGTTTCAGAAAAAGTGATTGCATCAGCGCATTCACTTTCTTCATTTGCAACACAAACCCTTAACTTGTAGCCCGGCTTTCCTTCCATGAAAGTTCCATCATCTGTTGCATTCAGCATGTCAAACATTCTTACCAAAAGCCAGTCCATCCTGTCAGGCTTATAGGCAATTGGAACAAGGGATGTGTTTGGAGCAAAATAATCAAGCTCACACACCCGCCTTGTGGGAGAGTTCAGGTTGCAGTCAGAAACAATGTTGCCATCAGCATTCTTGAAGCAACCAGTTCCTGCCACATACTGGCACACCCGGATATTGCACGGGTCAGTGCTTGCAGTTAGCAAAGAATTGTCAGGATTGAGCTTGATACCTTCAGGCGGAGAACCACACTCTGTTGCATTATAATCAATGCAGGCAGCTGCATCACAGGCGTTGCTTTCCTGCGAATCTTTGTCAAAAACACACAAATAATCAGGCACTGTCAAGGCAGCAGATTTTTTCGCAGTGCACTGGTCAAAAACCTCATTGTACGCCTCATTATTCTCAAGACCCAAAGTGCCAATGCGGGAACACCACGCGCAATTCGGATACCTGCTGTCAACACAAACACCAATACCCAAGTCCGGGAATACGTTGTGCCAACTGCAGTTTCCTGCATGACAATTATCCCTCATGCAAGCTCCAGGAGTACGGTAATCAATGCAGCTCATTCTCGGGCTGCAGGAATAACATTCATCAACATTCCCCTGCGACCTATCAAGAAAACAATATTTTTTATCACCAGAAGTGCCCTCGCAAGACTCAAGTGTTGGATAAAGCCCAAAAATCCCGCCCTTGTCGCAGGGAGTGGTTGCAAGACACATCACCACGTCATCATCAATAACACAATTCTCTCCTTCGCCGCATTTGGGTGCATTAGGCACAGGAGTCAAAAGGTTTGTTGCACTGCAAAAATAAGCATTGTTGAACTTTTCCTGAAAAGCATTTTCAACACCTAAAGAAAAATCAGCAAAAACAGAAGCAGGCATTTCCATATAACCATTTTCCTTCAAGTATGCCTTAAACCTTTCATAAGTAAATGGAGAAATGCAGAACTTCTCATAACCCCTATACCAGCACTCAATATCACCAGTATTTCCTGTAGCAAACGCAGGCTCTGACAAGCCAGAAAACCTTGAAGTAAGAACGAGCTTGTAAGTGTAATCGGTTTTCCACAACAATTCAGGAGAGTAGTCTGCATATGTCCCTGTGGGTGCAACATGAGCAATCTCCTTAAAATCATCACAATCATCACCCTTGCAACGATAAATAGTGACTGCATAAGTTTGGTCAGGACAAGGCACCCTGTAAGTTATCCTCAAAGCCTTCTTTCCCTTAATTGGCTTAACCTCAACACTTCCTGGAGAAGGCTTGTAAAGCGGCGAGTCACAACTGATTGGAGGAGTAATGTTTATCTCAGGAGCCAATTCGGCCTCACAAACATCATCACAAGTCTGACCAAGCTCAGGAAGTTCTGTTGTGAAAATATAATTTGAAGGACAATAAGCCCTGTCCTCAACAATGCTCCCATTACGAACAATTGGATCGCAACAACATCCAGGCTCCTGAGCATAAACTGCGGTGTAAAGCAAAACCGCAACAACCGCGAACAAGAAAAGCTTTTTCATTCCTGCGGGCACCCCGTCAAAGCAAGAATCAATTCCTGCTCGTCTTCAATTTCACCACCATCAGAAGCATAAACATGCATTCTATAAGAATTGCCCGCACCCGAAGGGGGGACTTTACCAAACTCTCCAATCTTTCCGTCTTCCGGAGTGTACCTGAAAGTCACGTTGTCCTCATCAGGATCAATGGCTTCAAGCAAAGTGCTCCATTCATCAGTCGGGGACGCGGCATAAATAATTTTCAGCATGTTTTTGTCAATCGAGATTGATGCCTTATCCTTGCACCTACCCATAGGATAAAAGACATACCTGCCAAGGCTTGTCTGATTGATCCACACAAGGGCAGGATACCGATTGCCCCTCAAAATCCAGAACTCCAAAGGCCTTCCACGCAACATCGACGCAGTATCCTGCACAATAATGATGTCATCAGTTTCCTTTGTTTCAGGATTCACGAAAACACCCTTTTCGATGTAAACAGGCGTAGCATAAGTGCCTCCTGTCAACGGATTGAATGACGCATCATTAATCTCTCCTAAAATAATTCCCTGAATGAACAGATAAAACTTTGCAAGATGGACAGGATAACTAAGCGAGAACTCATTAAGCATTGTGTTGCCACTTGTTGTCAAGTCGGTAATATTAACCTGCCAATCAGCAAGAACAGTAAAGAACACCTCCGTCTCAATCTGCGTCTTGTTCTCTGCAATCATCACAGTTACATTTGGCTTTCCAGCAGTAATTGAAAGACCCTGATTTGCAAAAGTTTTCCAATCAACGCATTTTGGCAGGTTATTACTGATGTAGGATTCAAGCTGTTCCTGTATTGAGTTTTCGCCTGGCTTGAACAATGGAGGCAAAAAGGACCTTCCAAAATAACCGGTGTACAACGTCTTTGTTACCGACTTGTCTGTCTTGTTAAGCACGTAAGGAAATGAAGGCCACGGATAATTCGGTGGACTGGCAAAATAAAGCGTACCAATATCCTGCGCCGGCTTCTGAATAAGGTAACTGACATTATACCCCCCGTACTCTACATATCTTTTCCCAAGGTCCTCTATCATATTAACGTCCGGCGTTAGTCCGCCTTGTGACTTGTAAACAACCCCTCCCTGCTTGCCCATTATCTCCAGCCCTGCCATAGTTACAAGGTCAAGGCAGTTCTGGATATAGTCCTTGACTGGCTGGACTGCGGCCTGCCTCATCCTTTGCTGTTCTGCAGCAGAAACTGTGCGTTTTGTCTCTGTCTGGGCGCCGAGCCAGATAACAATTCCAACAGCAATCAGCAACACGATTCCTGTAATTATCATAAGCGTGAGTTGTGCCTTCTTCATGGTCTCAATTTTCCTGTCAGTGCAGGCCACACACCAACAATTGGACTACTCGTGTATGGGCAGTCGCTAATGTCAGCACCATCAGGACAACGGTGACGTGCAATAACATTAAAGCCAGTGTCAGTCTGGTTTTCACAAAAAGCATTCGTGTCATACTTCTTGATAAGATTAAGGCAAGTAAGATTATGGCTGTCATCAATCTTTATACCCGGCGAATACCTGACCCCAATATAATCAAGCGGAATCGGGCTGGTTATGTTCTCACCCATCATAGTATATTCAGGCCTCAGGTTTGCCTCAAGGAATCCAAAGATTGAATTTTCCCCATTCTGCGCAACATACAAGTGGTTAAACAACCGCGTTCTTGGAAAATAAGCAAAGAACATTCCTGGATTTTCAGGCTTGTGCAAAACATCCATAACATAATTGCTCATCCTGAGCACAGGAAGAGTAATTTTTAGCGGGGTTTCTGATGTTGGAGGCAAAGCACTGCCCAATGGCAAATAAATAACTGCATTAAGCCTTGGATTGTACCAAACAGGCTCTCCGCCACACCTTTGGAAAACACTTAATGCAGGACTAACCCCATTACATGCCTGATAGCTCTTTTCCAATGCCAAAAGGAATGAATGACTTGGGTCATTGACAGGAATATTAAGCGTGGTACCAACAGCAACAGTTTGAGGACTCCTCAGCACGCAAATGCTGTTGACGCACGGAATTATTTTTCCCTTAAACTCGCAATTACTGCCAAGATATTCGCCAATGCCAAAGGCAAGCGAATACTGGTACTTGTTAAGCACCCTCTCATAAGAATCACAAAACAACGTAAAGTTTGTTGGACTGATTTCCTCAGCAATCCTAATCATTTGTATTGCCAAATATTTCGTGCGAGTTGTCCAGTTGCCATTCTCGCAAAGATAATCAAGGATGTTCTGGGAATCATTTATGCACCTCGGCCATTGCCTTACATCATCCATTCTAAACCATCTTTCTACGTCACCGTCATAACTTTCATTGCCAAGCAGGTGCAAAAGACACTGGGTTTCATTAGAGCACACACCACCCATTGACCAGTCCCAAGAATAACTGACCACTGTAGGGAACCATTCAGCACCCTCATCAATTGCCCCAACAAAAGGCAGGAGCAAGACTATGAATAAGAACAATGCTGCAACCGTTTTTATTACCATTTTATACACTCTTTTTATTCATTAAACATTTGTTCAGCTAAGGCTGTTGCACTGGTGGAGGGATTTCCTCGTGTGACTGTTCTGGAAGCTTGCAAATGAACCCATCGTCCAAAACCCTGTAATAGCTTCCTAAAGGAACACACCTCATTCCATTCCAGCACTGGTCATAAGCACAACAACCACCAACCTTTATTCCTGGCGGAGCAATTTTTTCATCCCATTTAATTCTCTTGTAAATCGTGCCACCAGGTTCATCAGTAAACTTCCACAACCCACTAGGCTGGCAGACAGCATGAGGAAAATCACCATAACGGGCATTTAGCAACACCGCCCCACAATAGCTTATGCTATTGTTAACAAGCCAGTCTGCGGGCTTATGATAGTCTTTTAATGCAAGGTAAGAACTGTCTGTAATGTTGCACCCAAAGAACCTGCCCTTATAATTTATTATCCTGCCTTCAACGGCAAAATCACCTGACAGAATTGGAATTTTTTTCCAGCAACCACCAGTAGCATTCGAAGCAGGGTCGTTATAGCTTTCTGCAACATCATCCGCCTCACTACAGCAATAAGTCCCTGTCCAAGTAAAACCTGCAGCTTCACAAGACTCTGCATCCTTGATATCAAGATCTGTTGTCCAGTCACCGTCAGAAGCACAATAATAAACCTCATCAGTAAAGCTCGGGTTTGTGCTGCCCATCTGGATTCCGTTGTTTGTTGAGAATGCGCCCGTGTTCCCACTGCATTCATAAACAACTTTGTCCTTGCAAGAATATTCATGCCGCCGAGAGCCAGCAACAACATTGCGAAAATCACCAAAAACCTCTGTGGCAGGAGTGTTGATGACCTGCGTGCTTCTCCACAAGTACGTCTTTTGAACACAAACGTTCTGGTAAGAACAGGACTCACCAAAACCAAACCACGCAGGCGTGCATACTCTCTGCCTTTCTGTCTTCAAACAAACCTCATAAACATCAGCAGGAACAACATACGAAGAAATCTGGTTTCCACAACTGTAAAGAACAACACCGTCGGAAACAACAGACGCATTAGGCCATCCACGCAGGTCAACAATCTCGCCAAGCTCATCACCAGGAGCCCACTTCCACATGCCATCAGAAGTCTTTCCACAAATAGCATTCATACTCATATTGTTAACAACAGTAACTGAACGCCTGCATGTTCCTCTAAAGTCAGTCTCAACACACACATCTGTCAGGTTTACAGGCACTGACTTAACATAGCCCTCTGTGAAATTAGTGCCACAACAATAACCCCGGTACCAATCACCATTTGCCTTGTTCCAGCAGTCATTAGCGTCTGCCTCATTAACATCACAAACCCCGTTATTATTTGTGTCAGCGCAAACCATTACGTGCGCGTCCTTATCAAACGTCAACTGGTTAGTCTCACCAGTCTCATCATCAAAATAAACAAACAAATCACGCGACGGGCTTGTAATTCTGAAAGCATTACTTCGTGGAGCAGCATTAGTCAATTCACTCACATCGCCCAAATCAACAGGCTCTGAACTGCGCTCAATTGCGCCATACAGCATTACCGGCTTCATACGAACTTCAAAATACTCAAAACCCCAACTCTTGCTTCCAAGATAACCGCTCCACGTAAAATTGTCAGCAAGCGTATTGCCAAGAGAAACATTAAACTCAGGCCCAGTGCATTCTCCAACAGCAATTCTTTCCCAAGAAGCATTAAAAACATTAATGCCCTTATTGAAAAGTTTGAAAGCAAGCGCATTGGAAGAACTGTGGTGGTGAGCAATGCACGCCTTAAAAACAACACTCTCAAAAGGCTTCACTACACCAAACTCAATAGGGCTTGGAGGCCAGTATTTGCCATACCTGTACATCTCCTGAAGACCCAATTCATAAGGCAAAGCCAGTGCTGATGCTGACAAGGCACACACAACTATCACAACCACGAGTATTGCACGCATTGTATTCCCCTTTTACCGAGAAAGAGTATATCCTTGGTTTAAAAACCTTATCACAGGACAGTACCGAAAAATAAATATACGGCGCGTGGTTTGCAACGATTATGAAAAAAAGCATTTGGATTCCACTGATAATACTGGCTATTGCTGGAGGAATTGCATACTACTTTTTGAAGCCAGCAGCATTGCCTGTAAGCATTGAAAACAGGCAAACACTAACAGAAGTCTGCATCAGCATGACCAAACAAATGCTTTCTGACAAAACAAACCTGCCAGACACAACTGCAGAATGCACAAGGCAAGGATTGAAGCGCTTTGGATGCGAGGCAGCATTAAGGAACGACCGGGCATACTTTACGTCAAGGCAATTGGAAAAAGACTGCGAACAGCTTGCACTCTTTGAGGCAGTGACAGAGAGCAATGACAAACGCAATTGCAAAATGCTCGAGAATGCTGTTCTCAGAGAGGAATGCCTGACAATGCTTTCTTAGCCTCAACAGGATGCATTCCAAGCACTCTAAAAAACGCCTGCAAATCATGAGGAGAACGCATCTGCCAAGGATCATTTGCAAAACTGCCAATAACCATTTTAACCCCATATTTTTTGCAAAGCATAATGTTCTGCATCATCCGACCAAGCAATCGAGCCCGTTGAACACCCGATGCTGAAAGAATGTTTGAGAAACCAAAACCTATTGCCACATTGTTCTTTCTTGCGAGCCCGCACATAATGTGATTCAGCCCTGAACCGCGCTGATGCATGTAATCCTTAGGCATTGTGTTTTCCACATTGAATAATATGTCCGCACTGCCTTGTTCGAGAACAATCCTATCCCTCTCAGAAGACTTAACAAAAACAAGCAAACCCTTCTTTTTCAACTGTCTTGCTACGACAGGCTCTGCAAGAACAGCAGTTCTCACCTTAAGACCTGCAGGACTGGTTATTTTTTCCTGTTGTGAGGAATAAACAAGCACAAGTCCGCTATATCCAAGCCTTTTTGCCATCACAAAAAACTCATTCTCATTATTTTCAGGAAAAACAACATCAATCATGAAAAGGCATTACCGAGCATAATTATATAAACATTCGTATTAACGCAAGAGTCATGGAAGAAAGAATCCAGAAAATAATAGCAGCAGCAGGAATCGCCTCAAGAAGAAAATGCGAAGAACTGATATCAGAAGGAAGGGTTACTGTCAATGGCAGGACAGCAAAGCTTGGTGAAAAAGCAGACCCTGAAAAGGACGACATACACGTTGATGGCGAAAGAATTGCAAAAGCAGAACTAAAAAAATATTACGTTGTGAACAAACCAAGGGGTGTTTTGAGCACAGTCAGCGATCCCTTTGGCAGAATGACGATTATGCAATTAGTCCCCCAAGGAGCAAGGGTTTTTCCTGTTGGCAGGCTTGACAAGGACTCAGAAGGGCTTGTCCTTATGACAAATGACGGAAGAATTGCAAACATACTCATGCATCCAAGATACGAAACACCAAAAACATACAACGTAACCCTTGCAAGAGACATAACACAAAAAGATGTTAGAAAGCTGAAAAAAGGGGTGCGCATTGGCTGGAGAAGGGTTGTCCCTGAAAAAATCGCGGTGCACACAAGCAGGAACGTTGCAATAACAATCCACGAAGGAAGAAAACACATCGTCAAGATAATTTTCAAAAAGCTCGGATACAATGTTGTCAGGCTGAAAAGGACAAAAATGGCAAACATCACACTTGGAACCCTGCCTTCAGGAGCGTGCAGGGAATTAACCAAGGCAGAGCTTGCCGGGCTTCAAAGACTTGCCAGCAATGCCGAGTAATTCACAAGCCTTGCAAATGTTATTGCTTGAAATCTCACCGCAAAAACTGCAATAAGACCACTTCTGATTCTCATACATTTTTTTCAGTCCGCTCTGATTTTTCAAAAAGAACCGAACAATATTTTCCTTGATTCCGGGATTTTTGGTTTCTTGCAAATCAAGAAAGTCCCTTATTGCAAACCTGAAACCGTCAGAAGCACAGGGACAACGACAATACTTTACTGGAAACCCCATAATTTTTGAATAACGCACAATCTCTGCTTCAGTGACATAATACAACGGCTTGACCCTGGGAACAAAAAGCTCATCGTTTACGCTGTCCACTGCAGGACCAAGCCTTGCATTAAGCTCAGGCCTGTTTTTCATCAAGTTCATGAGGATCGATTGCGCCTCATCATCAAGATTGTGACCAAGCACAAGCTTTTTTGCTTTTAACTCCCTTGCCTTTTTGTTAAGCAAATACCTCCTCAGGACTCCGCAAATCGTGCAGGACTTGTAAGAATTCCCCTTTGACCTGATGGAATCGCGCAAATAGCACAATGATGCCCCAAAAATCTTCCTGAAAGAAATCTCATGAAGATTTATTCCAAGCTTTTTGCAGGTTTCCCGCAGGTTTTCAAGATTTTTCTGAGTGTAACAGCCGATGTGGGAATCAACCGTGATGGCTTCTATGTTGTAGCCAAGCTTTTGCAGGATGTAAAGCAGTGTTGTGCTGTCCTTTCCGCCACTAACAGCTACTGCAATTTTTTCTTTTTTTGAAAAAAGGCTGTATTTTATTATTGTGTTTAAAACCTTATTTTCAACAAATTCAAGGAATCTCTCATCCGGCAAGTCTTTCAAATTTTTTCCTTTCATTCTCAATCTCCTTTTCATCCATTCCTGACAACGGACGAAGGACAAGCGCTTTGAGCGAAACAGCGCTTGTTTTGTTGAATGCATCATTAAGCACAGCAGCCAATGCCTTTTGTTTCACTATTACGTCATCAAGCTCGCTGACACTGCTGATTTTTATTTGTCTTATTTCTTTACCGCAAGAAAACTTCCTGAGCAAACCAACATCAACATCATTCATCATTGCAAGAATGACATTGCATCCGCGCTTCATTATCATCAAGGCTGCAACAACAGAAGCGTCATCCTCAATCGCTACAACAACATCACCTTGGCAGCCAACAGGCATTCCGCCAGCACATTCCACACGCCCATTGAGCAAATAAATTTCACCACCAACAATCTCGGTCTGAACATCAACAGCAGGGTTTTCCAGTCTAACCTTTGCTTTTGTTGACTGCCCCAGCTTTTCACCAAGCCTGGCACAAAACTCGCTCGACTTCAAAGGAAATCTTTTGTCAAGACGCTGGCAGGAAACGCGGAAAGAATCATTTTCAGAAAGTTTTTCAACAAGATTTTTTGCAATACTTGCTGCTTCATCGACGGTTTTTCCTGCCTTGATTGCCTTTGAGAATGAAGCAATCCCAAAAACAGTCCTCAAGCAACTGCATTCATCAGCAGTTTCAATAATAATCCTGCCATAAGCGCGCCTTACTTTAGTAAAAGCAACATCGTTTGATTTCAAGCAGGACTCTATGTTTCTAACAAGGATTTTCTCAAATCTCTCCCTGTTCTTTCCTTTTATCCCGATTTCTGCATACCTAACAAGCACAACCATAAAAAGTGCAAGACACACAAAACCTATTAAATATGCTCCGAAACCTTTTTAAATACCCCTCTGGAAGCAAAAACCATGGTTGAAGGTAAAAGGCGTTCAAGAACTTTGAGAAGAATCCACATAAGGACTCCTGGAAACAGGAAGGTCATACATTATGTAGAAAGAAAAAAAAGCAGACCACACTGCTCAAACTGCGGCACTGTTTTGCACGGCATCAAAGCAATGACACCCAAACAAATGCATTCGATACCAAAAAGCAAGAAAAGGCCTGAAAGGCCTTACGGCGGCGTGTTGTGTTCTGCATGCATGCGCCGGCAAATAATAAGAAAGGCAAGACAATAAAATGCTCTCGGGCAAACGGCGACGTTCCCCATATGGAGAGCGGAGGAAAAACAATGATTGAGATTGGAAGGATTTGCGTGAAAACAGCAGGAAGAGATGCGGGAATGAAATGCGTCGTGGTTGATGTTCTTGACAATAATTTTGTCCTAATAGATGGTGAAACAAGAAGAAGAAAATGCAATGTCTTGCACCTTGAACCTCTTGACAAGACTGTTGAGATAAAGAAAGGCGCGAGCCATGAAGAAGTTACAAAAGTATTTGAAAAGCTTGGATACGCGGTCAGCACGCCAAAGACAAAAACCAAGAAACCCAGACCAAGAAAGGCAAGAAAGAGCAAGCTCGCAGTGAAACAACAGTCAACAACAAAAGCAGCAGCACCAAAAACTGCTTCAACAGAAAAGATAGAAATGCCGAAAGCGGCAGCGAAAAAAATACCTGCAAAAACTGCGATTCAAAAGACGCTTGCGTGAGAAAAATCAAGCCTTTTTCATGTGGTTGAATAATTCAGCAAGGTCTATCTCTGCAGCAGCAACAGGCATTTCCAGACCAAAGTTCGTTATAACCTGCGGGTGAATCTCGCCTATCGTGGCAATTGCGTGATTGTCAAGCTTGATTTGAGCAACCCTGCCAGGAACAAAACTGCCGTGTTCTGTTTCCTCAAAAGCAACAGTAAGCCCAAGAACCCTGAACAAGCACTCAACAATTTGCCTGATTTCAGTATAATCTGCCTTGGGATGCGCTGAAACAATACCAAGAACTGTTTTTTCCTCAACCATAGCGGGTGTTTTTGGGTTGGGGCTGAAGACAGTGCCAATCGTGAAAAACTTTTGCGGATAATCCTTCATCTTGTTGACCTTAAGCACTTCCAGCAGGGAGGGAAGCATCCACGCCCTAAGGGCATTGTAGTCAACAGTCAAGGCATTCGCGAGTTCAATCACTTCTGCCTTGCAATTCATTGCTTTTGTCTGGACCGCCACATTTGTAAGGTGGTACGTGCTTGCCTCAAGCAGACCAAGCCCGACAAGAAAGTCAGCAACAACATTCTGAAACCTAATAAAAGCATCTTCAGAACCTATTGTTGCAACACAAGGTATTTCTGGCCTGAATTTGTCATAACCATAAGCGATTGCAATGTCCTCTGCAAGGTCAACAGGATGCATCACGTCAGCGCGATAAGCAGGAACCAAGACAGTCCTTGCAGAATAGCCGTATCCCATACGCTCAAGCAATTTCTTGATGTCCGCTTCATTAAGGTCAAGACCAAGAAGCCTGTTGACAGCACCGAAATCAACCTTCATTTTCTTCGGCGACAAATCAGGGGTTGTAATTTTTTTCTTATACATCACATCAACAGAAACAATCCTTCCTCCCATATCTCCCAAAGCAGTAACTATTATGTTCAGCAAAGTTTTGAGAACACGCAAGTCAAAGCCAGAACATTCAATGAAAACATCCCTTGTTGAAACTTCAACTTTTCCAGTGGTCTGTGAATTGATTATTGGAGGCACGCTAAGAACCTGTCCCTTTGCATCAATAAACACAGGAAATTTTGGCTGTCCCTCAAGCAAATGCGCATAAGCCCTTCCTGTAGGGTGTTGCACAAGCAATTGGCTTGCATTCATTTCACGCGAGCTTTCCAGCGGAACAAAAACAATATCCTGAGGCTTTTTTGCTGTGTAAGTGATTGGGAACTGTATTTTTTCCAACGGATAAATCCCAATGGCTGCCTTCTTGCGGTTCCTGCAGTATGTCGCGTGCAGCTTTTCCTGTATCTGAATTATTTCCCTGATTTTTTCATCATCAAACTTCAGCCCCTTCACAACAGCGCACACAGTAAAAGGCCTTACCTGACTGACTGCCTTGTCCACAATAACATGATAACGCTCCTTTGCAACCTTATACTGCCTTAATCCCGTCTTCACACCAATGAATGAACTTAATGAACGCGCCAATCCCTGCTCGCTGAGCCAGTCAGGCCTGTTCGGCGAAATGTCCACCTCAAGCTCTGTTTCAAGAACAGCATCGACAGGCGCGCCCATCATTGAAAGAGCATTGCTTAATTCTTTGTCGCCGAGCTTTTTGCCTACCGAGCGCAACAATTCCTGCTTGTTCACGATAATTGCAGACATTTCAATTCACCCTGAGTCTTGCATCTCGCAGTTGCTGGACATCATTTTTGTAAATGTCACGAAGGTCTGTAATTTTATAATAGTCAGTAATTATTCGTTCCATTCCTAACCCCCACGCAAGCACAGGAACCGCCCTTCCAAGCAATGGCTGGACAACTTCTGGTCGGAAAATTCCTGAGCCGCCGAGCTCAACCCATTCGTTTTTTTCAGGATGCCAGACATCAACCTCCATGGATGGCTCTGTATAAGGAAAATGCGAAGGTCTCAACCGTATTTTTTCAAAACCCATCTTTTTGAAAAACTCCTTGAGGTAGCCCTGAAGGTTGGCAAGATTCGCATTAGGGTCAACAACAATTCCCTCTACCTGGTAAAATTCAAACAAGTGCTTCCAGTCAAGGGTTTCATTCCTGAAAACCTTCACGACACTAAAAAACTTTGCGGGAAGGTCCTTTTCCCTAAGTTGGGAGATTGCCTGCGCGCTCAGCACAGTGTTGTGTGTTCTTAGCAAAAGCTCCATTGCCTTTTCTTCACTCCACGGCTGCTGCCAGCCGGTGCTTCCTGTGTTTCCGCCATACTCATGCACTGCCTTGACTTTAGACACAAGCTCTTTCGGAAGCAACGCCTTGTTTGGATTCTTCAAAAAGAAAGTATCTTGCATTTCGCGCGCAGGGTGGTCCTGTGGGATATAAAGCGAATCCATGTTCCAGAAGGCAGACTGCACAATCGTGCCTGTCATTTCCCTGAAACCCATCTCAAGCCAAATTTTCCTTATTCGGTTAACTGAGTCGCTTACAAAATGCCTCCTTCCACCAGCAATCTTAGGCACTTGGACTGTAACATCATAACGCCTGATTGGTTTCTTTTTCCATTCGCCTGACAGGATTATTTGAGGGGTTATTGCATCAATAATTTTTTCGTCCCTCACACCAATCTCAATAAGATGCTTTCCAAGAGGAAGGAGGGTAACGTGCTTTGTTTTTTGCTGTTCAACCCTAATTATGGCCTTTCTTTGTTTTAGCGCCTGGACTGCTGCTTTTTCCTCAGCAGCAAGCGCGCCAAGCTGCAGTGGAAATTCCTTTTTCAGCAAGGATTCCTCCAGGAATTCCTTTGCCGAAGCAATTTTTCCCTGTTCTGTCAGCTTGACCCTGAAGCCCTTGTCGTGCGAAATATGAATCAATGCCTTTTTTCTCAACAAGCCGAGGCATATGTTAAGCTCATCGCGCGAAAGCCGTGCCTTTTCCGCAACATTGTTAACAGGCAATTCCTTGTCACTCAATGCCTGCAGGAACCTTCTTTCAGGAAGACCTTGCTTTTTGTACAATTCGCCATTCTTGTCAAGCAGAACGATGTCAGAAGAAGAAACATCAACCTTGACAATTTTCTTGTTCTCAAGCCACTGCAAAGCCCTGATTACCTCAACGTCCTTGAGCCCTGTGGCTGCACAAATCTCAGGAACAGAGGAATGCTTGTCCAGCACTGGAAGTACCTTTCGCTCCAGCGGGTGCAGGCTTTGCACGAGTTTGTCTAGGTTCATGTGAGTCCTGGCAAACCAACAAGGAAAAAAGAAAACACCGCCTTTACTTGGCGGGCTTCATATTCTTCCAGGCAGTGTCAAACAAGTTTTCAAGCGCGCTCGCGAAGAACGGCGTGTTGACCCAGATTCCAACATCATAAGTCGGATGGACTTCCTTGTCGTCCAGGATCATGAACACAATGTCCTTGCCGTCAACAACGCAGAACCTTGCCTTTGAGTCCGTATGCCTTACTTCAGCAACCTCTGACACTTCCTTCAGCGCTTCCCTTGTTTCCTTTGTTATTGGTGCTGCAATGCGGACCTTTACGCCCTTGCGCTTGAGTTTTTCAAATACGGGCTTAAGCCCCTCAACCTTTCGCAGAAAACCCTGTGATGTTGTCATTATTGTAACGCTCTTTTCTGCATTCCTGATTGTCAGCTCGAGATGTGAATAAAGATTGTGTCTTCCACGCAATGAACCAGAAAGGTCTGCAGGCTCAACAAGCTCAACTCCCTGCGTGTGCAGAAGGTTAAGCTCATTCAGCACATCTGTTGACTTGAGCTGTTCAAGGCGCTTGACACGCTCTTCAGCTTCTTCCTTCATATTTTTCTTGACGCGCTCAAGAACTTCCTGAGGCGGAACAGCAATGTACTTTATAGGCTTGCCAAGTTTCATCACGACAAACCCCTTGCGCTCCAAGGATTCCAGAACGTCATAGCTCCTTGACCGTGGAACATTTGCAATGTCAGAAAGCTCACCTGCTGTCGCAACACCTCGCGAGAGCAACGCCGTCCAAATCTTGACCTCGTAGAGGTTCAAGGAAAAATACCGACGGAGCTTGCTCAAAAATTCCTCTTTGACAATCATGCTTACCTCCCCCCTTTTGTTGTTATGGGACTGGGGTAAATCGAAGCGGGTATTAAAATGTTACGATTTTAACCACCGCACAAGGGGGATATTTACTCTTGAGTAGTGCTTTTTGACTAAGAGGTATATAATGATTATTGTGTTTGAGAACAAGATTAAGCACTAGAACATCTTGTATCTCAGTATTGCGCCAATGCCACCAAGACCATGCAAACGCTTTCCACCTTCGTGCTCTGTTGATATAATCCACACCTTTCCTTTCGTGCGGTCAACTGACTTCATTATCATGTCGAGCTCTGCGAACTTGTTTTCTTCCCTTAGTTTCTGGACAAGCCGGTCTGTGACAAGAAGATGGTCAACAGCCCCTGCCTCTGCTGCCTGCATTGTCTCAATCATACCATAAGCAGCATTGCCTGCCTTTGCAATCGCGTGAAAAAGTTCCTCAACAATTGCCATTTCCCTGCTCACTCTTTCGAGGCGCAATGCTTCCTGCGTTTCCTTCCTCTTCAAAACTTCTGCGATTGCTGTTTCATCAACGCCAGAACAAGTTGCCTGGATGATTTTTTTCTTGAGTTCCTGGTTTGCCAGCACCTTGCAAAGCTCTTCCTTCCAGAAAGCAGGGCTTGCAAGAATTATCTTGTCAAGCTCAAACCGCCGGTCATACTCCTCCAATTGCTTTATTATCTCTCCGTAAAATGTTTCCTTGACCTTCTCAGGAATTGCTTTTTTTGCCACCTTTCCCCTTATTGTCGTGAGCATTTCATAGCCGTCGCGCGAAAGCTTTGCGAACAATGCTTCCTCGCGGTCAAAAACGCAAATAATGATTTTCGGCGGCTTTACAGAGGTTGCCTCCTTAAGATAATCCAGCTGGTACTTCAGCCATTCCTTCTTGATGATTGAAATCGTGCTTCCAACCTCTATTGAGAATGTATGATAGCTGCCGTGAGGAACATCTTCAGGACCCTCTGTTACCTTTCCAGAAATCCTTAATTCTGTTGCAGTAAACTCAATCTTTTCAACCTGTATTGCAAGAAAAACCTTTTTCCTCTCGGCAGCGGCCTCTTCTGTTGCCTTTATTTTCCTTAAAGTCTTTCCCTTGACAATATCGCCTTTGTCGATGATGTTGTTTAGAAACCACAAGTCATCAGGATTCTCAACTAACACTTTTGCCTCTCCCTGCTTAAGCTTCAATGCAAGCTGCTTCATAAACATACAAGAACAAGAATCAATTTAATAATCCTCTTGTCTTATCACGCCATAGCCATAAAGCGGATATGGAGACCTCCTTGTGCCATACGGTTCATAATAAGGGTGCTTAGCCCTTGCGCGCTGCAGGTTAAACTTGTTGAAATCATCAGACTCAAAGAAATGATACCTGTACTTCCCAATCTTTCTTGATTCCTCCAAATGGTCATAATCAGTAAAATCAACGACCTCCCAACGGTCAAAAGCGTTGGTAACTGCAAACGCATTATAGTCCTTCAAGGTATAACATGCCCAAGCATCATAACCATCATCAACGTCATCACGGTCAAGGGCATCATAAGGGTCTTCATCAACAATTCTCAACTGGTCAGCACGACGCAAGCGCTTAAGGTCATCCCTGTCAGCACCCCCTGAATCAAGAACATCATACTTGTCAAAACTCCCTGCACGAGCAAAACTATTGTAATCACCCAAGGAAATGCAGTTGTACTTGCGGAAATCACCAATTTCGTCAGGATCAACACCGCTAAAAGGGTGGCTTAATGCATAATTGACATTGTCCCTGTAATCAATCTCGTCAGAAAAATAAAAAACCTTTGCATAAGCTGAATCAAGCGCAACAAGTGCCACAATAAAAGCAAACAGAATCCTTTTCATCGTCAATAATACCCATAAGGAATATAACCTGAATACCTTCCAATACGCGAATACCTGTACGGGTCATAATAAGGGCTTGTGTAGCCATACGAATAATAATCGCTGAACGGCCTGTAATCATATCCATAATTTGTGCCAACATCATAGTATGGATAACGATAATCAATGCCGTCATAATAATATCTCACGTATGGATAACTGTAACCAGAATCGTAACGCCTGCTCACGCTCTCTGACTCTGACTTCCTTGCAAACTCATAAGTCCTTGACCTGCCATAATCATAATGATCAGTGGCATACCTGTATCTGCCTGACCTACCTGAAGATGAGTAATGCTCACTCTCTGACTCGCTAATCCTAACACTCTCAGAATTTCTTGAATAAGAATAGTCGCTTGAAAAAGCGTCATCATAGAGCGGCACGTCGTAATAATCGTATGCGTAAAAGTGCGCTGAAACGCTGAACGAGGCAAGAACCAATGCAACAATCACTGCGATAATGCTTGTATTTTTCATACCAACCCCCACTATTTACTTATGAGTAGTGAAGGTTGCTTAAAAAGGTTGCGGAAGAGGACGACAATACATTTATATATTTACGAATTTGCTTTCAGCTAAAAGAAGGTGACAACTTGAGAAGACAAGGACAGGCAACAGGCGCGGCAGCAGCAACACTCATCGGCATCATTACGCTGCTCCTGATTTTTTACATACTCTTCCTGCCACCAGAAGAAAGAAAGGAACTGCTGAAAGAAGAAGCATTGCCTCCGGGAATAATCCCTGAAGGCGGCGAAATAATATTCAAAGCAGCACCAGGAAGACTCACATATGTCGGACAAACAGAATTTGAGCACGTCCTACCAAACATAATGCTAACAGAAGAAAGGCAGGCAAAAATACTTGCAGAAGCACCACCATTCACAATAAAAAAAGGGTGGTTCAAGAAACAATTCAAGAACGTCACATTCTACCTTTCTGACCTTGAGACTGTTGACAATGTCTTCCTGAGCTTCCAAGCACCAGTGCGCAGGGGCAGGCTGAAAATAGTTTTCAATGGCGAACCAATATTTGAGGGCAACGTGAATGTACAAAACCCCAAGCCAGTGCCCATCCCAAAAAGCCTCTTGAAACTTGAAAACAGCGTTGACTTCCAAGTGTGGGGCTTTGGGCTAATATTCTCAAGGCAGTATAACCTTGAGGACGTAAAAATCATTGGCGAAATAATTGACGTGAAAAAGCAACAGGCAGCAAACGCATTCGGCATACCTGAGCTCGAGCACGAAAACATTGAGTCAGCGTATCTTGCATTTTTCCCAATATGCGACCAGAATGCAATCGGAACGCTTGAAATAATGCTTAACAACAAAATAATTTATTCAGCAGTGCCTGTCTGCGACAGCCCTGCGCGTGAAGACCTTTTCAAGGAAGACTTTGTTGCAGGCAAGAACACTCTTGGCTTTAGGCTTAAGTCAGGAACAGCACGAATAGAACAAATAAAGATAAAGACATTTGTCAAGCCAACAAAAGGATGGAGCGACTTCTTCTTCCTCAAACCAGAAGTCTACCATGCAATCATAACAGGAAAAGCGCACGCAATACTTGAGATTGAGTTTGTTGATGACGGAAAACTCAAGGAAGCCGCAACAAACCTCAATGGAAGGCTTGACGTGCTCTCGCAAAGAGACCCCAAGTACGTGCGCGACATTTCAGAAGTCGTGAGGGACGGCAACAACTTCATCGGCATAGAGCCAGGCGGCGACATAAACATAATGCGCCTGGCAGTGCGGGTGGAGTAAGCATGGTTGCAGAAGCAGAAACTGCAAAAATCAAGGGTCCTACGGGATTTTTCGTGCTAGCATGCATAGTGCACGCTTTTGACATTCTCACGCGTTACGGAACAACACCTTTTACGATAGGCACAAACCCAGGCAACCCAATAATGTGGGTTGTGTTCTTCTTTTTTTACAGCATACTTTGGCTGATAGCATCAAAGGACGAATCACTCAAGCAGCTCGGCCAAAAAACACTTCTCGTGTGCGGAATCATTGCGTACATCTGGGGACCGTTATGGAGCATCATTCCCGGATACCTACCAGCACTCAAATACGTCAGTGCACTAATGCTCCTCATTGCCCCATTCTGGATTCTGGTGATTCTCTTCGGCACCGGAGCATTCCCAAGATTATCCCTTGTTTACTCAATCATCTGGCTTGGAATAATCACGTTTGCACTCTTCCCGCAAATACAAACATACTCAGAAGAACATGGATACCCGTTGCCAAACGCACTCAATCCAAAACTTGTTTTGCAATATGGAACAGAAAAAACAATTGAAGCAGCAAAAAACGCATACGCATACCTTACAGGAATACAAAAAAAAGCAGTTGGCGAAGTAGAGCGTGCAATAAAAATGGCAAGTGGAGACTATTACACTGGCGAAGTTGACCAAGGCGCCAAAAAAAAGCTTGGAGTCTACCTTGAGAACTTCAGGACAGCAGAAAAAACATTCTACACAAACGCACCAGTCATTGCTTATGCCACGATGAAAGCAGAGACCCTTGAACGCGAACTGCCAATCCACATCGCCTGCGATACTGACAAGGGAATAAGCGCAAGCTCAATAAGACCAAAAGACTCATTCACAGTCCTCACAACGGACCAATACGACATTGACTGCATTTGGAACCCGGGCACGCTAAATGCTGGCTTTCACAACCTGCGACTAATGGCAGAATTTGAGTTCTCAACAAGAGCATACCTAAAGACATATATGATGGACAGGGACAGATTGAGGGAATACAGAAAGCAAAACAAGGACCCGCTTGAAAACATACCCGACAAAAACCCAATTGCTGTTTATACATCAGGACCTGTGCGAATAGGGATGGGAATCGGCCAGCAACCAATAGCAGTTGGAAGCGCAGGAGAATCACTACCAAGCATAGGAATAACCCTTGAAAATGCATGGGAAGGAAAAATCATAGACATAATGGGAGTATTCTTCATCGTTCCTGAAGGAATTTCAATCCCGCATATAGAAGGTGTTGACATTGTACAATCCAGCTGCAATGCTCTTCCTGAAGAAGAGCGCACTGCCTGCGATGACAACCTCGTAAACGTTTACTCACTCACTCCTGACGAGCTTAAAAAAGAATCTTACAAGAACCTAACCATCAAGACATTCAGGATCCCGCTTGAAATAACCAGCCCTGAGAAAGTGCTCGGCAATGCACCAATGAGCGTGCAAAACTTCAAGGCAAGCGTGCAATACAGGTACCTGATAGAGCGCACCACCCCTGCAATAATAAAGGAGGTCCAACCAACAGAATGAAAAAAACAATTGCGCTCGTTTTATTTCTTGTATTGCTTTCTGGTTGCCAGACTGGATTCTTGCAAAGAAAGGAAACAATGCATTTGCCAGAAGTAAAGACAGGCGTCCAAGGCCTTGAATTGTACCTCACACCAGGAAGCCCACCGCCAGAAGTATATGAGAACAGCAAATTCAATGCGTTATTCGTGCTTTCCAACCTCGGCGCCCACGATATCGAAGACGGAGTCTACTCAGTAAGTTATGAACCACAATACGTTTATCTCGCAAAACAACAAGCACAAGGCAGGTTTGCAGTGCGCGGAAAATCAGAATTCAACCCCCAAGGACAGGAAAGGCTCGTGAACCTCAATTTTGACACAAAACCCTTAGGGCAACAAATACAAGCATACACAACAACAATCACTTTCAACGCCTGCTATCCCTACCAAACAAACGCCCTAATAATTGTTTGCATTGACACAGACATCACAGGCAAAAAACCAGGCAAGGTCTGCATTCCAAAAACACAAGCATTACCAGGAGGCCAAGGTGCACCTGTAGCAGTAACAATGATTGAGCAGCGAATGCTTCAATCAGACATGCCGGAAAGAGTTGTTCCTGAATTCGTACTAACAATCAGGAACCTGGGCAAAGGACAAGTAATGAAGTCAGAACTTTATCCAGAAGCCTGCTCAGGAAAACCGGTTGGCGAAGAAAACTGGAACGTTGTATCAGTTAGCGCAGCACTATCTGACGAAACATTGAACTGCACTCCAGAAAAAATAAAACTGAAATTGGGTGGCGACACAAAAATTGTGTGCAGGCTTGAAAAAGGAATTAATTCAAGGCTTGGTACTTACACAGCACCATTGTCTGTAACACTTGATTATGGATACATGACTAGCATTTCAACACAAGTAAAGATAATGAAACAATGACGACCAAAGATTTAAATAATTCAAAAATCGTGCTTTAACAACAATGCGAAAGACACTAATTGTGTTGGGAATATTGCTCATAATAATTCTTGCTGGCTGCAAAAGGGCAGCGCCACAGGAAAGACCCGCTTTTGTAGAGGAATTCAGGCGTGGGACCCAAGGACTTGTGATGCGCTTCACACCAAATATGCCACCAACAAAACTCTTTTCAGGCGAGCAATTAGCCATTGTGCTTGAGGTTGAGAACAGAGGAACATATCCTGTAGGCGGGCCAGGAGACAGGATTTACATCTCAGGATTTGACCCAAACATCATAAGCGGAATCTCACCGGCAGGAGAACCAATACCGCCCCTTGAAGGGAGAACACAATTCATCAGCCAAGGGGGCTTTGACACAGTCACGTTCAAGGCAAACACACGAATACTGCAGGACAGATATCCTGTCACGCTCCTCGCAACCGCATGTTATGAATACAAGACTGTTGCAACAGGAAACGTATGCATCGACCCCAACCCTTTTGCACCTGCAATAACACAAAAGGTCTGCGTGCCACAGAACGTCGGCCTTGCAGGAGGACAAGGAGCACCAATCGCAGTAAGCCTGATAGAAGTTGATGCAAGCCCCGGCAAAACAAGATTCAAGATACACGTTTCAAATGTTGGCGGAGGACAAGTTTTCAGGTCAGGGAGCGATACGCTCAACAGGTGCGGTCCGGGAGGAATGCTGGGCTTTGACGAAATTGATTATGTGGAACTTGAAGACGTCATCGTCGGTGGCGTTTCAATAAGAGGAAGCTGCAAGCCCCTAGACATGGGACACATAAGACTGACAAACAGGCAAGGGGTTGTGTATTGCGAATTCGCAAGCCCAAGAGGCGACGCGGCATACGTGACACCAATGACTGTCGTGCTAAGGTATGGCTACAGAGACTCATTAATACACAATATGGAAATCCTGCCAAGCATTTGATTACACCACACAGAAATGTTTATATATCAATTATTCTCGGTCAGTGAATTATGCGAAAGATAATTACTGTAATTGTTCTCTTAGTAATGATCACTGCCTGTGCGGGCGCAGGGAAGAAAGGAGAAAAAGTAGACTTGGGAGCACCGTTTGTTGGAGGAACTGCAGGAGTTGTTGCGGAATTCATAGACTTTCGCAGTGAAGTTTTTGACGGTGGAAGAGACCCCTTTGACGTTGTCGTAAAACTTGAAAACAAAGGAGAAGCAACAGCAAGGCCTGAGCGCGTGCGCGTAAAGCTCTCAGGCATAAACCCTGCAGAGTTCGGCAAGCTTGAAGAAGACCTAAAGAAAAGCCCCACAGACGAATTGTTTGCAGTAACGAAGGACCCACAAGGAAACATTATTCCAGGAGGCCAGACGACTGTTGAATTCATTGGACTCAACCATTTTGCGCCAATAACAGGAGCGCAAGTAACGCTGCCTTTAAGAGCAGACATCTGTTACACGTACTCTACAAAAGCAGTAAGCAAGCTCTGCGTGCGCGAAAACCTGCTTGCCCCAGAACCAGGCGGAATATGCGAGATAAACGAAGACAAGCCAGTTGTGAACGCAGGAGCGCCAGTGCAAATGGGTGCAGTAAAGGAAACAGCACGTGGAAAGGACAAAATAAGCTTCAGCTTTGAAATCACGAACGTCGGCACTGGAAACCTGTTCAAGCAAGGAAGCACATGCGACCGCAGCACAAGGGCAAACGAGAATGTGATTTATTTGGTTGTTGACACAAAAATGCCAGGACTACAATGCACAGGACTTACAACAACCGGAACAAAAGCAGAGGGATACGTGACATTATACGACAAGAAAAAAACAGTAACTTGCACGCAAACAATAACCACAAGCACAGACTACGAACAACAAATAAGCATGGAAGCAACATACGATTATGAGGAATACAAGCAAACACAAATAACAGTCAAGAGTTCTGGGGAAGAATAAACCACAGCTTCTAATACAATCCAATCTAAAAAAAATTGAGAATCCAAAAATTATGCAAGGTTCCAAGGACCCAAGAACAAGTTTTATTTTTTAACTGCAGAAACGTGCGCAAGCAAAGCTTCCAACTGTATGAACTCATCAGCACCCTCAACCATCCTGAATTCTATCTCGCCACACTTGTCAATCAAATGAACTTTTTCCCTGTTGCCAAGGTCAAGATTCCAAACTTCTTTCTGAATCTGACGAATGATGTCCAGTCCTGAAAGGCCATACTTGAGCATTGTGTCAAGCAAAACATTCCTTGCCTTCACAAAATCACCATCCAGCGCGGTTTTTAGAAGCATTGCAACTTCCTTGGGCTGAGCCATTGAAGCCATTGAAAACACAAGCTCAGGAGTCACGGTTTCCTGCATTGCAGCACAGCTTTGCAGGATGTTTTCCAAACGCCTGCAGTCACCCTCAGAAACATCATACAATGCCTTTTTTGCTTCAGTGGTGAGCTTCAATCCTTCCTGTTTTGCAATAGAATCAATGATTTTGAATACTTCCTCCAGAGGCAAGGGCTTGAAGCGGAAAACAGCGCAACGGCTCTGAATGGGATCGATAATCTTACTTGAGTAATTTGCTGCAAGAATGAAACGGCAAGTGCTTGTGTAATTCTCCATTGTCCTCCTGAGCGCCTGCTGGGCTTCCTTTGTCAAGGCATCACATTCATCAAGAAAAATAATCTTGAAAGGTACATTGCCTATTGCCTTTGTCCTTGCAAAATCCTTCACCTTGACCCTGACAACATCAATGCCGCGTTCATCAGATGCATTAAGCTCAAGAAAGTTCTGGCGCCAGTTTTCGCCAAACAATTCCCTTGCAACAACCAATGCCAAAGTGCTCTTTCCAACACCCGGCGGTCCGGCAAAAAGCAAGTGCGGAATGTTCTTCTGCTCAACAAAAGACTTCACCTTGCTTACGACTGCATCCTGACCCTTGACCTCGCTGAAAGTCTTGGGGCGGTATTTCTCTGTCCAGATTACAGAATTTTCCTCAGCCATAAATCCCCCCGAACAGAACGAAAAGCCGCCAGTTTAAAAAGATTTAGGGAAATCAGACAATGTCTTCTTCTGAGACAACCATAAAGTCGCCCATAGCTATGACTGCGCTGAAAGGAATAAGCAGGTTACCTGCCTTGTCCTTTTCAAGCTCAAGCTTTTCTGTATAAGCGGTTGGGTTCTTAAGCACAAGGTGTATTAATTCTCCTGACTTTGTCTCGAAAACAATGTCGCCGACCTCACCAAACCGCTTGCCAGACTTGCTGACAACAGTTTTGCCCATCAGTTGCTTTGAGAATTTTTTTTCATCCGCAGTTGCCATCAGTTCACCCTTATTTACTCCTGCCGAATGAGTGTAGGTTGTATTTAAATGTTTTCTTTTGTTCTGCAAGAAAGATTTAAATAAAGACGGAGAAATGAAGCAAAACATGAATGTTGAAGAAAGATTGGCTCTCATAAGGCAAGTAGGGGAGGAAATCATAACAGAAAACGAATTAAGGGAGCTTCTTGAAAAAAAGAAAAACCCAATAGCGTATGACGGGTTTGAGCCATCTGGAAAAATACACATAGCACAAGGACTCCTACGAGCAATAAACGTCAACAAAATGACAAAGGCAGGATGCAAGTTCATAATGCTCGTGGCAGACTGGCATGCGTGGCTAAACAACAAAATGGGTGGAGACCTTGATAAGATACACACGGTTGGCAAGTATTTTGAAGAGGTCTGGAAAGCAACGGGAATGGACCTTGCTAACGTAAAATTCGTAAACTGCAGTGAATTCATCACCAAAGAAGACTATTGGAAAAAGGTAGTGCAAATAACAAGACACACAACAATACAACGTATGCTGCGATGCGGGCAAATAATGGGAAGAAAAGAAAAAGAAATGCAGTACGCGGCACAAATAATTTATCCCGCAATGCAAGCGGCAGACATATTCCAATTGAATGCAGACATCTGCCAGCTCGGCATGGACCAGCGCAAGGTGAACATTCTCGCGCGCGAAATTGCGCCTAAGCTCGGCTGGAACAAGCCAGTAGCAGTCCACCACCACATGCTCATGGGGCTCCAGCAACCGCCCGCCACAACAAGCAATGACAAGACAGAACGAACCATCGAACTAAAAATGAGCAAGAGCAACCCAGATTCTGCAATTTTCATGACCGACACAACAAACGATGTTGAGCGCAAGATAATAAACGCATATTGCCCTCCAAAACAACTTGAAGAAAACCCAATAATCGAATATTGCAAATACATCATTTTTGAAAAACAAAAGGAACTTCTGATACAAAGACCTGAAAAATTCGGCGGCGAACTTTTGCTGAAAGGATTTGAAGACCTGGCAAAGTCATACGCAACAGGCAAACTCCACCCAATGGACCTCAAAAAGGCAGTGGCGACAGCAATCAACACGTATTTGGAACCAATAAGAAAACATTTTAGCAAGGGAAAGCCAAAAGAACTGCTTGACCAAGTCAAAGGCTTTGAAATAACACGCTGAAAAGCCCATTAAAAGCTTTGCCCACAAAATTTATAAACAATATTTGAGTCGGAAGAACCCAAATGGTAATACGCAACACGGAAAAAACAGAAGACGTCAGTTATTCTTATGCAACAAACGTGAACGGGCTTGAAGAAGAAAACAGGTTCCTCAAGGAAAGCATTGACAACCTTGAAAAAGAACTTGAAAAATTCAGGAAGGCACCCCTCATTGCCTGCGAGATAAGGGACATTCTTGAAGACAAGGCACTTGTAAGGCTTCCAAATGGCAACGAATTCCTTGTCGAAATAGCAGCCAATTGCGGCGAACTAATGCCAGGAGACAGTGCGCTGGCAGAACAAAAAAACCTGACAATACTCAAAAAAATGCCTGCCAGCAAAAAATTTGACGTAGAAAAATTCGTAATCCTTGAAAAGCCAGACATCAAGTGGGCAGACATAGGTGGGCTCTCAGAGCAAATCCAAGAAATAAAGGAAGTCATAGAACTACCCTTAAAAAAGCCAGAATTGTTCAAGCAAGTTGGAATCCAGCCACCGAAAGGAATACTCCTGTACGGACCGCCAGGAACAGGAAAAACGCTGCTTGCAAAGGCGGTTGCGGCAAGCACAAACAGCACGTTCATACAAGTCGTTGGCTCAGAACTCGTACAAAAATTCATTGGAGAAGGAGCAAAGCTCGTCAAGGAAATATTCCAGCTTGCACGCGAAAAAGCACCAAGCATAATATTCATAGACGAGCTTGACTCGATAGCGGCAACACGAATAGACATCGGCACATCAGGAGAAAGAGAAGTCCAAAGAACATTCATGCAGTTACTGGCAGAAATTGATGGATTCAAACCATTGGACAACGTCAAAATAATTGGCTGCACAAACAGAAGAGACATTCTCGACACGGCAATACTAAGACCGGGAAGGCTTGACCGGCGCATATACGTGCCACTGCCTGACACTGATGCGCGCAGGGAAATATTCAGAATACATTCTGCCGACGTAAACCTTGCAAAGCTAAACATAAATGATGTCGTTGCGGCAATGGAAGGATTCTCAGGAGCAGAAATAAAGGCAGTCGTGACAGAAGCAGGATACTTTGCAATACGCGAAGGAAGAACAAAAGTTACAGAAGAAGACATTTTGATGGCGATAGAAAAAGTAAGAAGCGGAAATCCTGTTGATGATGAAGACTATACGAGGATGTTTGGCTAATTCTGCACAATAAAATCAACGCAAACCCTGTTCTGCCTGACACCAACCTGACCGCATTCAGTGACTTTAAGGATTTTGCACTTCTTTTTTGCTTTCTTGCATTCTTGCCTTACAATTTCTGCAGCAGCATTCCATTTGTCTTCTGGTTGAAAGTCATAAAAATGAAGAACAGTCCCCTTCTTTGAAGCCTTGAGGGCAACATCAAGAAATTTCTCTGCCTTTTGAGGCCAAGGCATTACTATACGGTCAAACTTTAATTTTGGAATTGTCTTTTTTGCATCACCCTTAATCAGTATTATCTTGTGGCCAAGCTTGTTTCTTTTCACGTTCTCAACAGCATACTTGTGCGCCTCAGGATTTGCCTCAATGCCATAAATTTTGTAAGCCCGTGACAATTTCGCAATCACAAGAGGATAAGGCGCAACACCAGAGAACATAACAAGAACAACCTCGCCGGGCTTGACTTGTTTTGCTATCCGTTCACGTTCATTGGCAAGCCTTGGCGAGAAATAACAGGACTCCACATTCAGCGCCATTTCAACACCAAACTCCCTATGCACTGTGGTTTTTCTTTTTTCGCCAGCAAGAATCTCAAGCGGTTGCTTCCTGAACCTGCCAATGTGGCCCCCTTTCTTCCTGACAGCAACCTTGAGGTGAGGCAACAAGTCGAGTAATGTTTTTGCAATGATTTTTTTCTTTTTCTCCAAACGGCGGTCAATCTCGAGAATAGCAATGTCACCTATAACGTCAAAGCCCCTTAGCAATGAAAGTTCTTTTTCGCTGAGCTTTCCTTTTAGTGCTTCCTTCAACCTCATCAGAAATCACCAAGCCCTTTTTGCTGCCTTTTGCTGTGTTGCTCCTTCAGCTCAGCAAGAGTTTTTTCAACACGCTCAATGCCAAAATCGTGCCCTTCAACAAGAAATTTCTTTATTCCATCAGCATCAGGCGCTTTGAAAACAAGCTTGTAATCCTTGGTCACAGGCATTTCCTTGAATAACTTAAATATTTCCTGCCAGGGAATGCTGCAATGTTCTGACCATTTTGCAGATAAAAATATTTTTTCAGGAGTCTTCTGCTCCTTTACCAACGCCAATGATTTTTTTGGACCAAGACCCTTTATGCCGCCGGGATGATAATCGGTTCCAACAAGGATTGCAAGACAAATAAGCTGGTCCTGGGTAATGCCGAGCTCATTAAGCAGGTCTTTCAGCACAATAATCTCTGGCTTGACAACAACAGTGGCAAGGGCTCTTGTCTTTTTCCTCCTTCCTGCGATTGAAAGATTTTGTATAAGCCTGTCAGCGCCATGCAGCAAGGCATCATAATCCTGACTCACAACAGCCCAAGCATCTCCATTCTTGACAAGAAAAGCCGCCTGCGCGTCACCCTCGCAAGGGGCCTGAATCACAGGAACACCCATCAAAGCAAGAAGCTTTTTTGCATCCTCAACCATTTCCTTTGTGAGCCGCGCCGTTCTTGCAGCATACTTCTGCATTGCCTCAACATCCTCTTCAGCAACAGCTTCTTCATACTTTTTTTGAGCTTCAAGCTTTGCCTCTGCGCGCTTCTCAATTTCACTGTGCTTGAGCTCAGGAACCTCACCATCAAAAACAAAAACCGGCTTCAAACCTTGTTTCAGAAAACTTGAAGTCCTTGAAAACAAACCAATAAGGTGAGATGTTATCCTTCCCTTGCTGTCAGTCAATAATCTTCCATCAGGAGTCCTTATTGTTGTAAGGAACTGATAAAGTATGTTGTAGCCGTCAACAGCAAGCACTTTGCCCTTGAGCTCTTCAAACGAAATCTCTTTTTTAGCAACAATCTCCTTAAGATTAACACCCATTTTCTGATTACACCTGCTTAACAGTAAGCCCTTTAAGCTCCTTTAACAATTCGCTTGCCGGCTTTGTCAGCGTTCCAGGAGACAAAAAGAGCACTGGAAGCTTCCTGAGCTGACCCTGAACATAGGCGTGGCTAAGGTCTGCCTCCCCAACCTTTACCTTGTTCTTTGCCTTGCAATAATAATTGAGATTTCCAACGGGTGAAGACAGCTGTATGACAAAATCATACTCGTTCTTTTTCTTTAAAACAACCTGCTCGAGCACGGTGATGTTACTTGAGGCAAAAAACGCAATAAGCTTTTGAAGGAACGGGTCATCTGTTGACAATGCTTGTGATGCCGCCTCTGCGGGAACAACAGGCTTTGACTCTTCTGCTCTTGAAATTCCAGCAACAGGTTCTGACTTGGGCGCACTCACCTGCTGAACTGCCTGCTCGGCAGGAGCAACGATTGTCTGCGGCGGCTCAACCTTCACTTTTTTTGCCCTTGGCTTCCTTGGCTTCTGGACTTTTGGAGCTTCTGCTGCTGGCGCCGGTGCCTGCTGCTGGAACGACTGCTTAATCACTTCTGCAGCCTCTTCGTCAGTCAAAAGGTAAAACTTCCAAAACAACAACTTGTTTCCATCCACAACCACGTCAAGAGGCTTTGCAAAATCCTTAATGCTCCTCAAAGAAACCCTTGTGAGCGGGTCAAGTGCGGCGTCATTAAGAACCTTTTTTTCCCTGAGAAGATACACTGTTTTCCTATCCTTTTCATTAAGGTGCTGGACAAAATCAAGCAAATGCTCGGGATGGTCAGGATGATAATACAAAGGCGAGCTTCCAACCTTTAAATGAGAGACCTTCAGAAGGCCTTTTTCACTCATTTCAGAAAGCATTGCGCTTGCAAGCATTGAATCGGTCAACAATTCCTTTGCCACTTGCGTTGGCTGAACCGGTCTCTGCTCAATCATTGCCCTAATCCTGTCACGATAATCAAGAGCACCCATACAATAAAGCCAGTAAACTGATGTATAAATAGGTTGTGCCAGCTCAAGGCTTTAGCCACCGAACTTCCCAATAACTCACATCACCCTCATCATCTACAACGCAAATGAGCAAATTCTTTTTCGTGCTATGAGCCACCCTGTTCCTTGCAGCAAACTCCTGCCAAGTAAGCCCGTCATGCTCGCTCACAGGATAAGCAATCCACCTGGCGTGATCCTGACCTGGCTTAATGCCGCGGTCATAAACGCGGAAATCAGCACCAAACTTTAGCGCGGTCTTGACAATGTAACCCCGGTCACGCAAGTCCTTAAAAGTTGAATACCTCACCCAGAAATTTCTGTCCTTTTTCCTCGCCTTTGCAATAAGAGCATCAAGTTTTATAGCCTTGTTTTTGTTGTCATAAACCTTCAGACGCTTCTTGGCAGTAAGATAAACAGCCTCTATGGGCGAAAGCTGGACCCTCCCATTATCAAGAAGGCCTCCAAAGCTGGCTTTATTGAAAAGCTCCCTTGCCTCATCAGTGTTCTCTGTCCTTACAACATCGCCCTCAAGCAATGCCTTTACTGGTGTTGTCATAATACAAAAAATAATTGAGAAGGTTTAAATACCTTCCGTCTTAAAAGCAAAAATTATGGAAATCACGATATTGGGAACAGCAGGCTCAATGCCAACCAAGGAGAGAAACGTCCTTTCAGTATTCCTAAAGTACAAGGCAGAGGGACTGCTTTTTGATTGTGGGGAAGGCACGCAAAGGCAGATGAAAATGGCAGGAATACCCCTGTCAAAAGTCACAAGGATATTCATAACACACTGGCACGGAGACCACGTCATTGGGTTGCCCGGCTTATTGTTCAGCCTTGGACTTACCGTGTATGATTTCTCGGGAACAATAGAAATTTACGGCCCTGTCGGCACAAGAGAAAGGCTTGGCCACCTTTTCAGCGCAATAGAAGGCGCCAGAAACATAAACATCAAAGTCCACGAAGTAAAGTCAGGAACAATCCTTGAAACAAAAGACTTCCGCGTTGAATGCGCGCCACTAAAGCACAGCGCACCAACAGTCGGCTACGCATTCATCGAAAACGACAAGAGAAAAATGGACGTAAAACTTCTCAAAAAACACGAAGTACCTATCGGTCCCCTTGTTGGCAAATTGCAGGAAGGCCACACCGTAACAATCAACGGCAAAAAAATAACCCCTGACCTGGTCAGCGAAATCGTTCCGGGAAAGAAAGTAGCTTACATAACAGACAGCGTCATGTGCGCAGGAGCCCAAAAGCTTGCAGAAAACGCAGACCTTGTGATTTGCGAGGCAACCTACACAAGCGAGCGCACAGAAGAAGCGCACGAATATGCACACATGACAGCACAGGAAGCAGCACAACTCGCTTCTCGTGCAAATGCCAAAAAACTCATATTAATACACTTCTCAGCAAGGTACAAGAACGTTTCAGAGCTTGAGGAAGACGCAAGAAACATCTTTGACAACACACAGGCAGCAAAAGACCTGATGAAGATAAAGCTCTAAAAAACCGAAAAGCATAAGAATAACGCACCATTTCTTGCCCTTATGACAAGCAACCGGTAGTTTCATCGGCTTGTTTTGCTTAGTTTTCTTTTCATTTCCCTCCCAGTGTAACCTGTCTGGGAGTGGCAAAAATTTAACAAGCCAAACAAGAGGCAAAACACCATGAACAACATAATCCAAGTAAAGGACCTGAAGAAGCAGTTCAAGACAATCAAGCGCGGACAGGGAATTATTGCAGCCTTCAAGAGCCTTGTAAAGCCCGAGATAGAGTACAAACAAGCACTGAAAGGCATAAGCTTTGACATCAAAGAAGGTGAGATAGTCGGACTCGTCGGTCCGAACGGTGCGGGCAAAAGCACATTGCTCAAAATACTCTGCGGGCTTCTGTGGCCTGACAGTGGCGAAGCAAACGTAATGGGAATGAAGCCATGGAAAGACAGGATAAATTACGTGGCCAAGATAGGCGCAGTTTTCGGCCAAAAATCAAACCTGTTCTGGGACCTGCCGCCAATTGACTCATACTACCTTAACAGGGACATCTACGGCATACCACAAAACGAATTCCTGCCAAGGATGAAAAAACTCATCAAACTCCTTGAAATCGAGCAAATTTCAAGGACGCCAGTCAGGGACCTCAGCCTTGGGGAAAGAATGCGGTGCGAGGTAATACAGGCATTGCTCCACAATCCGCGGCTCGTGTTCCTTGACGAGCCAACAATCGGGCTTGACATAATCGCAAAGGAAAAGCTCAGGGACTTCTTACTCAAACTGAACAAGGAGCAGAAAATAACATTCGTAGTCACAACCCACGACATGCAGGACATAGAACGCCTGTGCGAGAGGATCATAATAATCAACCATGGAAAAATAATATATGACGGTCCGCTTGAGGAAATCAGGCAGAAATACCTTACGGACAAGCACATAGAAGTCAAGCTGGCAGAAAAAGCAGAAAAATTCTCATTCAAGGGCTGCAAGGTGATACGGCAGCAGGAATATGACCTTGAAATAGAGCTTGATACGAGGAAGGCAAAAGTTCAGGACCTTATCAATTATTTGCTGAAAAACTTTGACGTGGCAGACATCATTGTGGCTGACCCGCCAATTGAGGAAATCATTGCAAAAATTTACAAAACATGAGCTTAAACCAGCAAATCGGGCTAGCACACGTGGGAATCAAGACCGCAATGCGCTACCGCTGGGAGGCAATCGCGGTAATAATCACAACCCCAATCACGCTAATCATTTATTACTTTTTGTGGAAATCTGTCTTTGCATATACTGGCGCTGAAACAATACGTGGGTTTGCATTCAATGAAATGGTGCAGTATTATGTCCTGTCAATGCTGGTTGGATTTTTTACTTGGTCAGAAGTGGACAAGTGGATGGAAAATGACCTTGTCCACGGATGGATCGTAAAAGGAATGCTAAAGCCTGTCGGGCTCATCCCGTGGTATCTTAGCTTTGAAATTGGAATCAATGCGTACAACATAGTCACGCAAATGATTCCTGTATTCTTGATAGGTGTTGTGTTTTTTGGTCTCCACATCGCCCCCGTACTGCCATTCCTCGGATTCCTTTTATCAATAGTTTTTGCATTCCTTATATATTTCGGAATGGCATTCCTGCTCGGTCTTGGCTCATT
Organism: Candidatus Woesearchaeota archaeon; assembly: GCA_038884975.1. GTDB lineage: Archaea > Nanobdellota > Nanobdellia > Woesearchaeales > ARS49 > JAWAAW01. Next base: position 120,877 of record JAWAAW010000001.1, read on the forward strand.
CTGGATGAAAAGAATATACGGCCTCAGAAGGGTCAGAAGGATGGTTGTTGCTTTTCTCGGCGGAAGCTTCATTCCGATCGCATTTTTCCCCCAATCAGTCCAGGCAGCTTCACACTTTCTTCCATTCCAATACGCAAGGTCAGTGCCAATCCTGATTTACCTTCAGCGCGCGCCGCTGGCAGAATCATTGCTGGCACAGCTTGCATGGGTTGTTGTGCTTTACACAATAATTTATTTCGTGTCAAAAAAAGCTGCAAGGCGTTATGTGAGTGTGGGATTATGAAATACCCAAAGCTTGCCGGAAAAATGATGCAGGTCCAGCTGAACAAGGAATTTGCGTACAAGACAAACTTCATCATAACAATCATTGGAATGGCACTTGGAGACTTTATCGGGCCATTGATGGCAATGATAATTTATGGCACAACAGTCGGAATTCCAGGCTGGACCCTTGACCAGTTCCTTCTCTTTCAAGGAACGCTCATACTCGTGTTCGGGCTAGGCCACGCGCTCTGCATGAGCTTCTTTTGGGTCACATTAGAGGCAATCGAACGCGGGGACTTTGACAAATACCTGCTGAAGCCGTACAATTCCTGGCTTTACATCACTGCAGCAGGAATTGACTGGGATGGATTCATTGAAGTAATATTCGGGCTGGTTTTGACAATTTACGCAATGATAAAACTGCAAATAAGCATTGCAAATACGGGGTTTTGCTATTATCTCGTGCTCATAGGAGCGGGGGTGCTGTTCCAGTCAGCACTCATAACGTTTGTAACAGCAGGAAGCTTTATCACTGTAAAAAACGAGGCATTATACAACCTGTTCATGAGGATGTTTGACTTTGCAAGATACCCTTTAACGGTTTATGGTGTTGGCCTGAGGATTTTTCTCACATTCTTTTTCCCTGTTGCAGTAAGCTCGTTTTATCCAGCAGAAGCGCTCATCAGGGGAATGGGAATTGCAGAACTGATAATGGTAATCACGCCTGTGATTGTTGTTTTTTGTCTTTCCCTGTGGGCGTGGCACGTGGCAATAAGAAAGTACACAAGCGCGGGCGGATGATTCAAAAGTTTATATAACAAATTTTAAATACAACTTTGCATTTATGGTTTCAGAAATGCGCATATCTTTCAGGAGGCCCAAAGAACCTGTTTCTCCTGAACCAATACTTGTTTCTGAGGATGCAGAATCTGATCTTGATCGGAATGTTGCCTGAAAGTATTAAGCTGGCTTGGCTGCAAGCTTCACGTCACTTGCCTTCACTGTCTTTCTTCCTGCGTGCATTGCGAGCTTGACAGCACTCTGTGCTATCTTTTCAGCATATTCTTCCAATACTTCCTTTAATGCCGCCTTCGCCTTGTCAGAAACACGCTCTGCGCCTGCCGTCTTGATTATCTTTTCCATTGCAGCCAGAGGAATGAGCCTTTTTGATATTTGAGCCATAAAATCACCCCTTTTGTGCGAATGAAGGATAATTATATATAAACGTTGCGCTGGGTAGAGATATATGGGTGCAAAAACAAAAGGAACAGGCGCAGAAAGGGAACTAGTCCACTTGTTCTGGAAAAAAGACTGGGCAGCCTCACGAGTGGCAGGCTCAGGAAGCATCAAGTACCCGGTGCCAGACATCATTGCGGGAAAAGACAAGCGAGTGCTCGCGATAGAATGCAAGACAACAAAAGACGACTGCCAATACCTAACAAAAGAGGAAGTTGACGACTTGAAAAAATTTGCAAAAATAACAGGAGCAGAACCCTACGTTGCAGTAAGGTTTGCCCGCGAAGAATGGCGTTTCTTGCACCCCGACGAACTTGACGTAACAATCTCGCAATTCGCCGTGAGCAAAAAACTGGCGCTTGAAGTGGGAAAACTTCTTGATGAAGTAATTGGCACAACGAAAGCTATATAAACAACCACCAAACGTTTTTAAAGAAGAAAATGGCAAAAAAGAAGGCACACAAAAAAACGGCCAGACAGAAAGTAGCAAAACCAAAAAGCAAAACAGATTTTCTCACAGAAGTCATTCGGGAGGTTGCGGGTGAAGACGTCCTGCCACTAGTCAAGGCACTGAGGAAGAAGAAAAACGTTTCGGAATTCAAGCTCGCAGATGCAATAAAGAAGGAAATCAACCTGACAAGGAATATGCTTTACAGGCTATACGACCACCATCTTGTCACGTTCATAAGAAAAAAAGACAAGAAAAAAGGATGGTACATCTATTACTGGACATTCAACCCAAAAAGGGTTAAAGAACTTGCTTGGAACTTGAAGAAAAACAAAATTGAAAAACTAAAGGAGAGGCTTGCGCGCGAACAATCAACCAAATTTTTTGCGTGCGCAAACAAATGCATACGGCTCGACTTTGACCAAGCAACAGAATTTGAATACAAATGCCCTGAATGCGGTGAAATGCTTCAGCAAGAAGATAACACAAAACTCATCGCAGACTTACAGAACGAAATCAATAAACTTGAAAAAGAGCTAAAACCTAAATAATCCATTGAAAATCCTTCTTCACATTCGCAATGAAATCTTTGTGTGAATAAACACCATGCTCTGAAAGAATGCCAAGAACCAAGCCCGCAGGAACAATTTCGTTGTTTGTTTTTGTGTGCCATTTTGGAACAACATGCCACGCTGTTGCAACAGCATAAACAGGAATCCCACGAGCCGCCGCAAGTTCCGCTAACAGCCTTCCACCCTTCTTTACAAAAATACCCTCCTTCGTAACAGCCTCTGGCTCTAGCAACACCAAATTGGCATTGTCCAATGATTCTGCAGCAGCCAGTGGTTTGTAATACTCAAGTTTGTGGACGGGCAAATACTGAAGCGCTGACTGGTCTGCATGAATAAAACGTATACTTTTCGCGTTTTTTAAAAAAGCGGTGTTTGAAATTGCAAGTGGGTGGACAACAACCACTTTGTTCCTAAGCTTTTGAAGGACAAAATTAGTCATCTGGCTAAAGCAAAAATTAATGTGTTTTTTTGTCTGTATCGTCCTTGAAAGCAATTCCTTTGCGGGCTCGGCATGACCAGAAGGGTGAGCAACATAAAAAAGGGCGTTTGCGGTGACGACATCAAGTATTTTGCCCTCAAGGTGCTTGGAGAAATTTAAGATTGCCTTATCAGGAGAATGCCGGCGCAATAACTCCATAAAGGTGTTCAAGTATGGATGTACCGGGCTCGAAGCGGTCGCACGAGCCATTTTTCATCAGCGCTTCCTGCGCAAACCCCTTTCTATTGCCTGTTCTTCTACGAGAATCTTGTGGGCAATGTTGTCTATGTGCTCCTCAATCCTTGCAACGCGGCGCTCCATCAGGATAAGCACGCGAATACTATACACGATGGCAGCCAAAGTTCCAACAATCACTGCAAGGGTAATCCTCAAGACCATATCATCAACAGCCATAAAACATCCACCTCGTTTATTGATAACAATACAGAAAATTGATTTAATAAGAGTATAAAAAGGTTTGGTTTTACTTCACGGGCTTGCCAGAATCCCAGATTGAGTTGAAGATGTTCTCAAAGGATTTTGCAAACGGTTCTGTGTTAACCCAAACCCCAAAATCATAACTTGGGTGTGTACTCGCGTCGTCAAGCACCATAAATGTCACGTTCTTGCCGTCAACAACAACAAACCTTGCCTTTGCATCATCGATGTGCCTTACTTGGGCGTGATTTGAGAGTGACTTTGCGGCAGACTGGTTTTGTTTTGTTATTGGTGCCAGAATCCGTATCCTGACGCCCTTATCCTTTGCTTTTGAAATGACGTTGCCTAAAGACTCAAGTTTCCTAAGCATGCCTTGTTCTGTTGTCATTATTGAGACGGACTTTGTTGCTCCTTTAATCATTGCTGCAAGGTGATTGTGAAGGTTTGTGTGTCCCTTGACGGCTCCGGTAAGGTCGGCCGGCTCAACAAGTTCAACACCCTGTTTGTGCAGTGTGTTAAGGTCACCAAGAACTTCGCTTCCTTTAAGGCTTTCAATCAATTGCACTTGTTTTTCTGCATCCTCAGAAATGTTTTTCTTGACGCGCTCCAAAACTTCAGTGGGTGGTATGGCGATGTATTTTATTGGTTTTCCAAGCTTCATTACAATAAAGCCCTTGCGTTCAAGGCTTTCAAGAACGTCGTAAGAACGCGACCTTGGCACGTTCGCGATGTCAGAAAGTTCACCTGCTGTTGCAACACCACGTGATAGTAAGGCTGTCCATAATTTTGCTTCATAACTGTTAAGGCCAAAATCTTTAAGTTTATTCAAAAAATCCTTTTGTACTATCATTTTTGAGAGCCCCCTTCATAATTTTAATGTGCTCTTATTTTCATCAATATCTCCTCATTACAAGGGTGATGTATTTAAAGCTTTTGAATTTTTAGTATTGAGGAGTAACAACAAAATTAATGAGAGACACCCTACCCTATTGTTTCGTGTGGAGATCGTCATTATTATGATTTAAATCTTTAAAATTATGTTTTTGTTATATATTATTAAATTGTTGTTTTTAAATATATCTTTTAAAAAGAGGTTGTTTTATTTATTTTTTATATTTAAATTAATTAATTTGTATATATGAAAATAATTTTTAAAAATAAATGTCGCAATATATATTTTTAAGTGAATAAAATCAACAAAAAACAAAACACATTTTAACACATTCCACAAGAAACCAAGGGGTGTGTTATAGATTGTGTAAAAAAGAAAAGAATAAATACCACCATTTCACTTGGAAAAATATATGCGGGAAAAGGGGTTGATAGGTTTTTTTGAGAAATATTTAGACAAAAAATCAATATTCAAAAATAAATCAGTCCTACAATCAAACTTCAATCCACAAAACATCAAACACAGAGAAGAACAAATCAACAGCTTAGCAACAATACTAGCACCATGCTTACGTGGTGAGAAGCCATCAAATGTTTTCATTTATGGAAAGACAGGAACTGGAAAAACACTGGTTGTTCAACACACAACACAACAACTTTCACTCGTGGCTGCTGACCGCGAAATTCCAGTCATACAACTTTATATCAACTGCAAAATGCGAAAGGTTGCAGACACCCAATACAGGCTCATAGCACACATCACCCGTGAAAAATTTAATGAAAACCTGCCAATAACAGGGCTGCCCACAGAAGAGATATACGCCGCATTCCTAAGAGGTGTTGACAGCAAAAAACAAATCGTCTTACTTATTCTTGACGAAATAGACCAACTAATGGACAAGGAAGGGGATGATTTGCTCTATAACCTAACAAGAATCAACACAGAACTAAAAAATGCACAAATCTCAATAATCGGCATTTCAAACAACGCAAACTTCATCAACACACTCGACCCCAGAGTCAAAAGCTCATTATCACAAGAAGAACTTTTTTTCCCACCATACAACGCATTGCAAATACAAGACATACTAAAAGAAAGATCGCGCGACGCATTCGTTACTGGTGCAATAGATGACGGAGTAATTGCAAAATGTGCGGCGTTTGCGGCAAGGGACCATGGGGACGCGAGAAGGGCAATAGAACTGCTTAGAGTTGCAGCAGAACTTGCCGAACGCTCAAACGCTTCAAAGGTAACGACAAACCACCTTGACCAAGCAGAACAAAAAATAGAAACAGACAGGATTTTTGAAATAATCAAGACACAACCACAACAATACCAAGCCACACTTTATGCCATTTACTTAATCTGCTCGAAAAAGAAAGAGCAGGTCTTCACAGGAGAGGTATACGAACTATACCAGTCGCTCTGCAACAAGGTCGGCCTAAGGCCGCTTACCCAACGCAGAATATCCGACATTGTAGGGGAACTTGACATGCTTGGCATAATAAACGCAAAGGTGATTTCAAAAGGGCGTTATGGGCGCACCCGCGAAATCTCAATATCAACAACAGAGGAACTGACACCACGCATACTCCAAACATTGTCTGAAGAATTTTCCCTTACCCTTCCTGATGAACCAAGACACTGAATCGAAAAAAAAGGAAATAGTACGGTACCTCCTAAGCCAGCACGTTCTAGTCAAACCAGAACTTCTTGCGGCACTATCACAACCAGAACAAGTTGAGCATTGCCACCAGCAAATATTGAGGGGGGCTCCAGTAGAACTGATAATGCAAAAAACAATGGGACGACAGGATGTTTGTGTGGGTGATGAAGCGACACACCAAAACTCTTTTGTCCCAAGAGTAAAGATCGTTTACCAATACAAAAACCAACCCAAAAAAATATCGCCGCAAGACTTTGTCAATTATTTTAATGCAAGATACAAGGCGATAGAACGACTGCTACATAACAGACAGGAATTGCAAAATCTCACTTCAATAGGCCGGCTTACAAACAAGAAAGACCGCGAGACAATCTCGCTTATAGGCATGGTTGCTGACAAACAAACAACAAAAAACGAAAACATCATCCTTATTCTAGAAGACCCAAGCGGACAAATCAAGGTAATGGTACCAAAGAACAAGCAGGAAGTTTACGAAGCAGCCAAAGATGTTGTGCCGGATGAAGTCATAGGTATTGTAGGAACAACAGGCAACAACGTTGTCTTTGCCAACAGCATTGTTGTACCTGACATCCCACTAACAGGCGAACTAAAAAAATCACCTGACGAGGTGTATGCAGTTGTCCTTTCGTGCGTGCACGTAGGCTCAAAACTTTTCCTAAAGGAATCATTTGATAAATTCCTCCGGTGGATTTGTGGGGAAACAGGAAGTGAAGAGCAAAAAGCAATCGCCTCAAAAATTGGTTACGTATTCATCGTTGGAGACTTGGTTGATGGCGTCGGAATTTACCCCAACCAAGAAAAAGAACTTGACATAACAGACATAACACAACAATACAACCAAGCAGCAGCACTTCTAAGCAGGATTCCAAAACACATTGCAATAATAATTTTACCAGGCAATCACGACGCAGGCAGGATTTCAGAGCCACAACCACCAATATCACCCAAGTACGCAAAAGCACTTTACGAACTGCCAAACGCAATCCTGGTAGGAAATCCCTCCATTGTCAACATTCACAGCTCAGAAACATTTCCCGGATTCAACATACTTCTTTATCACGGGTTTGGATTTGACGATTACGGAGAAATAGTGCCTAGCATAAAGAACTCAGGAAAAAACGTTTCAGACAGGGCCCCACTCATAATGAAGTTCTTGCTCCAAAGAAGGCACTTGGCGCCAACACACACCTCAACACTTTATGTTCCAGATCCTGAAAGAGACCCGCTCGTACTCGACAAAATACCCGATTATTTCATTGCAGGACACATTCACAAAAGCAACGCAGCAACGTATCGCGGAGTCGGCATTGTGCTCGCAAGCTGCTTCCAATCAAAAACACCATTCCAAGAAAAAATGGGTCACGAACCCGACCCTGGAAGGGTGCCCATAATCAACCTCCAAACAAGGACGGTCAAAGTGATACGGTTCTAAAATGGCACAAACAAACGTAAGCCCAAGAATCAAGGAATATTTTGACAAAATACAAGCAGAAGTCAACAAAGTATTTGGTATCGCAAGCGAAGCAAGAAAGAAAGGATACGATCCCGAATGTGTCGTTGAAGTCAAACTGGCGGCAAACATGGCAGAGCGGGTTGTTGGGCTCATAAGCGTCGTTGCACCGCAGATAATAAATTCAGGTGTTGTGGAGCGCATCATAGAACTTGAAAAACAGTACGGCGCACTTGACTGGCGCGTGGCGCTCTCAATAGCGGGCGAAATTGCCCAACAAAAATTCTGCAAGTTCAAAGACCAGAAAGAAGCAATAGAAATAGGGATCAGAACAGGATTTGCCTATGTAACTGTTGGCGTGGTATCATCCCCACTTGACGGTCTTGTTGGAATAGACATCAAGAAAAGAATGGACAACAGGGGTGAGTATTTCTGCGTCAACCTTGCAGGACCAATAAGGAACGCAGGAGGAACCGCGGCAACAGTGTGCCTACTAATAGCCGATTATGTAAGAACACTATTCAAGTATGACGTTTACGACGCCCAAGAACTTGAAATCAAGCGCACCTACACAGAAATGGTAGATTATCGCGAAAAAGTCGCGCCAAGACAATATTTTCCATCACCAGAAGAAATAGAATTCCTAATGAAACACATGCCCATAGAGGTGGGCGGAGAACCGTCTGAGAAATTTGAGGTTTCAAACTACAAGGACCTGCCAAGAATCCCAACAAATCTCATAAGAAGCGGATTCTGCCTCGTAATGACAGAATGCATTCCACTCAAAGCACCAAAAATCTGGGGAAAACTAAGCGTGTGGGGCAAGGACTTTGGAATGGAACACTGGAACTTCTTAGAGGAATATTTGAAAATCCAAAAGGCGGCAAAGGCAAAAGGCGAAGTCAAAAAAGAAGGAACAAGCAAGTTAAGCCCGGACTTCAGTTACATTGCGGACCTTGTTGCGGGCAGGCCAGTATTTGCGCACCCATTGAGAACAGGAGGATTTAGGCTCAGGTATGGCCGAAGCAGAATGTCGGGCTACTCAACAGACGCAATACACCCGGTAACAATGATGATAACAACAAATTATCTTGCAACGGGGACACAACTCAAAACAGAAAGACCAAAAAAAGGAACAGCAATAACTGCGTGCGACACAATAGACGGCCCAATAGTGAAGCTCACAGACGGCTCTGTTGTTCAAATAAACAACGCAGCAACACACAAAGCGGTGCAAGGAAAAATAGCAGAAATACTCTTTTTAGGAGACATACTTGTGAATTATGGAGACTTTCTTAACAGGGCACACCCACTTGTTCCTGCAGGATACTGTCCTGAATGGTGGGTGCGCGAACTGGAAAAGGCAGCAACAGGATTACACAAAGAAGTAAGCGCACAAAAAATAGCAGAAACAGCAAAAATACCAGAAGAACTCGCAAAATCCCTTCTCAAGGACCCACTACGCACGACGCCAACAGCAAACGATGCCATAAAAATAAGCACAACCTACGGCATCCCGTTACACCCCACCTACACGTATTATTGGAGCACAATACAACCACAACAACTACACTCACTGGTGAAGTGGCTTGACAAAAAAACAGTCCACACGCGGGAAGACAACAAAACAGTTGCAAAAATCGTTTTACCATTAGAGTCAGAAGCAAAAAGAGCCCTTGAACTGATAGGATTGCCTCACATAGTTGTACTGAACGAAAATGTTGTTGTTGAGTCAGACCACGCACACGCATTACTCACAACACTCGGCTGGCCCACAAAAAACACAACAACACTGCTAGACATAATGGACAGGCATCCAGAAAAAAATTCATTGGAACTCATAAACCTGTTTTCACCGGTCGCGATAAGGGATAAAGCAGGAACCTTCATCGGTGCAAGAATGGGAAGGCCTGAAAAAGCCAAAATGCGCGAACTCACCGGCTCACCACACTGTCTTTTCCCTGTGGGAGAAGAGGGTGGGAGGTTCAGAAGCTTCCAAAGCGCAATAGAAAAAGGCACAATAACCGCAGAGTTCGCAAGATATGTTTGCGAAAGATGCAACCACGAAACAGCACTACCGGTTTGCGAACAATGTGACAAGCCTTCCACGAGGACGTGGTACTGCAAGTCATGCAATGCATGGATAAAAGAACCAAAATGCGGCAAGCACGGCGAAACAACCGCTCACAAAGAAATGAAGCTTGATGCCAAAAAATACTTTGAAAGCGCAGCGAACAAGGTAAAAATGCGCAATTATCCAGAATTAATAAAAGGCGTAAAGGGCACGAGCAACAAAGACCACCTACCAGAACACCCCGCAAAAGGAATACTACGGGCAAAACACCAGATTACAGTAAACAAGGACGGAACAGTGCGCTATGATATGACGCAACTGCCAGTAACACACTTCAAGCCAAAAGAAGTCCGCACAAGCATTGAACGGCTTAAGAGTCTCGGATACGAAAAAGACATTTATGGAAAACCATTGGAGCACGACGACCAAACACTTGAACTCCTCCCACAAGACGTGATACTTCCTGATTGCGATGTTTCACCTGATGAAGGTTCTGCTTCTGCACTAATCAGGATAGCAAACTTCATTGACGACGAACTGGAAAATCTTTATGGTCTCAAACCATATTATAAAGTCAAAACGCCAGAAGACCTTGTCGGACACCTCGTTATCGGCCTTGCACCACACACCTCTGCAGGAATAGTGTGCAGGATAATTGGTTTCAGCAAGACGCAGGGGTTCTTTGCGCACCCATACGTGCACGCAGCAACAAGAAGAGATTGTGATGGCGACGAAGCATGTACAATACTTATCATGGACGCATTCCTAAACTTCTCAAAGCGTTACTTACCAAACACCCGTGGAGCGACAATGGACGCACCACTTGTGTTAACATCAATACTTGCGCCAGCAGAAGTAGACGACATGGTACTTGACCTTGACATTGTATGGCAGTACCCACTTGAGCTTTACGAAGCTGCCTTACAGTTCAAAATGCCTTGGGAAATAAAAATCAAACAAATCAAGCAAGTATTAAACACCCCAGAACAATACGAAGGGTTTGGATTCACACACGATTTTACAGACATGAACGAAACAGTCCGGTGTTCCGCATACAAGACCCTTCCATCCATGGAAGACAAGCTCAAAGGCCAGATGGAGCTTGCTGAAAAACTAAGGGCTGTTGATATGTCAGATGTTGCAAGATTAGTGATAGAAAAACACTTCCTAAAGGACACGAAAGGAAACTTGAGAAAATTTGGAATGCAGGAATTCAGGTGTGTCAATTGCAATGAAAAATTCCGCAGGCCGCCGCTCATTGGCAAATGTACTGCTTGTGGGGGAAGGTTGTTGTTCACAATATCAGAAGGCTCAGTAATAAAATACTTGGAGCCAACAATTTCTCTCGCAAAAAAATACAACGTCTCACAATATCTTCAGCAATCAATAGAACTGCTCCAGTACAGGATAGAGGGTGTTTTTGGAAAAGAAAAAGACAAGCAGACAGGACTTGGAGCGTGGTTTGGATGAGACTTATTCATGCGTTATAACTGCCTGCGCATGAGGAATGCCTGCAATGGTTATGACGTGATCCTGCGTGATGACTTCCTCTTGCAAACCAAGCTTAACCGCGTTTTGACCAACAAGGTTGACAATATCTGCATTCCTTATGATGTCTCCAACCTCTTTTTCATCACGTTCTTCGCCCTTGTAGAAGTCGCTAGTGAGATCTAACTGCCTCCCGTTTTCCTCAAACTTCCTTCCAAGCAGGTCTGAGTCGCAAACAGCAACAACAGTCCTGCTCTCACGCTTGTGCACCTTAACAATCATCGTGAAAACTAAATTTTTGACTTTACCGGCTGCTTGTGGCCACACGCATTGCATTTCAGGAAGGCAAACTCACCCTCCATTATTATGTCTGTATCTGGTTTTCCATCCCGCGGGCAAAGCACAAACTCATAAGCATACTCACGTATTTTTTCATTCACGCGCGAAGCAGGCACTTTTGAGCCAAGCACCAAAAGCCCTGCCCTGTTTATTTCACCAGGCGTGGCGAGTTCCTTGAGAATGAACTTAAGCAAATGCTCCACAGGCCTCCTGAGTGTTGAGGCGATCTGGCTGAAATTACTTATTATCGTCTTGTTACCCTCAATATGCCCCTTCACCTTGGGTATTTCAAAACGCTCCCGCTCAACAACAGCAGGCGGAAGTCTTTCCCTTGCCCGTTCAAGCAGCTGCTCGTATTCCATGGCCTGAATAATCAGTTGCTGGTTTATAAAATTACTTGTTTTTTGAGAGCAAAAGGTATTTAAATCCAAGTGGCAGCCTTCACGACTATGGTACTTGAGTCACTCCTAAATCCCCTAAGGGCAGAAAGGCAGCCGTGGGTTTTGGTTTTCTTGGGTTTCCTTTACGCATCACTTGCGCTATTCCTAAGCATCTGGATTTTTGAGGAGCAGGCAAGCATAGTGATGGTCTTCCTGACAGTAATGGCAGCACTGCCTCTTATGTACCAGACGCTTCGTGTTGAAGAGGAAAAGGACGTAATTTTCTCACAGGAAAAAACACTTCTCAGGGAACACTCAAAGGCAATCCTGTTTTTCCTTGCGTTGTTTCTTGGATTTGTTATAGGATACACCATCTGCTATGTCATTCTGCCCAGTTCGCTTTCAGAACACATATTCTCAACCCAGACTCACACAATATCCAATCTCAACCAGCAAGTAACAGGAAACGCCATGTTGCAAGTCGGGCTTATGAACAAAATTTTTCTGAATAATGTCAAGGTGCTCATATTCTGCATTCTTTTTTCATTCATTTACGGCTGTGGAGCAATTTTCATACTGAGCTGGAATGCAAGCGTCATTGGCGCTGCAGTAGGCAATTTCATACGCAATCACGTATCACAGGCAGCAGATGCTGTGGGGCTTACCAAAGTAAGCACCTATTTCCACGCAAGCTCATTAAGCATACTCAGGTATGCAATTCACGGAATCCCAGAGATTACCGCTTACTTCATTGCAGGACTTGCAGGAGGGATACTCTCAGTAGCCATAATCAGGCACGACTTTGGTACTGCAAACTTTGAAAAAATACTCCTTGATACTTCTGACTTAATACTTATCTCGATATTTGTCCTTTTTGTTGCTGCACTGCTTGAGGTATTTGTTACCCCTGCATTCTTTGCATGACTACTCAAGAATCTTCAGTCTGCCAGGACTAACCTCAAAGATGTCCCCATTCTGAAGAAGAAACCTGATTGTTTTTTCAGCATCAACAGCTCCAACACGCTCAATAACAGCATCAATCTCAGCACCATTGCCCTGATCAAGTGAACGTATTGCGCCCATCACACTCTCAGAAAGACCAAATGACTCATCAAGCACTTCCTCTGTAACACGTGTCTGCGACTGGGCATTGACAGCAGGATTTATTTGTTGCCTTGATAATTCAAGCTTTCTGACTTCAATCCAGCCAAGGTTGTGAATTTTTCGCACAATTTCAGGAAGAACGTACGTTTCACCACCAAACTGCCTTGGCCTGCCTATCACGAGAACAACGTCTCCAATGCCAATCGCGCTTATCTGCGCATTCGGCTCAAAAGCCCTCACATTTATCTTGCCTGTGCCATCGTCCACAGTAATTGCGGGCAGTCCTTCCACAGCAGACGAAACTACAACGCCAAGAATATTGATTCTTGCAGCTGTTGAATTGTCCTTGAGAATAATGTGGTTGGGCTTCAAACCCTCCTCTTTAACGTACGAGCCAGCCAGAATGTCTTTTATGCACAATTTCCGAGCAGTCTGGCGCTTTTGTTGTTCCTCCACCATAACCCTCTGCTTACTGTATTTGCGTGTTTTATATAGTTTTGTATTCGGCAAAGTTTATATACTCAGACAGAGCATTTTGGCAACAGAAAAAATGGTGAACGGAAGCCTGAACGAATACATAAGGTTGCAGCTTGAAAGAGGCTACACTCCAGAAACAATAAGAGCTGCGTTATTGCAGGCAGGATACAACCCACAAGACATTGACTTTGCCCTTCGGGTGGCAAGACCCGCCCGAAAAAAAATCATCCTAACAGGCAAGAACCTGATTTTTACGCTTGCAGGAATTCTAGCAATAGCCCTGATTGTCTTTGCAGGAATTTTGGTCTTCAATCCCGCAGCCAAGGACATCAGTATATCAATGAGCATTACGCAGTCAGAGCTTTTCCCCGGAGACACGATCTCAATAACAACTATGTTTTCATCAGAACAAACGCGCACGGTTCCTGTGGCACTTGAGTATGTTGTGAGCGAAAAATTCACGCGCAAATCAGTGACTAGCAGGCGCGCACAAATCAACGTGGGCGCAAGCACCATAAAAACAGAATCAATCCCGCTACCATCAAACATTGCACCGGGCGATTATGAAGTCAAGCTTGTTGCGCGGTTTGAGCAATTGACAAGAGTGTCTTCTGTTGGCTTCACAATCTTGCAACCACCATCAGAAGCGGTTGTTCAGGAAACTATTACAGAAGAGCTGAAACCCATAGAAGAAGCGCCCGTTGAGGGTGAACTTCCCTGTCCAGAAAGCTGCGACGACCTTAATCCAGCAACAGATGATGTTTGTGTAAGGGGAGCTTGCGAACACGTTCTCAAATCAAACTATTGCGGAAATGGGGAATGCGAACCAGGAGAAAACAAGATGCTGTGCCCTGAGGACTGTGGTGCAGCCCAAGACAAGACGGTTGTTATGCAACAAGCGCTTGAATTTGCAAAAACAAACACGGAAAAAGCAGCAACATTATGCAATAGCCTTGTGCTCCCACAAGACGCAGATCCATGTTTTGCAGCAATAGCCAACGCGAGCAGAAAGAGCGCTTTGTGCGCAAATATCCGGGATTTAAGGGCAAGAGACAACTGCCTATGGGAATTCACGAACTATGATGATTATTCTGTCTGCGAGCAAATGTCAAACAAATACTTAATGACAAGCTGCCTAAGTCTTGCAAGATTTTCAACAATCTCAAGGGAGCAAAAGGAAGCAGAACAAACAGCACAGGAATTGCAACAAGAAATCAGTGCTGAATAATTAAATCCTGCTAATGAATCCGTGCCTTGGCTCAAAGATGTCTCCTGACTTCTTCAGGCGCTGGATAATATCCTCAATCTCTGACTCGGTCAAGCCCTTCGCTGAAGCGGCCTTCACAATATCCTCAATAGGCACGACCTTTCCAACCTTGCTCTCAAGCTCGGCAATGATGTCCTTTATGGTGATTATTTTGTTGCGCTGAGACGCGGGCATGCTTGTTGCAATCCTGTCAATGTCAAACTGACCAGTCTCCTCATCCATTGCCACCTGCCTGAGGCAATAATCAAGCAACTCAATAGCCCTTCTTGCATCCTTCTTAAGCACTTTATCGCGCAAATGCATTCTTGCCGAAGCCTCACTCAGCCTAACAAGACCCTCCAACTGCCTTGCAGAAATAGGGACTGCCTTAGCGCTCGCACCGGTACCCGCAGAAGCCCGCATCCTAATGAAATATTCTTTAAGCTCCTCAATAGCCCCATCAGTCAACTTTGGAAATATTTTCTTTGCATACGCAACATATTTTCTAAGAAGATCTGTGCTTATTGGCGGTTCCTCAACATTGTTCTTGTGCAATTCAAGCATGAATGAAGCAAGCTTTTCATCCTTCTTCTGGTCAGGCAAGTCCTTTATGGGAAATATAAGGTCAAAACGGTTGATGAGAGTTGGAGGCAAGTCAATCTGGTTTGCAACAGTATCATAAGGGTCAAACCTGCCAAACTTTGGGTTTGCCGCAGCAAGAACCGTTGTTTCACACCGCAAAGTTGCCTGAATGTTCGCCTTGCTTATGGTAACCGTCTGCTGTTCAAGTGCTTCGTGCATTGCCCAAGTATCTTCCTTGCTCATCTTATCAAGCTCATCAATCATTGCCATCCCTTTGTTTGCCAACACAAGTGCACCCGCCTCAAGACTCCAGCCCTGTAGGAATTCGTCCTTGACAACGGTTGCAGAAAGGCCCGCGCCCGAAGCGCCCTTTCCAGTAACATACCTTGCCTTTGGAGCAACAACAGCCATGCGCTTAAGCAATTGAGACTTTGCGGCACCGGGGTCTCCAACAAGCATTATGTGAATATCGCCCCTCCGCGTTACGCCATCATCATGCTTTTTCCTGACCCCACCAAACATCTGCATCACCAACGCTTCCTTTACCTGATCGTGGCCGTAAATACTTGGTGCAACAGAAGCAACGAGCTTGCGTACAAGCGCGGGGTCTTCAGCCAGTTCCTTAATCTTTTGCTCATCTTCAGGCGAAATCTGGACATCTGTAAATTCCTCCTGCACTGCCGTGACAGAATTTCCTTCCAGCAATAGGTCAAACCTTGTGCTTTGCGTGCCAGAACGCGTGATAATCGGCACTTCCTTTATGATTCCAACAATTATTATTCTTGATCCGGGGTTTGTCTTTTTTTCACTCAAGGGGCTAACAAGGTCATTCTTCAGAAAGACATTCATTCGTTTTGGCTGTTCACCACCCTCCAATTGCTCAGGAACCTCTTCAAGAACAAGCCCCTGGGCATCAACAAGAACCTTGCTCAGCAACCTGAACTTCCCTTTTCTTCCACAACTACATCTCGAAGGCTCCTTGAACTTATTATCCAGCTGAAGCATTGATATTGTGTTTCCACAACTTGGGCACTCAAACTTTGCTTCAGTAACCTGGGGGCGAACGTCAGACTTTTGCCTCACTATGCCCTCAACAAAAAGAAGCTTGTTCAAGTGCACAGAACGAACGTTCCTTATCATAATCCTGCTTGATTCAGGCAGTCCGAAAAACCTCACCGCAAAACCCTTAACATCTCCGGGCACATCAAACTGCTCAATCGCAATCTCAGCAGCCTTGATGACTTCCTCAGGCATCTCAAGAAGAGCGTCAGCAACATCAGGATCAAACTTGCTTAAGGAAGAAAAGTCAACATGCAACCACTTTTGCCCCTTTCTTGCCTGCTCAACAAGCTCAGCATAACATTGCTGCTGAAAAAAATCATGCAGGTTTTGAATAAGCTCTGTGGCATCCAAGTGCTTGGCTACTGCCGCTTCTGACATTTCAAAGTACGAATGAGAGAGCATACCCCCTCATTCATCCACCCCCATCTTTTTATACCCTACGTGAGCATGACCAGTGACTAGTGCACAACTGTTGTTGCCTTATGACCGCTCCCTTCTGCTCTCACTTACTCTTTGCCTTCTTCAGGTTTTCTATCAGCTTGTCCAAAGCCTTGTTTACCTCGTCTTCGCTCTTAGTGCCTGTGCATACCACTTTACCATTACTGAAAAGCAAGAAGGTTGCCTTCTGGTCAGGCAATTTGTAAACAAGCCCGGGGAACTGTTCTGGCTCGTACTCTGTGTTTTCAAGCTTCATTGCGAGCACGTTCAGGTTCAAGTCCATTCCAACACTGCCTGCAGCGACAATGTTCTGGATATTGACCTGTGGCTCAACTTTTATCTTGACATTGATTTTTTCAAGACTCTTTATGATTTTTCTTATTGATTCGTGCACCTTGTCCATGCTCCTCGCGCCAGTGCAGACAATCTTTCCTGACGAGAAGATAAGGGCAGAAGTCTTGGGCTCCTTGATGCGGATAACCAGCCCTGGGAACTGTTCAGGATTGTATTCTGTATTGCTCAAAGTGGCAGCCATTTTTTCAAGCGGAATATCATGCCCGAGACTTGCACTCACGACGATGTTAACAACTTTTATCTCGCGCTGTCCTGCCTTTGGAGCAGCACCTTTTGATTTCTTAGCGGCTTTTTTTGCCATTATGTTCACACCCCCCATTTCAGGTGAACTGTTTTTAAAGGTTTAAAAGGGTGAGTATTTAAATACTTTTGTATTTAAATATGGAAATCAGCGACGATACACCCCCACCATTTCCTGTGGAATTCTGCTAATCTTTATATTCAGCCGAACTACAATATTACTATGCCTTATTATGAATACAAATGCAGGAATGAGGAATGCGGATATGTTCAGACCGTAAAGGCTTCTGAACCGCTTGCTGGCAAGGCGCTGGATAATCTATTATGCGAAAAATGCCATTCGCATATGGAACGCAAGCTCAGCGCATTCAGTATTATAAATGGCACAGAACCGCCTTCAAACCCGTCGCAGTCAATAGATGACAAAATATTCACCATTGGCAAAAACAAGGTCTTTATTGGTAAGAAAGTAAAAGAATCGCCTCCAATACCATTGCCCTGCGGTCACGGCTATGCAATAATCCTTCTTTACGAGGGCGAAATTAAAAAACAGACAGAGCTGAATTAGTCATTTTTCTCTTTTATTGCAAGATAAAGAAAAACAATAGGCATAAGGATTAATCCACCCAATGCGATTGCAAACCTTGGACCAAACAAATCGCCCAAAAACCCAACAAGAGGGCCGCTAAGGGCAAACCCTATGCTATAAAGCATGTGATTGAAAGAAACGGTTGTTGCCCGCATCCTCGACGGAACAAATTTCTGGAAATAACAGCCCATCAAAGGGTTGTAAATATCAGAGCCGAGCGTTATTAGTCCCATAATCATTATTGCGGCAAACCATTTTCCTGTAAAAAGCACCGATATAAACAGCGCTATATGAAACACAGTTATTATTGTGAGAAGCGCCCTCTCTGTGCGTGCAATTTTCAATAACGGCTTTGCAAGGTAAGGGGCAAAAGCGCCTATCAGCATCAATCCTGAAAAAAGATAACCAAATGCATAAACAGGAAAGCCGAGGTTCTTGAGGAACGGCTGCCACATGAACTCACCACTTAATGTACCACACAATCCTTCAATAAGGACAATTGCAAACAGGAAAAACAAGACGCGGTGCGTTATGCCAAATCTTATTGACTTTTTCGACTAGTCATAAATCATCCGCAGGTTGTGCGGGCAGGTTAGCTTTACCCTTTTCTCACCAACAAAAGAAAGTATGATCCCAGAAGAAATAAGCGAAAACCCTGTGATGGGCCAGATAATCCCCAACCCAAAGATTTTGACAAGAAAAGCACCAACAAAACCAGCAACAAGCAATGAAAGCCTTATGAAACTGTGGGTCTTTATGTAATATTCCTTTAACAGCCAAGGCCTGCCCCTGAACTTGAGGTTGTCAGCAACCCACGCCTCCTGCGCGCCTGAAATAAAAGTGCCAGCAATTCCCAAAAGCGTGAATATTACAAACAAAGACCAAAAATTTTTGAAGAAAAAGATTGAAACAACAAAGATTCCGCAAAGAAAATAACCAAGCAATGTAGAGAATTTCCTGCCAAAAATATCCGCAATCGCACCAGTGGGAATCTCAAAAAGGAAAGAGGCAACTGAAATCGGCAACATCAAAACGCCTATTTGAAACAAGGACAAGTTTATTGACTGAAAATACAAAACCCAAAAAGGCGGATAAATGAACAACAATGTTGACAGTATTGATTCTGCATAAAAAGGCCACAATAACTTCAGTTCATCCTTATGGAAAAAAGCCATTTTTAGGGTGATTTTTGCTTTCTGGTTAATAAACCTTCATCCATTTCCTGAGAATGCTGCTAAATATGATTGAGAATATTATGTAGCTCCATATCCAGCTCAATGAGAACGAGCCGAGCTTGACGACCTTGACCTTTTCCTGAATGGTTTCAATTTGTTTAACAACACCATCCCTTATTGGCTTTAATGGGTTCACATATTCGCGCTTTGTTGTTATCTTAACTTCCTTGTAATACTCCTTGCCATTGACATTAAACATCAATCCTG
>JAWAAW010000002.1:0-88341 GCA_038884975.1 Candidatus Woesearchaeota archaeon
GGCGTGAAGACCTTTTCATTGTTCAGCGTTTTTTATCGGCTTCTTTTAAATCTTTCCTAATTTGGGTGCCTGCGGGCACAGTGACTCTCCTCACTCAGCACGGCTAACTCCGTTATGCCGTGCGAGTTCGTCGTGAAATAATAAACGTCCCTGCTGCATGTTCAAATCATGTCATCTATTTGTAAGCATGCCCCCGACGGGATTTGAACCCGTGTCAAAGGCTTTCCTTGCGTTTTTTTTTTTTTTTTTCGCGCGAAAGGCCCTTATCCTTGGCCGGGCTAGACGACAGGGGCAATACACTGATAGGAATTTGGCTGTTTTAAAAAGGTATCGCAAAGAAAAAAAATAAAGTGGCCCCTGCCGGATTTGAACCGGCGACCGACGGTGCTCTTAGAGCCATTGACTTTTTGTTCCGTCAGCGGTCATATAAGACCGTTGCTCTACCGGACTGAGCTAAAGGGCCATATGCTTCCTTCCGGGAATGCGCCTGGCGGGAATCGAACCCGCGTCTCAACCTTGGCAAGGTCGTATTCTACCACTAAACCACAGGCGCGAACTATATAACACTCACTCGTTGGATACTGGTTGCTTTTTAAGTTTTCTTATAAAACTCGTTTATATGTTTGGTATCTGCGCCGTAGGCGCCCAATTTATTGGAGCCTATTATTAATGAAAAATAGTGAGCCCGGCCAGATTCGAACTGGCGACACGCCCAACTGAGGTTGGTCTATCGCCAGTTCGAGACTTATGTTGTGTTAGAATGCTTCGCTTTGATGAGCCCGGCCAGATTCGAACTGGCGACCTCCTCGGTGTAAACGAGGCGTTATAGCCGCTAAACTACGGGCTCGTGTATATTATTACTCTCACAATACCTTTATATAACTAATCCTTGTCAGGGGGAGTATGCAGGAAAAGCTTTACCAGATTATTGTTGAGAGCGATGATATTAGTTGGAAGAGCATTTTGTTGGATCTTGTTAACAGCGAGCAAATGAATCCTTGGGACATAGACATCGGAGTCCTGACACAAAGATATATTGACAGGATTAAGCAGTTGAAGGAGACGAACCTCAAAGTTTCTGGAAAGGTGCTTTTGGCTGCTGCTATTCTTTTGAAAATCAAGAGCAAGAGGCTTGTTGGCGAGGACATGAATGAGTTTGATAGGCTTATTGCGGCAAGCGAGGTCTCTGAGGAACAGTTTTATGATGAGCTTGAGCAGGAACTGGCAAAGGGGGAGGTTGCTGGAATGCAGGACCAGACGTTGGAGCTTATTCCAAGGTTGCCGCAGCCGAGGAAGAGAAAGGTCTCTGTTTATGATCTTGTGAGGGCTTTGGAAAAGGCATTGGAGGTTAAGAAACGCAGGTTGTTCAATTCCTTGCACGAAGTGAATGTTGTTGTTCCTGAAAAAAAGCTTGACATTACTGCAGCAATGAGGTCGTTGTATGCAAAACTGTTGAGTATTTTTGCAGGCGGGAAAAAGAAGCTTACGTTTTCCTCGCTTGTGCCGACAAATAAAAAGGAAGACAAGGTTTACACATTTATACCATTGCTTCACCTTGCAAATGAGAGCAAGGTTGAGCTTGGGCAAAAGGAGCATTTTGGCGAGATTGAAATCTCGCAACCGGAGGCAGGAAAATGATGCTTACGAGCGAAGAAAAAAGATTTTTGAAATTTGTGGTGCAGAAGGAATTGGAGCATTATAAGCGTGACAGGAAGACAATGCTTGTTGATTTGCCCCTTAGCTTCTTAAAGGGCGGGCATGATTATGTTCATTTCCTTGAGGGTTTGCTGAAAAAGCTGGACTAACATGGTAGATAAGGAAGACAAGAAGAAGGAAGAGAATGTCAAGAAGTTGCAACAGAAGTATTTTGAACTGCAATTGCTTGACCAGCAGATGAAGCAAGTGCAGAAGCAGGTTGAAGCTGTTGAAAGGCAGGTTGCTGAAATTGAGGAAGTGCGCAAAAGCCTTGACGAGCTTGCGGCAAGCAAGGTGGGTTCTGAAATGTTTGTGCCGATTAGCAACGGCATTTTTGTGAAGGCAAGGCTTGAGGACAACAAGAGTCTTGCTGTTAATGTTGGTGGAAGCACTGTTGTGAAAAAGAATATTCCCTCGACAAAGGCAATGCTTGAGGAGCAGGCTGTTGATATGAGGAAGTTCCAGGCAGAGATGGTTGAGCAGTTTGAAAAGATGGCAGAAAGGGCTGCAGAATTGCAGCGTGAGTTGCAGGAACTGACAGGTGATTAAGCATGTTTGGTTTCTTGAAGGACAAGCTTAAGAGTCTTGTTTCAAAATTTAGCAAAAAGGTTGAAGCAGAAGGAAAGGAGGAGGTTGTTGAGGTAGAAAAGGAAGCCAGGAAGCCCGTGAAGGCAGTGAAGAAGGCTGAGAAGCCTGCAAAGAAGCCTGTCAAGGAAGAAAAACCAAAGGTTGTTGAGAAGAAGCCGGAAGTTAAGGTTGAGAAGCCGAGAGTGGGTGAGGAAAAGCCAGAGGTTTCTGTTCAGAAGGTTAAAGTTGCAAAGCCAAAAGTAGAGCCTACAAAGCCACGGGTTGAGGAGAAAAAAGCAGAGGTTTCTGTTCAGAAAATTGAAGAGGAAAAGAGTGTTGAGGAAAAAAAGGGCTTTTTTGCAAGAATCAAGGAAGCAATAACAACGAAGAAAATCAGCGAAAAGCAGTTTGATGAGATGTTCTGGGAAATGGAGCTTACATTGCTTGAGAACAATGCTGCTGTTGAGGTCATTGAGAAAATAAAGTCCGATTTGAAGTCAGAGCTTGTTGAAAAGCCAATTCCGAGGAATAGGGTTGAGGACGCAATAGTGAGCTCGTTGAGAAGGAGCATTGCTGACTTGTTTCCTGTTGAGCCGCCCGACATTCTCAAAATGGTAGGGAAGAAAAAGCCTTTCGTGATATGTTTTGTCGGAGTGAATGGTTCTGGGAAGACAACTTCCATAGCGAAAGTTGCGTACTTGCTGAAGCAGAACGGCTATTCTGTTGTTCTTGCTGCTGCTGACACATTCCGTGCTGCAGCAATTGACCAGTTACAATTGCATGCTGACAAGCTCGGCGTTAAGCTGGTAAGGCACGATTATGGTTCTGACCCTGCTGCTGTTGCTTTTGATGCTATCAAGCATGCAGAGGCCAACAAGAAGGATGTTGTCCTGATTGACACTGCAGGAAGGCTGCACTCAAACACGAATTTGATGGACGAGATGAAGAAAATAATAAGGGTTGCAAAGCCTGACCTGAAGTTGTTTGTTGGTGAGAGCATTACTGGTAATGATTGTGTTGAGCAGGCAAGGCAGTTTGACACTGCTGTAGGGATTGATGGCATTATTCTTGCAAAGGCAGATGTTGACGAGAAGGGTGGTGCAGCGATATCTGTTAGTTACATCACGAAAAAGCCCATTCTCTACTTGGGTGTTGGTCAGGAATATTCTGACTTGCAGGCTTTTGACAAGGATAAGCTAATTGCAAGCATCGGGCTTTAGAAATGCTTTTATACTATTGCTCTTTTTATCGTCTAAAAACACGAGGTGATTATGTTGACAAAAAAAGTATCAGGCGAAAGCAAATTGTTTGCCTTCTTGGCATACCTGCTTAACATTGTGGGGTTTATTATTGTCCTGCTTGCAAAGAGGGATGACAAGTTCGCAATGTATCATGCAAAGCAAAGTCTTGTTTTGTTTGTGGCATGGGTTGTCCTTTATGTTGCAGGGCTTGTTATACCTTTTATTGGGTGGTTTATTATCCTGCCGCTTGGAGGAATCCTGCTGTTTGTCCTATGGGTTTTTGGGATCATTAATTCCCTGACTGGTAATGAAAAGCCCTTGCCGCTTATTGGCAAGTATGGTGAAAAACTGAAATTGTAAAGGAAGTAAGGTGTAAGAATGGAGCAACCTGATGAAACCCACAGCAGAAAGCACTTGCTTGCAGTTGTTCTTGTCGCAATTATTGGTCTTGCAGGGCTTTTGTTGATGTTCAATGAGACAGGCACCACGGGGTTGGCAATGAGGCCAGGAATCAGCGACCAGACGATTGCCGGCTGCAATGCAGGAGAGGTTTTGCTCAGCGCTCAGGGTGTTGAGGCATTGAAGCAGGCAGGAAGGGCAAAGTATGGTCCTGACTTCAGCCCTTACACCACCGCAAGCGTTTATTACAACAGTGTTGGTTATTGTGCTGATGCAGAAGTTGTAAGGGACTTGCTGGGCTGAACAGTTTTTTTTCTTTTTTTTTCTGTTTCTTTAAAAATAACCAAAATAAGAGTGCTTCGCTCAGAAACATTTACTGCGAATTCGGTTACTCACTTGGCCTCATTGCATTCCGCTCGTTCGTAACCTCATTCAGCAGCTCGGGAGATAACAAAAAACAAGTTCATTCCCAGAAGTATTTCTCGTCAAGGCTTATCCTGCCTGGTCCTGACATCATTAGGCAGAGTGTTGCGCCAATCCAGGCAATGTGCGTCATCATCGCAAGAAGATTTTCTGACTGGTAGTTGACGCCGTATGCCATTATGCCAATCAAAAGCAATACCAGTGTCATCCAGATTGCTGAAAGCCTTGTCAAAAGCCCGAGAAGGATGAACAGCCCACCAATAAGTTGTGACACCATGAAGATTATTGCAAATACCATTGGGGCAGGCAGGCTGATGCTTGCCATGTAATTTGTTGTTGCTGCAGTGTTCATCAGGCTGAGCACTCCGCTTGTTATGAATACTGCAGCAAGACCTATGCGCAGTGGCAATGGAGCAAATTCGTATGCGTTTTCAAGTGCCTTAAACATGAATAACACCTCCTTGTTGTGCTTGCTTGAGAAATGGAAGTATAAAATCTTTACTCAAATTCTATTGTGTTGTCAAAATAAACCCCTTTGTGCAGCGGAACAGGTCTCCAGTCGTCCTTTATGAGCTTTGCATCAAGCCATTTTGCAAGCTCTTCAGGATTTCCAATTGTTGCCGAAAGCGCTATCATTTGCGCGCTTGGCAGTATTTTCTTGAGCAGCGTTATTAGGATTTCAAGCGTTGGTCCCCTTGAGACGTCATTAAGCAAGTGCACTTCATCAATTATTACCACGTTGATATGCCTGAGCCAGGGCGCCTGGTGCCTTATTAGTGAGTCAAGCTTTTCGGCAGTGCAAATAATCAGGTCATAGTCCATTAAGTGGGGGTCAGAGCTGTCAAAGTCTCCGACAGAAAGCGCGACCTTGAACAAATGCCCATACCTTTTCTTGAAGTCCTTTGCTTTTTCATTAGCCAAAGCCACTAACGGAACAATATAAACCGCCTTTCCTTTTCCTTCAAGTATTGACTTTCCAGCAGCCATTTCCGCAATGAGTGTCTTTCCTGATGCTGTTGGCGTGCACACCAACAGGTTTTTTCCCTCAAGCAGTCCTGCATCAATTGCTTTTTTCTGCGCAGGCCTGAATTCCTTTATTTTTTGTTTTTCAAGAACTTCAATAAGTTGTTTTGGAAGGTTTGGATGCATAAGCGAAGAAAACATAAAGGTTGTTATAAAGGATGCGATGAAACTTTGTTTGTTGGGCGGATTTCACAGTAGTCCTTGTGGTTAATGAGCGCAAAGCCAAGTGTGGGGTTGCCGTCAAGCGTAGCCATGCTTGAAAGTAGGGCGCCTGCCAGCAGGCTCGCTGGTGCATTAAGGTGGAAGAATGGTATGCGAATGTCTGCAGGGATGTCCTCCAGGGAGTGGCTTACTGCAACAAGCCTGTTCTCCGGCCAGGCGTAGCCGAAGTGTTCTGCAACCGCGCGATAATTTTTGCCGTGGATGGAGCCCAGGTCGCCGAAAACTGTCAAATCGCCCAACCCGTGTTTTTTGAGTATGGATTTTGCCTCCTGTTCGGGTGCGGCGGTTATGTGGTCATCATTTCGTTCGCAGAAACAAATGGTATTGTGCTGCACATCAATGCAGAATCGCACCAGCTCGCTGCCAAGAACACTTATTTTGTATTTGTTAATGTCCTCTTTTGTGACTTCATTTATGCTGGTGATAAGCATGATTGTGTTAAAACCTGTTATGTTTTAAGTATGTTTCGTAAGCAAATCAATCCCCATTTTCTTGCGCTTTATGAAAACAATCTTTCCTGCCGTATCGTTCCGTCCCTGCATTGGCAGTATGCTATGCCGCGCTCCCAGTCCCTTCCTATTTCTTCGGCAGGATACTGCGAACCGCAGAATGTCTTGTAACAGGGGCTGCCGATGTCAAGGACGTTGTATGTTTGTATGCCGAGCTTTTGGCTCACGAAAAGGATTATGCCGACAATCATGATTACTGAAAAAATGCCAAGGATTGCAAGCGCGAATTCTGTGTCTATTTTGAGATTGAGCATGATATCACTTGAAAGGGCAGATGCACACTGGCTTTCCGTTGTCCTGGTAAACGATCCTGCCATGGGCGTTGATCAGTGGTTCTGCATAGCCGTGTCCCGGGCACTCAACATTTCTGCACTCTTTTGTTGGAATGTTTTCCATCTGGGTGCCGTAAATTATGCTTGCTGTTGATTGTGTTCCTGACATGAAGAGCAAACTTGCTATTGAGGCAATTGCGACGATGAGAACAAGGGCAAATCCAAGTTGCTCGCTCATCAGTAAGTTTCCACCTCAATCCTGTCAGGCCTTGCTTGGAAGATAGTCCCGTCAGGGCATCCGCAGAGCAAATTTCTTGTCAGGGGTTCGTAGCCAATGAACTGTGCAGGCTCTGCCTCGCCGTAGTATTCGTAAGTGCACTTGAACTGGTTGCACAGTGTAAAGCCTTCAAGATAAGTGCTTGTTTGGAGGAAGACTGGCTTGTTGTTTGCGGGCTGCTCGTATACTGCAAGCGCTGATAAGTTTGTGTAAAGCAGTGCTATTGATATTGCAGATACGGCTGTCACTGCGAGGAGCACTATTATTGCTGTTGTTTTTTCTTCCATTTTTCACCCGTATGCAAGCTTCAGTTCTGCATAAAAGACCCTGTTCGGGTTTGTTGGGTCGAGCGGGTCGACACATTCTGCAAGCTGGTTCCATGGGTCAATGAATCCGCTCCACACAAACTGCTGGCCCTGAATCCTTACGCTTCTGCATGCCTCATATGGTGTTCGCTCAATCACGCCTGAGGTTCCAAGCTTTTGCATTCCTGCAAGGTCTCCTGTCACGCTTGTTTGCGTGAACAATAGCACGAGTCCTGCTATTGCGATTACTGCGACAAATCCAAGGCTCACAAGCTTCAGTCCTGTTGCGTCATTGTTTTCGTCTTCCATTTTTAGTACTCGCGGAATTTCCTGACCCGCCAGATGAATTCGTAATTGCCAAAGTCAAGGCCGTCGCGCGCCTCATCGCCTTTCCACCTGTTGGACCAGTCAGTTATTTTTTTGTCTATGAATTGTTTTGGGCACCCGCATATCCAGTACTCGCCGTCTTGGCGTGTTTCTTCGCCAAGAACTATTGCGCCTACTCCGTTGTTGCAGGCCATGTTTGCGCACAATCTTTCAGCTGGCTGTACTATCATATTGAACGGCTTCTCGTAGCTGTAGCTTACCTTTGCTGTTGCTCCCTTGAAGAGAAGTATTAATCCAACCACTGCTATTAGTGCAACTATTGCAAGGATTGCCAGCGCAATTCCCTTTCCTTCCTCCGTCATGATTGTTCACCTCTTTTATTTGAGGACCATTTGCGCGTGTTTTGACAAAAGCACGAGCGCGACAAGGCCCATGATTCCAACGATTGCCAGCACTACTAGTCCAATGCTGTGACGCTGCATTTCTGCTTATTCTTGCGGGTAAAACTCCTCGCGCCAGTCAAACTGCCTAACTATTGGTGTCTTGACTGTTTGTCCTGCGCAGTTGCATACTGCAAGGAGTGGTCCCTGTGTTGCGTAACTGCCTGCTGCTCCTTCAACGCCTAATAGCACGCATCCTATTCTTGCGCATGCTTCGTTTGGCTCGAACTGCACAAATGTGCTTTCAGCAATGTACTTGCCTGTTGTGCTTCCTTTGGTGAACAGGAGCACAAGCCCGACAACGGCAATGACAGCAACTATGCCGAGAATGACTAATGCCAGTCCTTTTCCTTCTTTAGCCATTTGTTATCACCTTTTTTTAACTGATTCCAATATACCTTTGTGTATACTGGAACTATATATACCTTTCTATTGTTATGCGTGTAAAAGAATTTTTGTTTATTAAGTCTCAAAATTGTATGCTGAACGCCAAACGCTAGCTTTATATAGCAGGTTATCACCGAATATGTACGAAAAAAGGTGAATTATTTTGGGGGAGCTTCGCAAGGACTACATACTTGACAGGTGGGTGATTTATTCAGTCAGAAGGGGGAAGAGGCCCAAGGAATTCAAGCAGGAGGAGATTGTTGTTGAGCCAAAGGACTGCTTTTTTTGTCCTGGAAATGAGTCCTTGACTCCTCCGGAGATCGGGAGAATTGGTGGAAAGCAATGGCGGGTGAGGTGGTTTGAGAACAAGTTTTCGGCCCTTGAGCCTGTGGGGGAGCCGAACCCAAGGACTGACAACAGGTTTTACACTTTTGCAAACAATTATGGCTATCATGAAATCATTGTTGAAACCCCGGACCATCACAAACAGCTTGAAATGCTTG
This sequence comes from Candidatus Woesearchaeota archaeon, assembly GCA_038884975.1. Lineage (GTDB taxonomy): Archaea > Nanobdellota > Nanobdellia > Woesearchaeales > ARS49 > JAWAAW01. The sequence continues at coordinate 8,591 of JAWAAW010000002.1, forward strand.
ATGCCAAGCAAATATGTGATGTTCTTGGGGTGTACAAGAACAGGATTGATGAGTTGAGCAAAAAGCCGAACATTAAGTATGTGTGCGTGTTCAAGAATCATGGCTTTCATGCAGGAACCTCAATAGTTCACACGCATAGTCAGGTTATGGCAATATCTTTTATTCCTCCTGCTGTTCGGGAAAAGATTGATGCTGTGAGGAAATTCATTAATTGTCCTTATTGTGACATTGTTGCTTCTGAAAAGAATTCCAGCAGGAGATGTTTTGAGAATAATAATTGGGTTGCGTTCTGTCCTTATGCTTCGCGGTACAATTACGAGGTCTGGATTTTTCCAAAAAAGCACTTGCGTGTTTTTGATGACATTCCTGATGTTTGCGAGCTTGCTGATATTTTGCAGAAGGTTCTGAAAAAGGTTGCTGAGCTTAATGTTTCTTACAACATGCACGTGACTTATTCCCCTGAGGGTGAGGACTTGCATTTCCACATTGAGGTTATTCCTGAAATTGCAATCTGGGGCGGGTTTGAGAGGGGCTCTGGGGCAGTGATTAATTCCGTAATGCCTGAAAACGCTGCTGCTTTTTACCGTGGCGAGCCGGAGAGCCAAGGATGACGAGTATTTTGCTCACGAACAAGCAAGGCGGTTTTGTCTGGCTTGATGGTGTTCCTGAATCAAGGCATCAGGGATTATTTTTCAGGTTAGGCAACAAGGTGTTCAAGACGCTTGTTGATTTTTCAGTCAGCGAGCCTTTGCGCGCAGTCACGAACAACCTTTGGGGAGTAAGGCGTGATTATGACAGCACGAGCCAAAGACTAGTAATGCCACACAGGACGAATTCGTTGATTGTTGAGTTTTCCTCGCCTGCAAAGACTGACTTGTTGCTTGATTGTAAGCTGATTGATGACAACCGCGAATGGGGCAGGTACTATGATGTTAAACAGGAAAATGGTTGCATAGTTGTATCGTACAATAAAAAGAATGACACTCGTGATAACAACGCGGTGTGCAAGGATGAGTACAGGCTCTTTGTTGCAGTGGCTGGAGACTTTGGTTTTTCGCCTGCAAAGAGTTGGGTTGAGCAGCATTACCCTTATGATTCAAGCAGGAAAAGCCCGCCTTACTCGCGGTGGGTGTTCAATGCAGGTTCTCTTATTGGGAAAAAGTTTGTTGTTTCTGCCGCCTTGACAGAAAAAAAGGCAGTTGCCGAGGCAAAAAAGGTTTTGAAGCAGTCTGATTACCTTGTCAAAAGGCAGGCTGAAAAGGTTGCGGAAGTGACGCATATCATTGCAGTGATGCCTGAAAGAATCCGTAGTGCGTATCAGTGCGCGTGCAACGCCCTTGATTCTCTTTCTGTCTGTGACGATGGATTATATGCGGGCATTCCTTGGTTTTACCAGTTTTGGTTGCGTGATGAGGTTATTAGTGCAAATGCATTAAGAATTATTAGTCGTGAAAAGCTTGTTAAAAAAATTTTGTTAAGGCACTTGTCAGGATTGCGTAAGAAAGTGCTGCCTGCGGCTTATGGCGGGCATTCGCTTAAGACCGCTGACGGTCCTGGATGGCTTGCTTTGAGGTATTTGCAGCACAAGGACCTGTTTTCAAAAAGGGAGCAGTCAGAAGCAGAGAAAAAACTGCGTAATGCCTTCAATTCGCTCAAGGGAAGGATGCAGAACGGTCTTGTGATGAATGGTCCTCTTGAGACCTGGATGGACACTTCTGTTGATGGCAGGGACACTCGGGAAGGTGCACGAATTGAAATTCAGGCTCTTGTCCTTGCGCTTGCCAAAGCGCTTGGCGAAAAAGAGTTTTGCAAAACTCTTGAGCAGCGCGTGAGAGAGACTTTTTGGAACGGCAGTTACTTGTATGACGGCGCAAGTGACCCCACCATAAGGCCGAATGTTTTCATTGCTGCATATGTTTACCCTAAACTTTTGTCTCGTGAGCAGTGGGAGACGTGCTTTGACGCTGTTTTGCCCCGGCTCTGGCTTCGCTGGGGTGGAATTTCAAGCATTGATATTAATCATGAACTATTCACAGACCATTATACAGGCCAGGACAATGTGAGCTATCACCGCGGAGACAGCTGGTTTTGGCTGAACAATCTTGCAGCGCTTGTTTTGTACAGGACAAATGCAGCAAAATACAAGCGCTTCATTGAGAAAATTGTTGAGGCAAGCTCGCACGAGATTCTTGAGCTCGGAGCAATAGGGCATCATGCCGAATTGAGTTCTGCAAGGGCTTTGTCAAGCAATGGCTGTGTTTCTCAGGCATGGAGTTCCGCAATGTTTATTGAGCTGTGCAGTGAATTGTTCTGAAGAAGAATTATGCAGCGCTTCTTTTGGTCTTGATTCTTTCTATTTGGTAAAACAACCTTTCCAAAACCCTGAATTGCTCAATCATGTTATAAACAGTTTCTTTGATTTCATTTAGCGTTGTCTTGTATTTTGCACTGTTCTCTGTTTTGGTCGCTTCACTCAACTGTGCAATTTTCTTGATCAGATTTTGTATTTCGCTTCCTATTTCTGCAGAAAATGCTATTGCTGATTGTTCTGCTTCAGTAAGGTCTCGGAACTCCTTTATGCCCCCTATTTTCTTGAGCTCTGACTCCATGACATCGACTTGTTTGACAAGCGCGTCCTCATAGCTTGCTGCAGTCCTTAACAGTCCGGATAATTCATCAATGGTGTTTGTTATGTCAGATACTGCATAGCGGCCTACAGGTAATGTTCGCAACTCCCCCCTTTCAACAATTGTCCTAACACTTTCGAAAATGTTCCTGATTTTTTCCAACGCATTCATTGCTTCGGCAACAGCCTTTTTCTTTCCAAATCCAAAGATTCCCATAATTTTACCAGTTAAATGTAGAATATAACTATTTTTGTATTTTGGAGAAGCAATGCTTTGTTTTTACCACCACAAGATTTTTAATCGCTGCATTCTATCCTGCGATTATGAGCATTGACCAGACTGTTGTGGTTCCTGACAGGCGCGGGTATGAGCGGTGTAAGCCTGAAGAAGCAAGTGTTGTGTACAGCACGGGCTTGCTCTCGTATATCCCCTTTCTAAGAAGATACTGCCAGAGGGGGGCTTCTGTTGTGGACTTGTCAGGTGGTGGTGTGTGCATTAATGTGGCTGAACGGATAAAGCCAAAAACAAAGGTGCGTTTGTCAATAACGATTCCAAGGTATAATGAAGTGATTCCTTTGGAGGGTGTTGTGCGCAGGTGTTTTGAGAATCCTAAGGAAGGTAGGATTTATGCAGGAATTGAGTTTTGTGAAATGCCTGCTCCATTGCGCGCAAAATTGAGAGCTATGTGTGAGTATTTTAATTCGTCGTATTACAAGGACCGGCTTAGGGAACGTGCTGAGAAAGAAATGTTTTTCAGATAAGTCTTATAAATCATTTGTTTTTTTTTATTAATTCTTATGGAACGCGTTCCGCTTGACCAGCCAACATTGAAGGCTTTGGCTGGGGAGACCAGGGTAAGGATTTTGAAATTGCTTGACAAGAAGCAGATGACTCAGTCTGATATTGCAAATGAATTGAAGATGAGTTTGCCGACCGTGGGCGAGCATCTTAAGGCATTGGTTGATGCAGAGCTTGTTGAAAAGGAAGAAACTGCAAGAAAATGGAAGTATTATTCTCTCACGCAAAAGGCAAGAATGCTTTTGCATCCTAACACAACCGCTGTTTGGTTTGTGCTTGGTTTGTTCCTTTTCAGTGCTGCAGCAACAGTGATTAGTGCGATAAAGTTTTTTGCAAAGCCAGTGTATGGCGCAGGGGCTCAGAGGATTATGGCTGCAAAAGATGCTGCTGAGGCTGCCCCAATGCTTGCTGCTGCTCCCGAGGCTGTCTGGGGTGCTTCGCCCGTGTGGCTCATATTATTTGGTATCTTGGCGCTGGTCTTGCTTGTCTTGCTTGTTGTGCTTCTGAAGAGGCATGGTTGGTTAGGCAAATCCCTAAGCAACAAAAAGAATATATAAGCAAGCTTCTTTTACGAGAGTAGTGGTGATGTAAAAATGAACAAGCTTTCAATGATTGTCGGAATGGTTTTGGCTGTAATGCTTTTGTCTGCGTGCACGATTACTGTTCAGCAGCCTACAGAAAGGCAGGACGTGATTACTGTGACTGGTTCAAGCCAGTTCAAGGTTGCTCCTGATGAGGCAACTGTTTATTTGCAGGTTGAGACAAATGGCACAACTGCAAAGGAGGCTCAGGACAAGAACAGCCAGGTCATGAGTGCTGTGCAGTCTGCCTTGTTGCGTGCAGGGCTTGATTCGCGCGACATGGAAACAACGTATTACAATGTTTATCCGTACACTTACTGGGATTATGAGAAGCAACGCCAGGTTGAGGCTGGCTACAAGGCATCTCACTCGTTGAAAATAACTACTAATGACATAAAGAAAGTCGGCACTTACATTCAGGTTGGTGTTGATGCTGGCGCGACAAGCGTTAACAGCATCAGTTTTGAATTGAGCAAGGCTGCTGAGAAGGATGCTAAGAATGAGGCATTGAAGCGGGCTGTAGAGGATGCAAAGAGCAAGGCAGAAGCATTGGCAGATGGTATTGGCAAGCGCCTTGGAAAGGTTGTTAGCGTGAGCATCAATGAGTATTATGCATACCCGATAATGCGCGCAGGGGCAGAGGTTATGGCTGTAAAGGATTCTGCAGTTCCTCCTCCGATTGCGCCTCAGGAGCTTGACGTTAGCGCGAGCGTGCAGGTGGTGTTCGAGATTGCTTAAGAGGCTGGTTGTTTTTTTGTTTTTTTGTCTGTTCTTGAGTTCTTGTACCTTGATTAATCAGGGAATTCCCGGTCCTGTTGCGTGCACAGATGATGCAAAAATCTGTCCTGATGGCACTGTTGTTGGAAGAGTCGGCCCAAATTGCGAGTTTGCGCCTTGTCCTGAGAGGGGAAGTGACTATTGTGAGGTTGATGATGACTGCGTTTGTGATGGCTTTGACCATAGGACAGGGCAGTGCTTTGTTGGCAACAGGAATTATTATGAGGTTTTTGTTGACAAGGAAAGGGACTGCCCTGACTTCTGTACAGGCATTGCAGGTGATATGGGTGTTAAGTGTGTTGAAAACAAGTGCGTGATTGTGAAGCTTGAAACTCCCTTGCCTGTTGGTCCATCAATGGAACTTATTGCAAATCCCCGGATTGGCGAGGCGCCCTTGCTTGTTAACATTACTGCAGTTCTGAGGAATGCAGAACCCAATGATGCAAGGTTTTACTGTGTTCCTATGAGGTGGAGTTTTGGTGATGGTAAAGAAGATGTTTCCTCGCCAACTTGTGTTCCTTGGTTTCCTGAAGTAGAGGTTCCCACAAGATATTCAACAATTCACAGGTATGAAAGGCCAGGAACTTACAACGTGACTTTCACGCTTGGCAGTCTTATTTCTATGCCTGCAACAGTTGGTGTTCTTCCTGAGCTTTTCCCTCCTGAGTGTGATGAGGATTCTGATTGTGCAAAGGCGCAGTGCTGTCATGCTGCTGACTGTGTGATTAAGGAAAAGGCGCCGGATTGCAGCAGGATTATGTGCACGATGGAATGTATGCCCGGCACTCTTGATTGTGGCGGCTCTTGCGCGTGCATTGCAGGAAGATGCACTGGCCAGAACTTTTTCCCTGGCGTGGTAAATCGTGAGAAACCAATGCCTTGGGCAAGGATTTGAGAATTTATTTTTGAGCTTTTCTCGTCACTTTTAAAAACAGAAATTGTTTCTTACTGTGTTATGCTTAAGGGGCGTATTGACAAGAATCTTGAGGTTTATGTAACGCTTACTGCTGAGGACATTACTGTGCTAGAGCGTGAGAAGCTGATTAAGGGCGTTATGGAAAAACCAGATGTCCAGCCGCAGTCACAGGAAGATGATGGCGAGGGGCGCTTGTACGACAAGAATTTGTTGCGGCGAAAATGTAAAAAAACATCAAGCTCAGGGCTAAGGCCCAATGAGTCCATTTTCACAGCTTACTTGCGTGGAATGTTCAGGTTTGAGGGTTTGCCTTCAAATGCCTTTTATTGGAATAGGAGGACGTATGACCTTCATATGCGTCATGAGGACCTGCAACAATTAAAGCAGGGACAGAGCATTATTAAAAGAGAGCCGAACGTGCCTGTGAACTATATTTGTGTCTCGCTTGAGAATCGTGTTCAGCAGACGGGGGCTTAATCAGTCATCGACCGTGCAAACACAAAGTTTATAAACCTGAATATCGCTGTTTCGTGACAAAAAGGTGATTACGCAGTGATGCGAAAGCTTTGTTTGGGCATTGTTATTGTTCTCTTGCTGAGCTTTGTTTCTTTTGCAACCCAAGTTGGTTATACTGCCGAAACAAGGTATGCTTACAATTCGAGTGTTTCAGTGAAACGGGACATTGTGTTTTCGTCAAACAGGTATGGCATTGGTTATGTCAAGCCATATGGGGGTTATGGCGCGCAGGGTGCGAGCAGGGGTAGTTTTGGAATGAAGGGTGAGGAGGAGGGTGCCTCGAATTTGCCTTATAATGACTGGATTCCGCGAGGCAGTGACCCGAGTCGTATAAGCAATTATTATGCGAGTGCACGAGGATATCATATTGTTAACAAGTATGTTGAATTAAGTTCTGCTGACTTGTCTCTGGTTTCACGACCGCAGATTAATGGAAGCCCGGCTGGTTATGCGCGTGTTGTGAGCATCAAGCCTTACCAGCTTGGTATTCCGCAGGGCACCGTGTATTTCAGGACCAAGGACCTGCCGCCTTTGGCGCCTGATTACATCTATGAAGCATGGCTTGTTGATGAGGACTCAGGATACTCAATGAGTCTTGGCTTGTTCCAGCCTGCAGGTATTGGCAGGGTCACCTCGCTGGAGTATAGCGTTATCACGCCATTGCTGCCTTTTGATTCAATGATGGTTACTGTTGAGCCTTTCCCTGACAATAATCCTTTGCCAGGGTTTGTAATACTTGAGGGCGTCCTTAAGGAGGGGACGGTGGGGTTGCCATGAAGAAAGCAATTGTTATTGCAATGTTGTTTTTGCTTGTGATTCCTTTGGCGCTTGGTTATGTTTACTTGAAACCCGAGGATATCAGGTTTAGGACTGGTGGGGTTGAGAGGTTTAATCCTTACTTTTATGACCCTCGTGTTCAGACTTTCAAGCAGGATGTGTGGGTTTATTTGACTCCTCCTGAACCTCCTATTTTTGCAACAGGACAGCCTGCTATTTATCCAAGGGCTACTGCAAGGGTGCAGAGTGTAAGGAGTCCTTACTTGCCTAATGCTTATGTGACTATCAAGACAAAGGACTTAAGGCCGTCAGAATATGACAACACTTATTATCAGGCATGGTTGCTTGATACGGACACTGGTTATTCGCTCAATCTTGGCTTGTTTGACACGGTTGGTGGTGGTGTTGGCACTTTGGATTTCAGGAGTAAGCATTACCTTGACCCGTATGATTTTGTCGTGATTACGCGCGAGCCAAGGGATGACAAGGATCCTAAGCCGTCAACAGACGTCGTACTTATGGGCAGGATTGTGTGGCAGAAATATTACGTTCCTTCCTTGCTTGGTGAAAAGGAACAAACTGGTTATTCTTACGAGAGGCAGTAATTAATTGAGGTTTTAGGATTAGCTTATTCTTTCTTCTGCATTAGTGAGGCAAGAACAATAATCACTGCAAGAATTATTATTGCGCCTATGCCTGCAATGAACATAAATGTTCCTGCTGTGCTCGTGCTTTCTTCAACTGTTGACTCTCCTGTTATGCGTGTGACAGGGAATGGTGTTGGCACAGCGGGTTTTGTGTATATTGTTATGCTTTCAATGGAATGTGAGCCCTCTGGCGGTTCTTTTAGCATGTATGCTGTAACTTTGACCATTGTTCCTTTTGGATACATCGCTGTGAATCCTGACCTTGTCTGGCATTGTATTCTGATTTCCACGTCGATTATTCCGGGAGGAATTGATACTGGTTCCATTTCGCAGAATGCATACTGGGGTCCCACTTCTGCATTCAAATGCCAGTGTTTTACTTCCAATGGCACGTCAAGGCGGTTTATTCCCTGGATTCGTGCATACTCGTATCCTTGGGTTATGAATTGTGACTTCATCAATACGTCGTGCGTGTGCTTTACGAGGTCTATTGTTTGGTATTCTGCCTGTGCAAGCGCAGAAGGCAGTAAGAGAAGAACTGCCAAAAGAATTGCTGGCTTTTTCATTTTGTTCCTCTTTTTTTGGTTTGGTTGTAAAAATGGGTATAAAAACCCTGCGTTTTTAAGCAATGTTTAAATACGCATTGTTAATTATTTGTGTTGGAAAAGATGGTGAGTCACGAGCACGTGCTTGGTCCTGAACCAGTGCATAACGGTTGGGGTTCAAGGCTGAGCGAAATCATTCTTGGCGGACAAGACGGGTTAGTCAACGTTCTGGGCATTGTGCTTGGCGTGGCTGCCGCAACAATGAGCACAAGGCTTGTCATTATTTCAGGTCTTGCAGCCACTTTTGCGGAAAGCATCTCAATGGGCGCTGTTGCTTACACGAGCACAAAGGCTGCGAAGGAGTATTATTTGAGTCTTAGGAAAAAGGAATTGATGGAAATCAAGAAGACGCCTGGTCAGGAAAGGAAGGAGGTTGCTGACATTTATTACCATAAGGGTTTCAGGGGCAGGTTTCTGAACAGGATAGTCAACAAGATAACTTCTTCAAGAAGATTGTGGCTTGACACGATGATGGCTGAAGAATTAAAAGTTTTTCCTGAGGAGTATCATGACCCTTTGAGGGCTGGTGTTGTTGTTGGCATTGCAAGCATTGTTGGTTCATTAATTCCCTTGCTTCCTTTCTTTTTTCTTTCTGCATTCAGTTCTGTCTGGGTTTCGCTTGTGGTTTGTACTCTTGCGTTGTTTGTTGTTGGAGCAATCAAAGCAAGAATAACTGTTGGTGTGTGGTGGAAGTCTGGTTTTGAGCTTGCCTGTATTGGAATGGCAGCGGCAATAGTTAGTTATGCTATTGGAATGTTTCTTGGAGTAACAATGTGAGGAGGTGAAAAAATGAAAAAATATTGTATTCCTGACTGCGAGCATGACATTGTGCATCACTTGGCGCGCGTTACGGACGACCTCTGGCGATTTGAGCAATACATAAAGGATGCCAAGAAGTGCGGGCATCATGAGTTCGTGTCACTGTGGGAAAAGATAGCAGACATGAACAAAAAGCAACTGGAAATGCTTAGAAAGGCGCTAAAGAAAGCAGTTAATGAAGGAAAGATATGATTTATTTGTTTGCTTCCTTCAGCCTTTTTTTGATAATTTCAGCCATTGCTTCCTTGTTGTTTCTTTTCTTTAGTTCTTCTGCAAGGATTTTGTCGCCAAAACAGTCTTGAATCCATTGGCTGAAGTCGTTCCTGTTCTTGTTGACGTGGTGGTGGAATGTTTCTTGTGGCATTTTTTTCAGTGCCTCTTCAAGTTCTGGCACTGTCTTGATTATTTCTCCACCCCAAAGTCTGAAGTATTGTTCCGGCGCGATTTCTGAAAGCAATCTTCCTGCTTCTTGCGGCTCAAATGCAACTGGGTGGCGTCCCGCGCAGGACTGTTTCAGCGCAATTGTTTCTTCTGCTGCTTTTGTGATGTGTTTTGCTGTCATGCCGTGTTTTTCCAATAATTCCATTGATTTTCCGCTTTCGCCGAACGAATCCTGCACGCCAAGGCGCTTTATTGGGATGGGGAATGCTTCTGAAATTGTTTCTGCAACAGCACTTCCCATGCCGCCAATTATTTGGTGGTCTTCTACTGTGACGAAAGCGCCTGTCTTTCTTGCTGCGCTTATCAGGGTTTTTTTGTCAATGGGTTTTATTGTGTGGTTGTTGATTACTTGTGCGCTTATTCCTTTCTTTTCAAGCATTTGTGCAGCAAGCAATGCCTGATAAACAACTGGTCCGCAGGCAATTATTGTGACGTCCTTTCCTTCCTTGAGTATTTGTGCTTTGCCAATCTCAAAACTGTTTTCTTCTGCAGTTATTATTGGTGTCTTGTCCCTTGCAACTCTTAGGTAGACAGGTCCTTTTGTTTTTGCTGCCGCAATTGTTGCTTTTCTTGCTTCTATTGCATCGCAGGGAACAATCACGGTCATGTTGGGTAGTGAGCGCATCAGGGCGATGTCTTCTGTTCCTTGGTGTGTTGCTCCGTCCTCGCCTGTTGCTAGTCCTGCGTGCGAGCCGACGATCTTGACAGGGACGTCATTGTAGCATATTGTTGTTCTTATTTGTTCCCAGTTCCTGCCTGGATTAAAGACTGCAAATGAGGCAATGAATGGTATTTTTCCCATTAATGCCATTCCTGCTGCTATTGTTGCAAGGTTTTGTTCTGCAACCCCCACTTCAATAAACCTTTCAGGGAATCTTTTTTTGAATTCTGTTAGGCGCGTGCTTTCTGTTAAGTCTGCACAGAGAGCAACAATATTCTTGTTTTTTTCTGCGGCAATAATCATGCCTTCTCCGAATCCAGTTCTTGTTGCCTTTAGTTCTGGCTTTGTGAACACAACTGAGTTTGTCATTTTTGCTCGAGTTTTTTGCGTTCTGCTTCAAGTTCCTGAAGCGCCTTCTTTGTTTGTTCTTCGTTTGGTGCTTTTCCGTGCCATTCAGGGTCGTTTTCCATGAAGGAGACTCCCTTGCCTGGTGTTGTGTGCGCGATTATGCAGGTGGGCACGTCGTGTTCTTTGCTGTTTTCAAGTGCGTCAATGATTTCCTGCATGTTATGGCCGTCAATTTCAATGACGTGCCAGCCAAACGCCTCGTATTTCTCCCTTAGAGGCTCCAAGGGCATTACTTCTTCGGTGTGTCCGTCAATCTGTATGTTGTTGCGGTCAATAATTACTGTGAGATTGTTTAATTGCATTTTGTTAGCGAACATTATTCCTTCCCACGTGTTGCCCTCGTCATGTTCTCCGTCGCTTGTTATGCAGTAAACGTGGTTCTTTTTTCCATCCATCTTGAGCGCGAGTGCCATTCCTGCTGCTTGTGAGATTCCGCAGCCCAATGGTCCTGATGTTGTTTCAAGTCCTGGCAGTGAGTCTCTGTGAGGGTGTCCTTGGAGCCTTGAGCCGAATTTCCTTAGCGTCATAAGTTCTTTCAGGGGAAAGTATCCTGTGTGGGCCATTGCTGCATATCTTGCTGGGCAAATGTGTCCGTTGCTTAAGACAAGAATGTCTCTTTCTGGCCAGTCTGGCTTTTTTGGGTCGTGTTTTAGGACATTGAAGTATAGCGCGGTGAAGACGTCTGCCATTCCGAGTGAGCCTGCAGGATGCCCGGAGCCTGCGGCAGAAATCATTTTGATTATGTCTTGCCTGAGAGTTTTTGCAATAATGTTTAATTTTTTTATGTCTTTGATTTTTTTGAACGGCATATTCTCCTCTTTTTTCGTCAAGAACTTCTTGTTGTTGATTATTTAAATTTTGCTTCTTATTGCTTCAATTCCTTCTGGCACTGTTTTTGCTTTGTGTATTGCATTGCCTGCTACGAGAATGTTTGCGCCTGCCTTTACTGCGAGCCTTGCTGTGTCCTTGTTTATTCCGCCGTCAACTTCTATGTCCAGTTTTGGAGCCCATTTTCGTATTTGCGCGACTTTTTTGAGGGTGCTTGGAATTAGTTTTTGTCCTCCAAATCCTGGCTTGACAGTCATTACGAGGACCATGTCAACGAGCTTGAGGAATGGCTTGATTTTTGTTGTTGGTGTTTTTGGATTGATTGCTATTCCTGCCTGCAAGCCTTTTGTTATTATTTGGTTGATGAGGTCAAGGATTTTTTTGGTGTCTTTTAGTGATTCGTAATGGAATATTATTCTTTTTGCATTCATGTCGATACAGTCTGAGAGGTATTTTGCGGGGTTCTTGACCATTAGTTGGCATTCTATTTCAATGCTTGTTTTTAGCCCTTTGAATTCTTTTGGCTGGACTGTTTTGTTTGGCACGAATTTGTTGTCCATTATGTCAAACTGGGCTCTTTTTACGTATGGTTCTATCTTTTTGAGTTTTGTGAGGAATTCTTTTTTCGTCTTGCACAATAGTGAAGGAACTATCTCAACGTGGTGCTTTTCCATTTTCTATCCTCGTTATTTCTTCCAGTCTTCTTTTGTGTCTTTCTTCGCCTGAGAATTCTGTTTCCAGCCATAATTTTACGATTTTTTTTGCGTGATTCAGGGATAGTTCCCATCCTGATAGGCAGAGGACATTTGCGTTGTTATGCTCCCTGCTTAATCTTGCGTTTCTGAGAGTCCAGACTGCGACTGCGCGGACTCCTTTGACTTTGTTTGCCGCTATGCAGACTCCTTCTGCGCTTCCGCAGATCAGGATTCCCATTCCTTTTCCTTGCGAGACTGCCTTTGCTACCTTGTACGCATACACAGGGTAGTCGTCATTTGGGTTTAGCTCAAATGCGCCTTCGTCAACCACGCGGTATCCCGAGTGGTCAAGAAATTTTTTTAATTCCTGCTTGAGCTTGAATCCTGCGTGGTCTGCGCCAATGTGGATTGTTTTCATTGTGCTTTTCCCGCGCTTCCGAAGAGTTTTATGCGGTGCTCAACAACTTCTTGCATCAGTTCGCGCGCCCTGCCGAGTATGTGGCGTGGGTCAAAATCTTCTGGCTTGCTTGCGAGAAACTCGCGCACTCCTGCGTCAAACGCAAGTCTTAAGTCGGTGTCTGTGTTTATTTTGCAAATGCCGTTCTTTATCGCTTCCTTGATTTGTTCGTCTGGAACTCCTTCTGGCTTTCCGAGCTTTGCGCCATAATGTTCTGCTGTTCGCACGAGCCACTCCGGCACTCCGCTTGCGCCGTGCAGTACAAGAGGCACTCTGACAATCTGCCGGATTTGCATTAGTCTGTTTATGTCGAGTTTTGCTGCTCCTGCAAATTTGTAAGCGCCGTGTGATGTCCCGATTGCTACAGCCAATGCATCAATGCCTGTTTTTTCAACAAATTCTTTTGCTGCGTTCGGGTCTGTGTAAATTATTTTGCGTGCAACAATCTTTTCTTCTGCTCCGCCTATTGTGCCCAGTTCGCCTTCGACAGAAATCCCTCTTGCGTGCGCCATTGAAACAACTTTTTTTGTGTTTGAGATGTTTTTCTCAAATGGCAGGTGTGAGCCGTCGTACATTATGCTTGTGTATCCTGTTTTTATTGCTTTTTTGATTATTTCCATGTTTCTTCCGTGGTCAAGGTGCAGGACTATTGGTATCTTGTGGTCTTGCGCTGCTTGCGAGACAAGGCATTTCAAATAATTTATTCCTGCATAATCTATTGCGCCCTCGCTTGTCTGCAGTATTACGGGAGATTTGAGTTTTGAGGCAGCGTTGGTTATTGCCTGCATTATTTCAAGGTTGTTTATGTTGAATGCTCCGACTGCATATTTTCCTTTTTGTGCTTTTGTGAGAACTTGCTTGAGTGTTGCAAGCATTTTTTTAGAGCCTCGTGACGATTACTTTTGCTTTTGGCGCCTTTTCAATCTGTCTTCTTGTGAGGAGGTTTTGTTTTGCGCCAACTTGCTGGATGACTGCTGCTGCTTCTGCCATGCCCCACTGCATTGCTTCCTTGATGTCTTTCTTTATGATTATTCCTGCAAGCATTCCTGCTGCGAATGCGTCTCCTGCGCCTGTTGTTTCAACGACCCTGATGCGAGGGGGGATCAGCTGGTAGTGCTGTATGCCGTTGTACGCATGCACTATTCTTGGTCCGTCTGTGATTACTGCTATTTTTGCGTGTTTTTGTAGTTCAGAGAGTAATTCCTTACAACCTGCTGTTTGCATTCCTGTAAGTGCTTGTGCTTCTTCCTTGTTCATTATGAGGAGGTCGCAGTCATCAATTATTGGCTTGAGTGCTTTTGAGCCCATTTTTGCAATGTACATGCTTGGGTTAAATGCATACTTGGTTCCTTTCTTTTTTGCAAACATTGCTGCTTTTTTGAGTGTTTCAAAGCTTTGGTTCATCATTGCGCTGAAATAAAACCATTTTGTCTTGAGTTTTTTCCACGGAACTTCGTATGGCGCAAGCTTGTCATTGACTCCTTTGAATGCGAGTATGCTTCTGTCGTGTTCCAGTCCTGTTAGTATTACGCTGTAGCCTGTCATTCCTTTGGCTTTTCCGCCAAGAAAGTCTACTTTTTCGCGTTTCATTTCGTCAAGGATTGTTTTTGCGTGGAGGTCTGTGCCGACTTCGCCAATCCATGCGGTTTTCAGTCCGAGTCTTGAAAAGGCAACTGCTGTATTTGTTCCTCCTCCGCCAGTGTCAACGTGGAGGTCTTCTACAAGGATTTTTTCGCCTATTGCGTAGCAGACATCTTCATGCCCCTTGTGTTTCATTATTTCTGGTTTTTTTGTTTTCACAAATACGTCTACGGTTCCAGAACCCAATGTTATTACGTCGTACATTTTTGCCTCTTTTTGTGAAAGAACGAGCCGTTGGCGTTTATAAATATTTCTTACAATAATCTGGTTATCATCAGCATTGCCACTGCGCCGATGACTATGCCGAGAAGGTATTCTTTTGCTGTTATTTGAAATGGCAGCTTGTGCAGTGGTTTTTGTGGGTTTTCAAGTTCTCTAATTCTTTTCTCCACTGCCGCAAGCATCAGGCGCCTGTCCTTGATTTCTGAAAAGACGCTTGCGAGGTGGTCGTCGCGGATTATGTGTAGTATCCAGTTGTGGAAGTCGTTCTTTTCATCATTGACGTGGTGCCTGAATACTTCCTCGTCCATTGTTGCGAGCTCGTTTGCCAGTTCATACAGGTTTTTTATGGTGCTTCCGCTCTTTAAATGAAACACGTGCTCTGGGTGTACGTCTTTCAAAAAGCTCATTTCAGTGTATTACGCACTTTACTGCCTTTGTGGCCTTCTTTTCTTTCTCAATTTTTTTTTTGACTTCTTCGCGGTGCTCTTTGCTTGCGAGCTGCGCAACCTCTCTCAGGAGGTGTTTCATTATTGCGCGTTGGGTTTCAATCTTGTCTCTTATTTTCTGCATTTCTTCTGCCAAAGTCGGTGATTCAAACACATCCCTTACCCAGTTGGCAAAGTCATTCTTCCACTCGTTGACGTGGCTCCTGAATGTTTCTTCTGCCATTGTTTCAAGTTCGTCAATCAGTTGGAAGAGACTCTCTATTTTCCTACCGTCCTGCAGCACGAAGTGTTTTTCTACAGGCGCTTTTCCGAATTCTTTCTTTCTGTAGAACACTTCAAGCCTTGTTTTTGGTTCTGCCTGTATGACTCTTGCAGGCTTTCGTGCAGCATACACCTTTCTTGCTTTAAGTTTCCTCTTTTTCGCCATAAACCCACCTCTACTTGCGTTTTTAGTAATATCTTGTTTTTAAATATTACGTATTGAGCTGCCTATTTTCTTTTCAGGAATGTTTCCACTGCTTTTGCACTGTCAAGCTGGTTTTTTGCTGCGAGGAGTTTTTGCGCAAGTTTTTGCTCGCCAAAGACGTCCTTTACCCAGTTGTGGAAGTCATTCTTTTGCTCGTTTGCATGGTAGTTGTACGTGTCAGGATGCATCTTCCGCAAGCCTTTTGCGAGCTGTGCAAGTGTCGCATAGATGCTTCCGTCGCTTACGTAAAAGCACTTTTCCGGCGCCAGTGCGCTCGTCTTTTTTTTGTTTGTTTGTTTTTTCATTGTTTTTTCCTCCTTTTTTTAGATCTGTATAAGCCTTCTTAAGGCAGAGCTTACTGAGTTTTTCTCTTCTGACTTTACCCTGAGGATTATGTCGTTGAGTATGTTCATGTATGCAATGAATGCCTCGTAAGGGCTGTCGTAAGGGTTGAAGTATTTGTGCACGTCGCCGTCATTGAACCATTTTGTGCACATGTAGTAAAAGTGGTCGCTTGTGCTGAGCTTTCTCCAGGCATCAATAAGTGCTTCGTCTCTGCTTGCGAGCACTTCTTTCCTGAGCGAGTACAGTCTTTGTGCTGCTGAGTTTTGCATTCTGTTTCCAAGCCATGCAGAAGTGTCCCTTTCAATGTCTGCCCAGCTCATTGGTGCGTGGATGTCAAGCTCATCCTTTGGCTCAACCTTCATAAGCTCGGAGGGCCAGTGGAAGGAAATGTTTCTTTTCTTTAATTCTGCTGGCAGGTGTTCGAGGAACTTGAATATTCCCGTGTCCTCCCATTGGTGTTCGCCGAATGTTTCGTAGTCCATGAAGAGGTTGATTGTATCGCCCAGTATTGGTGCAATCCACTCAGCATATTTTTGTGCCGTAACTGGGTAGCCACCCCAGTTCTTGTCACCAAACCTGAAAGCGATATCGTCAGAGAGCTTATAGTTTTTGAGCAAGAGCCGCATGCGTTTTGTTGTTTTTGGTTTGTAGACATAATTTGGCGATTTCCAGCCAAGGATGTGGTCTGCGCCTTCTGCAAGTATTGCCTTGTAGCCCATTTCCTCTGTTGTTTTTGCGAGGTGGTTGTTGTAAATAAGCTCTGTATTCCGGAAGACAATTGGTTTTTGTTTGAACATTTCTTTTATCATGCGTTGGTGCATTCTTACCTGGTCAACAAATTCGTCCTTGTCGTGCAGGAATGCGAGAGAATGGTAATATGTTTCGTTGAGGAACTCGACTGCTCCTGTTGCTGCGAGTTCTTCAAAGCTGTCAATGACTGCAGGAGTGTATTTTGCAAATTGTTCCATTGCTGTTCCTGTAATGCTGAATGCAACTTTGAAGTCGTCGTGTCTTGCAATCAAGTTCCTTATTATCCTGTTTGCTGGAATGTAGCATTTTTTTGCAACTTTTTGCATTACTTCCTTGTTTTTGTGGTCGTCAAAGTAGTTTGTTTTGTGGCCGATGTCAAACACGTTGTATTTTCTCATCCTGAATGGCTGGTGTACTTGGAAATACAGGCAAATATTTGTCATCTTGTCACCTCTTCATATATTGCCTTGACTCTTTTTGCTGGTTCGTTAAGGTTGAATTTATTTGATTCTGAGTGCCCGTTTTCTCTTAATTCTTCCTGAAGTTCTTTGTGCCTGAGCACGCTTACGATCATATCTGTCATTTTGTTTATGTCCCAGAAGTCTGTTTTTAGGCAATGCTTTAGCACTTCTGAGACTCCGCTTTGCTTGCTTACGATTACAGGTGTCTTGTTTTTCAGGCTTTCCAGGGCCACAAGTCCGAATGGTTCTGAAACGCTTGGCATCACGTAAACGTCTGCCATCTGGAATGCCTTGTGCACGTCAGGACCTTGAAGGAAGCCGGTGAATATTGTTTTGTCAGCAATGCCGATCTCGTGGGCCCTGTTGATTATTCTTGGCATCATGTCCCCGTCGCCTGCGATCACAAAGAGGGTGTTTGGTTCGAACTCGCTGACTTTTTTTGCAACCTCTATGAAATAGTCAGGCCCTTTTTGTATTGTTATCCTGCCGAGGAAAAGGACAACTTTGCTTTTTTTGTTCAGTGGTGACTTGTAGTTCGTGTGGTATTCTGGGCTGTCTTCTTCAATTCCCCAGTGCACAACCCTTATTTTGTGCTCTGGAATCTTGTAATGTTTTATCACGTTGTTTTTTGTGAGGTTGCTGTTCGCAATGATGATGTCTGCTGCTTTGAGCCCTTCGTATTCCTTGTGCGCTATGTAGTGGTTGGGATTGTCTGCTGTGCGGTCAAATTCTGTTGCGTGAATGTGCACAACCAATGGCTTTCCTGATGTTTTCTTTGCTTCTATGCCTGCCTCGTATGTCATCCAGTCGTGCGCGTGGATTACGTCATGGCGCTCTTTTTTTGCAATTGTCTTTCCTATTCTTGCAAACCTTTTTGCCTCTGCATAAATGTTTTTTCCATAGAATCCCTTGGTGCTTAATGGCGCATAGTCTTCTTCATATTGTTCTGCTGTTTGGTATGGTGCAAGCATTGATGGCACAGGGATTGTTTTGATGTTTTTTGCGAACTGGTTTGCTCCGATGAGTTTCACGAATTCTGCTTTTGCGTCTTCCGGCGCAACAGGCATGACGAACGTGACTTGCACATTGTTTCTTGCCAGTCCTTTCGTGAGGCCGTAGCAGGCAGTTCCAAGCCCCCCTGTCTTGAATGGCGGGAATTCCCATCCGAACATGAGCACGCGCAGAGGTTTTTTCATTGTTCTGCCTCCACGCCGAGGAATTTCCTTCCTTCCTCGCTTAGTTCGTAAATCTTGACGTAAGAGCTTGCGAATACTTCTCTGACAAATCCTCTGCCTTTGAGCCAGATTAAGTGGTTGTCTACTGTTTTCCAGTTTATTCCTGTGTCTTTTGCGAGCTGGTTGACGGTCTTGCGGCCTTTTAGAAGGTCAGATAGGATGTCGTGCCTTAGTTCTTTGAAAGTTCGCTTGGGGTTTCTGTCCTTTGGTGGAAACATCCTGCCTCTGCGCCACTAGTTGTGATTTTTGTATACTTGTTTGACATTTTATATTTAAATGTTCCTTTTTTTAATAAGAAATTGTATTTAACCAAATTTGAAAGCTTTGTTTATCTTTGTTAATTAAAAAAAATAAAAGCAGTGGAGAACTTTTGTGTTTTTTGCAGGACTGCACTTATTCTTTTGAGAAGTCTTCAAGAATGTCCTTTATTGTTATTATTCCTACTGGTATTTCCTTCTTGACAAGCACTACTGAGCTTACGTCGTTATTTACCATGAGGTCAATGATGCTTGCCATTGATTCTTCTGGTGCTGCTGTTATGCAGTTTGGGACGTGAGTAATGACATTATGCACAGGCAGTTCAAGCAGGTTTGTTTTTTCTCCAACACCAAAGCCGGTGTGTTTTCCCATTTGGTGACTTGCTGCATGTGGAATCCGCATTCTTGTTCTTGGGAATGCGTGGACATCAATAAGTATGTCTGTCAGACCGAGTATGCCTATGAGCTTATTTTGGCTGTCTACCACGACGATTTTACTGATTCCTTGTTTGCTCATTAGGTTCATTGCCTTGCTGACTTTTTCATTTTGGTTTATTGTGACAAGCTTCATGCTTGCAAGCTCATCTGCCCTTACTCTTGAATAGAAAGTTCTCAGGTTTGCAATAACATCCAGGGAGTGCGCCATGCCGATTACGTGCTCTTTTTTCTGCTCTGTGATTATGATTGGTAGTGCGTGCACGTCTGCTGTTGCCATCAATCGCGCGATTTCTCTCAGTTCGGTGTTTGGCGAAAGCGTTGGGACAAAGAAAGGTGTTTTGCTTTTTGAGCGGTGCTTGAAGATGTTTTTCAGTTTCATTTCTGCAGGGTCAATCCTTGAGGACAAAAGCCATTTTTTTGCAACAATCCCTTTGTAATTGCTGTCCTCAAAGACCACTGCATAGCATTCCTTGTGCCTTTCCATCTGCCCAATCAGTGAGGAGACTGTGTCATTAATATCTGCAATGATAAAGTCTGTTCGCGCAATGTCAGATGCGGTTACCATCTTTTTTCTCCCATCTTAATTAAAGGGGCATTATATAAACGTTACTGATAACTGCGCCATTCAGGTAATATTTATATAGAATTAAGCAACGTAAACACGTCATGGCTTGGTTTGACGAGTCTGTGCCTGCTGTCCTCAGGGAATTGGGTGTTTCTCCTACAAAGGGGCTTTCTGATGAGGAGGCAAAGTCAAGGCTTGAGAAGTATGGCAGGAACAGTATTGAGGAAGCGCACAGGATTTCATTGGTCAAGATATTCCTTAACCAGTTTGCGAGCCCAATAGTGTGGATTTTGCTTGCCGCAATGCTGATTTGTGCTCTGATTCCTGAATGGACTGATTTCTGGGTAATCGCGGCAATAGTGATCTTGAATGCGATTCTTGGTTGCGTGCAGGAATACCGCGCAGAGGAAGCTATTGAAGCATTGAAAAAAATGGTAAGCCTCAAGGCAAAAGTTTTAAGGGATGGAAAAGTTGTTGAGATTGATGCTTCTGAAATTGTGCCTGGCGACATTATTTTGCTAGAGACAGGCGACAAGGTGCCTGCTGACGCAAGGCTGATTGAGACTATTAATCTTGCCACGCAGGAAGCTGCACTCACTGGTGAATCAACTCCTGTGCTGAAAAACCCTGAGGTATTGCATGACCATGTTGCTGTTGCAGACCAGCATAATATGGTGTTCTCAAGCACGATCGTCACAAGTGGCAGGGGCAAGGCTGTTGTTGTGACCACGGGGTTAGGAACTGAGATAGGTAAGATTGCAAAAATGATAAAGGAAGCAAAGGCAGAGCCAACTCCTTTGCAGAAAAAGCTTGCAAGCCTCAGCAAAATGCTTGGAGCTCTCGTAATACTTATTGCGCTTGTTGTGTTTGGTGCTGGCGTGTTTTACGGCCTGCCTGTTTATGAAATGTTCCTTGCTGCAATTGCATTGGCTGTTGCTGCAATTCCAGAGGGCTTGCCTGCAGTTGTGACTGTTGCGTTGGCTGTTGGCGTGCAGCGGATGGCAAAGTGCAAGGCCCTTGTCAGGAAACTGCCTTCTGTTGAGACTCTTGGGGCTTGTTCCGTAATCTGTGCTGACAAGACAGGCACGATGACGCACAATCAGATGACAGTAAAGCACGTTTTTGCAAACCAGGAATCAATACCTGTGTCTGGATCTGGCTACAGTCCTGTCGGAAGGTTTGCAAAGAATCCTGACCAGTTCAGCATGCTTCTTAAGATTGGCGCCCTGAACAACAATGCTAAGGTTGTGCAGGAAAACAATGAATGGAAAGTCATTGGCGACCCTACAGAAGCAGCATTGATTGTGAGTGCCCGGAAGGCAGGCATTAATGTTGAACAACTGAACATGACTTATCCGAGGCTCAGGGAGATTGAGTTCACGAGTGAACGAAAAATAATGACTACTGTGCACAGGATGGGCGCAAAAATGCTTGTTTGTACAAAAGGCGCGCCGGAGGTCGTGGTAAGGCTCTGTACAAGGCAGTTGGTTAATGGAAAGATTGTCAGGTTTTCAAGAAGTGATGCTGAAAAAGTGCTCGCAATGAATGAGGCGTATGCGAACAGGGCGTTAAGGGTTCTTGGGTTTGCGTACAAGCAGGTCGTTCCGGGAAGTAAGGAAAAGCTTGAGTCTGACTTGGTTTTTGTCGGCTTGCAGGCAATGATTGATCCTCCAAGAGCAGAAGTCAAGGAGGCAATACAAAAATGTGAGGGCGCAGGTATTAAGGTGGTGATGATTACAGGAGACCATTTGACAACCGCAAAGGCAATTGCAAAAGAGCTGGGCATGACAGGAAAGGCAATAACCGGTGTTGAGCTTGACCACATAACAGACCTTGAGCCCCTTGTTGAGGAAATCAGCGTTTATGCAAGGGTCAATCCTGCGCACAAGATTCGCATTGTGGAAGCGCTGCAAAAAAAGGGTCATGTTGTTGCAATGACTGGTGATGGCGTGAATGACGCGCCTGCGTTGAAGAAGGCAGACCTTGGCATAGCCATGGGTATTACGGGGACAGATGTTGCGAAAGAGGCAAGCGCAATGGTCTTGGCTGATGACAATTTTGCAACAATTGTTAGGGCTGTTGAGGAAGGCAGGGTTATTTTTGACAACATCAAAAAGTTTGTTGAGTACCTCCTGTCGAGCAATATGGGCGAGGTACTTACGCTTTTCATCGGAATACTTCTTGGTTGGCCTTTGCCTGTCACAGCATTGATGATTCTCTGGATTAACCTTGTCACAGACGGAGCTCCTGCACTCGCGCTCGGCATTGACCCGCCTGAGCCGGGGGTGATGAAAAGGAATCCGAGGAAGATTGAGGAAAACATAGTCAACAAGTCAAGAGGGACAATGATATTGCTGATTGGCCTGATTATGATGCTTGGCACCTTGTTCGTGTTTGACCTTTACGAGCCGGATTTGCAATTGGCAAAAGCCCAGACGATGGCATTCACGACGCTGATGCTTTTCCAGATGTTCAACGTGCTAAACCAGCGCTCTGAATCAGAATCCTTGTTTGTTGTTGGTGTGTTCAGGAATTATTGGCTCTGGCTTGCAATAATTGTTTCTGTCAGCCTGCAGCTTGCAGTGGTGTATTTGCCGTTCCTTCAGCACTTGTTCGGCACAGTCGCCCTTGGAGCAAAAGACTGGCTCATTGCAGCAGGCATATCTGCGAGCGTGCTCGTGTTTGGAGAGATTGTCAAACTAATTAGGCGTTAAGTTTAAATACGAATAATTCGCAATTCTCTTAAAAAGAGGTAATGAATGAAGAGGTTTTTATTGTTTGCTGCATTTGTAGCGTTTGCTTTTGTTGCAGGCACCAATGCGTATGTTCTGAAGGAACCTGTTGGGTAGGGCTTTGAAATAATAACAGGAATGCAGTCATTAAACTCTTCTGAAATGTTGTGTTCTGATTCCGACAATGCTTCAAGTCAAAACCTTAAAATTTATTCAGGACCACAGCTTACGCCACAATCAAGGCCTGATGTTTTCATAAAAGGGTTTATCAATCACACAGTTTCTGGAAAGCCAACAATTTATCACGACCTGTGAAGGACAGAGGAATATCTTGTTGAGAACTTGTGCCAGCGTGGCAAGTACAAAGGGCTGCAGGGCATAACCTGCCCGTATGGCTGCAACAACGGAATCTGCATTGTTCCACCAGGAAATACCTGCATTGATACTGATAACGGGGTGAAATATGGAATCCAAGGCCAGACAAAAGTGTGTTGGGATAATTACTGTCTTCTCGGCGGGCTTGAAACCTGCATTGATACAGCAAACCTTACAGAATCATACTGCACTCCTGAAAAAACAATAAAATGGATCACTTATGAATGCCCGCACGGCTGCGTGAATGGTGCGTGCGTGGAAGCACCGCTGCCTGTGTGTGAAGGACTTCAAATGGTGTGGGAGCAGGGCAGGCGCGAGAATTACACTTATTCAGCTGACCCTTGCACAGGCTACCGCTGCCTCAGGGGCAATGAAATAAGCCCGGAGTGCTATAATGCAGCAACATGCCCTTCTGCATGCACAAATGGAATGTGCGTGTTTATTCCTGAAATGAAGAATAAATGCCCGCCGCCTCAACCTATAACTCTACCTCAACCCGTTATTACACCTCAACCAATCACTGAAACAGTCACTTGCTTGTTTGTTTTTCCAACAAAGCTTCCTGTGTGCACTTCATCAAAGGGGAGCTGCACTGGTGCACTTGGAAGCAGTTCCACGTGCACTGTTCAGGTTAGCGGGGTTGAGGGGGAGGTAGTCACTTGGACGTCTGATTGTGGCAATGATGCGAAGCCAGTAACAACCGCAATTAATGGGCAGAACAAGAGTATTGCTTTCATATGCACTCAAATCCGTATGCCACGAGAGCCAAAGATTCCTTTGTGGCATTAGTCTGTCCAGGCTGAATGTTCTATCTGGGCAGAGCAAATCCAGCGAAAACTATTTAAACTTAAATGCTGACATGAAGAACAATATCCTGTTTTAAAGGGGTGAACGTGCATGGTCAAAAAACTTGAGTTCAAGGCAACAGTGCCTGTTGAGATGGGGGATGAGAGTTCTGGTTCGTCAAGGGATATCTGGCTTGCAACATGGGGTGTTGTTGCAGTATTCGTGATAGTGGTTCTTGTGCTGTTCTTCACGGGCAATATTCCAACAATGACTGGTGCAGGGGTTACTTTGGTGCCTGAGCAGAATGCATGCCAGCGTGGAAATGCTGTCACTGACATTGCGCGCGCGAACGAGATTATTTCAGCAGGAGGGGTCTGCACTCAAGGACTCCTGCCGTATGTGAAGTGCTGCTGGTGGCCCTGAAAGACAGTGTTGCGCTGATGAAAAAGGCTGATTTTTGGTTTGTTTTCATTGTTTTGTTCATACTTCTTGCCTTATTGCTCTTGGTTATTAACATTCACGGAATCTTTCCAACTCCGCCTGCCATGGGGCTTGCAAAATCATCAATCCCTGCGTGAAATGAAAATGAGAAAAACAAGTATTTTTAATGAATGGCTTTTTGCGTGGAAGCTTATTTGGAAAAAGGGATGGTATGTTCCGGCAAGTGCAGTTCTCGACGTGCTTTTTCTTGTCCTTTATGGCTTTATGACCTCGCAATTGTTTGACAAGCTTACAGAACACGTAATCGTAATAGGAACTCTTCTGACAGAACAAATGCGTGCTGTTGCTGACAGGACCAGGCCCGCAATTATTGATGCATTGTTTCAGCCACCCGTGAGCAGGTATACTTGGCAGTTTGTTGCCTTGCTGGTAATTCTTGCAATTGTCGTTTTTGTGTTGTTCTGCGTGTTTCAGGGGCTTGCTTGGTTTATTGCAGCAAGACTGACTGGCTCAAGGACGCATTGGAGGAAATATTTGCTTGTTTTTGCGCGCATAAACTTGCTGTGGGCAGGTCTTTATTTTTTCTGGCAGGTTGCTGACACTGTTTTTAATCTTAGGAGGGTTGCTGTGGAAAAAATTACCGGACAGATAATTGCTGGTTCAGGAATTGTCATGCAAGTTCTTCTTGCTGTTTTGATTTATTTTGCGATTGTTTCTTACGCTTTGCTCGGAATCAGGAAGGCATTTGTTGTTGGAACAAGAAAAATAATTGTCCTGCTTCCTGCGGTGGTTATTGTTTGTTTGCAATTCTTTATTTGCAATTATTTCTTGATAAGGCTTGCGGAAATAAGTCCGAAACTCTCATTTATTATAACCGCAATCGTGCTTGTTTTGCTTCTTGCATGGACAAGGGCATACGCAACTATTGTTGTGAGGCAAGCGGCTCATGTTTGAGCATTCCATTAACCCTGTTTTTTTAAGCATTGGACCTATTGAGATAAGGTGGTATGGGATTATGTGGGCTGTTGCCTTTTTGTTTGTTTATTGGTACGTGAGAAGGGCTGCAAGGAAGGGCTTGGTGATGCTTTCTGATGATGATGTTGATTGGCTGATGGTGTGGCTAATTGTGGGGGTTATTCTTGGGGCTCGGCTGTTTGAGGTTTTTGTTTGGGAGCCCGGTTATTATTTTGCGAATCCTGCAGAGATAATCGCAATATGGCATGGTGGTCTTAGCTTTCACGGTGGTCTTGTTGGGGGGCTTGTTGCGGGCTATTTTTTTGCGAGAAGGAAGAAAGTTGGGTTTTTGCGGCTTTGCGACATCTGCATCGTGCCCATTGCTCTTGGACAGGTTTTTGGAAGGATTGGTAACTTCATTAATGGCGAACTTTGGGGCAGAATAACAAGCGTGCCCTGGGCTGTCAAGTTTCCTGGCGCAGAGGGATTCAGGCATCCTTCGCAGCTTTACGAAGCGTTGTATGACTTGGTGATTTTCTTGGTCCTGTTGCCTCTTGCCGGCAGGAAGCATCACGATGGATTTATTTTTGGGCTTTTTCTTGTGCTTTATTCTATCTTTCGTTTTGTGACTGAGTTTTTTCGGGAGCCGACAGCTTATGTTCTTGGATTGACTCTTGGTCAGGCATTGTGCATTCCAATGCTTGTGTTTGGAATCTGGCTGTTATTTTACTCCAAAAAGTTAAAATAGTAGTTATGTTGAGTTGAATTTTATGTTGAGAATAATCTTGCTTTTGTTTGTGCTTCTTGTTTTTGCGGGCTGCGTTCAGGTTCCTGTGGATGAAACAACGCCTCCTGAGGGAATTCAGGAGCCTGTTTTTGAGCCGCAGACGATTGCTGCGGAGATGCTTGCAAGAAACACTTCAGGACCAACTCCTCTTGCGCCTTTGCCTGATGAGTCAAAGCCAAGCGTTCCTGTTGTGAGGCCAAAAGCAATTGTTCCCAACATTACTAACTCATCAGCGATCAACAGAACAGCCCAAATGCAGAAAGGCTGGACAACAGAGCCGATATCAATAGAAGAAGGAGAAACGAAATACGTTTACATCAAGCAATGAGGTGTTTTTTTATGCCAAAGCACAAGGTTAAGGTGTATTCAACTCCGACATGTCCGTACTGCCATATGGCAAAGGATTATTTGAAAGAGCATAAGATTGAGTTTGAGGACGTTAATGTTGCAGAGGACAAGGATGCCGCGAATGAGATGGTTGAGAAAAGCGGGCAAATGGGTGTTCCAGTAATAATTATTGACGAAAAGATAGTTGTTGTTGGGTTTGACAGGGCTGCGTTGAAAAAAGCGCTGGGACTGAAGGATTGACTGCAAAACAACAAAGCTTTTAAACCAAATCCTGCTTATTGCGTTCATCAAAGACCAGAGGGGCGTTATTTTTTTCTTCTGACGCCCTGATTTTTTTTTGTTCAGCTGGCAGTCTAATAAGAAGTTTTTTAAAGCAACAAAGACGACAAATTCTCATTGTGTTTGTTGGGCCTGTAGTTCATCGGCAGAACGCACCCCTCGCACGGGTGAGGCGCCGGGTTCAATTCCCGGCAGGTCCATTAAGCAGTAAAACCTGCGGTTGTCAACACTTGTTGACCGCCACACGGCAGGTTTATTGGGCCAGTAGTTCAATCCGGCAGAACGCGCCGCTGGCAGCGGTGAGGCTCCGAGTTCAAATCTCGGCTGGTCCATATAAGATCAGCTGTAGTCCTCATTGCAACTACACATTTTTTTATTATTTTTAACCTTTTTTTAGGTTATTGCTAATGTTTATAAATCATAGAAGGGTATCTGTTATATGAATGGGTTAGCAAAGCTTGTAATGGCGGCTGCTCTTGCGCTTGCAGGACCGCAGGGTGCAGTGTCGCGGGAGGGGCAGGAAATTCCGCAAATCTAGAAATACAAGAGCAACCCCGCAGCGCCGGAATGCAGCCCATCGCCAGATTCTTTATTTTCAATTGGGGTTGATGTTGCTGGCAAGTATGTTGTCCCAACAAGAAAGTCTCTTTCCAGCAAGATAAAGAGTGAAGCTGATAATCCCACGCTTACTAATCCTGCAACAGGCACCACTTGGTATGGCGACCAGATAGGTGCTTTTGATCCCTGCAATAAGATGTGGCTTTCTGAAGCCAGCTTGTATGTTAGATACATTCCTGGATTTGACTTCTTCATACGCCCGTATGCCAAGCTTTCTTTGGTTGGGCAATTTGTGAATAAATCAAAGGAATTCGACACTTTGCACGATAATGATTTGAGGGGTGCAAGCCCGCCGCGCGAGCCAGGAGTATCCTACATTTTCACATCTGAACGCAGACCATTTCCACTTTCGCCAGAGCTTGGAGCACAGGTCGATATGACAGATAATTTTAAAATCCTTGTTGGTGTGGGCTATGAACGTGTCGAATGGACTTATTTCAAGAGTATTAATGGTGGCACAAATTATGATGAGTTTGATAAAACCTGGAATGATGTTTTAAATCTAAGGGTGGGATTTTGCTATAGACCAGGTAATGCTACTGAATTTGGTTTTACGACATCCTTTTTGGAAGAGGCAGGACTTGGCGGATACCTTTCAATTAGCTTCAGTTTCTGATTTGCAGTTGGTCAACCATAACACTTTTAAACCGCCTGCCTTTATTGTTGGTGGAGAGAAAATGAAAAAAGCGGTCTTGTTTGATTTTTGGGGTACGCTTGTTCAGCAGGGCGCGTATTCGCCGCTCAAGCAGACTTATCGGCTGATGCGTCCACAGATGGTGTTCGGCGAGTTTGTGGAAAAGTTTGAGCGTGCGGTAATGACCAAGCTTTATGATGACCAGGCGCTGATGTTCAGGGATGCCTTTGAGGCGTTTGGGCTGAGGGCTCCTGATTGGGTTATTGAGAAGCTTATCGGCATTTGGAACAAGAACAAGCTTCTTGCAAAATTGTATCCTGACACCATGCAGGCATTGGAAATGCTGAAATCAAGAGGAATAAAGACTGCCATTGTTTCAAACACGCCGAAATTGTCTGTTGAGGGACTGCTTGAGAAGTTTGGTTTTGACAAGTTTTTTGATGCGGTATGCTTTTCTTACGAGACAGGGCTGCTGAAGACAGATGCTGAAATGTTTGATATTGTGCTTGAAAAGCTTGGTGTTGGAAAGGAGGATGCCGTAATGGTTGGCGATAGTCTTGAGACAGACATTGTGGGCGCAGAGAAGGCAGGAATAATGGCTGTATTGATTGATAGGAAAGGCACTCGTGATTATAAGAATAAGATAAAGAGTTTGGTGGAAATTGAGAATTTTTTGGGGTGATTGTTGATGGAGGACTGCGTTTTTTGCAAGATTATTGCCGGAAAGATTCCTGCAATGAAGGTTTACGAGAATGACAAGATTTTTGCATTTCTTGACATAATGCCTGTAAATCCGGGACACACCCTTGTAGTCCCTCGCGCACACCATGCTGACCTTCTTGAGACTCCTGATGGCGTCTTGAGTGATATGATAACGAGGACAAAGAAAATAGCAACGGCAATCATGAAGGCAGTCAATGCTGACGGTTTCAATGTGGGAATAAACACAAAGCCTGCAGCAGGCCAGGCAGTGTTTCACACGCACCTGCACATAATGCCAAGGTTCAAGGATGACGGGTTGAGGCACTGGCCGCACAAGAAGCTTTCTGACGAGGAAATGAGAAAAGTGCAGGACGCTATAAAGGCGAATCTGTGAGCAAGCTTTTTAAACCGACTTCTTTCCTGTTCTTTTTAAGGCGGTGTAGCTCAGCCTGGCAGAGCAACGGTTTCATAAGCCGTGGGTCGCGTGTTCAAATCACGCCACCGCCATAAAGCTTTAATACTCTTTTATGCAATTTCTTGTGTGAGGTGATTTTAATGGCTGAAGCCAAAGTCAGAGGATGGGTTTATGTTGTTGCCGCATTGGTTGCAGGATATTTTGGTTGGCAAGGAAACTTGCAGTGGGCGGTGTATGTGCTTGCGTTGTGCATGCTTTTCTCAGGCTACCATCACCTGACTACAAAGGAAAAGCACAGCTAATCTATTTTTTCTTTTTTTGTTTTTATAAGAAAGCTTTATAAGAAATTATCCTAAATTCTTTATTATCTGCCGGAGTCGCATAACCTCGTAGTTATGCAGAACAAGAGGTCTTGTGACAAGGCGAATGCCGCAGTCGCATAACCTGGTATTGCACAGGCCTGGAGAGCCTGGCCCGCAAGGGCATCCCGGTTCAAATCCGGGCTGCGGCGTATTGAAGCAAGGCGTTGTTTTTGTGTATTGCGAGATTTGACCGGGGCTCGCCAGCTTCAGCTGGCCGCTGTCCCGGTTCAAATCCGGGCTGCGGCGTAGTAACGTTTAAATACTAATCCTCAAGAACTGTGCTTGTGGCAACGATTGCTTTTTTTGAGCTTGAGCCTTGGGAAAAAAAGTACGTGAAAAAGAGGTTGAAAGAGCACAAGCTGGTTTTTGTTGATGAAACTCTGAATCCCGAGACTGTTGATAATGCAAAAACAGCTGATGCTGTTAGCGTATTTATTTACTCAAAAGTTGATAAAAAAATACTCTTGAAGCTTCCCAAACTAAAACTCGTTTGCACGAGGAGCACTGGTTTTGACCATATTGACTTAAAGACGTGCAAGTCAAGGAGGATATCTGTGACAAACGTGCCTGCGTATGGCGACATTACTGTTGCAGAGCACACGTTTGCGCTTCTGCTTGCGCTTTCAAGAAAGATTGTGCAGGCCGTGGAAACAACTCGCAAGGGGAGTTTTGAGTTTACAGGGCTTTGCGGAACAGACCTTAAAGGGAAGACGTTGGGTGTTGTGGGAACAGGAAAAATTGGCAGGAATGTTGCGCATATTGGCAGTTGCGGGTTTGGGATGAAAGTGATTGCCTTTGATTTGTTTCCAAATCCTGCACTTGCAAAGGAATGTGGTTTCACGTATGTTCCGTTTGATAAATTGCTTGCTGAATCTGACGTCATTACTTTTCACGTGCCATTGACTAAAGAAACAAAACATATGCTCAATAGGAAAAACCTTCGCAAGGTAAAGAAAGGCGCAATATTGATTAACACGTCACGGGGTGCAGTGATTGAGACTGGTGCAATTCTTGAGGGCGTCAAGGAAGGGATTTTTTCAGGCGTGGGACTTGACGTGATAGAAGAAGAGGGGGCAATGAAGGAGGAGCTTGAATTATTGAGCAAGCCGTCCAAGAAAAAGGAAATAGACTACAAGACCCTTCTTCAGGAGCACATACTTGTGGAACAACCAAATGTCCTCATCACGCCCCACTGTGCTTTTTACTCAAAAGAGGCACTGCAGAGAATCCTTGACACGACAATACAAAACATTGAGTGCTTCATTGCAAAGAAGCCTGTCAATGTGGTCAAGTGCTGATGAAAAAGATAACTGCTCGCGATATTTCTCTTAGGCCCAGAAGAAAGAGTTCTCACAAGGGCGACAACGGCACAGTGCTTGTTATTGGAGGAAGCGAGGATTATGTGGGCGCGCCAGCCCTAGTTGGTATGTCTGCGCTGGCTGTATTGAGAAGTGGTGCTGACTTGGTAACTGTTGCCGCGCCTGAAAAAGTTGCGTGGACAATCAATGCTATTGCTCCCGACCTTATTACGAAAAAAATCAAGTGCGCGAATTTCACGCCAAAAAACGTGCCTGAAGTTTTGGAGCTTGCAAACAAGGCGGATGTTGTTGAGATTGGCAATGGAATCTCTCTTACCACTGGCGCTAAAGAATTCATTAAGCTGTTTGTTGAGCATTATCGCAGACCTTTGGTTATTGATGCTGCTGCCTTGCGTGTTGTCCGCATTCAGGATGTTTCAGGAAGTGTGCTGTTGCCTCACGCAATGGAATTAAAGGAACTGCTTACAAACAGCAGATTGTCAGAAAAAGAGTTACAGGTGCATCTTGGCTCAAATGTTTTGGTAAAGAAAGGGCACCCAGTGACAGAAATAATATCAAAAAACAAGAGAGTGATTAGTTGCACAGGCAATGCTGGCATGACGCATGGAGGCACGGGTGATGTTCTTGCAGGGATCGTTGCTGGATTGATGGCTCAGGGCAATGATGCTTTCAGTGCTGCCTGCGCCGCTGCTTTTGTGAATGGCAAGGCAGCGGACATTCTTTACAAGAAGAAGGGGTTTGGTTATCTCGCGAGCGATTTTGTTGAAGTAATTCCTTTTGTGCTTAAGCGTTTTCAGAGGCAGACATAAACTTTAAAAAGCTACACTTGGTTTTTCGTCGTAATAATGCCCCTGTCGTCTAGCGGCCAAGGATAAAGCCCTCTCGCGGCTTTGACACGGGTTCAAATCCCGTCGGGGGCGTTAGAAACGCAAAGGCATTCTGCCGCCTTTCTTTCCTTCTTTTTTCCATCGCCTTTTCAGGTCAGAAATATCTTTGAGAATCATTTCTTTTGTTGGCTTGAAGTCTCTGAATGCGCTTTTTGGGATTCCTCTTGTTTGAAGCGGCGTCTTGTGGATTTTTCCTGCATTCCAGCCGCGCTTTTTCATTTCCTCAATCAGTTTCTGATGTCTTTTGATGAGCGCTTTTACTCTGTTTTCGTACCTTATTATTTCAGGATGATTTACCCACCCTCCTTTTTTTCCTTGATGTCTTTTTGCTATTGCTCCAATAATTATGTGAATTTCAAGGTGTTCGCCAAGCAGGCGCTGGTCATCAAGGCATTCGGGCGGAACAAGCCAGACTCTTACCATGCATGCAGTAATTAAGGCAAGGTTTAAAAATGCTTCATAAGATTTATGTTCTTGTTTTGCCACCGTCGCATAACCTGGTAGTGCAGCGGTCTCGAACTTCAGAAATGAACGACAGAACCGCGCCTTTACGGGCTTCCCGGTTCAAATCCGGGCGGTGGCGTAACAGAGTGAAGCCATTGCACGGGCTCGTCAGCTTTAGCTGACCGCTGTCCGGGCGGTGCATTTTATTTTTTGTAAATCTTCAAAGCAAGAATTGATGTTGGTGCAAATTTTTTTGGTTTTCTTTTTAGCATGTCAAGCATTTTTTCCCATTCCATGAATCTGCCGCTTTCAATTTCTATTTTGTTCAGTTTTCCAACATGAGGAACTGTTAATTTGTATTGCATGATGAATGCATTTTCTGGTTTTGTCTTGTGCCTGAACTTGAACAATTGTCTGATGTTTTTTGGTTTGACGCCAAGTTCTTCTTGAATTTCCCTTATCGCTGCCTGGCGGTAGGTTTCGCCTGTGTCAACATGTCCCGCAATGGAAACATCAAGAAGTTCTGGATAAACTGCTTTTCTTTTGCTTCTTTTTGCAACAAATATCCTGCCTTTTTTGTCAAACACAAATGCCTGAATCATCCTATGGGGGAGAAATTTTTTGTGGCATTTTTCGCGGGCTTCTTTTCCCACAACCTTGTTCTTCTCATTGACGACATCGAGCATTTCCTGCATGAGTTTGGAACTAGCGATTTGGTATATAAAGACTGCGCAAAGAATCAGACATCAACCATTTCTATCTCAATATTGAGCCCTTCTGGGATGGGTACGCGCATTACCAGTCTTAATGCCCTTTCGTCTAACCCAAGGTCAATGAGGCGCTTGTGGACGCGCATTTCAAAGCGCTCCCACGTTGCTGTTCCTCTTCCGCAGGGTGACCTCTTTGTGGTCACTTTCATTTTTTTTGTAGGAAGAGGGATGGGTCCGCGTATGTCCACGCCCGTCTTGTCGGCAATATCTTTAATGTAAGCGCATGTCTGATTGAGCTTGTCTATGTCAATGCTCGCCAACTTGATGCGTGCTTTTTGCATAATGCTGGTTTCCCATAATTAAAATAAAAAAAAATGGAAGGCTGTTTAGGCCTTCTTTACGAGGTCGATGCACATTCCTGCAGCGACAGTGTTTCCTGAGTCCCTGACTGCGAACTTTGCAAGCTTCGGGATGTCCTTTTGCTTCTCGATCACGAGCGGCTGCATCGGTTTTATCCTTACGACTGCAACGTCGCCGTTCTTGATGAAGTCTGGCTTGTCCTGTAATGTTTCGCCTGTTGCAGGATTTATTTTTTTCACGAGCTCCACAAACTGGCACGCAACTTGTGCTGTGTGGATGTGGAATACTGGCGTGTATCCTGCAGTAATGACTGTTGGGTGGTTGAGCACGACAAGCTGGGCAGTGAATTCTGTCGCAACTGTCGGCGGGTTGTCAACCTTGCCAAGGACGTCTCCGCGCGCAATGTCCTTTTGTTCTATGCCACGGACGTTGAAGCCCACGTTGTCCCCTGGTTCTGCTTCTGGGATTGCCTCGTGGTGCATTTCAATGCTTTTGACCTCGCCCGTGACTCCTTTTCCTTCACGGGCAGGCATTATTATTACCTTGTCGCCCACCTTCATTACCCCTGTCTCAACACGGCCAACCGGCACAACGCCGATTCCCTTGATGTTGTAGACGTCCTGCAATGGCAGGCGCAAGGGCAGGTTTGTTGGCTTTTCAGGCGGCGAGAGCTTGTCAAGTGCTTCAATCAGTGTTGGTCCTGTGTACCAAGGCATGTTTGTGCTCTTCTTGACAACATTGTCTCCCGGGTATGATGCTATTGGGATTACCTGGACCGTCTCAACCTTGTAGCCGACGCTCTTCAAAAGCGCAAGTGCATCGTTCTTTATTTGCTCAAATTTCTTCTGGTCGTACTTGTTCAGGTCCATCTTGTTGCATGCAACAATAACCTGGCCGACTCCAAGGGTCTTGCAGAGGAATGCGTGCTCTTTTGTCTGTGCTTGCACTCCTTCTGAGCCGACCACAAGGACTGCGGCGTCTGCTTGAGATGCGCCTGTAATCATATTCTTGATGAAGTCCCTGTGGCCTGGTGCGTCGATTATTGTAAAGTCGTACTTTGGCGTGGTGAACTTCTTGTGAGTAAGGTCTATTGTGACTCCTCTTTCACGCTCTTCCTTCAGCTCATCCATGACGAAGGCAAATTCAAATCCGCCCTTTCCAAGGCGTTCTGCCTCTTCCTTGAGCTTCCTGAGCGTTTGTTCCTCAATGTTGCCGGAGTCAAAGAGCAGACGTCCGACTGTTGTAGACTTGCCGTGGTCAACATGACCCACGAATACAAGATTCACGTGTGGTTTTCCTTTTGCCATAATGAAACCCCTCCTATTTGGAAATGTGTTTGTTAGACGATAGGAAAGGCATCTATTTATAAAGGTTTCGAGACCTATGCGCCAAGCATTCCTGCTGTGAGCCCTTTGCGCTGGATTATTTGTTTTACTACCTTGTCCTGAAGTTCTGACGGTAGTCTCTCGAAGACTTGGTCGACGAGGGAGCTTGTTCCCCTGCCGCCTGTTGCGGATCTGAGGTCAGAGCTCCAGCCCAGCATTTCAGCCACTGGTAGCTTTGCCTTTATTATTGATAAAGCACCTTCTTGGACGAGTTCAAGCACTTGGCCGCGCTTGTTCATCACAAGTTTTGTCAGTTCTCCAGTGTACTCGACAGGTCCCTCAATAAGGTGTGTTTGCATTGGCTCAAAGATTGCAGGGCCAGCGCTCATCATTGATGTCTTGATTGCTTCCCTGACTGCGGGATACATTTGTGCAGGTCCGCGGTGGATTGCATCTTCGTGAAGCTTGATGTCGCTCATCACGACCTTGACGCCAAAGCACGGTTCCCTTGCAAGGGGTCCTCCGTCCATGACTTGCTCAAAGCCGTCAAGCAATAATTCCATGACTTCGCCTATCTGCACAATTCCTCTTGTCTTGTCAATGAATATGTTGCCTTTGTAAATGTCCTTGACTGAAAGGGCGGTGTCATTGTCATAACCAACGTCAACAAGCGAGTCTCTTATTGCCAGGTCCTTTTTCTTTATTCTTCCTTCTGGCAGTTCTCCATTCCTTATGAGTTCCCTGACGTGGGGCTCAAGCGGTTCAACATACATGTATACTTTGTTGTGCTTGTTTGGTGACTTGCCTTCTGCTTCAGGACCTTTCTTTGTGACTGTTTCGCGGTAAACAACAATCGGTGGCGAGGTTTTCACGTCAACATTTTTCTCTGTTTTTATTCTGCCTTCAATGATTTCAAGGTGGAGTTCGCCCATTCCGTGCATAAGGTTTTCGCCGGTTTCGGGATTGATTTCTATCTTTATTGATGGGTCTTCCTTTGCAACCTTCCTGAGGACATCGACGAGTTTTGACAGGTCTTGTGGTTTTACTGGCTCAATTGCTTTTGTAATGACTGGCTCGAAAATGTGTTTTAATTCCTCAAAGGGCTGTTCTGGTTCAAGGGTTATTGTTTCACCTGCTGTTGCTGAAATGCCTGCGAGTGCTAGCACGTTTCCTGCAGGAACCTCGTCTACGAGTTCAGGTTTTACTCCCTGATACATCATTACCTGTGCGATTTTTTGGTGCTGGCGGGCGAGGTTCAAGTATACCTGCATGCCTTCCTTTATTGTTCCTGAATAAAGCCTGCCTGCCGCAATTTCTCTTCCTGACCTTGGGTCTATTGTGATTCTTGTGACGCAGAATGCAACTTTGCCGTTTCTGTTGCAGCTGATGAGGTCCTTGCCGAATTCCGAGTCAAGGTCTCCGCGCCATATTTTTGGAATTCTGTATTTTTGCGCTTCTATTGGGTTGGGCAGGTGCTTTATGACCATATCGAGCAGGACTTCGTATAATGGTGCGTTCTTCCAGGTCCATTCCTGTCTCTGTTGTTCTGTCATTCCGCCCTTGTAAAGGTTGATTATGTCCTTGAAGCTGATTCCTTTTTTCTTCATAAAGGGCACAGAGGTCGCCCAGTTTTCTCTTGCTGAGCCGAATGCCACAGAGCCTGTTGTTATGTCAACCTGCCATTTTTTCTTGAATTCTGGTTCTGCAATGCTTTCTATCAGCCTGTTGAATTCAGTCACTATCTTTAGGAATCTTTGCTGCATTTGTTCTGGCGTGAACTGTAGTTCTGTGATGAGCCTGTCGACCTTGTTGATGAAAAGGACTGGCTTGACCCTTTCTCTTAGCGCCTGCTTGATGACGGTTTCTGTCTGGGGCATTATTCCTTCAGAGGCGCAGACGAGCACGACAGTGCCGTCTATTGCTCTCATTGCCCTTGTGACGTTTCCGCCGAAGTCAACGTGGCCTGGCGTGTCTATTAGATTTATTAGGTATTCCTGTCCTTCAAATGTGTGAACCATTGAAACGTTTGCTGCATCAACAGTGAGAAGCCGTGTCTGTTCATCAAGGTGTTGCCAGGTTGCCATTCCCTTCTCGAGGGAGCCTGCTGCTGCCTCTGACATCAGGCCTGCTGCTGCAAGAAGATTGTCTGTCAATGCTGTTTTTCCGTGGTGGATGTGCGCGCTTGTGCAGATGTTGCGTATGTTTTCCTGCTTGTCTGACAAGCGCTTCATTTTTTCCAATTGTGTTTCTTTTTCTACCATTTTGCATCACACTGCGTGAATATGTCGTGCACTGTCTTGTATGAGTGCAGTTCTTCGGGTTTGAACCAGAGTTGTATTTCGCGTTCTGCTTCGTTTTTGTCGCTTGAGGCGTGAATTATGTTTCTTACCGCAACATTGCGGACGTCTGCGCAGTGATAGCTGTGGTGTGCAAAGTCGCCACGTATTGTGCCTGGCAATGCTTTTTTGGGTTCTGTGTCTCCAACCATTTTTCGGGTTACTTCTATTGCGCTGCTTCCTTCAAGGCAGATTGCTACTACGGGTCCTTCCTGCAAGAACTTGATGAGCTTCTCGCGCACGTGCTCGCCTCTCCTTTTGGAAATGTCCTCTGTGTAGTGCTTCTTTGTGTGCTCAGCATTTGCCCAAATCATTTTCATTCCCACAATCTTTAGTCCTGCGCGCTCGAAGCGCGAAATTATTTCTCCCATGAGGCACCTTTGCACCGCGTCAGGCTTCAGCAGCACAAGGGTGCGCTCAATCATTTCTTGCCCTCCTTTGCTGTCTTGAGCTGCCGCTTTTCTCTTGCGTACTCAAGGGTCCAGCGGGTTGTGCGCGGCTTGTGCTCCTTGTCAAGCAGGTGTTTTTCGCACTTTCCTGAGCAAAACATGAATATCCTGCCATCTGTTTTTACGAACATTATTCCTGTGCCTGGCTCTATGACTTTCCTGCAGAAGGAGCAGCGTGCCATGCTTATGCACCTCCTGCCCTTCCGCCCTTGTTGAGCGGTCTTGCTTCGATTTCTGTTTCCCTGAGCATGAGTATGTCATCCTTTTGGACAGGCCCTTTGACGTTCCTTCGCATTATTTTATCCTTGTCTCTTCCCTCAAGGACTCTTACTCTTACTTGTATTGCTTCTCCCCTCATTCCTGTCCTTCCGATTACTTCTTCAACCTTTGCGGGTGTTGCTGTTGTGAACCTTACGCCTTCTGCTGCCTGCTTTGCGCCTGCTGGTCCTTTTTGTGCAGGTGCTGGTTGCGTCATGTCAACAATTTTTCTTTTTGGGTCTCCCATCGTGCTCAGGCTCCTTTGAGGTCCTTGATGATTGTTTTTGCTTCTCCTTCTGAGATTATTGCGATTGCTCCTGTGGGCACTTTTATTCCTGCTGCTGCGCCAAGTTCTTCCTTGCTCGGTACCTCAACACATGGAACTCCTTTTTCCTTTGCGAGAAGTGGCAGGTGCATGACGACTTCTGCAGGCTGGACGTCTTTTGCATAGACGACTAGCTTTGCAGTGCCGCGCTCAAGTGCCTTTGTTGTTTCGTTTGTGCCTTTTTTGATTTTGCCTGTGCTTCTTGCAAGCTCTATTGCTTCGAGAGCCTTTTCCGCAGGTCCTTTGTCTGCCATTTTTTTCCTCCTTCCGACAATGTGAGGATAAGAATTGCACCTCACTCTGCGCGAGACGCTAGACGCAATACGCGAGACGTCTGACGCATCATTGTTTCATCGGTATGACTGCGAAAATCAAGGAGTTGTTTATAAAGGTTTCGAGAACTTATTTCCTTTTCTTCCGTGTCTCGTATGCTTTTCTCCAAGCCTTCATTTGCTTGATGTTGCGCTTTAGTTCTTGGTGTTCCTTTAGTTTTTTGCCTAGCGTCAGGCTTACTCCTGCGCCCGGGATTACTGTTGCGGCAAGCTCCGCACCGACCTCAAAGATTCCTTCTGAAATCAGGTGTTTTTTCATTTCTTCGCTGATTATGCGATTGCCGCGCTTCCATGCGCCCGTGATTGCATCGACTTCTATTGTTTTTCCGCTTTCAGAACCTTCTTCCTTGAATTCAAAGACGTGCACGGGTCTGAGGAGCATTGCGAGTTTCTTGATTTCAACTATTTCTTGTATTATTTTGTCTGCCTGTATTGGCTTGATGAGCTCTTTTATTAGCTGGTTTACTATAAATGATGCGCGCATGCTTATTTGTTCGACAACAGTGTCTTTTGACTGAATGCTCTTAAGGTTTCGGATTTTTTTGCGCTTGCTTCCAAGGTAGCGCTCAAGGTTTTTCTCTTTCTCCTGCACTGCGCTTTGGAGGATTTCCTTGGAGTATTGCTCAAAACAGTGGTCTTCTGCGTCAAAATGCACGTAAGGCTCGTCCGGGCTTACTGCGATTGTCTTGTTGTTGAAAGTGACACTTCTGACTTCTGGCTTGACGGGGAATCCGTAGTTGCTTTTTCGCTTGTATTCCTGAATGCTTTCGCCTATGACGTGCCAGAAAGGCACATACCTCTTTTGATATGCAGAGAGCATTATTTGGCGCTTGTTTTTTTCAAATATTTTCACGATTCCGTTGAAAACCCCGAATGCCTTTATTCTGTTTTGCTCCGCTATTGCTTGGGCTTCATCCTTGGAATAAACGTCCTCAAGGATTTCTATTGTCTTTGCCCCTTTTGCAAACATTATCTTAACCATTTTTTTGGAAAAACGCAAGGCTGTTTAAAAATGCTTCTTTGCCAAAATCCTTCCAGTGAAAGTCAGAGAAATGCACTATGGCACCAGGCGAGTCCCAGAGGAGCATGCTTCCTGTTTTTCTTGCAGGCGCAGTGTGGATTATCAGGCTTGGCGGCAATAATGTTGAGGTAAGCATTGCTTCCTTGAGTGTTTCTTTTGTTATTTGTTCTGGTGCAAGCTTGCCTAATTGGACGTGCTTTGCCAATAGTTTTGCGCCTTCAACAATGTCTTCTTGGCCGTCGTAGCGGATGCAGAAGTTGACAAAGCACCGGTCATAATCGCTGGTGGAGGAAATCACGTGCTTTATTGGTTCAAGGGTGCGTTCTGGAAGCTCGTACCACTTGCCAAGCACTGATATTTTTACTTGGTTGTTGTCAAGGAAAGGCTCGTGCATCAGTGCTGTGAAGAGGGTTGTTATTGTGTCAACCTCGTTTTCTGTTATTGATGATGGGAAGTGGATTGTGAGCATTGGAATTCTTAAGTTGAGTGCGATTGTGATTAATTCCATCACGTTTCGTAGGGTTGTTTCTGCAGGGACATGCTCTTGCAGGTTCAGGCTTATTGCAACGTGTGTTGGGAGTGGTCTTGGGCTTAAGCTCACTCGCCCTTCGGTCTGGTTCACAATGATTTTTCAAGGGGCAAGTATTTATATATGTTCTGAACAAAGTTGTGGTTATGATTGAGGTCTTGCTTTTTTTGGTCGCATTGTTTGTGTTAATTGTTGGTGCTTACACTGACATCAGGACGCGGGAGGTTCCTGACTGGGTGAATTTTGGAGGCATTGTTGCAGGGCTTGGAATAAGGGCTGCGTGGGGTTTTGCAGGCAATGGCTGGGCAGCGTTGGGTTTTGGTTTGTTTGGTTTTGTTGTTTTTTTTGCTCTTTCAATAATTATGTATTATTCAAGGCAGTGGGGTGGTGGTGACAGCAAGTTGTTGATGGCAATGGGTGCTTTGCTTGGCTTGTGGTTCTCAAAGGATAATGCAGGGGTTGGTTTTTTGCTGTGGGTGTTGCTTGCTGGCGCTGGCTATGGAATAGTCAGCAACATTGTGCTCGCCGTAATGAACTGGAAGCTTTTTCTCAAAAGGTATGCTGAATTGTTCAATAAGGTGCGTTGGGCAAACTTTCCTGTGCTTTTTGTATTTCTGCTTGGTTTCGCTTTTGCTGTTGCTACTGATGACCTCTTTTTCAGGATGCTTGTTCTTTTTGTTGCATTGATTGTGCCAGTGCTTTTTTATCTCGCGATTGGGGTGAAGGCTGTTGAGAACTGCTGTATGTATAGGAAAATCCATCCCTGCCTGCTCACAGAGGGTGATTGGATTGCAAAGCCAGTCTTTTACAAGAGGAGATACTTGTGTGGACCAAAAGACCTTGGGGTCACAAAGAAAAAAATCAGGGAGCTGCGGCGCCTTGGAATAAAACAAGTTATTGTCAAGGACGGGATTCCTTTTGTGCCTTCCTTCCTTATGGCATTTCTTTTTTATTTGTGGCTTGGTAGCCCGCTTGAATGGTTTTTTAAGGTCTTATCTCAAACTCCCTGAATTCGCCTGTTGGTTTTTTCCATTTCGCATTGATGACCTCAACCTTTGACCACGCATTTCCTTGTTTGCACTTGTCAAGCAGTTTCTGAAGCAGTGCTTTTTCTGCTTCTGCAACTACCTCTACGGTACCGTCGGGGTTGTTTTTAACCCATCCTGTTGCTCCAATGCTGCCTGCTAGCTTTTTCACGAACGCCCTGAAGAAGACGCCTTGAACCTTTCCCTTGATTATTGCGTGGATTCTTGTTTTCATGGCAGTCTTTCCAATTGCTTGAGAAGATAGTTTTCTTCCTCTTCTTCCTTTATTTCTTCTGGCTTTTTTTCTTCTTTTGGCTTTTCCTTTTCTTTCTCAAATACTCCTATGCCTTTTGATTCTTCCTTGAGCTGGAGTTCTATCGTGCTCATCTCTTCTTCTGATAATTGTTTTGGCTGCCATAATATGTTGAGGTTGTCGTTTTCCCTGCGGGGAATTACATTGATCAGGAAGTGGTTGACTGATTGGCCTGCCGCAATGCCGTTATTCACGATTATGTTTGTTCCTTCTGCTCCGAGCGCTTCAAAGACTGCTATTGAGACCTTGTTTGCCTTGTCAAACATTTTGCCAATCATGAAGTCAGGCACTTGTTCAAGGATTGCCGCGTGCGTTTTTGGTGCAAGGATGATGTGGCCCGGCACTGCTGGTTTTGGGGCAAGAAGGATTGCGATTTGTTCGTCTTCAAATAGCATTCCCTTTTTCTCTTTCAGCAGGTCGCAGATTGCGCAAGCCATTATCCTGTCAGAAGCCGTGCTATTTCGTCAAGGTTTGCGCCTTTAGACGGCTTCTTTTCCTCCTTTTTGGCTGGTTCTTTTGCGGGTTTTTTTGGTTCTGCTTTTTTAGGCTCTTTTTTTGGCGCTTGTGATTCCTCTTCTGTTTCCGGCTCGCCTTCTGTTTTTAGCCCGAGTGCTTTTGCAATTGCTTTTTTGAGTATTTGCTGGGCTTTTTTTGTGTCCGCAGCACTCATTGCTCTTTCTGGCAGGATTAGTCCAACTTCATCCTTTTCCATTCTTGGTATTACGTGCATCATGAAGTGCTGTGCTCTTTGTCCTGCTGTGACTCCGTTTGCGACAAAGATGTTTGTGCCTTGCGCTTTCAGTGCCCTGAGTTGTGCGTGGGAAACCCCTTTTGCAATCATTCCTATGTGTTGCAGTAATTCTTCTGGAAGCTGGGGCATGATCATGTAATGTTCTTTTGGTATTATGAGCGTGTGTCCTGGGTTGGCGGGATTTATGTCAAGAACGCAGACCACTTTGTCGTCTTCGTAGATTTTTTTTGAGGCAACCCTTCCTGCGGCTATGTGGCAGAATATGCATTGTTGTTTTGCCATTTGTGCCGTTTCTTCAGGACTGAGTGTGTGTTCTTCTGCCATTGTTGGTTTGAACCTTGCTTTTGTTTATAATATTTGCTTGTAAAAACCGCATTATTTATAAATGAGTATTGCTCGATGTTGGCTGAAAAGAGGCGAACTGATGGACAGGCGTGGTGTTTCACCGCTTATTGCAACTATCCTTCTCATACTTATGTCTGTCGGTATGGGTGTTGCAGTGATGAGTTGGGGTGAGGAATACATTGAGGAAAAGGCAGAGTTCGTGCAGGGTGTTCAGGAAACACCCACGAGTTGTGATCTTGTCTCGATGAACGTGATAAGGGTTGGCGGTGTTGACCAGATGTGCGTGCTTGACGGCAAGGTCAAGGGCATGATTGACAATGGTCATGACGTGAGTGTTGAAAGCATTCACGCCAGAATTCTTGGCGAGGCAGGCGTGAGCGTTGTTGAGAACGTACTTGACAAGCCATTGCCAAAGGGCAGTGCTGCGCAATTTATGTTCCCGTCAGGAGACGTGGGTGCAATCATTCAGATAAAGTTTACTCCAAGCATAAGGATGGGTGGCAAGACTGTTCCGTGCCCACAAAAGACTCTTCTTGTTGAGAACATCAGGAATTGTTAGGAAAAGACCTGCTTGCTTGGATAAATCCAGCTTCTTATTGCGTCTTTGAGGTTTCTGGCAAGCGTTTTCTTTGGCGTATTTGCCTTGACTGATTCAATCTCTTTTGCTGCTAACCCTGTCGGGGTATTGCATTGGTTTAGCCTGCAATAATCTCCTTCCATCTTTTTGTTAATGAAGTGGAATGAGTTTCCTTTTGAATTAATCAGTTGCAGTGGTTTTTTTATGCTTATGTCAAAGCTGTTCTCAACAATAATGCTTGATGAATCAATTATTTTCATTCCGACGTTGTTTCGAATAAGGTTTGCATTTATTATCGTGATTTGTTTTGAGTTCTTTATGAGGATTCCAATTTCATAATTTGCTATCTGGCAGTTTTTTATGGTTATGTTTTTGCGGTTTATTAGAACGATTCCCGCGTTCTTGAAAGCGCCGTGCAATACGCTTGTGCCGCAATCAAGCACGATGTTGTCCGCTGTTATGTTTATGCCGTTGGGGTAATTGTGGGGGTAATAATTATCAGCGCATAATAACGTGTCCTGGCTTATTCTTTGGGGGTCAATCTCGCGCGTGCATGTCCTGCTTATGGCAAGAACAGGGTGGAGCAGGAAGCAGAATACCATAATAATGACTGCAATTCTTGATTTCACAGCACACCTTCTTTTTTTTTGCGGCCAAGCGGTTGATTCTGATATATAATTATTTCTGATTGTTGTTTCTGAGCTGCTGAATGGGCTAAGAGCAAGCAGTCTTAACCGTGCTTGTAGTGGTGGTGCTGGAAACAGAGGAAGCCGAACAAGTAAGCAATTACTGCCAGGAATGTCATTGTCCAGAACCTTGCTTTTTCAGGAAGCATCTGCATGAATGATTTTGTTACGGTTCCTGTTGACATTATTGGCGTGCTGGTTTGTTTTTGTGTTGACAGGTTAAGCGTTTGAGGCGTGCTTTCTGGCTTTTTTGGTTCTGCTGGTGCAGGGGTTTCCTGTTCTGGTTCTTCCTTTGACTGCTCTGTTGGCGCTGGGCAGTCATTGTCATTCTGGTAGGAACAGCTTGGTGAGCAGTAAAAATCTTCATTCTCGCACGGGTTCATTATGCCTGCGCCATTGCAAATGTTTTCCTTGCAAAAGTCCCTGTCAAGTTCCTTGTTTGTTATCCAGAACGTGTTGAATTTTGATGCCAGCGAGCTCACAGGCTTGAGAATACTCTTGTCCGCATTGTTTTCAAACCTGTTCTCAAATGCCTGGTACATCCTGACGCCAATCCTGTTTTTCAGCAATGCATTGTTCTTTATCGTGTTCCTGTTTCCTTCTTTTACGTAAATTCCCACGTCATAATTTAGGATGTTGCAGTTCTTCACAGTGACGCCGTTTGCGTGGTCAACTGTTATTCCCTGTCCGTCCTGCAATGCTGTTCCCCGAATGATTGCGCCGTTGCAGTCAAGCGTGATGTTGTCTGTCTTGATTGTTATGCCGCTTGGAACGTCATACGCCTTGTTGCAGAGGATTGTGTCTTTGGTTATTTGCATAAGGTCAAATGCGTCCTCGCACGTGGAAAAAACACAGGGCAAAAACGCAATGAGAACCAAAAGATGTGTTATTTTTTTCATTGCAACCTCTTCATCTCGGCAAAAACAACAATTGTTGGCAAGTAAATCAGCACGAGCACGAAAATGATGACGAACGTGAGCGTGTTGAATTGTCCTTCAAGAACCCTTAGCAGTGCGTAAGCAAAAGGCAATGCCAGCAATGGCTCGATAAAGTCAGTGTATTTGTATTTTTTGTTCCACAAATAGCTGAAAAACCCTCTTTTTTCTTGCATTCAGCAACAATTGCGCAGGTGAGGATAAAAAATTTTTGGTCAGATTACGTAAAAGTCAATGTAGTCCTCTTTCTCATTAAGCTTTCCGTTCTGCCATACCTCAACGCGTAATGGTATTGCGGCAAGGTCGTCAATCCAGATGTTGGTTGTCTTGCCAGGGTCCTGCAGGTCTGTGAACTTGTAAAGCGTGGCTGTCCTGTCCCCAATGTGGCTGCCGGGCAGGATTGTCGTTGGTGTCCTGTAAAGGAAGTCCTCAAGCCATTTGGTTGGCATCTTTAAAACAAATTTGTCAAAATCTACAGGAAACCTGAAGCCGACAAAATTGTCACAAGGTGTTCCCATGCGTTTTTTGACCAGTTCTGGAGGAGGAATGCATTCTGCAGTTGCATTCCTGCCAATAAGGTCAATATGAACCGTGTTTATCACCACTTTCATCCTCCTGCCATTGATGTCTTGGTCTCCAATCGGAT
Source organism: Candidatus Woesearchaeota archaeon (assembly GCA_038884975.1). Taxonomy (GTDB): domain Archaea; phylum Nanobdellota; class Nanobdellia; order Woesearchaeales; family ARS49; genus JAWAAW01. Next base: position 52,976 of record JAWAAW010000002.1, read on the forward strand.
AATTAGCAATGAGTTTTCTTGTTATTGTGCCGTTTGCAACAACAATCTCATCGCCTTTGTATAAGAACCTGTAATTCCTTATTTTGCTCGCATTCTCATAAAGCAGGTTGGTGATTGTTGGTTTGTATTTTCCTGCCCTTTCTGCTGTTTCCCTTGCCTTTTGTGCTGCTTCTTCGTATTCCTGTTGTTTTTGTGTTTCTATTTCTGTAGCAAAATCAACGGTGTCGCAAATTCCATTTTCGTTAAGGTCCCTGCAGCATCCGCCATTGTTTGGAATTTCAGGCCATTTGCATTGAACAGCAGGTTGGCTTCCTGGCTGGGGGGATGCGCAGCTGGCAAGAATAACCAGCAGCAAAAACACAATCCATCGCATACGCGCTCGCAACGCTATATTGGTATTTAAATTATGCTGGCGCAAAAAGCAGGATTATTATGTTGCTGGTCAAGTTTAATTCCTTATCTCTTATTCTCCACATCTGCAAGTATATGTCTTGCAAAATATAAAGTTTAGCAAAAAATCGAGAAGAGTTGTGGTTTTGCTTGTGCCAGAAAAGCAAGGAACCAGTATTATGTTCTGAAGCCTCCGGCGAGAGTTGCACTCGCGACCCCCACCTTTTTGTTGTGATTGCATACCAAGGTGGTGCTATAGCTACTAAGCCACGGAGGCACTAAAGAGAGACTCTCAGAAGCGTATTTAAAGATTGCCAAATTTTTTATAAAGCTTGTTCTTTAATTCCTTTACGATCATGTATTTGTTGAAGAGTATTATTGGTTGGTTGTGCTCGCGAGGTCCTTGTATTTTTGTGTTTCCTGTTACCATGAACGTGATTCTTTCCTCAATGCTTAAGGGCTTTGCAAATGTCACTTTTGCGCCTGTTGCGCCGTCTTCTGCAGGGAATGGCGCGATGTAATTGAGTTCTGGGGCTGAAATGCTGACAGGGGCGTATTGCGCCCATTTTCTGCTTTTGCGGGGCTTATTTGCAGATTGATTCCACTCCACGACTCAGGGGTCTTGTCAGAGGCAAGGAGTTCAAGCATTATTCCGTCTGCATTATGGACTGTGGCGTTGTTGTAAAAAACACGCTTTCTTTCGTGCTGTTGGACAATTGCTTCTTGTTGTTTTTTGTTTTCTGCCCTGCCCGGAATAAGCAAGTATCCTGCTGATGCAAGAGTTGCAAGCCCCAGAGCTCCAATAGCCGTTATGAAGAAATTGTTGCTGAACTTGTAAGCTGCCATAAGCACTGCAACTTGTGGTTTTTTAAAAAACTGATGCCCGGGGTCGGAGTCGAACCGACGAACCCCTGCGGGACCGGATCTTAAGTCCGGCGCGTTTGGCCACTTCGCTACCCGGGCGTATTGTATTTGTATTCAGCAGGTGTTTAAAAAATGTGCTGTCCAGAATTACCTTAACTTTTTTCTTAGTTCTGCTAATTGCCTGTTTATTTCATCAAGAGAGTGTTGTTGTGCAGGGATTGTTTCTTGAAAGTTCTTTTCTTCTCCTTGTCTTGCAGGTCTTTTTTTGCCGCATATTATGAGAGCGACAATCAGCATGGTCATCAGTAGCCCTACTGCTGTGAGGAATGGCTTGAAGTCTCCTATGCCATTTGCAGCAAATGTTTGGTTTCCTGTGGCAAGCCCTGTTGGTGTGCTGAACTTCATTACTGCGAGCGTTATCATGAAGAGCATCAAGAAAAGGGTCAGGTGGGTCCAGGTATGGAATCGTTCTGTCGGATTCATATTCCTTGGCCTGTTTTTACTGGTATTTAAATTATTGGGTTACGAGCACTTCAACATCCTTGCCAAAGATTTTCTTTAGGCTTTCAAAGACAGGTTCCTTGATGAATGCCTTTGGCGGTATTGCAATCTTTGCCAGTGCTTTTTCGTATTCTTCCCATGAGCTTGTCTCAAGCGGTCCAAGGGAGCCGTCCCTGTTGATTGTTGCTTTCTCAATGATTTTTTCAGGCGCGTCAAGGTTCCTGATGACAAAGGCGACAGTGCCGAGGAGTGTTATTTCGCCGAACTTGTCGCCGTATTTTACCCTGACTTTTGTCTGCTCAAGCTCTCTTCCGCGCTTGCGCTGCAGGTACTCTACAAGGAATTTGATGAGTTCTGCTGAGTTCTTGCGGGTTTTTTCAAGGTCTGTCTTTGTGAGTTTTCCTGCATCGTATGCTTTTTTTGCGTCAAGGAATTCGTTTAGTAGTCTGAGGAATCTTGTAGGTATTTTTCCTGTTGATATGAGCTTGTCTTCAAATTTGCTGATTAATTCTTCCTCAAGCACTTTTTCTTCCCCTTCTGCCTTGAGCACGTCTCTTATTATTGTGAGAATTGTCTCGTGCAGATTGATTATCATTTCTTCTTCTTTTGTTTTTTCTATTTGGGCAAAGAGCTTTTTGAGGCGCTTCATGTATTTTTCAGAGTCCTCAAGCAATTTGTCAAGTTCTTTTCCAGTTACTTCTTTTTTTATGCCGTGCTCGATGTCTTTTCTTGTCTGGATGACGTTCTCAAGCATTTTCACGTATTCTTCTTCAAGGAGTTTCTCCTTCTTGACTAATATCTCGCGGAGTACTTCGCAGGTTTCTTTTGGTGCTGGTGGTGGTATGCCGTAAAGCATCAAAGCGGCTTGTGTTGGGGTTAGTATGCTCCAGAAGAAGTCTTCTGTTGCTATGTCCTTGAACTTGAACTTTATGCGGTCCAGTCCCTGCTCGCCTGTGCTCATGTACATGTCGATTGCTTCTGGTGATGGCTTGATTTTGCCCATCTTGAGCAGTTGTTTCCAGGGCATGAATATTCCTCTGTCAAAGAATGGCACTCCATCTCTGAGGAAGGTGAACATGACCGGGTTTGCTTCCCTGATTGCGTCCCAGAAGTCTGTGAGGATGTATGTTTGGATGTTGAGCTTGTTCCTTATTCCTGTAATGTCTCCTGCATCAAGACCCATGTTGATTATTATTGCGCGGAGCTTGTCCTTGAGTTCTGCCCTTGTCATTTTTTTGACGTCTGTGTCGTCTATGACGATGAAAACGTCTATGTCGCTTTCTTTTGTTGCCCTGCCTGTGACTATGCTTCCTGCAAGGACGTAAGCCACGATGTATTTCTCAAATTTCTTGAGGGCCATTGTTTTGTGTACTTCTGCAATCTTTATTGCGCCGAGCATTCCTGTGTCATAGATAGGTGCTGACATTGCAATTAGTTGGAGCCAGTCGTATTTTGCGTCGTAGCAGTTTTGCCACAATTCCGTAATCAGGAGGGTTTGGGGGACTATTGACTGGTCTATTTCACGTGCGGTGGTGTCCATTATTGCCGTGAGTTTGTCCTTTAATTCCTGTTTTGACATTTTTGATGGTTCTGTGTCATCGATGAGGACAAGGACGTGGTGCTTGTCTTTTATTTGCTCAAATCTTTTTTGTTCTTCTGCAAGAATTTCTGGAGGCAGTGTTGCTGGTGGGGCTTTTGGGGGTGGCATTAGTGCTATTCCCTTGATGTACTTGTCAAATTTTTCAATTATTGATTTCTGGAATTTTTCAAGCTTTGCTTTGAGTTGTGCAAGTTTTTCTTTTACTTCTGGTGGGAGGCTTGCGTCTTGTGGTGCTTCTTCTTTTTTTGATTCTTTTTGTTCTTTCTTGTCTTTTTTTGCCATAATTATCATTCCTCCTGGATCATTATCGGTTGTTCTGTTATTGTGAGCATTCCTTTTGCCAGTTGCAGGAATGTTTCCCACGCGGTTGTTCCTGCCTTGATTATTCTTTGCACAAAGTCAAATGCTATGTTGTGGAGTCCGTTGCTTGCGGGATTTGGCAGTATGTTGCTTCCGATTCCTGCAATGTTGTTTTTTCTTATTGCATTCATCCATGCCAGTGAGAATGCGAATGCCTTTGCTTCTTCGTCATGGGCGTTTTTGAGAGTGTGAGTTAGCACGTGTCCTATTTCGTGGCCTATCGTGAGCATTAGCCTGTCCAGCTGGTCTGCTTTTGCAAATACCTCGCTTGTTCCTTTGCCATTTGCATTAAGGCTGAATCCCTGCACGCCCGGATGCCACTTTCCGAAGTATGCCTTGTGCGCCTTTTTGAGTTCTTTTTCGTTGAGCACGGTGATTATTATGTCGTTGGGCAGTTCTTCGCCTGTTGTTGCCTTGAATGCTTCCATGATGTATTCTTCTATTTCTGCTGCGTTGCCAACAAATCTTGCGGTGCTTCCCGGGATGAGGAATCTTTCTGCAGTGAAGTATTGTGGTGTGTTGAATGCGAGGTATGTTCCTCTTGCGGATTTTGGGATGTACGCATTGAAGCTGCCTAATGGCTTCTCAATTGAGGAATGTGCAACAATGCTGTCTATTGAGTTGTGCGCGTAGAACTTTAGGTCTGCATTCCAGCTGCTGCCATACGGCTCACTTGAGCTGTTGCCGTATGAAAATCCGCCTGAATAACTGAAGCCCTGTTTTTCTCCGCAGGAATAGAATGCCCTGCAATTAATTGGCGCTATGCTGTAATTCCCGCTTCCCCCTTCGCCGTAAGAGCTTCTGCCGTACATTTTATTTTATCTTCTCTTCCAATGGTTTTTTTGCAGCTGCCTTTTTTGCTTCTGCCTCAAGGTCAACTCCAAGCTCTTTCAATGCTTTGACGTGCATCTGCATCAATTGCTCAACGATTGCGAGCAGTCTTCCGAGCTCCTGCCTTTCCTTTGCCAATGTCGTTAGGGCTCCTTTGTGGAAGCCAATCTGTTCTGGTGAGCTTTCTGTTTTCTTTGCCATGATTATCCTCCATGTATGACTAAAAAGTCACACTTTAGCATATTACGTGAATTAGGGATATAAAGCTATTGGGACAAAAAAGTCATATTTTATTATTTTTCAAATATTTTTCCTATTATGTTGCGGGCGTCCTTGTTGTTGAACAGGTATTCGCTTCCCTCCATAAGATAGACCTTGCTGATTTTTGCTTCCAGAATTGAGCCCCAGCACGGTTTGCATACCCGCCAGTCTCCCCAGAGGTAAATGTCTGCATTTTCTGTATCGTGCCCTGCTTCTTTTGCATGTCTTATTGCCTTTTGCTCGCTGTGGTTTTTTGGGTGGCATCCCTCGCAAGACTCATACCCTTGTCCTGTTGGTGTGTTGGGGCTTTTTCTTTTACATCCGTGCTTTTCGTGATATTCGCTGCCGTTTGCGCCCCTGCCGATTATTTCTCCGTCCCTAACAACAAATGATGCTGTTGGGTGCTCCTTGTCAAGCGACATTATCCTTGCATAGTTCTCAAGTTTTTTCATTAATTCGTGGTTTGCAGGAATGTAGAGGAGTGTCCTTCCTTCAGGAATGTAAGGATTTGCTATTTTGTCAGCCAAACTCGCTCACCTATGATTTGTTGCTTGGCAGGGGTTTATATGTGTTTTCAGAAGTCCTCCAGTGACTTTTGTGGTTTTTTTGGTTGCTCTGTGATTTTCGGTTTTGGAACTGGTGCTTTTTCGTCAAATATTGGGTGGCCGTATTCTCCGTCATAGCCCGGATGCCATTTTATTTGCTGTTTTCTGTTGCGCATTATCAGCTCAACGATTTTTGGCTCTGTTGCCTTGGATAGTTCTTCTTCTGTTGCGTCAAGTAAAATATTTAGTTCGTTGCCAAACTTTCCAATAAGGTCATAATATGCCTTGAATGTGTTTTTTGACGCGACCGGGCTGCCGATCGCTGCTGAAATGAGTTCTGAGAGCGGAATGAGGTTTGTGTATTGTTTTGCGTTTGGCGCCTTGCTCCCTTCAGGTCTGTCTGCGAGTTGTTCAACGCGGTGAGCAACTCCGATTGTCAATTGCTGTCCGCATTTTGGGCAGGTTTTTTTGACGGCAAGGGCTTCTTTTGGACTCATTACTATTCCGCAGTTTCTGTGGCCGTCAAAATGGTATTTTCCTTCCTCTGGGAAAAACTCTATTGTTCCTGCAAGTCCTTCTCCTGTGCGTATTGCTTTCAGGATGTTCTTGTATGTTAGTTCTTTGACTTCAAATATTGTTGCTTCCCTGCCTATGCGCCATGGCCAGAATGAGTGGGTGTCAGAGAAAGAAACAAGGTTTGTGTTGTCAAGTTCTGAAAGGCGCCAGTTCATTGAGGGGTCGCTTGACAGCCCTGTTTCTATTGCGCGAATGTGTTTTGTCTGGTCGTGGAAGCAGTCCTTGAGGTGGTCGTATCCGCTTTTGTCGCCGAAAATCCCAAACCAAGGGGTCCATACGTGGGCAGGGATGATTTCTATTTCTTCGGATATTGAGCGCATCATTTCAACAAAGTCTGCAGAGCTTATGTTGAATATTGGTCTTCCGTCATAATCAAGCCTTCCTTTTTTGGCAAGCATTTCTGTTATTTGTTCAACAACTTCCCTTGATGGGGCCAAAACAACGTGGTGCACCCTTCTTCCTTTACCTTCATCTGTGTAAACCAGCGAGATTTCTGTCTGGTAAATGAACGGGTATCCTGTTTTTGTCTGGTACACGCCTGTTCCGGGAATTTCTGTGAGTTCCTGTTTTAGTTCAGGAGCCCATTGCGGGTGCTGGAAATCGCCTGTCCCTAACAAGCCAAGCCCTTTCAGCCTTGCGTACTTTTCAAGGTTTGCAATGTTTGTTTGTCTTGAGCATGCTCTTGAGAAGCGGCTATGAATGTGCAGGTCTGCAATGATTCGCATATTCTTTTGTCCTTTGGCGTGGTATTAAATACTTTTGTTTACTTGAAGTACTGTTGAAGATTGAGTTCTACTATAACAAAAACGATGTAAAAGAGTATCAGTGAGACTCCTTCTTTCCACGTGAGCTTTTCGCCGCTTTCAATGAATGTTGCGAACAGGAATGTTATTGCTATCATGAATGCAGCGCTTGTCACGAAGAGAAAGAATGAGTTTGTTATTGGCGTGATTAGTGCTGTTATTGCAAGGACCACTGTTGAGTTAACGACAACTGCTCCGACAAGGTCTCCGATGGCAAGCGGTGCATGCTTTGCCAGCACGGCCCTTGCGCTGAATGTTAGGTCAGGAAGCGAAGTGCCAATAGCCACAAAGAACAGGCCTATTATTATTGGTGGCATGCCAAGCATTGTTGCAAGTTCTGAGCCGTAATGCACAACCCATTTTGAACTCACGTATAAGCCGATTGCGCAAACAATGAATATGACAAAGGTCAGGAGCGCAGTCCAGTGACTTATATGGTCTTTGAACTTTTTTTCGTATTGGGCGTGCTTTGAGGTTACCATCTCATACATGTATATTGCAAATGCGCCGAGGAGGATGAGGCCGTCAAGTCTTGATAGTTCTTTTCCAAAATACATCAGCACCATCGGCAGGGCTGTGAGGAATACCATTCCGAAGACTTCTCTCGGGATTATTTTTCGCTCGATTCTTATTCCTCTTGCAAGAAGTATTGCTATTCCTGCAATAAGTGTCAGGTCAACTATGTTTGAGCCTATCACGTTGCCAAGTGATATTGTTGGTTTTCCTTGTATTGCAGAGCTTATGCCTACAAAAAGTTCTGGAAGTGATGTGCAGAATGCCATCATTATGAATGCAACTATGAACTCATTAATGCGTAGGAATATTGAGATTTTTGAGAGGCTTTTGACTAAAAGCCAGCCTGACAATACCAGTAGCAGGCACGCTCCAAGGAATAATGCTATTGTTGTTATCACCATTTTTTTTAACGCTTTTGCAGAAAGAAGGTTATTTATACCTTTTGGTTTCTATCAGGGGCATGGTGCGTTTAAGGTCAGGTGTTTTTGGGTTTTTTGTTGGCTGGATTTCAAGACTGATTTATGTGTCTTCATTGGCTTCATTGATTCCTTTTGGTGCCATGATTTTTACTTCTGCGCCAGCAGAGATTCCTGTGGGGTTTGGTTATTTTCCCTTGACTGCTTTGGGATTGCTTGGCGTTAGTGCATTAATTCTTTTTTGTTATCATCGGAATCTTGCGCGCACTTTTGCGTCTTTGGGTTTGATGACTTTGATTCCCGGAATTGGGGCATTGGTTCTTATGCTTGTTAACAAGGACGTGGTTTTTGCTATTTTTGCCAGGTTTGTGTTTGGTTTTGGGAAAATTGAGCCTTATCTCAACTCTTACATTGAATCAGCAATTCCTAATACGTGGTTGTTCATTATTGCTTACGTTCTTTTGGGATTTTTGTTTTTGTATGTTGCTGTGAAAATTAAATACAGGTATGCCCTGGTTGGTTATTTCAGAAGAGTTTTTGGTTCGCGGGCAAGGATTTATAAGCAGTAGTCACTTGTTATTTTTGTACCATTCCCATGAATTTCTAAGCCCGTCTTCCAAACTAATTTTTGGGTGGTAATCAAGTGTTTTTCTTGCCTTGCTGATGTCTGCTTGTGAATAAGGCACGTCGCCCTTTCTGAGAGGCTCAAACTTGGGTTCTTCTGTAACGCCTGTTATTTTTGCAATCATTCTTGCAGCATCAATTATTTTTGTGGAATTGCCTGAACCAATGTTTATGATGCTGCCGGGTTCAACATTCCTTGTAAGGGCCGCGATGATTGCGTCAACAACGTCCTCAACGTGCACGAAATCCCTTGTCTGGTTGCCGTCGCCATAAATGACGAATTGTTCTTTTTTTCTTGCGCGTTGGAAGCATTTTGCTATAAATCCGATGTATGGTGAGGCAGGGTCTTGGTCAGGTCCGTAAACATTGAATAGGCGCAAAATTACTGTCTCAAGCCCGTGTTCTCGTGCGTACATCATTGCAATCTCATCAGCAGCAAGCTTGCTTATTGCGTATGGTGAAAGCGGGTTTGTTTTTGCGTCTTCTGTTATGGGAAGCCGTTTTGGGTTTCCGTAGACTGCTGCTGTTGAGGCAATGACAACCCTTTTGACGTTCTCTGCTTTTGCTGCTTCAAGCAGATAAATCATCTTGCCGTGGATTTCCTTGCAGTATTTTTGCGGGTCGCGCATTGATTCCTCAACAGAAATCGGTGCTGCAAGGTGGACGATGGCATCAACAGGGGGGATTTGTGAATTGTCGTCAATGTTCTTGCGTTTTTTGAGCATTTTTAGGACTGTTCTGGTGTCCTTTACGTCCATTCGCCAAACTTCAACTTTTTTGTCTTTTTCAATCTCTTTTTCGCGCCTTAATGATACCTCGCTTGCAGAATGATTGTCAATTGCATCAACATCGTGATTCTGGCTGCGTAGTTTTTTGATGATGTGGCTGCCTATAAAACCCGCACCCCCTGTAACCAAAACGTGCATTTGGGTGCGTGATGTGTTGCTCTTAAAAAAATTTGCGCTTTCTTTATATAGACGCGCACACTTCAGCATTTTTATGGTGGGGGAGCGATACAGTCATAGCCTTGACATTGGCGAGGAGCTTGAAAAGGAGAAGGCGGCAGAGGAACAGCAGGAAGAAAAGAAAGAGCAACCAGCTGAAGAAAAGCAACATCCCAAATCAATTCAGCAGGTTTTCGAGGAGCAAAAGCCTGCGCCTGAACCGAAAACCGCGCCTGAAGAGCCAGAACAAGAGCCTGCTGAACCGCAAGCATCTTCTAAAGAGACCTTACCTAATGAAGAACAACTTGAGGGGGCTTCGTCAGATCTTGCAGTAAATAAAACAGACCCTGTTGAGGAAGACATTAATGCAATAATAACAAAGGAAATGCCAGAACTGCCCCAGAAAAAGACAGTTTGGGCAAACAGGTGGCTTCTTGGGGTTGTTTTTGTGGTGTTTGTTGCGGGGATTTTATTTGTTTGGTTGAAAAGTGTGCCTAAAAATGCAGAAGAGTCCTCACCACAATTCCTTGAGCCTGTTTCGTTAGTTGTTTACAACATGACTGGTGCTGTTCAGGAGAGCATGCCTTTATCTGAGCCGGTAATTGTCAAGGAAAATGTGTCTGTGAGCGAACCAGTCCTTCCTTCAGGTAGGCAGTTGGACAAGGCAGAATCCGCTCCAGCATCGCTTGATGAGCTTCCTGATTTCTTGTCAGAACGGCTTAAGGACTAGTTTCTTTTTAAATAATGTGCTCTGGCATTCTCCCTTGCTTCGGTTGCTTCATTAATGTCGATTTTGCTGTTTTTGTTAGTGTCGATTGAGATGAAATGCTTGAACATTTCCTTGTCCTCCAGCCTGCCTTGCATTGATTCAACCAGAAAGAGGTATTCTTTCATTGCTTCCTGTGCTTCTTGGTTGTATGAAAAAACAAACTGTCCGTTTGCGCTGTAAAATCTTACTTCATTCTCAGCTGCAATCATTCTTATTTCCTTTTCTCCATTGCATGATATGTTTATGACACAAGCAGCTATTCCTGACAGGATTGAGGCTGCTGCAAAGATTGGTTTCAGGAAAGATGCCTTTTGTTTTGGTTCAATTATTATTCTATCAACTGTTTTTCTTTTTGGTTCTATTATGCAGTATTGCTTGTGCTTTGAATTGAACATTTGATAAGCAGGATCAACTTGGATTTCTCCTTCAGGCACTCTTATGATTGCGCAAGCATGTGCCACTCGTGCGCCTTTGTAATCGACATCGACGTGTGCATAGTATGCCTTGATTTTCATTTTTCTTGCAAGTTCGACGTATAGGAGTGCTTGGTCGCTGCAGATTCCTTTTCTGCGTTCTATTGTGATTTCAGGCTCGTAAGGAATGCCGTCATCAAGGTGGTTGTCAATTGCTCTCTTTCTTTCAAGATCGTATGCAATGTTTTTTGTCATCCAGTCATATATTGCTTTTGCCTTGTCAATTAGTGGTGCAGCGTGATATACTGTGCTTGATATTGTTTTGATGACCGACTCAAGTGTTGGACCCATTTTTTTTGTTATCCCCAAAAGCTTCCCGGGACAGCGGTTTTGGGGATTCCTCTTGTTTTTTCCAAGGGATGAAGTAATATATGTGCTTGGAATTAAAGGCGGTTTTGTTGCAAGAATACTTATTATTCCGGCGTTGCTGAAGACTTTCCGGTTTGGTTGGAAGAATTTTTTGGAGAACCTGCCTAATTCCGGAAAATTTCCGGTTTTTTAAGAATGATTGCGTGTTTTTTTTTCAGGCTGTTGTTTAGTAAAACATTATTTTTGCCATCTAAGATATGCGACAGGGCTTGCTGCAAGTATGCCGTAATCAGGGTTTGCAAGTATGAATAATGCTCCAAAGTCTGTTCCTGCTGCTTGCCCTGCTATGTATTCGCCGGGCGAGTAGCCTTTTGCAAAAATTATTTTTTTGTTTGAGTATATTAGTGGCACTATTTCGCAGTACAATGGGGCTCCTTTGATTTTGTATGAGTATGTGCAGAGTTGTGCCTGCAGGAATTTTGTTGGGTCGTTTGGATAATATCCTGCTATGCCTGAGAATGTGTGTATTCTGTCTTTTTTGAGGGTGAGATAGTTGTAAAAGTTCATTTCAGGAATTGCTATCCTGTCCACTTGGAATCCCAGTATTTTTGGAATAAGTGATTGTCGTGGGGGTAGTTTGTCCTTGTCATAGGTCATTTGCATTATTTTGATGGAGTTCAGTGATGGATAATTTGTTGTGGGTGTGGTTTCAAACATTAATCCCATGTTGAATGGTTCGTAAACGTAAACAGGTTCTGTTGTTTTTCCTGTTATGTTGTTTGCGTAAAAAAGCATGAAAAGCAGTGCTGTAATGCTTACAATTCCGAGCATTATTATTTCCCATTTATCCATGCTCAATCACCCCGTGTACTGCTGTCACCCAGAGGACTCTTGTCCACGCAAGTGCTGGCAGTGAAAAGAGTATTCCAAAAACAAGAGGCAGGTAAGGGTTGGTTTTCATCAGCAATGAAGGGGTTAGTATTGCAATTAGTGTGATTATTGTGCTGAGCAAATGAACTGGCAGGAGTTGTTTCCATTGCTTTGTGCCGATTATGAATGTCTGGGTGAATACTTTGTGAGGCACAAGCGCGTATGAGACATAAACAAAATATGTGAGCGCCCAAAAAAGCAGCATTGTGATTATGTTTGCCATCTTGATTCCTATTAATGGGAAGACTGTTGTTGTTGCATAATCAAGCAGGTTGAGCGAGATTACTGTGATTATTATCAGTCCAATGAACCATAATGTTGTTATTCCTGCAAAATTTAGGACAAACCATCCTGAATGCTGCTTTTTTTCAGCAACATTGTGGGCAATAAACCATAGTATTCCCTTGCATACGAGCCACGCAAGCAATGCTCCAAGCACAAACAAGCCGATGTACTTGAGCAGTTGGTTGTATTCTGTCATGAATTCTGGCGAGTTTAGTAGTGTCATGTCTGTCACGTTTTCTGTTTCTGCAATTATTTTTGCTTGTTCTCCAATCATTGTTGTGAGCCTTACTGCATGCTCGCTTGCCTTGCTAAAAACCTCGTAGTGGAGCTGTGTGAGTGCTATCACAAAGATCAAGTCAACAAGAACAGCAAAAAGGATGAGTTTCTTGTTGCTAATAAATGAGTGCCAGGATTTTGTTATTGTGGAAAATGCTGGAGTGGTCATGTTATTCTGCAAGCGTGAGATTTTCAGTTAAATGTGGGATTCTGATGGTTGTGTTTGGTTCTGTGGCTTGATCTTCTTTTGCTCCAAGCGCGGTTAGCGCAGCTTGTTTTTTGTCTTTAAGAGTTTCAAGTGTCTTTTCTGCATTTTTTAAGGCGGTTTCTATTTCGCGAGGGATGTTGCCCGGAAGTGTTGATTCAAGCTTTTTTGCAGATTCTTCAAACTGGTTTGCGGCAGTGGTCAGTGCGTTCATTATTTGCAGTGCCCGGACTTGTTCTTTGAGTCCTTCTTCCTTTATGCTTGTGGTGACCTTGACGAGTGCAATTTGTGCATTGCGCTCGTTTTGTGCAAGTTTTTTGAGGAATTGGATTATTTCTGTTGCATTGGTCTTGTTTAATTTATTGATTTCATTAGTTGCGTTTTCTTCTTCATTTTTTAGATTTTTGAGTATTTCGATCAGTGTTTGTGCTGCTGCTTCAAATTCCTTTGGTGCTGTTGCTTCTGTTGTTTGCAGTGCTGATTTTGGTGCGCACTGCACTTGGAAAGTGATTGTTTTTTGTTGTGGTTCTCCTGTTTCTGGGTCTGTGCTTATTTGTTCTGATGGGTTGCCTTGCCTGTCTGCGTCATAAAGCGTGAAGTATGCCTTCCACGTGATTGGCGTGTTGGGGTCGCATCCCTTCTGTCCTGCCACTTTTGTCGGGTCGTAAATTGCGAGTATTTGTAGTTTGTCTGTGCCGCTGAATACTGCCTTGTCAAACTCAAGCATTACGTTTACTTCTTGTTTTGTTGCGGTTCCTGGGATTGTGAATGTGATGCGGTTGGATGGTGTGTCTGGTGATTGTTGTCCTGTTGCAATCACTTGTGTTGTAGAATCAAGCCAGCCTGTGCGGTCATCGCGCTTTAGCTTGTCTAGTGCTGCAGGGTTGACTTGCCTGACTTCGTACTTTGCATCTCCAGGACTTTTTCCGTAATCAATGAAGTTTATTACGAATCCGTATTTCGTGGTTGCTGGAGTGTTTCCTTCCTTGACGGTTAGAGTGGTGACGAATTTCTTGAGCGAGATTATAGGCCATAATTCCTGCAACACCCCTCCTGTTGTTGGTCCAAGGGCGCTGTGCCGCTTGATTGTGTCCTCGTTGAGCACGAAAGTGCCTAATGGCGTGTCGTCGATTTCCATCGGCACCATTAGCCGGTAATTGCCGTTTGTTGTTAGTGCGTAATTAATGCTTGTGGCGTCGTTCGTGGTTTGCAATAATTTTGTCGTGCCGTCAGGCATCAAGGCATCAACAACATTGCCTGCTGAGTCTCTTATTTCGTAGGTTAGGAATTTTCTTGCCTGGTTCTGGAATCTTCTTTCTTCTGGGAATACTTGTTTGATTTCAAGGCTGAAGTTGAGCTTGTCTCCAAGAGCGAATGCTTTTTGTTTTTCAGGATACGTTTCTTTTGCTGAGATTATTCTTATTCCGCTTTCCTGCTCCCCAAACATACACCTGAATTTCCCTGAGAATGCGTCAAGCGCGCAGAATGCTGGTGCTGCTCCTCCCACTTCGCGTATTGAGCATTCTGCCTTGTCAGTGCGGACTTGTCTTGTTACTTTGTCTTCCCATTCCCATTCAAGTATTGCAGTGTCATACCTGTATCCCGCAAGGTCATAGGAATTTTGCGGGCTTACGACGAATGGTGCGTCAAAGTTCACGAGGTCAAACTTTCTTGCAAGTCCGTTGCCAAGCTCTGGCGCGCTTACAGTAAGTATTTCTTCTTTTGTTGTGCAGTCGCACTTTCCGTCAGGATATTGTCTTGGGTCGCAGTTAAATCCTGAACTGCACTTGAGTTTGAGCCTGTACCTGACGTCTGCTCCTGCAATTAGTCCTCCTGCTATCCTGTAAGCCCAGGTGGTGATTCCGCTTGGTGTGGTTGTTGGGTCGTAGCTGATGAATGTTCTTTCGCAGGTTGTGAGGGCGCCTTCTGTGTCAACAGGTATTTCTTCAACTTGTTGTTGGAACAGTCCTTGTATGTTAAGGTCCCATGTTCCTGTGAATGCCCATATGCAGATTGCGTGAACGAGTTTTCTTTCGCTGAACAAGGACTTGTACAATGATGTTTCTCCGTAGCGCTGGTTTATGCTTCTGCTTACTTCTGTTCCTGCGCCAGTGAGTGCTCCGAGGACGTTTCCGAAGCCGCCTGCTGCGGGTCTTGCACCAATTCCTGGAGCGTTGAATTTTTGTGTTATGCACGTGATTGCTTCAAATAGGAGGTCGCAGATTGTGCTTGAGAGTTTTGCTGCGCAGAAGCCAGCACTTCCTTCTCCTGTCAGTAATATCTTGCTGAAGCATCCGTGGAGTGCTCCGAGGACTGTGCGCCACATTTGTAGGTAGCTCGTGACTGCTGGCAGGCAGACGCATTCAATGCTTCTCAATAATCCTGAGTAGGGTCTTACGATGTATTGTTGGTCTGGCATTCCGACAATGTCATTGACTTTTTCCCATGCTCTTCTTAGGTTGCCTTTGTCGCAGGGTTCTATCTTGTAGCCGGATTGTGTTGGCTTGCAGAGTTCTTTTTCAAGGCAGGCAATTTGTTGTTCTTCTGTCATTCTTTCTGGTGTTTTGCCTTTTTCTGTCCTTGTTTGTGGTGTTTGTCCAAAGCAGTGTGTGACTTTTGTGTCAAGGGCTGCTGTGAGTCCTTCGCTAAGCCTTAATTGGTTTGCTTTGTCTATTCCTGCTTCTTCATTTGTCATTTTTTGGAATTGGGGTGTCTTTACTGCATAGCCGAGGTAGACCTCGTATCCTGTTGCTGTTCCGCCTCCGCCGAGGAATGGTATTGCTGGCGCCCTGAGGGTTGTGCGTCCTGCTTCAAATCCTCTTGGAATCACAAAGAGGTATGCTGCGTTTGCGTCTGCTCCTGGTCTTGCCGGGCGGGGTCCTACCCATTCTGCTTCAAGGCTTACGACTTGTGCTGTTGGTTCTCCTGTCTTGCTTTCGCAGAATCCTGCAACTGCGTTCCAGAGTGTGTTGCACTTGAGCGTGGCGAGGTCTGGGTCATTTGCTTGCTGTGCTGCAAGGCACGTGCTTTGTTTGAGTTCGTCAAAGGTGTCAAGGCTTTCGCCAAGCAGTGTTCCAGGTCCGCACGCGCTGCTCCATTCCTTCTGGTATTGTATTCCGCAGCAGTTGGGGTGGGCTGGGTGTAATGTTTTTTTGCAGTCTTCTTTTGTTGGCCCGTTAGGGAATGTTGTTGGAGGGCTTGTTCCTTTTGCAATGTTGAATAGTTGTTTGATGCCGAGCTTGGCTTCGCTTTGCCCGCTTACCCTTGCAAGATAATTCTCGGAAGATTCTTCTGCTGCAGGTTCAAGCCCGGTTTCTGGGCTTTCTCTTGGAGCAGGAACCCCTGAATATGTTGGCGTTATGTAGTTGTAGTCTTTGTACGTGAATGCGCAGTCATTTCCTGCATAGAGTTTGTTGTTTATTGCCCATTTTTGGAAGTGTTGTGGGTCGTTCTTTTGCACTTGTGCGCTTATGTCTTCGAGTGGTTCTGCATTGCCTGTGTTGTCTTTGATGTATGTTGAGAATGTTGGCGCGCTTGGGCATCCAACCCTGTCGCACAATGCGTGCATGACGTTTGTTTCAAACTTCTTCCTTGACTCTATCTTTTTTTGGCATATCATGCATTTTTGTTGTTGTGTTGGTTTGTCTTTGTATGCTGCTTCGCAGAGTCCTGCTTCTGCTACTGCCTTGTTCCACCCTCCTGCTCCTGAGAATGCGTCCATTATTGCGCTTCCTTCGCAGGACATCTTTTCAGAGAACCAATTGAACATTAGCCATACGTTGCTTGCAAGGCAGCCGTAAAGCACGTATTCGCCAATTGTTGTTATTGGCTTCAATACCTTGTCAATTATGCTTATTGCCTTGTCAATAACTTCCACTGCTGTTTTTAGGAGTCCTTTTGGTATTATGTCGTTTGGTATTGTTTGGTCTATTGCAATCTCGATTGGAATGCATACTTTTTGCATTCTTGGTTCTATTTTTGGTGTGACTATTGGCAGTCTTGGGTCTGTTGGCTTGTATTGTATTATTTCTTGGAAGTTGATTTCCATTTGCAGGAATAGTTTGACGCACCCTGTCCCGGGCACAAGGCATTCTCCTCTTCTGTGGTCTGAGAGTGCTCTTTCTTTTTCGTTCGGTCCTGCTTCTGGCTTGTCAGGCAATGGGTTGACGTTCTCAAATTGTATTTGTATGTAGCCGACAGTGTCTTTCTTTCCTTTTGCTTTTGTGTACGCGTTTACTCGTATCCAGTCGTGGTCGTAGTCTTTTTCAGCTCCTTTTGAGAGCATTATTGGTCGCACGTCAATCCTGCCGAGCTTTACGTCCTGAGTGCCTGTGTAAGTTATGTTGAAGGGTATGCCTATTTGTTGTATTCCCTGAATCATTAATCGTGGCAGGAGTATGTTTGGCAGTGCTTCGCCAATGTTTGCAGTCCACCACGTTCCAAGGCCGCAGAGGAGGAAGTCAACATCGTAAGGACCATATGTTGCCTTGTTTCCTGCAAGGTCAATTGCCTCTAGCTTTATCTTGTTTGCCCATCCCTCGCCTATTTCGACTGTTGTTTTTGTTGTTCCTTTCTTTATGCGCACGTCAGTCCGCAGCCGTGTCTTGATTGAGAATGAGCCGTCTGGGTCTGTTACTTTGTACTCGCTTGGTTTTTGTTCGTCATTGATGTATACGAGGACGGTTCCTTGTTCGTCAAGCTTGCCTTTTATTGTGATGTCAGGAACGTATGATGGGCTTATCTTGTCAAGGTTTGTTTCAACAAGTTTTGGTGCCGTGTTGTCCTTTCTTATTGTTTGCTTAATGACTTCTTTGTTTCCTGCAGTGTCTTCAAAGATGATTTCAAGGTCATTGATTCCTTCTGTCAATGGCACCGTGATTGAGAATGGGCTTCCTGCGGTTATTGTTTGGTATGGTGTTTCGCAGGAAAGGTTTATTTCTGGCAATGCCGATGGTGTTATGTTTGTTCCGCCTGTTTTTGTTGCTGTCAAGATGTCTGCAGAAATGCCGGTGTTGCAGCTTGTGTCAATTCCTGAAATGCTGTAGCTGTATTGTGTTCCTGGCTTTAAGTTGGTGTCGCGGTATGTTGGCACTTGTGTTGTTGCGATTCTTCGTCTATCTCGTTCTACAAGGTATTCTTTTATGTCTGATGCAGTGCTTGGGTCCCATACGAGTTCAATCTCGTTTGGTTCTGCCTTGTTAACCCGGAGATTGGTGATGATGTCCGGTGGTGTTGTGTCTGTCTTGTGTATTACTCTCCATTTTATTGTGACTTTTTCGTTTACTTCGCCTGTTATTGTTATGCTGTTTTCTTTTGTTGAGTCAGGTATTTCATTGTCAAGCGTTACCCCTGGCGGCTTTCCGTCAAATAGCAAAGTGTATTCCTTTGTTGCAATATTGTCGCCTTCGTGCGCTTCAAGCTTGATTTTGTTTTCTCCTTCTTTTAATGGGAGGTTTGTTATTTTGAATGTGCCGTCAGTGCCTGTCGTTATTACTCTTTGTCTTGCCTCGTTCACGAAGGCGTGGATTGTTGCTTTTGCCTTTGTTCTTCCTTCTATTGTTATTGTGGGCTTGTGTGAGTATGCTGGGATGTTTGCTTCAATGTCAAGGGTTGTTAGTCCTGCTCCTCCTTCAACTACCCAGCCTGTAAGCATGTTCGCGCTGGCAACTGGCAACGTGATGATGAGCATTGCCAGTGCCAGCGAGAGCAGCTTATTCAAATTCGGGTTTGAGCGCATCGCGATAGTCTCCCTCCAGTATGTATGACATCATGTTCATTTTTTGTTCGTCAGTTACTGCTGTTGGCAGATGTTCAACGAGGTGGATTGTCATTGTTGGCTTGCCTGCTATTTCTGTGTAGTTTATCCTGAGTGTTTGGGCGTTGTAGCCTCCTATCTGGTTGTCGCGCAGGAATAGCATTGCGTCAATGTCGTAATAAGCATCGTCAAGCACTAATTGTAGTGTTTCGTTGGTTGTTGGGAAGCCGATGTATTGGTCGAATGTCTTGTTTACAAGGCTTACTGCCAGCGAAACCCTTTCGTTTGGTTTTAGCGGTCTTGGGGTTCCCCAGGTCTTTGTTTGTCCGTGATAGGGGTGAACGACAAACTTTAGTTGCATGTCCTGCAATTGTTTCATTTCAATGTCAAGCCTGTCGCTTGTCATTTGTTTGGTTGTTGTTAGGTATCCTTCTTTTGATGCAGTGATGAATGGGTTTGTGCAGCTTCTTGGCAAGTAAGTGAGGAGTTTGTATGTTCCTCCTTCTGCTGTTGTTTTTCCGAGCTCGCATTCTTGGTCAAAGCATTTGTAAGTGATTTGTACGTCTGGCATTTCCATAAGCACGCCTGTTCCTTCCAGTGGGCCTAATGCGCGTATGTCCACTGGCTTGTCTCCGAGTGTTGTGCAGAATTCAGGCGCTCCAAAGTCAATGCTCTGGAACCTCCTTAAGCCAAAAGCAACACGTTCTGGGGAATTGTGGTTGATTAGGACTGGGAATGCGAACTGGAACACGAATCCTTTTCCTTCAAATGCCTTGTCGTCCCTTATTGATGCCTTGACGTAATAAATTATGTCGTAAGTGAAGTGCCATTGGTTGATGCAGAGGAAGCGGAGGAATTTGCCAGCCCCTTTTCCTGCATTTGACTTTAGTATTGAGCCGTCATTTGGTTGTGCATTCAGTTGCATTCCCCATGCGGGTTGGTATTCAAAACCAATCTTTAGGTCTGTTGGTTTTATTCCTATGTCATAGAACAGGTTGAAGTACTGGTATGCGTCGTCAGGCGCTGTGGTTTTTGGCGGTTTCATGTCCTTGCCGGCTTCAAGTTCTTTGGTCATTCTTTGGTATTCCTTGTGTAGTGTTTCGTAAGTGCTTTTGCTTTCTGTGAATGGGAAAAAGTCAGTGTTCTTGATGCGTATTGTGGGAATGTAGTAGTATAGGAGCCTTTCAAGCCTCGCTTGCACTTCTGGAAGCCTCCATCTCTTTGTGCCGCATTCTATTGTGAAGCCGTCCAGCGGGATTTCATTGTCTGTTGCCATAAGGTCTATTGTTGCGTTCTCAAAATAAGCGAATTCATTCTCTTTTGACATTGTTGCGTTTGCGAGCTCCCATATTTTCTTAAGGCGCACGGGCATCTTGACAACGAAGTCAGGCACTCTTGTCCTTCTGTCCCCTGACGTGAGCAATAACGGCCAGTTTATTCTCAGTATGACTTCGTTGTCTGCAATGATTGTCCTCGTGCTGATGTTTCCTTCCTCTGTTATGATGAATCTTTCCTTGAATGGCTCAAATTCGCCAGCACATTCCTTGAGGCGTTCGTTTACGTATCTTGAGATTTCTCGTTCCATATAAGTTGGGCTTGGAGTTCTGTCCTCTCCCTCATAATACCACAATGGCACCTTGAAGTAATTAGCCGAGTCTATTGGTATGTGTGCTGTTGGTGTGCGCTCAATTATTCCTGGAAGGTTGATGAATCCTCCTTGCAATCCCAGTATGCCAAGTCCTTCCCTTGCAATGTCATTGGCGCAGGTCTGGACAAATTCGTACACTGGCCTGATGTCTTCTGGTACAATCACTTCCTCTTCTATTGGTTTTATGACTTGCCTTGTTGTGAGATAAGTGGCTATTGCAATGCTGACTAACAGGATTAGGCCGATGATTATGAAGATGGTTATTTGCCCCTTTTTTGTCATAGTATTCTCCTGAGTGTGTTTCTCATATATATTCTATACCATGCCATGAATGCAAAAAGCAGGACGAAATACATCATCATTTGCATCTTTCCTTGCGCAATACTTAGTATCCAGCTCAATAATACGTAAATGATAAAAATGTAGCAGTATGGGTGCGCGAACCTTGCTAGTGAACCCACTCCTGTGCCGAATGTGTCCTTTAAAGCAGCCCCGAATGCATTGTTTTTTGTGAAGGAATGATGCAGGATTGTTGTGAGATGGACATATAGCAGGACTGTTATTGCAAACAACGCTATTATTGCAAGGGGTGATTTCATTGTGACAAGGAAGAATCCTGTGATAAAGACCCAGATTGTGCACCAGATTAGGTTTAGTAGTCCAAGGCGCAGAAAGAATTGAGTTCTGGTTCGTTTTGTGAGCAAAACATTCCATATCATTCCACGCGAAACAGAATAAGCAATCAATGCAAGCAGATAAAACACGACAAGTGCAATTATTGCGTTTATGAAAAACCTTTGCAAGATGTCATTGTATGCAGAAAGCATTGCAGGATTTAGCGAGGTTCCAATCGGCAGTGTTCTGAGTTTTTCAATGCTGTTCTTTAGGAGGGCATAAAGCCCAAAAAATAATAATGCGCATACAACCCAACACATCGCATCAATGAACATTATCCAAGCGTATTCTTTGTTAAGCTTGAATGAATTGATGAATTCCTTGAATTCTTCTTTTGCTGATTTGTTCGGTGTGAGCAGTAGGATTAGTCCTGGAATTGCAATAATTAGTGCCTCCAATGATTGTTGCATTATGTACGTGAGCACTGCGATTATGATTAGTGCGATGCCGATGATTCGTGGTGTTGTGATTAGTTGCTTTATTTTCATACGTTTGCTCCTGGGGGCGGTGTTCCTGGTGTTGCTGGCGCTCCTGGTCCTTCTGTTGTTGGTGTTGTTACTGCGTAAGGTGCTGTTGGTCCGCCAGCGTATTGGGCTATTCCGTTGCATATTTTGTGAACGCGCTTGCCCCCGAAGCTTGTGATTTCAGGGTCAAAAACAAGGCATACTTCGCTATAGTCTGTTGAGGAAACCTTGTATAATGCTGATGCTCCTATTGCGCTTGTTGTTCCGCCTTTTGCAAGTGTTTGTGGTGTGCTCCACCATGATGCTGTTCTTTCTCCTCCAAACACGACGTTATAAGTCATTTCCTTTTCTTCGTCCGGGTTTGTGAGGGCAAAAGTGACTGTGTATCCCCAGTACGTTGCGTTTGGCGTGATGATTGGGAGTGAGCGTTGTGCTTCTATGTGTGCTGTTGCTTTTGGCGCTCCTCCTGCTGGTGGCGTGTATAGTATGCCGTCGCGCGATGGGGTTATGTCCGTGTATCTGCCGCATATTTGTGATGCCCAGCATTCTGTTCCTCCTATGTGTAGGGTGTCGCACATTATTTCATTCACTTTGTCCTTCCATTTTTTTAGGAATTCCTTGTCAAAAATGAGTGAGGACCATCCTGCAAGACCGTAGAATTGTTGGAAGTATTTGATTGCAGTGCCTAATTGGAAGCCTTCTTTTTTCGCAAGATTCTGGGCTTCTTGCCTGTAATACTGTAGTTCTTCTTCTGCTCCGGGATATTCCTTCAAGACTTGTTCTAATGTTAGCTTTCTCCCCTGTTCATCGTAGTATGTCAATCCATCTGGCTCATTTACATCATACCCGATTGTGATTTTTCCTGCAATTTTTCCAAGCTCGCTAATGCCTTTTGGAAGAACTGGCTTTGTTGGCGCTTTGGGAGTTTCTTGTTGTTGTTCTAACGTCACTCTTTCTTCTGGGAGGGTTGTTGTTGGAGAAGATTCCATTTGGCGTATTATATGTTCAGTTTCTGGATTTACTTTTAATGCGCTCATTTCTTCTTGTGTTAGTTCGCGTTTATCACCCTTTTCTGTAGTATAAAATTTGTATTCATTTTCAGCATCAGGTTCATATGTTATTGTGCTGATATCCACAGGTGGGAGAGGGAGTATTGGTTGTATTGTTCCTGCTTCGATTTGTTCGTATGTTGTTTTGAGTAGGGGGTGTAGGTTGTTGATTTCTTCTTGTGTGAGGTATCTTCCTGTTTGTCCTGGTGGTTGGTAATATGCTCGCATTTGCCCTGTGCTGGGATCTTTGTACATTGACAAGTATGCTTCGTTTATTTGTGTGTATGCAAATGCTGCGCTTGAACTAATTATGATTGCAATGATTAGTGTTATTATTTGTTTTTTCATGTTGTTCTTTGTGCTTTGTAATTCTCAAATGTGTCTGTGAATTGGTCGCACCATTGGTTGCTTATTGAGCCGAAGTCGGTGAGGCTCTTGAAGTTCTTGATGTAGTTGATTGTTTCGCCGAGCTGTGCTGCTATTGATGTGCCTGCGCAGACATAATACATTGTTCCGCCTGCCTCGCACGCGCTTGCGCAGGCTATTGCGAGTGCTGCTGATACGAGTGCGATTGGGTTAGAGAATGCCTGTTGTATCAAATTGAGATAATAGCTCACGATTGGGGCAAATGGGATTATGTTGAATATTTCTCCAACCACAAACCTGCATTGCATGTAGTTTTTCTGGTCTTTGCACACGCTTGCAGGCATTCCTTGTTCTCTGACGTCTTCAAGCAGGCATAGTCCGTAACGGCATTCTATTTGTTTCCACTTGTCAAGGTTGTAAATTATTCCTGGAATGCATAATGGCGGGATTATTATGCTGTAAATCAGGCTGTCCTTTACGTTCAAGTACACGTTTGGGTTTTGTACTGCCGTGCCTTCTTTTGCGATGGCGCCGGCAAGTTGTTCTTTTGTCCATTTGTTTCCAAGGCTTGCCCAGTCATAATACCAGTTTGACATTCCTGCCTTTGCTTTTCCTGCTGTTTGTGCGCTCATGACGTCAAGCCTGATTTCGCCCATGAATCCTTCGTTGCTGAGGAAGTCAAAAAGTCCTGCCTGGCAGGTTGTGAAGTCGCAGAATTTCTTGAATGTTGTCAGCAGTCCTCCTTCTTTGTTGAAGTATGTGCGTGATTTTTCTGCTGACCTGCAGGACATTCTTCCTTCTTCTTTCATTGCTTCTGCCACTCCTTGCAGGCCCGGTATGTTGTAAAGTATGTTTCCAATCGTGTCTGATATTAGTGATATCATTGCGAGAAGGGAAATCACGTTCATTACTGCATTGAGTATTGTGCACAGCTTTTCAGCCGTTGACATGAATTTCTGCAGTTGCCTGATTATTTTCCACGCGCCTTCCACTTTGTCATTCACGTCCTCAACGTCGGAATCAATGTTGTTGTAAAGTTCTCCGAGTGGGAGGTTGTAGAATTGCAGGTTTATTGTGATGTTGTCGTGTTCAAGGTTTTGTGGAATGAATTTTCCGATTCTGGTAAGCGTTTTCAATGGGCAGGTGAAGTTTAGGTTGTTGATTGTGTAGTCTGTTGCCACAAGGGTCATTACTATGTAGGGTTCTGTGCTTCCTGCATAATTGTTTTCAATGCTGAACTCGCTTATGTAGTCTGTTTGTCCTGTGCATTCGCTTAGGTCAGCAGGTCCTTCTACTGTGAGCGGAAAAGCGTTAGTGTTCGGGCTTTCCATCTTAATCCTGCAATATACTGGGTGTTCAAAGACAGAGAGTGTTGTGCGGTCAAGCAGTTTTGGCGAGCACTCGGAGGTTATTGTCCAATAGTTTGGTGCTGTTTCATTGCTTATTCCGAGGATGAATAATTCTGATGTTGTTATTTCTGCCTTGTTTCCTGCAACGTCTGCAAAACTGAATTTGAGGCGTGTTTCCTGCGGTCCTGAAACCCCGACGTCAATGCTGAACACGCATTTCTTGGTGAGGTTGCCTTCGCATCTTTCTGGCAGGGTTTCATTGCTTCCTCCAAGGTCTGAAAGGTCCGCAAGTGCTGTCTTGAATCCTGTTGCCTCAACAACGAACTCAAGTGTTTCGCCGAGTGATGTGTAGTTTGTTTTTACTCGTTGTTGTTCCCTGAATGCTGCTATCTCCACAAGTCGTGGGTTTTCAGGTGCGGTCTTGTCAAAAGTCACGTTCATTTGTAATGTTTTCGTGACTTGGTTGTTGAGGTTGTCCCTTGTTGTTGGAAGGAGTTTTACAGAATACCTTCCGCTGCTTACTGTTGGGATAACTTTCCAATAGCACTTCCAGTTTTCTGTTCCTGTTTTTTCGCACTTGCTTGCTTTTGTTTCAGCACCAAGTCCGAGTGAGTGAAGGTCGAAGTATGCGTTGCCTTTGCTCATTCCGCTGCCTGCTTCCTTGAATTCTGCAATGATTGTTCCTGTAACTCCCAGCACTGGCTTGCCGTCATCATCAACGAATTGGGTGCTTAACGATAATGGTTCAGGGGCAGTGTCGTCAATTCCTATTGTGCAAGTGAGTGTTTTTGTGTCTTTGTTGCCCATAAGGTCTGTTGCATTCACTGTTACTTGGCACGTGCTTGGTGTTGTTATTGGGACTTTGCGCCAAATGAACCAGTCGTGGCTTTTGTCGTCTTTTGGTTTTTTGCCAAGCGTGGGATTGAGTTTTGAGAGGTCTGCATACACTGCTGTTGGATTGATATCAATGTCTGGAATCTTAACGAAAACGTCAGCAAGAATGGTCTGTCCTGTTCTGGCATGCGTTATTTCAAAGCCTTCTTGGTCTCTGAGTTCAAGCGCTTCTGGCGTTGGCTTTCTTGAATCAATAAGTATGTCCTTGCACACGGGCAGGCTCTTGTGATTGAGGTAGTCTGTTGCGACAGCGCAGACTTTTATCCTTCCTGACTGTCCTTGTATTGTTGGAGTGAATGTGAAAGTGCTGTTTTTTGTGCAGGTGCCAATGCTTGTTGTTATTTGTCCTACTGTTGTTCCGTTTGCGCTTATGTTGATGAGCTTTATTCCAGAGCAGTCTGTTGTTTTTCCTGCCTCATAACCGTAGTCTTCTGCCTTGAGAACTACCGTGGTGGGTTTTGGGGCGTTGCTTGTGTTTGGGCTCAGGCTGAATGAAATAATCCTTGGTGGGAGAATGTCTACAGTCAGGGTTTTGTTAATTGAGGCAATTTCTTTGTTTTCTGTATCAAAGAGTTTTATTGCATAATTGTCTTTTCCGCCATAAATCAGGTCTGTTGTCTTGTAATTGCACTGGTACATCCCTCCTGCCTGTGAAGTGCAGGAGTCCATGAAGAAGTATGTGTTGTCATAATGCACTCTTGCTCTTTGCCTTGCAACCTCGTTTGTTGGGCTGCCTGCCATTTGTGCAAGCACTTGTATTGTGAGTTCGTCGTTTTCCCTTGCAAAACCTTCCACGTTGTCAGTGCCTGAGAATTTTTGGACAGTCATTTGTTGTGCGAACGCGACAGGCAGCATTATGATTAGCCAAATCATGAACCATGCCGCGTATTCAAGCATTTTCATTCTGTAACTATCACCGGTGTGAGCAGGTCTTTGTATGGCTCTGAGTAGTCAAACAAGGCGCCCATTACTTCAAGGTCCTCAACCTTTCTTCTGCTTGCTGGTAAGACCTTGTCAAGGGCGTAATAAATGTATGTGAACTGGATTGTTTTTGCTGCTTGTAATTGTTCTTCTGTTATTGTCCAGTCATATTCTGCGTATCCTGACATTAGTGGTTTTTCCTTGTTGAAAACTATTTGTGTTGGAGGCACTAATACGCGTTTCGGGCTTCTTCCAGGTCCTCTGCTGAACTTGCGCTTTTCAGGAGGGATTACGAGGTCTGGGGAGGGGTATAGGAAGCTCTGAATGGTGACGTGATAATCGCCTGCGTACAATGTTATGTTCCTTGAAATGTCTGAGGGTGGCCTTCCGCAGGGCACTGGTGCTTTTGATGCAGGCGCCCCGCAGACCTCTCCAAGGATTGTCATTGGTTCTTCAAACTCTTCTTGTTTGCGTTCAAGCATTATTATCGTGTTTTCTCGAGGTCCTTGGTTCCAGAGGTTGGTTGTTTCAAGCTCCCATCCTGCTGTGCCTGATACGTTTCCTGTTTTCATCAGCATCCATTTCTTGACTATGAAGTTGACAGGATATCCTTTTTGGAGCACAAGGTCTATTGTGTTGTTGCTTGCATCAATTATGTCAAGCGGCTTTGATGCTGGGGGATAGTCGGGGTGGTTTGCGCTGATTAGTCCGCCAATGCATCTCGGGAGTCTTGCAATGAGTTTTCCATCAGATGAAGTTCCTATGTGGCAGGTTTCTTGGCCGCATCTGTACAGGATTTCTGCGTTGTCAACAGGCATTCCTGCACTGTTCCTTATGTTTATCGTGATTTCTCCACTGGTTTTTTGCAAGGGGTCGCATAATAATGAGCTTCTTTCAGCAATCTCTGCCACAGCCAATGGCGGCCCCATTGTTGCCAATGGCTCGTTGTTCCTCATGTTGGCTTCAAGGAAGAAGCGCAGGGAGTATCCTTCTCCTTTGAACGCTTCAGGGTTTGTTATCTCAACGAGGACAGGATAGCTGATGCCGTATGCAAAATTGTATCTCCTGACTCCGAAGAGGAATCCAAGAGTGCTTGAGAATCCTTCTGGCTGGCATAACTGGCCGTTGCAGTTGAGGTCAAAGTATGGGTTCCACCACGGCAGGTATGAGAACTTGACAGACAAGTCCTTGTGCGGCTCAAGGACTGGCACTGTGAATCCTCTGTTGTAGAGGATTTCGTACATCTTCTTGTCCTTTCCTGCAGGAGCCATCAAGTACTTGTAATTCTTGGTGTAAGTGACTTTCAGCATTGGTATGTAGCTTGTGAGCATTTGCATTACTTTTTCCTTGACGTCAAATTTTGTCCATATTGTTCCTGTGCCAAATCCGAATTCCATTTCTGACACTGGGGGCAAGGCATTGCTGTCTGCCCTTCCGAATATGTCTATTAGGTTTCTTGTTGCTCTTTCAAGGAATGTGTGTTCTGCTTCAAGGTTTGTTATGTTTGTGGCGAGCGAATAAATCTCGTAAAAGTTGACTGGAAGTTCTGTTGCGAATTCCTTTAGCTCAAAGCGTTCTGTTGCTTTTGTTGCCTCAAGAGGGTATTCGAGCCTGACAACGACATTTCGTTTTGTGATTTGGGTGGTTGGCTTTATTTCTCCTGCAGGTGTTATCGTGAATGCCTGTTCCTTGAATTTCTCAAAATCGCCAATGCAGTTTGGAAGTTGTTTCTTGATGTAATTGTTCATCTGGTTTTCTATTTCTTCCAATGATGGGCGTTCGCTTTTGAATTCGCATTCTGACCGGCAATTGTTTTTTGAGCTCATGTGCCACCAGTAAGGCACTTTCAGCTTTGAGCCCGGCGCGAACTGGACTGCGCTTCCTTCTGTGGAATCAAAAGGGTTGTGTTTTTGTTGCGGGTCTATGTAGCCTCCTCTTTCGCCAATCATTTCCAGTCCCTGCCTTGCTGTTACGTAGAGGCATTGTGTGATGAATTCTTGTAATGGCTGGACTTCAACAGCGACCTCTGCAACCTTGATTTCCGCTGCTTCAAGGGGCCTGACTGCCTTTTGCTGTGTGAGGTAAATGAATACTCCAACAGCGACTAAGAGAACCAATCCTATGATTATGAAAATAGTCAGCTGCCCCTTTTTTGTCATGCTCAAACCCTTTTTAATCTTGTGCTCGAAA
Organism: Candidatus Woesearchaeota archaeon; assembly: GCA_038884975.1. Lineage (GTDB taxonomy): Archaea > Nanobdellota > Nanobdellia > Woesearchaeales > ARS49 > JAWAAW01. Next base: position 80,765 of record JAWAAW010000002.1, read on the forward strand.
AACCGTTGTTGAGTATTTAAATTTAACTATATTATATGGACGGTGATTGTTACTGTTTTGGAATGACGATAAATATTTATATATGCTTGCGGGCGGCTTGGTGGTATGGTTGTTGGGGAACTGGTTGATTATTTGAAGGAGCATCTTGCTCTTGGTTATGACATTCATGAGCTTAAGCTGCATTTGGTGCGTTACGGTCATTCTCCAAAGAATGTTGAGGAGGCGCTTGAGATTTTGAAGAGGGAAGCGTTGAATGAGCTTCCACAGCCGCCTTTGCCGCCAACGAGTTCTGTTTCTGCTCACACGTGGCTTTTGATGCCTGCAATCCTTTTTGTGCTGTTGTTTTCTATTGGCGTGATTGTCTTTTTGTTGAGAAATACTGCGCTATAGTTTTTTGGATTCTGGAGTGATTTAAGTAAAATGGTTAATCTTGATTTCACATCTTTGCCCTTATCATTTCAAGGGTTGCTGCGACATTGCGCAGAATTTCAACATCTTCTTCTTTTACTGTTCCGTCTTCTATTCTTTTTGCAACGCTCCTGATTATTGCAATCGCGTTTCTCATGTTTGTTTTGTCAGAGGATTCGATTGCCATTTTTCAATTATTTCGTGTATTCTATTGTGTAAATCGTTAGTGCGGAGTTTTCTATTTCCACGTCGAGCTGTATGTCTTGCGTGTCAAGTTTTTGGTTGCAGGTTTTCACGCAGGCCGCAGTGAATGTGCCGTCCTTGTTGGTTTTGACAATGTCCTTGTCAAAGAGGAGTGTCCTGCTGTTTGGCGTGACAGCGTAAACGCTGACGAATCCGTTTCCGTCAATTTTCCCGCTGATTCTTAATGATTTTGGCACTGCCTCGAGGTGCACGCTTCTCGATTCTGATTCAATAAATGCCCAGTTCAGGTCCTGCACGACTTTTTCTTCAGGACTTATTGTTACTGCGCCGAAAACAACAGGCTTGAAGAACACCATAAAGCTGAATAGGACGAGAAGGATTGCTGCTGCGATTATGTGTGTTGTTGCGTGGATGCTCGCCTTTGGCGGGTTTTGTATTGTGTTGTAGATTTTTACGAGCTGGTCATATGCAAGCTCCTTATGCATCGGGTCAAGCTTTGACGAGGCGATTTCCTTGTAAATGTCAAGGAGTTCGCTGTATTTGGTTGTTGCGCCTGTTATGTCTTTATTGTCAATGCAGTCCTGGGTTTCGTGGTATTTGTCAACAAACTTCTGGACAAGTTCTATTTTTTCTTCAGGAATAATAATCACCTTTGCGGTTTTTGGGGCGCTCTTCTATATAAACATTGCGTAGCAACAAAGTTTTTATACTTATCGTTCAGAGTTGGAGTTATGAATGGCAAAGTGCCTGAGAGGCTTCCTGAGGTGTTATTGTGCCCTAAGTGCAGGAAGCCGTTGCAGTTCATTGAGGCATCATCAGAGTATGTTTGCACGAATTGTGGGTTCAGGCAGCCAATAAAAAAAAGGTGTGATTGATGGCAAAAAATCTTCCAAAAGCCCAGCGCGTGGGTGTTTTTGTTGACGTGCAGAACATGTATTACTCGGCAAGATACATGTACAATGCAAAGGTCAATTTCAAGGCGTTGCTGAATGAGGCAGTGCAGGGCAGGACTCTTGTCCGCGCAATAGCTTATGTTATTAGGACTGAGGATGTTGGGAGGGACGAGTTTTTCAAGGTGCTTGAGAACATTGGTTATGAGGTGAAGGGAAAGGACATTCAGGTTTTTGTTGATGGCTCAAAAAAGGGCGATTGGGATATTGGAATCGCAATGGATATGATTGAACTTGCTCCAAGGCTTGACACGCTTGTGCTTGTTTCGGGTGACGGTGACTTCATACCTCTTGTTGAGCACTTGCAGCGTGCGATGGGTTGCAGGGTTGAAGTTATTGCCTTTGGCAAGAGCGCTTCAGGAAAGCTCAAGGAGGCAGCAAACAATTTTATTGACCTTGATGAAAACCCGAAGAAGTTCTTGATATCACGAGCTGCTAAGCCAAGGCTTGTTGCTCCTGCAGGACCGCTTGAAACGCATCGTGAGGGGGTTGGGCAGAATGCTAGAAGTCAGCGCAAATAATTTCCAGAAAGAGGTTCTGGAAAGCAAACTGCCTGTTGCTGTTGATTTTTGGGCTGGGTGGTGTGGTCCGTGTAAGGCGATGGCGCCTGTGTTTGAAAAGGTTGCAGAGGCGCTCAAGGACCAGATTGTGTTTGCAAAATGCAACATTGATGACAATCAGGACCTTGCGCAAGAGCAGGGCATTATGAGCATTCCGTGTGTTGTTGTTTACAAGAATGGGCAAGAATCTGGACGCGTTGTTGGCAATCAGTCTGAAGATGCATTAAAGCAGCAATTATTGGCGCTTATTTAGTGTGCGTGCACCACGAATTTTGTTAATGCCCACATCACGCAAATACCCAGCGCGAAGAATACAAACTGGATTATTGTCTTCTTGAATTTCTGTTGCTGGTGAAGTTCAGGCAAGAGGTCAACGCTTGCTATGTAAATGAATCCTCCTGCGGCAAAGGGAAGTAGCCAGGGGGTGATGTTTTCTATCAGTGTTGAGAAGAAATACGCAACAACAGCGCCTACGACTGCTACAAGCGCGCTTAGGAAGTTATAAGCAATTGCTTCAAGGCGCGAAAAACCGCCGTAAATCAGTATGCCAAAGTCACCTATTTCCTGTGGTATTTCGTGAAACAGCACTGCGAGGGTTGTGACAATTCCAAGAGGGATGCTGACGAGGTAGCTTGTTGCAATAATTACTCCGTCGAGGAAATTGTGCACGCCGTCTCCGATGAGGTTCAGGTATGTGAATGGCAGTTTGACGTGGTGATGGCCGCCTCTGATGTGGCTGTGCCTTTCGCACTGCATGCTGTGGCAGTGGTACCAGTAAAGGAAGGTCTCAATTACGAAAAAGAATACGATTCCTGCAAGGACTAGTCCGAAAATGCCGTCTTTGGCATGCTCAACTGCTTCAGGAATTATGTCAAGGAATGCGGCTCCAAGCAATGCCCCTGCTGCAAAGCTTACAAGGATAAACAGAATGTTGTTTAGTGTTTTTTTGTTGAGCGCAAATGTTAAAACACCAACTAATGAGACAATGCTGACTACTAATACTGATGCAAGTATGTAAAGCAATAACATGTTTGTTTTGTTTGCTTAATCTGTATAAAAGGTTTTTGCTAATTTTCTTGGAAAAGATTAAAAACAGAACAAACTCCATCAGTGTTATGCTTAAGCTTCCATTGATTGTTGTTAACTGCAAGGCGTACGAGAACTGCGTTGGCGAAGGTGCTGTGAGGATTGCAAAGGTTTGTGAGCGCGTTGCAAGGCTGACGCAGACAAGTATTGCTGTGGCTGTTGAGACGCCTGATATTTATCATGTCAGGATGGCTGTGCAGATTCCTGTTTTTGCCCAGCACGTGGATTCAGAAAGCCCGGGTGCTCACACAGGGGTTGTGCTTCCTGAGTCAGTCAGGGATGCAGGGGCTGTTGGTACGTTGCTTAATCATTCTGAAAAAAGGCTTGCGCCTGCTGTTCTCTCAAAGTCTGTTGAGCGCGCAAAAAAGGCAGGCTTGTTGACAATTGTTTGTGCTGCAAACCCGGGCGAGGCAAAGAGAATTGCAGGACTAAAGCCGGACCTTATTGCGATAGAGCCGCCTGAATTGATCGGTGGCAGTGTTTCTGTCAGTACTGCAAGGCCTGAAGTCGTGACGGAAACAACAAGGGCAATTAAGGATGTTCCTGTCCTTTGCGGAGCGGGGATAAAGACCAAGGAGGATGTTGCAAAAGCAATGAAGCTCGGAGTCAAAGGCATTCTGGTTGCTTCTGGGGTCACGCTGGCAAGGAATCCTGAGCAAGTGTTGAGGGATTTTGCGCTTGCAATGAAATGATTATTTTGTTTCTATGAATATCTGTCTTACCTTGTCGTAAATTCCTGGATTTTTGGGGTCGCACTCTCCCATTGTTTCTGTTGTGAACACGCATACGTTAAAAACAACAAGTGCCTGTTTTGGTGTTGTGATTCCTTCGTCTACTGTTGATGCTGTCCTGATTCGCAATGGCACGATTTCGTACTTGTTGTGCCTAATGTTTATTGGTCCTTGTGTCTTGAATGCGCCAAGCCAGTGTTGTTCAATGTGTTCTTTCGTGCCCATGCCTAATGGTTTTCCGCTCTTGTCATAAATGCCTGCATAACTGATTCCAACATAAAATCCTCGGTCTTCTCCGATGTTTCTTATGCCGAGCCCGAATGTTGCTTCTTTTCCGACAGGGATTGTTTGTGTGTTGACTGGTATTGCAACGATTTCTGTGCCTTGCCTGAGCAGTGCTTCAATCTGGTTTTTTGTTTGCTGTTCAATCCCGCTCTTTATTTCTTCTGCTCCTGCAAAGAACTTCCAGACCATTGCTATTCCGCCGATAAAGATTAGTATGCTGATGATTAGCGTGACGATGACTGTCAATGAAAGTTCAAGGCCTTTTTTGTTCATTCTTACACGTCCGGGCTCAGTATTGCGACCTTTCCAAGCGCTTTTGTGTAGTCGCCTGATTTTGTTTGCTCATTCTGCACGTATTCATACCACACGTGCAGTGAAAGGCTGCGTTCTTGTTCTGGAGGACCTGTCGGGATTGTTATTTCTACGGTTTCAACCTGATCTTTTGTAGTGAGTTCCTTTCCTATGCTTGCGCTTGCTATTTCCTGGCTGCCGTCAAGCAAGCGGGCTTCTGTTATTCTCACTGACGTGACTGTGTCTTGTTTTTCCTTGAGCTTGAATTCCATTATGAACTTGTCTGTTTTTGTGTTGAAGGGACTGTTGTACTTGTAAGTGTTCTGGAGGGCAAATGGTCCGATTGGTCTGTCATCAAGCAACGATTGCGGCTTGATGGTTATTCCTTGCCTTAATTGGGTTGCGCAATTGTTTGCTACACAGCTCCTTGTTGTGTAAGCCCCTCCGCCTGTGCATGGCCCGCAGTCAGCAGGGCAGGTGCACTTGTTCTCGCTGGCATCGCAAATCCCGTTGCCGCAAGCTCCGGGTATTGGTGTGTATTCGCAGAAGTAGTTTGTTTTTTCGCTGCATTCCGCCTTCATGCCAGGGATTTCCTCGCATTTGGCAGGACAGCCGGGTGACTTTTCAGGCATTGCCCACGCAAACTTGAGCGCCTGATAGTTTTGCTGCAGTATTGTGCTCTTTGGCGTTGAGGTTGTTCCTGTTGTTTGTACGTAATCAAGATAAACCTTTAGGATGAGGTTTGTGAGTTCGCCATCCCTGTCTGCTGTTGGGAAGTCTATGATTAGTCTTTCCTTGACCTTGCTTCCCTCAAACAGGTTTCTGTTTATTGTCTTGTCAGCAAGGGGTATTGTACGCTTGTCTGGGGTCATTCCTGTGAGTTCAAGCCTGTTTATTTTTATGTCGCTCATTCCTGGCGCGAGAACGTTTATGCCGAACTCAAGCCCGAACTGGTCTTTTTTTGTGTTGAATGGCTGGTTAAAGAGTGTTGTGAGGCTTATTTTTGTGCCGCCTGTTGTGAGTTCCTTGAGTTGTGTTATTGGTTTTTGTGCTGTTGCCGGAATGTCTTGGACGCACTCATTGTCCTTGTTGCAGGTCTGGACAAGGTATTTGCCTACCTTGCCTGTGCATTCACCGCAGTCAACAGGGCAGGTGCACTTGTTTTCCTTTGCGTTTTCTTCGCATTTGAGGTTTCCGCACTCGTTTGGTATGGGCGTGTAAACGCATTTTTTCTCAACGCATTTGCCAGTAAAATGCGCTTTTACGCACTGTTCGTCTTTCTTGCACTCTGCCTTTGTGCAGCCTAAAAGGAGCAGTAATAATGCGATAACGATTATTAAGACAAGATTTCTGCACCTCATTTTAGTCCAAACATTATTTCGTTCCTATATAAATATTACTCAGAATGTTTTTCAGTCTTTGCTGTCAATGTTGAGCCAGTGCATTAATGGGCAGTAGCCGATGAAGCTCTCAATTAATGCTATTATGCCAATAAGCGCTATCAGCACGTTTGCCCATCCGCAGTGCCAGAATCTTGGTGCAAATGGTCCAAGAAACCAGAACGCAAGGATGAACCTCAATGTGCGGTCCACTTTTCCAAGGTTTTGTTTCATTTTGTTACCTTAACTGCTCAAATTCTCTTATTATGATCCATGCAAAAAGGAGCATTATTACTGCCCCTGCACCTATAAACCATACTCCTTCCTGGAATGTGGTTGTGATGCTCTTGTATAATCCCCAGCCGATAAATGCTGTGCCCAGCCAGAGGAACTTGTCAAGCACAAGCTTCATTATGTCAAATTCCTCTGTGTGAGTAAGTCTTCGTTTTATTTTTACCATTTTTTTTAGCTTAGCACGATGTAAAATCTTTTTTCTTGCCAGGGTGTTTCGCCAAAGTCAGTATTGCAGTCGCCTTCTGTCTGGTATACTTCTGCAACCATCTGGTAAGTGTCAGGCGCGCCGATGACCTGCATTGTTACGGGCAGCACTTCTATGTCGTTTCTTTTGACTTCAAACTGTTTCAGCAGTCTTGGGAACCAGTTTGCAGTCCCTACATCATGTCCTCCCACGATTACGTCGTTCCCTTCGGGTGTGCACGTGCTGTCTGGCGTTAGCGGTGTCTTGCACCTCATTGATATCCTGTAGCATTTGCTCGGGTATGACTGGTCAGAGTTTCTCACGCCGATGTAAAAATCAACTTTTTCTCCTCTTTTTGCTTCAAGTTCTGTTCCCTTGCTGAACACAACAGGGTCTCCTGATTCTTCTATGTTTTTTCTCAATTGGTCCTTGATTTTTGCCATTTCTCCTGTGAAAATCTCTGTTCCGCCCTTGAAAAGGTTCTTGATGAAAAAAATGGCAAGCCCGAGGACAGTAATCGCAATGATGAGAACAACTATTGCCGTGATTGAGAGTTCTAACGCACCTTTTTTGTTCCAGCGCATAATGATGCACCTCTTTTGTATGGTGGTGGTGATAACTTGTTACGTTTATAAACTTTTCCTTGGGATTGTTCCGCGTTAGCGCCCTTTTGGCAATTAAAGTGTTGTTAAACATTGTCTTTTCTGCCACTACAAAAAGTTATAATATAAAATGCATTTTTTTATGCTATGGACCAGCCGGAAATCATCAAGCGTGACGGAAATACTTGTGTTATGGTTAAAGTGGGCTGGCAGACGCCAATGCGGTGTATGTCTATGTTTTATGAGGAACTCAAGAAAATTCACGAGTTGGGGGAATTTGTTGTTTAGGCGTGCAGGAGAGTGTGAAACGCCTGTGCAGTCAGATGGTAAAAACCTGATTGATTTGTTGTGCGTGATTGCAAATGAAAACCTTGAAGTGGTGGTTCAGGGTGAGGACTTAGTGGCTGAGGACATTGCAAGACAGCTTTATTCTGGGCTGACGTCTCCTGATTGTTATGATTTTGACATGCACAGGTATGACAGGAAGTAGAAACATTTTTATTAACTGCTTTGAGGGTTGTTGGTTATGAACAAGGTTGTGCTCGTAACTGGCGGGAACACAGGGATTGGTGCCGCAATAGTCCGGGCATTTGCCAAAAAGGG
>JAWAAW010000003.1:0-85313 GCA_038884975.1 Candidatus Woesearchaeota archaeon
AATGATTCGTTCAACAGAATCAAGAACACTTCAATCATTCCTCATGAACGAATTCTCAAGAGTGGGAAGCCAGACAGCAAAGGAAATCTGCGCAAACGCAGGACTCACACCAGACATGAAACCCCGGGAACTCGAGCTCGCTCACATAGAAAAATTAATGGAAGGAATAAAGAAAACAAAGATAATAGCGCCGCCCACAGACTGCATAGTGCCGATAGGTGAAGAACTTCTTGAAAAAGGGCTCAGAAAGGAAGTTGCTGCAGAATTCTACACAGCAGTCACAAGGCCCCCTGAAGTTTACCGCGGAATCCCCTTTGTCGTCGAAGTCGCGCTTGCATACGGAGGACAACAACCAAAGGAAGAGCCCGCAAGAATCTTGAGGTTTGCAAACAGGGTTCCGCTTTTGTACCAGCAGTCAGCCTGTGCAGCATTCAAAAGCATCCTTCAAACAAACTGGAAGCCCTATGGAATCCAGCAAAGCACAGGTGCAGCACCAATAGGACCATTGACCATCATTGTTCATTTGGCATCAGTCTGGCCACCGTTTACGTCAGAAGCAAAAGAAGCAATAGCTCACTATCCAGAAATCGTCAAGGAAATCAAATTGGCACTCCAGGAAGCAGGAAGAAGGCTTGGAGCATACGTAAACAAGAAAAAAAGAGTAAGTCTTGAAAGGGAAAGAGTAAACATATTTGAACGCTACATACCAGAAGTCGCTGACTCACTCGCAGTACTATCAGGCGAAAACAAGAAACTGATTGAAACACAACTCAGTTCAATGCTCACAAAAAACAAGGAATTCATAATAAGCAACACAACAGTGGCAAGCGCTTCAGAAAAAGATGATGCCGAAGACAAGATAATGCTCAGAGGCTCAGCAGAAAGTGAGGAAGAATGAATGAAGCAAAGAAAAAACTACAAGAAATAGGAAAAGAACTTGTAGAATCAGTCAAGAAAGGAAAACAGCCAAAAATAAACGTTCCTGTAAGAGCATTAAGCAACATAGTCTACAATGAGAAGACAAAAACCCTTGAGTTAGGAAACAAGACAGCAGAAAGAATGTTCTTCAACGTGGGGCACGTAAAGAAATTCGTCCAGACACTTGAAGTCGCAAAAATTTCCAAACAACTCCTTGACCTAAACAAGCACGCATCACTCAGAGACGTTTTCTACATGGCAAAACGCACTTTGCCTGGCACGAACACAAACCTGGTTGATGAACAAACGGAATCAGACAACGCAATAGAGGACATGGAACTCATTTCAGGATTTTCAAGAGAACAATTAAACATGAATGCGAACAAGAACGGCTCAGTAGCAGGACACGTCATCATTGAAGACAAAGGAGACACGATTGACTGGAGCAAAATGGGTTCGGGCGGATGGTCAATCCCCTCAAATGTTGAGGACATCAGGTTCAAAAAAGTAGACGCAAAATACGTCCTTTACATGGAAAAAGCAGCTGTATGGGAGCGCTTGCACGAGGATAAGTTCTGGGACAAACACAAATGCATCATCATGAGCTCACAAGGACAAACAACAAGAGGAATAAGGCGGTTATTGCAAAGACTATCAACAGAACACAACCTGCCAATATATGTCCTATGCGACTATGACCCGTACGGAGTCTACATTTACTCGGTACTGAAGTTCGGTTCAATAAACCTGGCACACATGACACAAACACTCACACTGCCAAACGCAAAATATCTCGGCATAACATCCGACGACATTGAAAAATACAACCTCAAAAAACACTTCATCAAGCTCAAGGACGTTGACATTTCACGCCTAAAACAAATCTCAGAATACGACTGGTTCAAGAACAACAAAATCTGGCAGCGTGAATTCAAAATGATGAAGGCATTTGGAGCAAAAGCAGAAATACAAGCACTCAGCGCGCGCGGAATAACATTCATTTCTGACCATTACCTGCCTGAGAAGATAAAGAACAAAGACTGGATTGAATGATTTGCTACGCTACGGCCCTGGGAGGCAGCGCCGACCTGTGGTTCGGCTGGTCTCCCATTGCCTTCGCTTCGCTACGGCCCTGGGAGGCAGCGCCGACCTGTGGTTCGGCTGGTCTCCCATTGCCTTCGCTTCGCTACGGCCCTGGGAGGATTTGAACCCCCGATCTTCCGCTTAGAAGGCGGCTGCTCTATCCAAGCTGAGCTACAGGGCCATGTGAAATGCTGGTTTTTGCAGCTTTATAAATGTTACAGGAAACCCTGCTTTATGAGATACTTTTTTAAAGATGTCATAGCATAACACCATTGTTTGCGGAGGTAGCCAAATCCGGCAAGGCAATCGCCTGCAGAGCGATCATTTGGGGGTTCAAATCCCTCCCTCCGCTTCATTTTTTAGGAGGCAATTATTGATGAAACAAATAATCACTTTTTTTATCGTAATATTCTTGATGGGATGCACAGCACAACAGACACAACCAGCAGCACAGCCGGCTCCTGCGACACTACCTGCAGAGCCTGCTCCTGTGACAATACCTACAAGACCTGTCCAGCCGACGCCAGCAGAGCCAGCACAATCGCCTTATGAAGTAATGCAGGAAGTGTCAGCGCCGTCAGGAGTGATTGCGCCCGGACCCACAAACGTGCCAGAACCAGCAATACTAAAACAAGGATACTTCCACAAGGTCGTTCACGAAACAAACGGCAGAGTCCAAGTATCACGAGCGCTTGGCGGAGCACTATCACTAAACTTCATCGGCTTTGACACGACACCGGGACCAGGACTCAGTGTTGTCCTGCATTCCGGCGATGTAAAAAACGGCTACGTGGTCGGAAACCTGATTTCGCACACAGGAAACTATCCATACCCATTGCCGAACAATCTTGACGTGAACAAGTACACAAAAGTCGCAATTTACAACAAGAAATACAACGTCATTTATGGAGAGGCAGACCTCAAGTGAAGCACAAAATACTGCTAAGGAAGGAGCAAAAGCAATACGTGCCAGAACTTGACAAAGAAGTCAAGACAGAAAGAGAAGTACAGTTCTACATCGAACAGCCCTACAAGGACTTCCATACAAAATACGGAGTCATCAAGGCAAAAGACCTAAAGAAAAAACCAGGAAGCGCAGTAAAAACATCAATGGGTAAGAAATTTATCATTATAGACGCTGATTTTATTGACGACTTAAGACGGATACGCAGGCTGCCGCAGACAATGTCAGCCAAAGACATGGGAATAATCGTTTCTGCAACAGGCGTGAACAAGGGCAGCTTTGCAATAGATGCAGGAACAGGCTCAGGAGCACTTGCCTGCTATCTCGCGCACATTTGCAAAAAAGTAGTAAGTTATGAAATACTCGACAAGCACATTGAAGTAGCAAAACAAAACCAAAAATTCCTCGGCTTAAAGAATTTGACAATCAAAAAAGGAAGCATTTACGAGAAAATCCCTGAAAAGAACGCCGACTTGCTTGTACTTGACGTGCCAGAACCATGGAAGGCAATCAAGACCGCAGAAAATGCATTGAGAATTGGCGGATACTTAGTTGTTTATGCAATCCAAGCAACACAAATGCTAAATTTTACAAATGAACTATTGAAAAACAAAAGATTCTTGCTCATTAAGAACTGCGAACTTATTGAGAGAACTTGGAAGGCAGAAGGACAAATACTCAGGCCAAGCACGGCGCCATTCGGCCACACAGGATTCCTTGTTTTTGCGAGGAAAATATGCTGAAAATAAAAGGATTCAAAATCCCAAATTATGACAACAGCACTGCAAGCATTGTGAACTCAGTGCTTGCACATTTTGGGGCAGAACCAATTCACAAGCCACTCAAACAAGTTCTAAACGCGGCAAGAGGCGCTGACAAGATTGTTTTCTTTATTGTTGATGCGCTTGGGTACAATGCAGTCAAAACACTGCCAAAGCAGGCATTCTTGAGAAAATGGATGCAGGAAAAACCAGTCAGTGCGGTTTTCCCACCAACAACATCAACAAGCGCAGTAACGTTTGCAACAGGAATGCTTCCTATTGAGCACGGAGTACTTGGCTATATGCAATATATTCCTGAAAAAAATAAAGTAGTGAATATGCTTCAGTTCAAAACAATAAAATCAGGTAAGCCCATAAAACTTAATCTCCAAAAACTATACCCGTTTAGAACTGTTTATCAAACGCTAAAAAAGGCAGGAATTATGCCATTCATACTCATGCAATCAAAACTAAAGAGGACACAACTTTCCGCCAAACTTAATGCAGGCGCAAAATTCGTGGCGTACAAGACAATTCCAGAAATGTTCACCAAACTGAAAAGACTAATCTCAAAAAAAGGAAAAGCATACATTTATGCATATCTGCCTGATTATGACTCTGCCTGCCACGAATATGGTCCTGATGCAATAATAACCAACCTCTTGCTCGCATACATCAACAACCAGTTCACGCATCTTGCGCGGGCACACGCAAGAAAGACACTGCTCATTATCAGCGCAGACCACGGCGCAATAAAAACAAACCCTGACAAAATAATAAAGTATCAACAACACCCAAGACTTTATTCAGCACTAAAGGCAGTATCCGGCGAGGCAAGAATCAATTATTTACACTGCAAAAAGGGAAAAAAGGAATTTGTGCATAAATATTTCAGAAAAAAACTTGCAAAGCATTGCTACATTGTGCCGTCAGAGGAAGCAATTGCAAAAGGATTATTTGGAAAAGGAAATGTTAATCCGCTTGTTGCTGAACGAGCAGGAGACTTCATAATGTTCTGCAAGAAAAATAAGACAATGCTGGATTTTGACACGCCACTGATAGGACATCATGGCGGAATAAGCAAACAAGAAATGCAAGTTCCATTAATACTTTATAAGTTCCGTTAAAGATTAAACTCTTCCTTAATTTGCTTCTCAAAAATTCTTCTTGCCGGAAAGCCCTTACTTGCAACAAAAGTGTTAAAATCAATCCTTGAAATGCCTTTTGACATTGCCTTTCGCTGGAGTTCTGCAATTCTTTGGCCAAAAATGCTGTAGTTAGGCGAGTATCCCGGGTTTTCAAAAAAGCTGAAAGTCAAGTCAAAAATTCGTTTTTTAGGCAGGTCGGTCTTTTTGTGAGCCCACTCCACAAAATCAGCATACTTTTGCTTACCCGAGTTGACCCTGCTGTCGCTGATTGCCCTCAGGAAGCGCCCCACACGCCATTTCCTAACAACATATTCCATTGCATCATTAAAAGTCTCAAGGTCAGAGTATTGATTGATGAATTTAATCAAGTTTTTTTCTGCCTTGCTTGGCAGGTACTCGTGCTCAAGATGCCTGAAGACCTCCAAAAGCTCAATTTCCCTGTGAAAGCTCAGCCCTTCAGTGATTGGAGTGTCTAACGAAGAGCCAATAATTTCAACCAAACGCAGTTTTCCGAGGAATCCTGTATAGCTGTTCATGAAGTTCACGCAATGACCATGCTCCTCGTGGATTGTGAGCTGGAAAATCTCGGGCAGACAATCATTAGGGCTTCCGCGCTTGTCAGTTGTTGCAAAATAAATGCAGAAAGGCTTCTTGGTCAAGGTTCCCATGGGGCTCATAGCACCAGACGGCATGAAGGGAACAAGATATTTTGGGGTCTTAATAACACGGACGTTATATTTCGGAGTTATTCTTACCAATTTTTCCCCTACAACGTCCTGCAACAAGCGCCTTGTTTCAACAATCACCTTGATGAGCCTGTTCAAAGGCACGTTATACTTTTTCTTAATTGCCTTATCAATGTCGGGAATGTTGTTCTTGCAGTCCAGCTTTGAAGCAAGCTTTGCACTGATTGCTCTAAGCTTTGGAAGCTCCTCTTCAAGCCATCCAAGAGCCTTGTTTTCAATGTCGTTGGGCGTTTCAGGATAATCATAATAGTCCTTCAGAAGCTTTGGATAGATTTTTTCTCTTCCAAATCCCTTTCCGTATTTTTTTAATAACGGAAATACCTCTGTAAAGTCACCTTTCCTTATTTTGCCGACAAGGCAGGCATTGCGCCATTCTTTGACTTTTTCTGCCAGAACATCAAGCTTTTTCTTTGTGCTATCCTTCTTGACATTGTTTTTTGCCGTTGCAATCACTCCAAGCGCACCATCACAGGAAAGGACTGTCAAGATTTTGATTTCGGCAGGCCAGTCTTTCTTGAGAAGGTATTTCTTGACATCAAGAATTCTTAAGCAGCCATCAGCAAGCTTGCGAATATGATTTTCCTTAAAACCCTCCACAAGAAAATGGTTATAAAAGTAGCTCATTGCAGAACCAGGATAATCATGTGGTTCCTCAAACAAAAAACCCCTGCGCATTGCCTTAAGAAACTTTATCGCTTTCTTGTCATTTTTTGCCTTTTTCAATAGTTTATCAATTTCATTCACTGCTTTTTTCTCATTTTCCCTTGTAGGGACCCAGACTTTGCCAGCATACTGCTTCAACCCTGCGCAGAAAGCGCCAAGCGGAGAGATTTTTTTCCACAACGAGAATATTTTGTTATCAATCTTCATTGCGCTTGTTTATTCGTGAAAACATATATAAATGTATTGCAAGTCATTAATCGCAATGAAAAGAGAAGCGCGAGTTATTGGCATCGATGACAGTCCTTTCGTGAAGCACAAGGACAAGAAAGTGCTTGTTATCGGAGTTGTTTACCGCGGAGGCGTTTTTCCAGACGGCGTTGTTTCAACCTATGCAACAGTTGACGGCACTGATGCCACAGAAAAAATCGCAGAAATGATTAACAAGTGCAGGTTCAGGACACAATTACAGGCGATAATGCTCAAAGGAGTGGCAGTGGGAGGATTTAATGTAATAGATATTTACAAACTAAACAAACTTACAAGGCGTCCAGTAGTGGTTGTTGTCCGTGATTATCCTGACCTTGAAAAAATATTCAAAGTCTTGAAATGGCTCAAAAAGAAAAAAGCAACAAGACTGATTAAAGCATTGCCAAAGCCAAAACAAATCGGAAAAGTCTATGTGCAATACGCAGGAACAACATTAAAATCAGTAAAAGAACTGCTCAAAATCACTTCAACAAGAGCGTTTATACCAGAACCTCTCAGGGTTGCACACTTAATTGCTGCTGGCGTGGTCAAAGGGCAGAGCAGGGGAAGGGCTTAAGTATAGTAAAGTTTGCCGGTTTCCTTCTGCTCCCTGTCGAGCCTTGAGCCTGGCTTGTTTATTCTCGGGCGCTTGCTGTCTTCATCTCTGCGCAGGGTAATGCCTATTTCCTTGAGGAAGGTGTTCATCCCACTAACCATGTCAAAAGGACCCTTTGCCTTACCAGCCCTGCCCGGTTGTCCAGCAAAAACCATAAGCTCATCAGCAAGATAGTCAAGGAACATCAGGTCGTGGTCAACAACCATTATTGTGACTCCCCTTTGTTCGGCAACTTCCTTTATTGTCTTTGCCACAACCAATCTTTGCTCAACGTCCAAATATGCTGACGGCTCATCAAGAAGGTAAAGGTCAGCATCCTGAGAAAGACAATGCGCAATAGCAACACGCTGCAATTCCCCGCCCGAAAGGGCATTCATGTTTTTTAGCAGCAAAGGCTTGATATCCAGAGGCCTGATTAATTGAACTTCATACTTGCCAACAGCATTCTGCAAGGCCGTGCTCACAAGCTCTTCTGATGACGAATCAATCTGTTGAGGCTTGTAAGCAACCCTGACCGGAACTTCAACCTCCCCAGAATCCGGCTTGAGAACGTTTGCAAGCATTTTCACAAAAGTTGTTTTCCCAATGCCATTCTCCCCAAGGACCCCAACAACGCTGTGACAATTCACTGAACCGGGCTGTATTTCAAGCGAGAATTGGTCAAGCTCTTTCGTCATCCGCTTCCAATCAGTAAGTTTTTTCACAAATCTCTTTTGCGCAGGCTGTCTTGCAAAAAAAGTTATTGCATAAGGCCTGAACCTCATGTTTTGCTCCTTAATGAATCCCTCAAGATAAGTGTTGATTCCATTCCTTGCAGGCTTAGGAACGCTCACAATACCATAACTGCCTTCCTCGCCAAACATGATGTGTATTAAGTCAGTCATGTAGTCAAGAATTATGAGGTCGTGCTCAACAACAAGCACTGCAGTTTCCTCATTTGCAAGTTCCTTGATGAATTTTGCAACATTAATCCTCTGCTTTATGTCAAGATAAGACGTTGGCTCGTCAAAAACATACAGGTTTGCCTTTTTCAGCACTGTTGCGGCAATCGCAATCCTCTGCATTTCTCCGCCGGAAACTGTTGAAATATCGTTGTCAAGGAGGTGGGCAATGTCAAGCGCCTTTGCAGTCTCTGCAAGCTTTTTTGTCTCATTGACTTTTTCAAGCAAGTCCCTCACTTTTCCTTTTGCATTCTTCTGAATCTGGTCAATATGCTGGGGCTTGTAGCTAACCCTGATTTCCCCTTTTGCAAGTTTCTCAAAAAACACCTGCGCCTCTGTGCCCTTAAAATACTCAAGGAGTTCCTTATGGCTTGCCTCCTTTTCCCCACCAAGGTTGGGAACCAATTGGCCTGCAAGAATCCTTATCGCGGTTGATTTGCCAATACCGTTCCTGCCGACAATGCCAACCACTTTTCCAAAAACAGGCATTGGAAGATTGTACAGGTGAAACCCGTTTGTACCATACTGGTGCACAGGCTGCTTTGCCAGCTCCTCAGGAAGATTGATGATGCTTATGGCGCCAAAAGGGCACCTGTTCTGGCAAATACTGCACGCATCACTCGTGAGTTCCGGATTTATCCTTATCTTCTGGTCAACAGGGTCAATCGTCTTGCACTCCAAACCCTGCCGGTTCATAGGACAAATCCTAATGCAAAGATACCCTCCGCATCCTTTTGGATTGCATCTTTCCTTGTGAACAATCGCTATCCTTGGCATAATCATTTCCAGAAAGAGTGACATTTATAAATCCTCGCTGACCTAAAAACTCATTATGAAATGCGAGCTGTGCAAGAAAACAATTGAGCAGACATTCCTTGGAAAAATACTAGGCACTTATGTCAAGAACTCAAAAGGAAAACAGCACGTTATCTGCTTTGAGTGCCAGAAAAAATTCCGGAAGAAAGAAGAAATTCTTGCGCAGCTGAAATAACACACCTGCCCTCGTAGCTTAGTAGCTATAGCACCTGCCTCGTAAGCAGGAGGTCGCGAGTGCAACTCTCGCCGAGGGCTTATTATTAAAAAAAGGAGGATGAACAAAGTGCTGGTGCTATATGCCTTGCTGCCCATAATCCTGATATTCCTGCTAATAGTGATTATGAAGTGGCCGGCAAGCAGGGCAATGCCGGTTGCCTGGCTGGCTGCGGCAATAATCAGCATCCTTGTCTGGGCAGTCC
This sequence comes from Candidatus Woesearchaeota archaeon, assembly GCA_038884975.1. GTDB lineage: Archaea > Nanobdellota > Nanobdellia > Woesearchaeales > ARS49 > JAWAAW01. The sequence continues at coordinate 9,322 of JAWAAW010000003.1, forward strand.
CTGTTGCAGGAATCATTGCATCATCATTCAAGGAAGTGCTTGTCGCAATTGACATATTATTCATTGTATTCGGCGCCCTGCTGCTCCTAAGGACGCTTCAAAAAGGCGGAGCAATATTATTGCTTTGATGCAAAAGCTTTTATTCAGCTTTAAACAAATGCTTGATATTAAGTGAGGTGGAAAAAATGTTAAGCGTTGTGCGTGAATTCAGGGATTTCTTGAAAGAGTACAAGATTGTGGGGTTGGCGATTGCATTCATCATGGGTTCTGCAGCAACAGACCTCGTGAAGTCGCTCGTGAACAACGTGATAATGCCTTTAATAACGCCGTTTATTCCAGGAGGCGGATGGCAGACAGCAACATTCAAGATGGGCCCAATAGTTATCTCGTGGGGCGCATTCCTCGGCTCGCTGATATACTTCCTCATACTGGCATTTGTAATCTTCCTGGTCGCAAAGTTTGTGTTCAAGGAAGAAAAAGTGACCAAGAAGTAATCCAAAAAGCTTTTATTCAGCCACCAGCGCAACTATTGAATTATGCAGCTTGGCAAAAAAACATGGATGTCAATATTCATCTCTGCCATAATGATACTTAGCGTTATAGGGTTTGCGTTGACATTCACAGCGCCGGAACACCGGGTTGAGTACAACGGAATGAAGTTTTCAAGGACGCAGCAGGGCTGGCAGGCAAAAATAAACAACATAAAACTGCAATTCACTTACCATCCCTTAGAACTTGAAGACATAAGTCTTGATGAAGGTGCAAAAGCAACGCTTGACACAAGGGTGATGTGGTTTTCTTACAGTCCGGAAGATATTTATGCACGGGAAGTGGCTGATGCGTTGTTTTATATGGAGGAAAAACTAAACAATGCAGACAAGATATACGTGCAAAGAGCCCTGCTTAACAATACAGGATATGTTCTTCCAGAAGTCACTTGCACAAACGCGACAACCGCAGTCCCGGTATTCATACTTCAGTCAGGGAATGAAACGATCATAAAACACGAAAACGGGTGCATCATTGCAACAGCAGAAGACGGCAGGGACATTTATAGAATCGCCGACAAAATGCTCTATCAGGCATTAGGGGTCACACGATGACAACACCACAACCAGAAGAAACACCAAAACCCGCAGTCATTAAGCAAAGCGCAATAGTGCTAATAGTCACACTGGTAGCTCTCACAGTCATATTTTTTGCGGCATCCAAATATTTCCACAAAACACCCCAAAACAAGCCAGACTTCACTTACAATTATTTTGAATTCAAGAAAATTGAAGGAATGTGGCATACGAAATGGCAACGCGACGGCCAGCTTTTTGACGTCAGCCTAAGATACAGCCCGCTTGAAGTTGAAAGAATCCTTGTGGGCGGAGCGCTCAACAAGACGTGGCTACAGCAGCCGTATTATCTGACATTTGACCCAGACTCGAACAGTTCCAACAGTTCAAACAACACAGACTTCAAGTACCTCGCACTGGCATTCTCAGAACTCGGGCTAAACTGGGCAAGGGGAATGGGAAACCAAGTAATAACCGCATGCACAAAAAACCTCACTGGTGTGTGTGCAGGGCACCCAATCGTGACCTGTGACGATGATGACAAAGCAGTGTTTTACGTAAGAATTGCAGAAAAACCCCACGTAACTCTTGACGGAAACTGCCTGATAATAGAAGGCCGGGAACTTGAGCTCATAAAAGCTGTTGACAGGGTCCTTTATCATTTCTATGGGATAATGCCGTAGTTTTATATACTGCGAACCCATTATTTCCTGCATGCACGTCGTCTACTGTTCCCCACAGCTGGACGGGCTCGCAGCAGCTGCAATAGTATTCAGGGCTGCCCGCTTGAGAGGAAACGACATAAAGTTCGGCGGCATTCTCAATTTTGAAAATGCAGAAGAGCAGTTCACAGCAATGCAAAAGCTCAGCGGAGACCTCATTTTCATACTGGACTTCCTTCCTGACAACCTTCCTGCCCTAGAGCCAAAACTGAACGCAATAACAGTCAGGAACAGGATTGCATACTGGAACAGCCACCACCCACATTCAGAATCAGACGGTCTTATCCTCTCAAGACACGCCCACACCGTTGATCTCTCAGGACCGCTGCATTATGCGCCTGTGCCAAAGGAAAAGACCTGCGCTGCAGAACTCGCACAAAAAAAATTCCTTCCAAATGACAATATCGCAAAAGAACTTGCTGAAATCGCTCACGACATAGAATTCTGGGAGCGCACAGACAAAAGGGCAGTAGAGCTTGCAGACCTTATTGCCTCAGGAATTGAACCAAAAGAACTCATTGAGTCATTATCAAAAGGCATCTTGTGGTCTGACAAGTTCGAACAGCTCAGACAGGAATACCTTGCAAAAAAACAACACGCAATGCAAGACATAATATCCCGACTTGCAGTAAAAAACATAGCAGGACTTAATTTTGGCTTTACCCTTGCTCCAACAATCCTACAATCATCTGACGCAGGACAACACGTGCTAGACAACCATGCAGGAGTGGATGTTTCAGCCGTTCTTTACAGGAATGGAAGAATAAGCTTCCGCAAAAGGGAAACGTGCAACCTGAACCTTGCAGAAATCGCAAGATTATTTGGCGGTGGAGGACACACTTACGCGGCAGGAGCAAGGCTTACCCAGTTTCCCTCAATAACACGCGAGAATTTTGACAAGGTGCTGTTTGAAATAGACCAAAAGCTCAAAACACACTTTCTCAAGCAAACCTTATAAACCCACCAATAAAGCCGTAATAACATGATAATCTCACCACGCGAACTCCTTGACATGGCACTCATGACACTGGCGGTTGGCTACATATTCATGATTTTATTTATTCCACGAGAACTCAGGGGGCATTTTAACTGGCGCGCATTATGGTTTGCGTGCCTCGTGACAGCACCTGCGTTAATCCTTCACGAACTCAGCCACAAGTTTGTCGCAATGAGTTTTGGCTTGGACGCAACATTCCACGCAGCATACCTTTTCCTTGGCATCGGGGTATTGCTAAGGCTTGCACACTCTCCCTTCATTTTCTTTGTGCCGGCATATGTTGCAATAGGGTGTGCTCGTCTACCATGCGCAATATCTCCTGTTGATTCAGCAATAATTGCATTCGCAGGACCTGCAATAAACCTTGCCTTGTTCGTTATTTCATGGGCAGTGCTCAAATACCACAGAATCAGAAAAAGACAATGGTTTGCATTCTGGCTCATAACAAAACGCATAAACCTGCTGCTGTTCATACTTAACATGCTTCCCCTACCCGGGTTTGACGGGTGGAAGGTATATACGGGACTATTGCATGCATTCTTTTAAATAATTGTTCTGGAGACTACAAAAATATTTAAGTTAGCCTGAAAGTTTCTTAGCATGCACCTAACCAAATTTGTTGTTATTACCGGCGGAGTTCTTTCAGGATTAGGAAAGGGAATTGCTTCTGCATCAATAGGCAGGCTTCTGAAGAACCACGGAAAGATAATCTGCATAAAGTGCGATGGCTACCTGAATGTTGATCCCGGCACTATGAATCCGATTGAGCACGGAGAAGTCTTTGTCCTGAATGATGGTGGAGAGGTTGATATGGACTTCGGCCATTATGAGCGCTTTATCGGAGTGCAGTGCAAGTCAGAGTGGAACCTCACTTCAGGCAAAGTCTTCAACCGCGTAATTGCAAAAGAGCGCCAAGGAAGATTTCTTGGCAAGACAATCCAGATATTCCCACACGTAATTAATGAAATCAAGGAATGGATTTTCTCACTCATAAAGCAAGAACAGCCAGAAATCGTGCTGCTGGAAATTGGAGGGACTGTTGGCGATATTGAAAACAGCTGGTTTGTCGAGGCAGCAAGACAGCTAAAAAAGGACGTTGGGCAGGAGAACATTGCATACGTGCACCTCACTTATGTTCCTTTCCTCCACTCAGTTGGAGAGCCAAAGACAAAAACTGCACAGAGAGATGTTGCACTCCTGAGGGAAAAAGGAATCACACCAGACATAATAATCTGCAGAAGCAAGGATGCCCTTCCCACAAACCTCAAGGAAAAGCTTGCAATGTTCTGCGACATTGAGCAATCGCACATCATAAGCGGGAAAGATGTTGAAAACATTTACGAAGTCCCACTCGTGTTCCTAAACGAAGGGCTGCTTGAAATCCTCAACACCAAATTGTCTCTCAAGCACAAGGCAGAGATGGACGAATGGCAGTCTTTAGTCAACAAAATAAAAAAACCAAAGCACGAAGTAACGATTGCAATCTGCGGCAAGTACACTGCCCTAAAGGACTCTTACGCAAGCGTCATAGAAGCATTGACTCATGCAGGAGCCCACAATGATACCAAAGTCTGCCTGAAATGGATTGAAACAACAAATATTGAAGACGAAAAACTGGCCGTTGATGAAGCACTTAAGGGAATAGACGGTGTGCTTGTGCCAGGCGGGTTTGGCCGGAGGGGTGCAGAAGGAAAAATTGCGGTAATAAAGGCAGCGCGGGAAAACAAGATACCTTATCTGGGAATCTGTTACGGGCTTCAACTTGCTGTTGTTGAATTTGCGAGAAACGTCTGCGGATTGTCAGGAGCAAACACGACCGAGAATGAACCAGGCACGCCGCATCCCGTAATTGATTTTTTGCCTGAACAGAAGACAATACTTGCAAAAGGCGGAACAATGCGGCTCGGCGCCTGCAAGGCAGTGCTTAAGCCGGCAAGCCTTGTTGCCCAATTATACGGGACCCTTGAGGTATGGGAAAGGCACAGGCACAGGTATGAAGTAAACCCGGATTATCATAAAGCGCTGCAAGACAACGGAATGATACTCAGCGGGCTGTCAGAAAACGGCAGACTTGCAGAATTTGTTGAGCTTCAAGACCACCCCTTCTTTGTTGCCACGCAAGCTCACAACGAACTCACTTCACGCCTTGAAAAACCAAATCCATTATTTTTTGGTTTCATTAAAGCAGCGCTTGCAAAAAGGAGCAACCTTTAAAAACCAACCACATACTCTGTTTGTCGGTGATACATTGGGAATAAAGTCATTTTTGCTCAATATTTATGACACGCATTACAAGAAACTCCTGATACTGAGCTTTCTGCTTCTTTTTGTATGCATTGGAGTGCTGATAACGCACAAGATGCAGACTGGCGAGTTCGTCTCAAAAGGAGTTTCATTAAAAGGCGGGCTGACATTCACAATACCAGTAACAAGCGCGGACATACACTCCCTTCAGTCAGCATTGTCATCACAATTCCCAAAGGCAGACATCAACGTGCGCAGCATAGCAGAAGCAGGCACAATCAAAGCACTAATCATAGAAGCAGCAGACATTCAGGAAGATGAGCTTATTTCAGCACTCAAAACACAAGGACTTCCAATGCGTCAGGGAGAATTCTCAGTTGAAACAATGGGCTCAAGCCTTGGCGCAAGCTTCTACAGACAAACAATAATTGCAGTCATTGTTGCATTCATCTTCATGAGCATAGTGGTATTCGTCACCTTCAGAAACCTCCTGCCAAGCCTTTTCGTAATCCTCTGCGCCGTATCAGACATACTAAGCACACTGGCCGCAATCAACGTTCTTGGAATAAAACTCTCAACAGCAGGAGTTGCAGCACTTCTGATGCTCATAGGTTATTCCGTGGACACAGACATCCTGCTCACGACAAAAGTGCTCAAGAGAAAAGAAGGAACAATATTCCAAAGAACACTTGGCACAATGCGCACAGGAATGCTCATGTCCCTCACGGCACTTGGAGCAGCATTGGCAGGATACTTTTACACACAGTCAGACATTGTAAAACAAATAATGCTCATAATCTCAATAGGAATGATATTTGATATGCTATACACTTGGGTGCAGAATGCCGGAATTCTCAGGTGGTATCTTGAAAAGAAGGAGGGCGAGCAGCATGGGCAAGCTTAAGCGCGCCCTCACAAACATACGAGTAATAATCCTGATAGCATTTGTCCTTTTCATGCTATTCGCCCTAAGGCCAGAGTTCTGGAACAAGGGCGTGATGATAAAAAGCGTTGCAAAAGACAGCGCAGCAGCGCTTGCAGGAATACAAAGCCCAAAACCATCAGCAAGGCCCTTTTCAAAGGAAGTAATAACCAGCATCAACAACAGACCAATGAACAATGTCGAGGATTATTATGCTTTCACAAAAACACTGCGAATAAACCAGACAGTACAAATAAAAACCAACAAGGGAACATACAGGCTTACAGTAAAAGAAGCATTCAAGACAATAAACCTCAATGAAACAGAAACGAAAAACGTTACAGAAACAATCGAAACAAATGAAACAGTCAACGGCACAGCAACCCTCGTAAATAAGACCATAACAAAGGAAATTCTGGTCAACAAAACCCTGCTGGAATCACTGGGAGTGGAAGACCTTGGGCTAAGAGTAGACAATGCTCCAAAAACAAACCTGAGAAAAGGGCTTGATTTACAGGGCGGGACAAGAGTTCTGCTAAAGCCCGCAGAGGAAGTTGAGGCAGGCACGCTCGACATGATGGTTGAAAACCTGAAACAACGCCTCAATGTTTATGGACTTAGTGACATCGTTGTCACAACAGTCCAGGACAAGCCGGGATTCCTCGGCGAGCCGAACAAGTACATTCTCGTTGAAATTGCAGGAGCAACAGAAGAAGAAGTCAAGGACCTCCTTGCCAGGCAGGGCAAGTTTGAAGCAACAATAGGAAACAAAACAGTATTCCGCGGAGGAGAAGACATAACATACGTCTGCCGGACAGCAGAATGCAGCGGAATAGACCCGAGGAGAGGCTGCGGCCGGTCTGGAGAAGGATGGACTTGCAGCTTCATGTTCAGCATTGCACTAAGCCCCTCAGCAGCACAGCGACAAGCAGAAATCACAAAAGACCTCAAAATAATAACAGAACACGGTGGAAACTATCTAAGCGAAAAACTCCTGCTTTACCTTGACGACCAGCTTGTTGACGAGCTTAACATAGCCGATGACCTGCGGGGACGGCCTGTGACTGACATCGCAATCACAGGAGGCGGGTCAGGAAGCACTTATGAGGAAGCATCAAGGACAGCGCTCCAGAACATGAAGCGCCTCCAGACAATACTAATCACGGGAAGCCTTCCTGTCAAGCTCGAATTAGTACGCATTGACACAATCTCACCAACACTCGGCTCCCAATTCATAAAGAATGCATGGATGGCAGGACTCATTGCAGTAGCAGTAGTCACAATAATACTCGTCATTGCTTACAGAAAAATAAAGATTGCACTACCAATAATTGGGTGTTCGCTTGCAGAAGTCCTCCTCACAATGGGCATGTATGCATTATTCGGATGGAACCTTGACCTTTCAGCAATCGCAGGACTTATCATTGCAGTTGGCATTGGAGTCAATGACCAAATAGTCATAATGGACGAGGCACTCAAAAAAGAACTTGAAAAAGCAGTTTACAACTGGAAAGAACGAATCAAGCGCGCATTCTTCATAATATTCAGCGCGTACTTCACAATTGTAGTAGCAATGATTCCACTCCTGTTTGCAGGAGCAGGCTTGCTGAAAGGATTTGCGCTAACAACAATAATCGGCGCAACAATAGGAGTGCTCATAACAAGGCCTGCCTATGCGTTCGTGATACAACTCTTGTACGAGGAATAAAAAAAGATGGCAACAAAGGCAAGTGCAATAATTCTTGTAGTATTATGCACCCTTTTGACATCATTTGCACAAGTCTTATGGAAGTTTGCAGCAAACAAGAACGCATTTATAGGAATGATTACGAGCTGGCAGTTATGGTCTGGCTTCCTGCTTTATGGCATCGGAGCAGCAGTCCTCATACGCTCATTCAAGGACGGCGAAGTTTCTGTGCTTTACCCAATAATTGCAACAAGCTACATCTGGGTAGCGCTTCTCTCAAACCATTTTTTCAACGAGCCAATAACAACATTCAAATGGGTTGGCATTACAGGAATAATCCTTGGAATAACAATACTTGGAGTTAGCGGCAAGAGGAAAACAAAATGACAACAGCATTATGGGCAATCGGATTAGCAATCCTTGGCACAATAATAGGCGCGTGGGGCCCAATCTTTTTCAAGAAAGGAAGCAAGAAATTCACCCTCAACCCGATAAAGATAATCAAGAACCCACTAATTCTGCTTAAAAACTATAACATACTATTTGGCTGCATCCTTTATCTCGCATCATCATTCGTATTCATTCCCGCACTTAGAGGCGGCGAATTATCAGTTCTTTACCCGACAGTATCACTTGCGTACGTCTGGGTCGCATTATTAAGCATAAAATTCCTTGGAGAAAAAATGAATCCCGCAAAGTGGCTGGGCATTGCATTCATCATAACAGGAGTTACGCTAATCGGAATCGGCTCATGACAAAAACCGAAATAACCGCTTTTGACCTTCATTTTCTGACTCAGGAACTTCAGCCACTGATTGGAGAGCGCCTGGACAAGATTTATGTTATCAAGGAAAGAGAAATACTGATTACTTTTGGAAACAAAAAAATGATACAGTTTAAGCCAGGAAAAATCTGGACGCCAATGCAAAAACCAGCAACACCGGAACAAATACACCCCTTTGCAGCACAATTAAGAAAAATCATAGGAAACAGCAAGGTTGAACGCCTAGAACAGGTTTGTTCCGAAAGAATACTTGCCCTAACCCTATCAAGATCTGGAAAAAAATTTGCGCTTTATATTGAAATATTCGGCAGGGGAAACATTGTGCTCTGTGACGAATCAAACATTGTGATCTCCGCCCTTGCACTCAACGAACGAGTGCAGCGCAAACAAACATACCAACTGCCTAAAAGCACAGACACATTTCACCTCGAAGAAAAACAGTTTGCCGAAAAAATGCTGCAAAGCAAGGAAAACATTTCAAAAACACTGGCAGTGCAGTTCGGACTTGGAAAAACAATTGCAGAAGAACTGTGCGTGAGGTGCGGCATACCTTCAGCAGAACAAGTCAAGGAAGAACATGCCCACGAAATTTATCACGAGCTCCACAAAATGCTTGAACAAAAAACAAGCGCCCAATTGATTTTTGACAATAACATACCGATTGATGCAACACCCATCCAATTCCAGATTTATGCGTCAAAGAAAAGAGAAAACATTGACCGATTTGGCGATGCCCTTGACAGGCTTTTTGCCCTGCCTGCAGAAGCAATAAAAGAACAAAAAACAGCACCACTGCAGGAAAAGCTAAAAAAAATAGAAACAATGATAAAAATGCAAGAGCAAAACCTTGCACGGCTACAGGAAAAAGCAGAGGAAGAACGCAAAAAGGGCGAATACATTTACGAGCACTATCAGGAAATCAACAAACTACTTTCTGACATCATTGAAGCAAAGAAAAAACTCAGCTGGAAGGAAATAAAGGCAAAGTTTTCGCAAATAAAGGAGATAAACGAGGCTACTGGAGAAGTAATTGTGGAAGTTTGAAATTCTATTATGGTTGGTATCTGCGACCGTAGGGAGCCGTTATTTGTAGTGATTTGTTAAGAATGAAAAAATAAGGTGGACAGCTTACCCGATTTCCCGCGCAATGCAGTACAGTCGGGTACGGAGGCCGGTTTAACTGCCGAGTTCGAATGGGATCGGGTGGGACCCGGCCCCTATGACCGTCCGACAATAAATTTCAAGAAGGTGTTTATAAAGATTGCGAAATTCCTATCTCGGATAAACATACAACGCAATAAAAGTCACGACAGCCCACAGAAGCATTCCAATCATCATTTTTACATCCTTGAAAACAAGTTCAGGATGGCGCGCAATCGGCGAGCCTGAATAAATCAAGGAAAAATACCTGAAAATGACGAACAAGGCAAAAGGCAAAGAGAACGCAAGCTGCGGATGAGTGCCAAGCAATGCAAAAGCACCATAAGCAACCACCAACAACGCAGTTGCTATAATCATCAATGCATTTGCTATCTCTTTTGTGTAAACCCTCAGTGTTTCCTTATGAACAGCTGCCTTTGAACCAAGAAATGCCAAGTCAGCATAACGTTTGCCAGCAAGCAAGAAGAGCGCAAAGAAAAATGTGCAGAGCACAAGCCATGGCGAAATAGTGACCTTAATGAGGAATGCGCCCGCGACAGCCCTGACAACAAAATTTATTGCCACTGCAATTATGTCAGCGAATGCAATCCTCTTAAGCAGGAATGAGTAAAACTGGGTAAGCACAACAACAAAAACCACGGAATAAAAGAACAGAATGTTAAGCGAATAAGCAAGCCAAAGCCCCGGCACAAGCAAAAAAACAGACCACAACAATGCTGAAAAAACACCAATCCTGCCAGCAGCAATCGGCCTTTTTCGCTTTTCAGGATGAGCCCTATCCTTCTTCCTGTCAACAACATCATTGATTATGTAATTAAACGAGGAACAAAGGCACAAACTCACAAAACCAAGCAATGAAACCCAGAACAAAGGCAGCTCAAACATCTTGCCAACAAATATTAATGGCAAGAAGACAAGCAAGTTCTTGTACCACTGCAAAGGCCTAAGCACTCTCACGTAATCAAGCACTGCCATAAGTTTTGACGACTTTCAGGGGATTTATTAAGGTTTTGCCTGACGATAACTTTATAAGCAGTTCATAAATGGTCAGAAACATGCGCGCAATAATACTCGGTGGCGGACTGTCAGGGCTGGTTGCTGCTGACAAGCTGCTTGATTCAGGAAAAGCAGAAGTAACAATCCTTGAAAAAACACCATACCTTGGCGGTCTCGCAAGAAGCGTTGAAATAGACGGCGAACAAATCCCAATATTCAACCACCACATCGTGCGCACAAACAAAAAAACACTTGAATACCTAAAACGTTATGACCTGCTCGGCAACAATACATGGAAGCGCATCAACCTAGCAATAGCATGGAAAAACAGGATTTACAACATCAACAAGCCTTGGAAATACCTGTTTTTCAAATACCTAAACCTGATTGAAAAGATAAGGTTCGGCCTTTTCGGGCTTTATGTTGCTTATTTCTTCAATCCTGACAAACTGCCTGACGACCTTGACGCAGAAACCTGGCTGAACAAGGCATGCGGAAAGGCAGTCACGCAGAAAATGCACTACCAGCTCTATGCAAGGAACAAGTTCAATATTCCCTTAAGCCAGATTTCTGCAAAGCAATTCGCAAACAGAATGAAGGAAAGAGAATTCAATGACAAGTTCACTTACCCAACACGGGGAATACAAGGGTTGATTGACGGCCTTGAAAAAGATGTTGTCTCAAAAGGAGGAAAAATATTCAGAAAGGCAGAAACAACAAGCATTGACGTACAGAAGAAAGTCATAACTTACAAAGTCGGCGGAAAAGAAAACACAGAAGTATATGACGTCCTGATAAACACAATACCTGTCGCTGAATTCCTGAAAATTGCCAAAGGACTACCAAAAGAATATGCTAACAACATCAAAAAAGTAAGATACACGCCAGTTGTTGGACTGGTTTTTGGCACAAAAGACTACTTAGACAAGGAGAATTACTGGATAAACTTTTTTGGCGAAAGAGTGCACGTACTCTACCAACACTCATTACTTATTAACAAGTACAGTACAAAAGTATCATGGGTAGACCGGTATGGAGGCAGCGCAGAAGACCTGCCAAAATCAGACGAAGAAATCAAGGAATTATACCTTGCTGACCTGAAAAAATATTTCCCAAAAATGGATGTGAAATGGTGCTTCGTATTCAGGGAAAAATACGCAGAACCCATTTATGACAAGGACTATTGCAAATACTGCCCGAAATACAAAACACCTGTCCAAGGCTTATACAACGCAGGAATACAAGTCACGTTCCCAAAAATAAGAAACATGGACGTCGCGCTTGACAGCGGCGAAAAAGTTGCCAAAATAGTGCTGGAGGACTTCAAATGAAAATAGTCGTGACTGGCGCAGCAGGACTTGTAGGACAAAACCTCATACCAATGCTTCTCGCAGAAGGGCACACAGTTACTGCAATTGACAGAAACCCAAACATAAACCTCCTAAAAAGGCTGAACCCAAAAACAAATTGCATACAAGCAGACGTAAGCTATCCCGGCAAATGGGAAAAAGCATTCAAGGACGCTGACTGCGTGATAGAACTACATGCACAAATTGCAGCACAGACATCAGCGCCTTTTGAAAGAAGCAACATCGAAGGCGTAAACAATGTTCTTGAATTATGCAAGAAATACAAGATAAAAAACCTCATACACGTAAGTTCATCAGTAGTCATTTCTGTAGCAAAAGACGAATACACAAGAACAAAACGCATTGGTGAAGAACTCGTGCACAAAAGCAAAGTCCCACACACAATACTAAGACCGCCACTCATGTTTGGCTGCTTTGACGCAAAACACCTCGGATGGATAACACGCTTCATGGAAAAAACACCAATAGTCCCAATACCCGGCTCAGGAAAATACATCAGACAGCCCCTTTACGTCAACGACCTGTGCAAAGTCATAATTGAACTCACAAAAAGAAAACCACAAAACAAGATTTACAACATAATCGGACTAGAAAAAATATACTACATAGACTTACTGAAAACAATTGCAAAAACAAGAGGATGGAAAAGACTTTTTGTTCCATTGCCTTTATGGCTTTTCGGATTCCTTTTAAGGGCTTACAGCCTTATTTTCCGCAAAACAGTATTTACACCAGACCAAATGAAAGCATTAGTTGCAGGAGACGAATTCCCTGTTGAGAACTGGTGCGAGGAATTCGGAGTCAGATACACGCCATTCAAGGAAGCAATCTGGAAAACCTGGCACAGCCCCTGCTCAAAGTACGCAAAAGAAATGATTTCACCACATTAGAAAAACCACCTAACTATTGCGAGAATCCCCTGCTTCCAAGGAACCCTGTGAGTGACTCCTGACTTGCCTTGATATTCCCTGTAATGCTGCAAATACCACTTGTAACTATCAATCAACGCATCAACATTGCTGTATTTCGGCTTAAAACCAAGCACTCTCTTTGCCTTGTCAATTGAAACAAAAGAATCCTTGTCAGCAGTCTCATAAACCCACTTGTACAAAGGCGAAAGCTTAAGCTTCTCAAGAATTCTCAAAGTGTTAATGACGAGCCAAGGAGGGGTCCCAATGACCCTCCTGTGAAATCCTGCATAATCAAGCAATGCCTGATAGTCCTTTTTCATAGTGCTGAATCTCTCTGCACCAATATTGAAAGTATCATTTGCAACCCTTGCAGGCTTTGTAGAAGCAAGCCAGATCGCCTCATTAAGGTCCTCAACATGGAGCAATTGGTAAAGGTTGTTTCCCCAACCAACAATCGGAATATTCTTGCCACGCCTCACCCAATCAAAAAGCACGTCAAAAACCCCAAGCCTTCCCGCACCAATAAATGACTTCGGCCTAAGAATCGGGACACAAATCCTATTCCTGTACGATTCTGCAATCTTTTCACCAACAACCTTGCTCTCACCATAAGGACCAACACCCTCAAGCCGGTCAGTCTCATAAAGCGGGTGATGGTCAGGAATACCATAAACAGCCGTTGTTGAAATATGCACAACACGCTCAATACCAAGCTCCTCAGCAACCTCCAAAACAGCCTTTGTGCCATTAATGTTAACAGACCTTATTTCAGAAGGCTTCCACAAAGGCAAACCAGCAGCAGCATGCACAATAACATCAACACCCATCGCTGCCTTCCTCAAAAGGTCTTTGTTCCTTATGTCTCCTTGAAAGTGCTGAACACCTTTGATATCAGGATAATCAAAAGGACTCTTGTCAATAGTCCTCACAATACAACCTTTTTTCAACAAGTAACGTGCAAGATTATGCCCAAGAAAACCTGCACCACCAGTTATCAGGAACGTAAGTTGTTTCTGTTTCATCTTGGTTATTATCGCACAGCGGATTGCTTTTAAATCTTATGGATTACCTGCTTATCCTGTAAACCTGTATTGCAGGCAAGTCATTTATGTTCGCCGAGGTTACAATGCTCATTCTTGATTCCAGTTCCTTGTTGAAAGGCTGGAAAGGAACTGCAAGAAGGTCAAACACCCTTGAGTCAGGCACTGAAATGTCCTTCCTCTCCCTCACCTTCCTGAATGTCACGTTGTTTTCAGAAAGATACTGCTCAAATTTCGCGTCAACAAAAACAGGCTGTTGTTGCATATAACCATCAACAAGCACGTACTTGACATCATAAGCATCAAGAAGCCTATTCGTAAGTTCGCTATTATTGCCATAGAGCATCACAACACCATCAGCGTAACGTTTCTCAACATCAACAAAATAATTGGCATGAGTCCTCCTGACAAAAACGCATTTTCTTCCTGTCAAGCCATTCATTGCAAAACACGACTCGTCATTACTCAGAAAAACATCATTAATTCCCGTATTCTTTTGAATCCACACGCCAATTGTGAACCATGCCTGCGTTCCAGGATCAAACTGCTCACCAAACTGCACCCACCTGTTTGACCTGTACTCACCATAACGCTGCACGAACAGCACAACTACAAGCAGAAGAATAATCGCGAACACAACATTTCTGCCATTCGGCCACTTTTTCCCAGCAAGCTGGACAACTGTGCGCACGCCATAAACAGCAAATAGCAGTAATGGCAGAGAAATCCCCCACAAATGAGAAGGTAAGACCCACCTATCAAACAAAGGCCTAGTAATCAAATGATGCATTGGCGCAAGAAAACCAGCAACATACCACAAAACAACATAACGCGGCTCTTTTTTATTAAAATTCAAGACACACACGACAAGACCAACGACTGACAACAAGGTCACTATTGTTGACGCAAATGATGAAAAATTAAATGTTGAACTAAAAAGCGTCCTAAACATCCAACCAAACCCCAACAAGTCAATGTCAGTCCCATTATACTGAAAAAGAGGATTAAGCGTTTTAGCGTGATAATTAACTATAATCGGACCATAAAACAAAAGAGAAACAACAAAACCTACCAAAAGCATCGGAATATGCGTCCTAAAAGCATTCATAATTGCTGTTTTTTTGTCTTTTTGCAATAAAGTATTCACAACAACAGCGAAAGCATACATAGCCATCCCAGCCAAAAAGAAAGCAACATGCGAAAGCGCAGTACAACCCATAAACAAACCCGCAAGAAGCTTGTCACGCATCCCGCCGGTTTCTTCTGCCTTAAGCCAAAAACCAAACCACAAAGGAATAGTAATCATCCAAGGCAAAAGGTTTGGGGCACCGTCAGGTATTCCCCTTAAAACCAACGAGAAAAGCAAAACCACAAGAGCCCAAGTATCAGACTTAAACAATTGCTTTCCAAGAAAATAATAAGCAATAGCAGACAAAATTGTTGTAACAAGCCCAACATACATCTCAGCACGCAACATCGTAACACCAGGCAACAAACTCAACAAGATAAACACATAATTCCCCAGCCACGGATAAAAAGAATAATGCCCAACAAAATAAGGATCACTCCAAAAACCATTAGCCAAATAATTCAACGCAAAACCATGGTGCGCGTAAAGGTCTCCGCCATAATAAGGCCCTGGCAGGTGCTTAAGCCTTGAATAAAGAGACAACAAAACACCAAGATAAACAAAAACCGCAACAACAGCTACCTTGACCTGCCACTTCCACCTACTCTCTTGCTGTTCTTCCACTAAAAGAAGCACAAACAGTATGTTTTAAAATCTTGTGGTCAGCATCACTGCGTCGTTCATAATCTTTATATAGCGTTATTCTGGAAAATTGTATATGGCATCCTATGCCCGAAAGGCGATTCATGGCACAGTAACGGTGTTTGTCCTCTCACTCCTCGCGGCATTAGCAGCGTATTTTTTCAGGCTTTTATTGGCGCGCAAGCTGAGCATAGAGGATTACGGGCTTTTCTTTGCCCTGTTCTCATTCATAAACTTGCTTAACCTATTCAAGGACTTTGGTGTGGGTTATGCCATACTGAAATTCATACCTTGCCTTGTTGTAACAAAAAAATGGGGCCAGATCAAGTCGCTCATTATAACCAGTTTTGTTATCCAATTTATTTCTGCAGGACTACTCACAATAATCCTGATTGTTGCAGCACCTTGGCTGATGGAAGAATTCATCCATAGCTCCAACACCACACTGTTTGTGCTCTTTGCATGGGTATTCTTTATCTCATTCCCCCAGAACGCCATAGGCGTCTGCTTCCAGGGATTCCAGCGCATGTTACTGTTTTCTCTCCAAGACCTTTTGCGAAATGTAATTGTCCTGACGCTTACCTTACTACTAATACGTTTTGGCTTTGGCATTAAGGCACCTATCTGGGCGTATTTAGCAATGTACATAATCATGTTTGTATTCTCATTCAGCATTTTCACAACACAAGTCTTCCCAAAATTCTGGAAAGTCAAAGCTGAGATATCCCATATGCACTTTCGTGCACTCCTTATGTTCGGACTTCCAGCAATGCTTTCCTTGTTTGGCACCAACATACTACAATATACAGACACGCTCGTGCTTACATATTTTCGCGGACTGACCAGCGTCGGCCTTTATCAGGTGGCGGTGCCGCTTGCAGCGCTTGTGCTATATTTTTCAAATGCGGCATCCGCAGTTATCACCCCCCTTACTGCCGAGCTGATGGCACGCAAAAAGCGCGCAATGCTCTGCTTAGGCATAGAACTCCTTCACAAGTATTTGCTCGTAATAGTGATCCCCTTCGCATCTCTGTTTGTTGCATTTCCTGAGATTTTCATCAGGATATTTTTTGGTGAAAAATTCCTTGCTGCCGCACCTGCCCTCCAAATTCTTGCAGTTGGCGCAGTATTATGCACGATCGGATACGTAAACCTAAATGTTCTCTTCGGCTTGGGCAAGCCAATGCGGAACACATTCGTAATGGGATGCACTGTTATCTCAAACATTTTGCTTACCCTACTTCTCATTCCAAGCTACGACATTGTGGGTGCTGCACTGGCAACTACAACCAGTTACTTTCTTATGCTCATTCTGAGCCTTAATTCAATCAGGAAATCAGTCAAGATACACCTGCCTATATTTGCGTTAGCCAGAGTGTTAATTGCAGCACTGGCTTTTATTGCTATCCTTGCAATAGTCAAGCGCATCCTTGTACTAAATCCCTTAATCGAGCTTTGCGTAAGTGCTGTAGCCGGCAGCATAGTGTATATTCTTGCGCTATTTGTCCTGCACGTTATAACAAGGCAGGATATTAAATGGCTATACTCCATAATTGGATTCAGGCTGAAATAAACTAATTAAATTGCACGAAGAACCTTCATTCTCGCAATCTCATTAACAACATCGTCAACAGTAATGTCGCTCATACGCCTCTTCCAAACATTCCTGTATTTTTCTTCTGAATATCCCCAACGATTTGGATCTTCAGGACCAAAAAGCTCAAGCAATGGAACATTGAAGGCTCTTGCGATATGGGCAGGCCCTGTATCGGGGCCAACGAAAAAGGCACACCGCTTTATCACAGCACACAAGTCCTGCAAGGACGTCTTACCAACAAGGTTTATTACTTTCTTCTTGTGCTTCATCGCACTTATTATTTCACTAACATCCACAGCATCGGTCTTTCTTCCTGTGAGCACGATGAAAACGTCATATCGCTCTATCAACGAATCTGCAACGTTAGCCCAGCGCTCATTCAGCCAGTACTTTTCCTTTCTGCCGCTTGCTGGAGTAATGCAGACCAGCTTGTGTCTACCTGCCTTTTTCAGGAGCAATTGCGCATTTCTTTTTGCCGTATCTGAAATGTGCAGCTCTAAGTTAGGGGAGCTGTCTGCGCCAAGTGCACGGACAAGGGCAAGATTGCGCTGAATCTGGTGAGTATTACAAGGATACCTTACAACCTTGTTATGCAGAAATCCAAATCCACGGACGCCATAACCAACAGTGTATTTACCAACCCTACGTGCGAGAAGTATGTTGCGGGGGTCTGCATGAAAGTCAATGACGATGTCATATCGTTCAGTTGCCAGCTCATTAATTTTTTTCCTTGTTTCTTCAGCAGTTGCGCGCCTGCCATAAAGCCCAAGCCATAGTGCATCAAACTCAATAATCCGGTCAATATTTTTGTTGCCCTTAAGTATTCCTTTTGAAAATGAGCGGATAAGAACGTCAATCCTTGCATTTGGGAAGCGCTTTCTCAATGCGCGGAATGCAGGGGTGGTGAGCAGCACGTCGCCGATATGGTCAATGCGGATGCACAGAATCTTTTTCGGTTCAGGCATTCTTTTCAGCCTGCGCCACCAAAATACTGCATAGCCAAGAGTATCAATAAGTGCAATGAATGGCTTGAAAATCAGTCGCGTCTCATACATTTGCACAACCTTTTTTTAATCCGTGCATTGAGCTTTATAAACATTATGCACGTGTGCTCAATGCCAAACTTATTTAAACAACAATCCTGTTATTCGTCCAATGCAATACACATTCAAGGATGCAAACGGAAAGCAATTCTACACGTTCACATTTGAGAAAGGACTTAACCTCGGCTCAGGACCACACCCGTTAACAGGTTTTGTCAATGTTGACTATTATTTTCCTGCAGATGTAAGGCACGACCTCAACAAGTTCCCTTATCCGTTCAAGGATGAAAGCTTTGATTTCATACTCGCCTCCGCAATAATGGAGCACCTTGACGATGACATTGCATTTCTCAAGGAATGCCACAGGCTGCTGAAAAAAAGAGGCAAAATCCTTATCTCAGTGCCTCACCAGTTCAGCGCCTGGCGCACAAATCCAGAGCACAAGCGCAGCTACACATGGCAATGGTTTGATTATTTTGTCAAGCCGACAAAGGAAGCACTTGACATCAAAAAAGATTTTGTGTTCTCCCGCATTATCAAAAGAAAATTTGAGTTTTACTGGAAAAAACAGTTCTGGAACAGATTCTTTTCGTTGATATGCAATAAATACCCGCTTTTTTACGAGAGCTCATTCCTGCGAAGCTTTCCCTGCAACCATGTTTTCTGCATTTATGAGAAATAAAAAATATTAAATGAGCTTGTTCCTCCATGTTACCGGCACTTCGCCACTTTCAAGTTCAAGCGCATCAAGGTATTTTGGCTGCATCGGGCCCCGCTGCTTTGCCCATTCCCACATCTTAGTAAGCCCATCCCTGAGGCTGAAGCGATCCTTGTAGCCGAGCATCCTGCACGCCTTTTCATTAGTGCACCAGGCATATTTTACCTCACGCGGCCTTGAAGGAAGATACTGCGGCTTCAAATGCTCCTTTCCTGCGATTTCAAGAATGGTCTGCGCAAGTTCATTAATTGTATATTCCTTTGTTGGACCGATGTTGATAATGTGCCCATTGCACTCTTCTGAGAAGCCTGCCCGCATAATGCACGGCGTTTGGTCCTCAATGTAGCTGAATGAGCGCTTCTGCTCGCCATCACCATAAATGTAGAAGTGCTTATCGCGCAAAAGACAGTTCATAAAGATTGCGACCACATTCCTGTATGGGTCTGCCATGTTCTGCCTCGGGCCGTAAACATTATGCGGTCTGAGAATAGTCCATTTGAACTTATGAATGTCGCCAAGAACCTTAGTTGCCTCTTCCATAGCGAACTTGGAAATGCCGTAAATATCTTCAGGTTTTGGCTTAAGGTCCTCATTGAACGGAGGCTTCTGCGCCCCATACACTGCCATGCTTGAGCACATCACGATCTTCTTCATTCCGTTCTTTATAGCAGGAACAAGCAAGTTGAGATAAGCGAGGTAATTCCTGCGTGTGCAGTCAATGGGCAAAAACTGGCTCCTACCTTCTGTTGCGTCAGCAGCAAGATGATAGACTAATTCGGGCTTAATTTTCTCAACCGTCTTGCGGGTGGAAACCTCATCCCTAAGGTCCACCTGATGGAACACTGCCTTGGGATTTACGTTTTCCCGATAACCGCCGCTAAGGTCGTCAAGCGCGTGCACTTCATGCCCTTCAGCCAGCAGGGCATCCACAAGGTGTGAGCCCATAAATCCTGCTGCGCCAGTCACGAGGATACGTTTTGTCATAAAAAACACTTACCGAATGTTATTTATTAATCTTATGCATATATGGACCACCTGCCTTTCGCAGCCATTTTGTGACCTTTCCCGACTTGGTTCTGGGAAACAGCTTGTACTGGAATACATACCAGTACAAGAAAAAGTTGTACAACGCCTGCTGAAAACAGATGCTCAATCCTGCCTTGCCGCTCGTAAGTGCCCCTTTTGCCATATTATACGCAAGGTATGCAAAGAACCACACTGGCGCCTTAAAAAGGTAAAAGAACGGGTTGCGCTTGCCAAGTCCGAGATCAACAACCATCTGGGAATGCAAGCGGATAATAGACATGTTCTTATTCCAGAAATACCACATTGTGTTTCGCTCACCGCGCTGATTGTGGATAAGCCGGTACGGGGTGTTTTTGACATTACCCTGCATTCTGATGCCTTCATTCGGCATACCATAAAATGTCTTCAGCGCTTTCTTCCGGAAAAAGCAGATTTTGTGAAAATTTGCAAAATATCCCTTACGAATGGGTTTTCGCCCATAAAACGTATCCCATAAAAACCCATACGCATCTACATCCGGGTCCTCTGCAAGCCTGCGCAGATTCTTACGCATTTCTGTGCTTAACACCTCATCCGCGTCAAGCCACAAAATCCAGTCGCCCCTTGCTTTCTTGAATGTAAACGGGCGGTGCGGCTCGCCATGACCAATATTTGAGCGCACAAACACTTTATCGGTATACTTTTTTGCAATTTCAAATGTTCTGTCACTTGAGGGGCCGTCCAGCACAATGATAATCTCATCAACAACATCTTTTACGCTATCCAAGCAAGTAGGCAGCATTTCTTCCTCGTTGTAAACAACCATACACGCAGAGATTTTTTGCATACTGCCCGTATTTATCTTATTTTGCTTTTAAGTGTTGTGGATTAATGCATCACAAGAGTTTAATAACATTTATAACCTCCCCCAAACGGCTGATACTGCCGCAGTTTATCACCGCTTTAAGGCAATCCCTTTTGCCTACAATTTTGCAGTGGTTGGCGCTGAGCAAGTTATTGGGATTCATTCACACATTGCCGTATTTTAGCACGCAGGTGAAAAAACCTTTTTGCATTCCATTTTTTTCATTATTGCTCAACGTACCCGATAAACATACAGGGTATCTACTCCGGATGTCCGATACCGCTCAGGTATTGTTTTAATCAACTCAAATCGCGCAGGATTTGACTTAATATACTCAATGGTATCATAATCCCAGACCTTTTCCCTGTTTTCAGGAACAGGCATTGCCCAATAGCGTTCACCAAATACCACATAATGAATATCATACTTTTTGATAAGCGCTTCAAGGTTTTCTGGCGTCCGTGGAAGCGAAAGCACACGTTTCGGTTGCGTTAGCCACGTAATCTCAGGGGTGTATCCTGCTTGTACCATAATGCCATCGTTAGGAAGGCCTGCCAGAAATCGTGCAGTATTCTGCGCATCAGCCTCAAATGGCATTGCAAGCACGAATGTCCTATGCGAAGCAATTTGCAATGGCAAAAAAACAATAAGGACTGTTGCAATTAATATCTTAGCAATAATTCGGAAGTCTAGCCTAATTTTACGTGCCCAGCAGATCATTCCTTCTGTTAGGAAAAAAACCAGCGGAATTATTGCGCCGAGCGAATAACGGTTCGAAAACCCCTTGTAAATTATGAATATGTTCAATATAATATATGTGACCGCAAAGAAGAATGGAATATTTCCCTGTAAAAACTTCTGGCGCCAAGGTAATGGGAAAAGCGATTTGCGAGACTGCCACACCCCAAAAAGTATTATCGCAATAAGGGGAATGTATAAAAGAAGCATCAGGAGCACAGGCTTGAGGGCGAGCAAGGCACGTGCAGTATCATACGTGAGGTCTGTGGGAACCAGCCCTGGTTCCAGATTCAGCAAGTAAGCCAGGTATGCTGCGGCATGGGCAGGGCGAATGCCTATTTCATACCCTATCAACACAACTGTGCTTGGAAATGCGGAAGGTGAGAGTATTTGGCGAAGGCCATAATTGTGCACGTATTCGGGAGTTCCATCAACACCTGCAGGATACCAATCGTTGGTTTCGTAAATCCAGATACGAATGCCCAGCCAGCTGCAATATATCAGGATGATGAATGCAATACACGCAATTGCCTTGGTAATGCTTGTTTTTTTTGTGTAAAATACAGCAAGCATAAGCGAGAGGATTGGGATGAACAAGAACAAATGGTCTGTAGTGTATGCAGTAATCGCGCCGATAACCGCTGTAGTGATGTAGTGCCTGTTCTCTCCGCGCACTGCACGTAGGAAATAGTAAAGCATCATCACAAATAACGCAACGTACACTTGTTCTTTGTAAAGCCGATACGACATCATGGTCATTTCGTGCGCGAGCGAAATGAACAACATTGCAATCCAAATCCATTCATCTTTCTTGTTAAGGATCTTGAATAGCTTTATGCAATAAACAAAGAACAGGATTGCAAAGAACAGCTCAACAAGTTGAGCGCCGCGCAAGAGGTCGCCAAACACCCAGCCGTTAATCGCAAACAGCGCAGAAAGCACGGGTGGATTGTAAACATCGAACTGGTTGTTCCACACCAAATACTTGGGGAATGTGAGTGCGCCCTTCAGATATTTTGCCTCATCACCCCCTATAAAGTATGCTTCATTATCAGTGAATAAGCGGAATGTGATAAAAATAACAAATAATAGCAAATACCATACTTTCGGATTTTTCAGGAATTTTTTCATTTGTTTACTCTGTACACTATAATTGGTAGCCCCTTATGAGGCTCATCTTTTTTTGTCAATACAGCAACCCTGGTTAAATGCGCTGACATGTTTGCGTCTCCGCCGAACCTCTTGAAATAATAGTCCTCAACATAATCCCAGTCAATAATATATGAGATGTTCTGCTCATTAATGTAAGAATAAAGGCGTTTGTCTTTAAGGGCATAATATGCATTGTCATTAATCACCCCGTCAAGGTTCACAATCTTTCTGCCGCTGAAATACCCGTACACGCCCGCATTGAATGCGCCGATTATTGTGTCAGGAGATGTATTATTGCGAATCCATCTGATTCCGTCTTCATACATTGTGTACTGCAAGGGAGTCCATTCACTGCTAAGCTGGCCTGTTCTTGCAGCCTGCACGCTGCTGAATACAAGGCTTACAGCAATCAAAAGCCCGACAGCACTGTACACCACGCGCAGCAGGTTTTTGGCAGAGCTTGCATAATATGCTCTTACAAGAACTAATGCAGAACCAAGAATTATGAACATCACAATCGGCATTAAATACCGCATAACAGCCCCTGTTGAGATGTAATAGCCGAAAAGCATTATGCAGAACAGTATAATAAAAGCAAAATCGCGGATTTTTGTGCAGGTCTTTTTGGCAAGCAGGATTAGCGCAATACCAAGAATTGCGGCAATAGCCACGCCGTACACAAACCCCTGCAGATAAGAAAGTCCGATGAATTTGGTACCTTCCTTGATAAGGGCAAGGGTTGTGAACGCTCTCTTAATAATAAGGTCCATAAACCCTGTATAATAGCCTGCGTTTGATGCCAGTGCTTTTGAGGCACCGCTCAATGGCATCAGCGCTTTGGAATTAATCAGGCTAAATATTGACCATGCGGCCGCAAATATTGCAAGCACAATTCCACAAGGCACAAGCTGCCTAAAAGCACTGCCAAATTTTTTCTTGTTCAGGAATAAATAGTCAGCTGCGACTGCAACTGCGAAAAATATTGAATCCAGGCGCGCCAATAACGTTAAGCCCAACAGCAAACCCAGCAATGCGCTTTGCTTTTGCTTAAGCGATTCCCTGTGGCTAAAATAATACCACACGCTTAAGCTTAGCAACAACAGGTACAGCCCTGTCTCAAAGCCCGAAGCCGCAGCCCATAACAGGAATGGGTTGAAACCCCAGAACAATGCAAGCACAGCCCCTGTGAGCTCATAGCCGTAGCCGGCACAAATCCGATAAAGGACATAAGCGGTCAGCACGTGAGCAAGCATGAGTATGAGTGTTGCAATTGTAATAAGAACGATCTGATTGGGGATTAGAATAGTCAGCAATGTGAGTACCAGAAACCACAATGGCTGAAAGCCATTTGTCGGATTTATTCCGTCAAAAGTAACTTTGCCGTATTTTGGAACATTTTCAGCAATTTTTAGGAAATAGAAAAAATCATCAACATACAGGCTTCCAACATTGACTTCAATCGGGCGGAATGCCCAGTATGAACCTGCAATAAAAGCCAATAATAGCATAACCAAGACAAATTCTTGCAGGTGCAGCGGCTTGTTTATTTGCGCTTTTGATTTTTTAAATGTGAGTGTGATAAATGTAGCTGCAAATAACAAGATGCCTGCAATGACTGACACGATTTTTATGCGTGCCAGATCCTGCACCCATTCGGGCCTGATTACGGTCGCGGGATTGATTAAGGACTTGATAAGCGCAAGCATCCATTCGGTGCTGGCAAAAACCCCAAAAATTACAAGAGTTATTCCAAGACCTCGGAGTACGTATTTAGAAATCATACTTCCCAGTCAAGTTCCTCCAGATGATCTTAAGGACGTCAATGCCGTACTTTATTGGCTTCAAGTGCGATTTTTCTTCTGCATATCGTGTTGGAATCGGGACCTCCCTGATGCGCAACTTTTTCTTGCCTGACATCATTATCATCTCACCGTCGAAATGGAAAGTGTTGCTCAGGCGTGTGAAAGGGATTGTTGCAAGTGCTCTCTTTGAATACACCATATAGCCTGTATGATACTCTGTAATGTTCATTCCGTAAGCAATGTTTTCAATAAAAGTTAAAGCGCGGTTTCCTATGTATTTGTACAAAGGCATCCCTCCTTTGAGAGCCTCTCCGCCAAGCATTCGTGAGCCAAGAACAACATCTGCCTCGCCATTCTCAATCGGCGCAATCATCTTTTGCAATATTTCAGGGGCATACTGCCCATCAGAATGGAGCAACACAGCAATGTCTGCGCCCAGTCGGACTGCTTCTGTAAAGCCTGTTTTTTGCGCAGCGCCATACCCGCGATTCAGGTCGTGTGTGAGCACAGTAATCTTGCGGTATTTTTTCTTGATTCTCCTAAGGACTTCCGGCAGGTTGTCTTTGCTGCCGTCATTCACAACAACAACACGATACACCTTACGCCAAAAATCCTTTGGAATGCGATCAAAAACGCTTTCAATGGTTTTTGCCGCATTGTAAGCCGGCATCACTATTACTATTCTCATGATAAACCACTTGTTCGGGCTATTAAGCACCCTTTTTAAATCTTCTGCGCGAAATTCTAATTATTTCCTGCGACAAATTTCTGGTGCCAGAGCTGGAATGTCAATAGCGTCCAGAGCTGGCGCGCATAAAACAATGGTGCATTAGAGTATTTTTTGCGGATTTGCTGTACAGCAACGTTTTGAAATATTCCTGATTCGTGCAATGCAGTAGGAGAAAGGAGTTCATCAATCATTGGGCGCAGGTCAGTGGCAAGCCAGCGGTCTATAGGAACATAAAACCTTTGTTTTTTCCTCGCTACAATTTCCTTCGGAAGCAAGGAATGCATGGCCCTCCTAAGTATGTATTTTTCCTTGAAGCCCTTCAGTTTAAGAGAGGGCGGGATTGTTTCTGAGAATTCAACAAGCCTGTGGTCAAGAAATGGAACCCTGCCCTCAACACCCCATGCCATTGTCATCCTGTCTGCCTTATGAAGCATGTTTTCAGGCAGTTGCAGTTCAAACTCCAGCTTCATTGTGTTATGCACAACAGGCAAGTCATTCTGATAGTATCCCTTAAGCTCATCCCTGATGCTGTGTGCAACTGGCGCGAGCCGCTTACGTTCTGAATCATTATATATTGATACAATCTCAAGATACTGGTCAACAGGGTTTTTCTTTGAGAGAAATCCAATAGCTCTACGCCTTCCTTCTGTGCCAAGCTTGCTTGCGTACTTGAAAACTTTGTTAAGAACAAGGCCTGGCAATGCCTTGATTGCAGGCGATGCAAGCGACCTGACGATAAGTGGCAACTGCCCCATTTTCATGAACTTGTTTTGTTCATAGCCCGCAAATACCTCATCTCCACCCTCGCCGGTAAGAATAACAGTTGCCTTTGGCTTTGTTTTTTGCGAAAGCAAGTAGACCGGCAAAAGGGTGGGGTCTGCCAATGGCTCATCACAGTGCCACACAATCTTTGGCAGGTTTTTAGCAAGGTCGGGACCAACCATGAATTCATTGTGGCTGGTGCCGAATGATTCGCTAATTGTTTTTGCAAAGCGCAATTCATCAGTCTCCTCACCATAGCCAAAACCGACAGAGAATGTCTTTATGTCGCGTATTCCTGCATTATGCATCAGCGCGACCACTGAAGCAGAATCAATTCCGCCGCTGAGATAGACTCCAAGAGGGACATCTGACATTAGCCTTTTGACAACAGCATCCTGCAATAATTCCCTTATTTTTGCAGCAAAATACTGCTCACTCTCGTGCATCACTTTCTGGTTTGAGTATGATACCTGCCAATAACGCTTTCTCTCCAATTTTTTTGATTTGATGTCATAAACAAGCCATTCGCCAGGCAGCACCCTATAAACATCTTCAAGCATGGTTTCCCTGCCATAATTGTAGCGCAGGGTGAGGTATCTGCTGAGAGCTTTCGTGTTCGTTTTGCGCTCGAATGGATAAGCAAGAAATGATTTGTATTCTGAAGCAAACATAAATTTGTCGTCTTTAAGATAATAATACAACGGCTTTATTCCAAGCCTATCGCGTGCAAGAAACAATTTCTTTGATTTTGAGTCGTAAATGCAGAATGCAAAGTCGCCATTAAACTGGTGCACGCAGTCCTTTCCGTACTCGTCGTATGCATGCACAATCACCTCAGTATCTGTCCTTGATTCAAACCTGTGACCAAGTTGTTCAAGCCGTTTCCTTATTTCCTTGTAATTGTATATTTCGCCGTTAAAGACAATCCAACTGGCGCCCTTACCGTTTGACATCGGCTGCCTACCTTTTTCTGAAAGATCAATGATGCTCAGGCGCTGATGGCCGAGCGTGACGTTTTCATCACAGAAATAGCCGTTTTGGTCAGGACCGCGATGGGCAAGCAACGCCATCATTTTTTTAACAAGCGCCTTGTCAGCAAAGTTAAACCCAGCAATGCCGCACATCAGAACACCGCCTCAATCTCGTAATTAGGCTTGTCGCGGTAATACATTCGTATCATTATTTCCGCCAGGAAGCCGAAGAAGAACGTAAGGAAGCCGGTAATGACAAGCATTACTGAAAGCATAAGCAAGGGCCCCACGTATAATGCCCTGATAAGAAATGCCTTGATTACTTGTTCAATGAAGATTGCAAATGCAGCAACAAACTGTATTGTTGCCGCAGTGCCAAAGAAATGAATTGGTCTCGTTGAGAAGTCATTCCAGAACTTTATGAACAAAAGGTCAAAAAAGCCCTTGAAAATACGCTTGAAATTGTATTTCGTCTTTCCAAACTTTCTTGGCCGGTGGTTTACAGAAAGCTCGCCGATTTTGAAGCCCCTGTATTTGAGGACTGTTGTAATGTATCTGTGCATTTCGCCATAGAGTGTGAGGTTGTCAAAGCATTCGCGCTTGTAAACCTTCAAAGTGCAACCAGCATCATGAATGCTTTCGCCAGTCAGCCAGCGCCTGAGCCTGTTTGCAAGCTTCGAGAATACTTTTTTTGAAAACGCGTCTTTACGCTTTGCGCGCCAGCCAGAAACAACATCATACCCTTCCTTCATCTTTTCAAGCAGGCGCGGAATATCCTTTGGGTCATTCTGCAAGTCCGCATCAAGAGTAATCAAGATTTTACCTTTTGACTGCTTTATTCCTGCGTCAAGGGCAGCGGTCTGGCCAAAATTCCTCCTGAATTTCACTATGCGCACGCGCTTGTCGCGCTGCGCAAGGCTGCGAAGCACAGAAAAAGTATGGTCTGTGCTGCCGTCATCAACAAAGATAATCTCGTACGGATTGCCAAGAGAATGCATTACAGGAGTGAGCTCTGCATACAAAGGGTTGATGTTTCCCTCCTCGTTGTACACCGGCAGGACTACAGAATATTCGATGCCACCCATAAACAAAAACCACCCGTGAATAGTTTATAAAGATTGTGTATACTTGCAGTCAGTTAAACGGTTTTTGTGCGAATATTATGATATCGTCATTAAGTGGGAGGCGGATGCAGCAAGACCGTATTGGCAGTAGCTTCATTGCCCCCAAAAAAAGCCGCGACAGGAAGCACTGTTTAATGCTGATGCTGTATTTCAGCGCTTTCAGATCCCTGTAGCGGTTCAATGGCAGACACATAAGCACTTTCAGGCCTGCACGCTCCACTAACATCCGCAATGTTCTTTTTGTAAAATAATAGAGGTGGTCTGTGGGTTTGATTTGGAATTTTCGCGCCCATCTGCTCCCAAAATTAGGGGTGGTGATTAGAATGACTCCATTCGGTTTTAAAAAAGATGCGCAGAGTTTTAAGGATGCAAGGGGGTTTTCCATATGCTCTATCACATCACTCATATGGATTGCGTCAAAGAATCCTTTCGGATAACTTTTTCGGTTCAAAAATCCACGCTTTACATTAAGCCCTGCTTTTTTGCATACGGCTATTGAGTGCGCATTCAAGTCAATGCCATAACAATCCCAGCCTGCCTTTCGCGCGAGCTTCAGGAAAGTGCCTACAGCACATCCGACGTCAAGAATTCTGTGTCCTATTGAATATTTCTTAATAAGGCAAAGCCTTCGCCTGAATTCAAGTTCATCGCAGTGTTCTGTTCGCTCGTAATATCTTGTATGAACTTTGTTTTGGAGATAAACATTTTCAACATCACTTATTCTTGGATTTACAAATACAAGCCCGCAATTACTGCAACGGACAAGAGTGTGCCCTTCCTTCTTCAGAACAGGCAGATTTTTTCCGCTATTACACAAAATGCAATTAATTGTTTTTTGTTTCATTTCGGATGTTGAACACTAGTATGCTGTAGCCTATGCGGTCTGTTGGAGTCATATTTCTTAACCACGCATAACAGTCTTTTGGCTGGCCTGTGAAGAGCAACCCGTAAAGGTTGTTGATTGATAGAACGTGAATGCCGGGGGAAGGTTCGCACGGAATCGTGTGGTACTTGATACCCCTAATTTCAGGGACGTCATTCCCAAAATAACTTAGCCCTATCTCAGATATGTTATTCTTATCCATCCATTTTTTGACCGCATTTAGGTCTTGCCCCCAATCAACATTCGAGTCAAGAAAGTACTTGTAGCCGTTCTGCGAGCCGCCGATAATCTCATTGAAGTACGAAAGGTAATAAGGGTGTACCAAAACTGATGAGATAAGATACCAAGCCAAAAGCACACTAAATACTCTTTTGAGCATTTTGTGTTCAGATGCGTACTTCCACACAATTGCAATAAAAACAAAAATTAATGGATAAATCGGTAGCAAATGGCGGATTCCAAGCTTGTACTGCTTTATGCTGAACAAAAGTGTAACTCCACCTACTGTGAGCAGTATTAGTATGAGGTCTATTGTTCTTTCATACTTGATTTTTGGTAAAAGGATAAGACCAATAACAAGCATTAACAACAGCGCAAAAGGTGTTTTGACAATAAAACTAAATATGAAAAAGTACCAGTCTTCACTTGTCAGCCACCTTCCATGAAAGTAGTGCGTGTCTTTAGAAAAAATCTGGTTAGTTTCTAGACCTTTCAAGTACCAGAAGGGAAGTGGTACTGGAATCCACCCGATTGCTTGATTATTCAACGTTATGAAACGCTGTTCAAAATTATATTCCCTTAAAGGAGTAAACGTGCCCTGAAAAAGATATCCTGCATTAAGAACAAATGCAGATATTGCTCCAATAAAAATGAAAAATACAATAATAGCAAAAATCTTCCATTTAAGAGTAAATTCACTTGCTCTCCTAAGTAATTTTAGTACAGGTACGGGTTGCTTAGTGAAGATAAGGGAAAGAGCTGCAATGCCAAGAATTGGCACTAGTAAAATACCTGTATGCTTGCTGAGAAGTGCGATGCCTAGGCACATTCCTGTGATAACCGCATCGCGTGTTTCTCCTGACTGGACAAAATGCTTGAAATAATAAAGCGTCATAATAAAAAAGGTAGAAATCATGATGTCGTTGTCAGCAATGGAGCTAAGGCCAACCATTAACGGCAAAAATGCATATAGAACAACAGCGACTAATGCTGATTTTTCATTGGCCACCTCTTTTGCCCATTTGTAAACATAAACTGCGCCGATAATTCCAAGAAGAAGTGCTACAAAGCGTCCAAAACAAATCATTTGCTGGAACATGTGCCTATTGTATTGGAAAATAAGCAGCCTTCCGTAGAGGAATTCGTCAATATTAGGAAAATTCTGAGGAATCGGGACATCAGGACCCAGCAGCATTGTTGCCCAAGCAACCAAAAGTTTCATTCCTGGCGGGTGTGAGGGAGAATGCGCAAAATCTGTTGTTTTCCATAGCGCAAGCCCGGTGTAAATCACGGGTTCGTCAGAAGTTATGCTGTAAAATGAGTTCAAATAAAGCCCGCGGAAGAAAAAGATTGTCAATATTACGAATAATAACAGTGTTACCTTCTTGATTTTTACC
The DNA here is from genome assembly GCA_038884975.1 of Candidatus Woesearchaeota archaeon. GTDB lineage: Archaea > Nanobdellota > Nanobdellia > Woesearchaeales > ARS49 > JAWAAW01. The sequence goes on from JAWAAW010000003.1 coordinate 39,997, forward strand.
ATAAAGATTTCTTGGACATGCTTGCAAGCAAAAACCAGCCAAAGCGCTTCTCGTACCAGCGCAAAAGCCGCGACTGATATACTCGTTTCCCCATCACGTACAACTCAGGAAGCTCCCGCCTATCAACTTTTTGAAGCACAAGCCCTGCTTTTTCAGCCATGTCGCGGAGTTCTCTTGCATTGAAGCTTTTTGTGATTGGATTGACCATATTGTCACGAAATACGGTTACCGTGTTTGACTGAGTCTTTGTTTCGCCGCTCCAGAGAGGAGTCAGAGCAAAAATCAGCCTACTGAAAATTCTAGATCTTCTGCAGAGATATCGCAGGATTTTTTTTGTGTAATTCCACACACTTGTCTTGTGGTAAACCATAATATGTATTTTGCCTGTAGTCTTTAATGCCCTTGCAAAATGGTCAAGGCATGCCTGCGGGTTTGGTGTGTGGTGAATGACACCCATGCTTGTAATCATATCGAATGTATTATCCTTGAATGGCAAGTATTCAAGGTTTCCAATAACGAGATTAGGGACTCTGCCATGCTCTATGAACAATTTTCGGATGTGGTAAAGCGAATTAGGAGTCTGATCAATTCCAATAACATTTGCGCCCAATAATTCTAACTCGGTATAAAGATGACCACCTCCGCAGCCTGCTTCAAGGGCGTATTTGCCGCGGACATCACTCTCAGCGACATACCATGGTGTTGTGTTAAGCGTGTGTATGCTGATTTTTTCTGGGTGTTCCATTGCGTCGCGTGCGCCGACAATACCATAAGGGGTCTCGTTAAAAAGCTTTCTGACACCTTCTTGGAGCGTTTTTCTAGGAGCGTAATAAAGGTCAGGAATCCCGTCTTCCATAGAATATTTTGTGTTGCAGGCGGTACAAGTGAGTTTTGCACGCACTACTTCCTGCCTGTTCTGCTCAATAATTTCAGTATTTAAGCCACCCCTACACTTTGGGCATGCCAGCAATGAAAGGAAGTCTTTTATCATTTTCGTGAGGGAATCAAGCACCCCTTTAAATCGTTTTCACTATTTTCATTACTATGCGCTATCATCTCGCCCAACAAGCCTGTAGAAAACAATTGCATTCCTACTATAACCAAAAGCAGAGCGAGAAATAAAAGGGGACGCAATATAATAATATGTTTTATTAACGAGAGATAAGCGAGCACAAGCCCAAGTAGTGTTCCGCTTGCAACGCTGAGAATTCCAACTGTCCCGAAAAAGTGCATTGGGCGATATTGGTATGTTACTAAATAACGTATTGTCAACAGGTCAAGGAATCCTTTAATAAGTCTTGAAAATCCAAACTTGCTTTTGCCATATTTTCTTGCCCTGTGGTGTACTGGAATCTCGGTTACCTTGTAGCCTTTCCAGAAAACAAGGGAAGGAATATACCTGTGCAGTTCGCCGTAGACTTTCAGATTGTGGGTGACTTCTGCGCGGTATGCCTTGAAGCCGCAATTGGAATCATGCACGGGCACCTTTGTTATTGTGCGCACAAGCCAATTGAATATTTTTGAAGGAATGCGCTTACCAATCGGGTCGCGCCTCACTTTCTTCCAGCCTGAGACCAAGTCATACCCTTCAGTTATTTTGGCAATAAACCTTGGGATCTCATTAGGGTCGTCTTGGAGGTCACCGTCCATTGTAAAGATTATGTCGCCTTTTGCTTCCCTGAAACCAAGATTTAGCGCTGCGGACTTGCCAAGGTTCCTTCTGAACCTGAAAACACGCAAATGTTTATCATCATGTTCCATGCGTTCAAGAAGCTCTCCTGTGCCGTCCCTGCTTCCATCATCAATGAAAATAATCTCATAAGAATGGCTTGCTTTTTGCAGGACACCACTAAGTTCGCGGTATAACAAAGGAATATTCTGGACTTCGTTGTATACTGGAATTATGACTGAAATCACAATTGCCACCATAAAAAAATTAACCGACATTAGTTTATAAAGGTTGTGCAGTAACTAGTTGCATTCCTGTTTCCACGAGAGCATCTCCTGCTTGAAAAACAAGTCGTCACTCTTCATAATGTCGTAAGGGGTTATGTTTCCATTTGGATTTCCCTTATAAATATTTAGTATTGGAACACCGTCTGCAAATACTGTATAAATCGGCTGGGTGGGAAAAGCATTTAATGTCAATACGTAATTGCCCCCCTCCCCTGTAACGACGTTTAGATCTTTTCTTACATAGTAAATTGCGAGGTGTGGGGCTTCAACAACATTTACTGTTGCATTTTTCTCCGCATTTTTGTTTAGCCATTCGATGCCTGCCTTTATAGGCTCTCCCCAATAGCTAACCCTGAATTTACCCACAGCACCCTGTGTTCCACCAACAAGCGCGTTATGATAACTGCTCTCGTACGGGTGAAGGCGTGCCATTGCGTTTAATGTGGGCCAGAGCAGCAGGAGCAGGATGATGCCAAATGCAACCTGCGACTTGACCGGAGAAAGCCGGTTTTTCGCAAAACCATGGAATACCCTGAAGCAGAACCATGCACCTATGCCTGCAAGGATTGCGAGCGCAGGAACCACTTCAAAGAACTGACGTATACCATCGTAAACCAATCCTGAAAAACTAATCTTGAGCGTGGCAACCAAAAACCACACAAGCACAAGCGCTGATGCGCGGTTTTTCAATGAGGCAGTGTCCTTGCATGCTATAAAAAACCCGATTGCAGCCATTATGAGCATGATTAGCGGAGTGACAACCGCAAGATAGCCGAAGGGATAATGCCAGGGCACATTGACTCCTGACTGATAACCTTGGCCAAAGTAAAATACTACAAAGCCAAGAGCAACAGTTGAGAATGTCTTAAGAATTCCTTGAATGTGCGCAATCGTGCTGTGCCACAGCCATGGCCACGCAATAATCGTTACTGGAATTGCAATCAGAAAGCTTGCTAACAAGTCCCAGCGCTTGGAAATAACCAGCTTTCCGTTCTTGCGCCATGAATCACGGAATGCAATAACCCACCACAATACAATTGTTATGGGAATGAATGCTGCATTGATTTTTGTTGCACCTGCTAAACCAAGCACAATTCCTGCGCCAATTGACCATTTCCAGCTTTTCCGCAGAGTTGCTTCGTAAAACAAAATGATTGCGATTGTGTAAAGCCCCGCCATTGGGACATCCTTAACATTGAAATGAGCATGGGCAAAGAAATGTGGGTAAATTAAAAGGAACAATGCACTTGAAATTGCAACAAAAAGATTGTAGTTTCTAAGAGTGAAAAGATAAACCACAAGAACGGCAAGGGCAGCGAGTAATGCTACAGGTATGCGGTGCGCAGTAATTGGGTCGGTCCAGCCAAGATTCTTGCTGAAAACTATGTACGAATACGCTCCAAGGATATCTACGAATGGGCCGTAATTTGCCACATTTGAAATGTTTCCAACCACAAGCGGCTTTCCGCTGAAATAATTTGCGTACGCTATTCCTGAAGTGTACTGTATCGGCTCATCCCACGTGATTCCATAATCAGGAATCTGGACAATAAGGAACAAAAAGTAAGCAATGCTGATTACAATACCTAGCAGTGTCTCTTTTTTCATTCTTGCAAGCGGATATATCCTTTGTCTTTATACCAACGCACAGTTTCGCGCAAGGCGTCCTCAAGAGGCCGCACATTCAGTCCAAGCTCGCGCCATGCCTTCGAACAATTTACTGCAGAACCGCGCTTCATTGCATGGACCTGCGGCTTCAATAACGGGAACGGAATTTGAAGCAGCCCTGCAATTGGTGTTATTATTGTGCTTCCCAGATTAATCATCCATTTTGGCACATAAATTATTGGCTTATGGACATTTGCTACCTTATCAAGAAGTTTGAGGAATTCGCCAAGGCTCACTTCTTGACCGCCAAGGATGTATTTTTCACCAACTTTTCCATATTTCATTGCCAGAAAAGCGCCTCGTGCAACATCTTTGACATAAATGAGGTTCAGTCTTGTATCTGTGTAGCTTGCCAACCTTATTCTTGGCTGCAAATGCATTTTGAAGAATCCATTCATTGCATGCGCCCGAGGACCAAAAACAACAGTCGGCAGCACAATGGTGACAGGCAATCCTTTCTTGGCATATTCAAGCGCCACCTGTTCTCCAAGATATTTTGTGCGTGCATATGGGCCGTCAAAATTTCCACTATGAACTGCAGTTTCATCAACAACCCGTTCATCTTCCTTAATAGTCACTATGCTGCTAAAATGGACCACTTTTTTGACATTGTTTTTCAGGGCGGCATTCATCACGTTTCTTGTCCCTTCTACGTTCACTTGGTGAAAGAATTCATTGGTGTATGTGGGATTGTTCATTGCCGCTGCAAGATGAAAGACAATTTCGCATCCCCGCATTGCCTTCTCAACCGAAGAAGCATCCCGAACATCGCCGCTGATGCGTGTTACTGGTAGTTTTTTTGCATTTCCGCGGTCATCATTGCTGTAGACAAAGCAAGTAACGTCATATCCCTGCTCGACCAGCAGTTCAGTAATGTGGCTGCCGATGAATCCATCAGCCCCTGTTACAAATACTTTCATGTGATTATCTGCCTTTAAGCTCTTTTTATATTTTTGCTTTTAAAATTTCTTATAATAGGCAAATATTTAAACTTCATATTGCTGCACATTGGTATGAAATTTCGTTTGGCGAATGCAATTTTTTTGTCATTAACTCTTCTTCTATTCCTTGTGTTTCTCAGCAGCTCTTTTGGCCGGCCAGGATATTTATCAATGTTTGGTGCCAAGGGTGAGCTTAGGCTGTGTTCTGAATATCTGCGCGAGGGGATAATCTTTCGGGATCAGCCGTACTGTTGCCAAGGCGGCATAATAACCTATGCATTCGTGCTTGTGCTTCGCATGCTTGCCGGAGGAGCATTCTCAAACATTCTTTATTTCTGCGTTGTACTGCTGCTCAACCTGCACGCACTTTTTCTGCTTCTTAGGATTATCCAGCACGAGACCGGCAAGACCGAGTATTTTCTCACAGGAATTTTTTACTTGTTGACAATTTACATTTTTGGCGGCAACATCACCACTTTTTTGACAGCATATTTCAGTATAACTGGTTTTTATGTACTTTGGCACTCAAAGCTAAAGTATAGAGATATCTTGGGTCCTGTGCTGTATGCGTGCGCCTTGTTTTCTAAGGCGACAGCAATGCCTGTTGTATCATTTCTTGCAGGTCATATGGTGTTCATGGCATTTCAGCCGCATATTGAATCAAGAAAAATTGTGTTCAAAAAAGACTGGCGCAGCGCAGGCGTTCGCTTGCTCAGCTTTGGAGTGATTCTTGCACTTGTGTTCCTGCTATTTCCGGGAAGCTGGGTATATGAATTCGGCAACCAAGGCAGCCGCTTGCAGGAAAGCGTGCAAGTACAGTTACAGCAATTGCTTGACAGCCTTGTCCTTAATTCAGGAACAATGTTCTTTGGGCTTATTTTCTTGCTTTCTGTCATTGCCTTTTTTTTCCTACGCGATGTGTATTCAGCTGCTACAGTATTTTCCATTGCTGTGCTCTTCTGGGTGTTGTTCGGCCAACGCGGGCTTGCGACTGACAATGGATTGATGTTTGCAATAAACCGCATAGACTACTATCTAGCATCTTATCCTTTCTTTATTGTAGCTATGGCAAAGCTTAAGCACAAGCTCAATAACAAGATGCAATTGAAGTGGGGTGTTGGAATACTTCTTGCGCTGTTCTTGGCAACTACAATACAGTTTATTTCGGCTGACAGGGATATTCGTCTGATGGAGGAAAGATTCAAGAGTGCACTCTCGCTGATTCCTCCCCAAGAGGATTATGTCTTGACTGAAGACCCCCTTGGAGATATTCTTATTGATAAGTATTATGACCCAAAAGCGAAGATTGATGTCATTCCACATTACAATGTGTGGAAAGAGGGAGTTCTTCCGGATGGCAATTTTTACCGCAAAATGGATGAACTTGGTGTCACTAATTCAAGCGCATGGATGCTTCCGCAGCCACAGCAAGAATGGAATGTATTGTTCAGCAAATTGCTAAATGATACGTATTCGATTATTTTTATCAATGTCCCCCAGAAGATAACATTGATGCGAATGATTCAGAATGCGCCTAATGTTGCTAACTATTGTGTGGTTTTGCTTCCTGACCTGCAGTTCCATACACACGAAGGCGACGTGGCACTTATACTCTTATTCCAAGACAAAAAACGTTGCGAACAAATGATGCCAAAAATCAAACAGTATTATGAAGCTTCTTTTGCTGACATTTGCAAAAGAAGCCCTGTAGTAGCAAACAATATTGTGAGGAATGTTCTTGGACAAGAGGGAATTACGCTTCCAGAATGCAAGGGAACAGCAGACTCTTTGCTGTTCTTTAACCGCAAAAGCGCAAGATTGAGGCTTTCATCAATCCTGTTGGCTGCACTGCTTACCTGGATTGTCTGGATTGGTAATATCCCAAGAATGCGTTTTTCCTCACCCGGAGAATCTCACAGAACATCCTCCAAGAATCCCTGAAAAAGCGAAGCTTGCTTGCAGGGTCATTAGCCCATTCCACAGGAACCTCCTTTATCCTGTATCCACACTGGTAGGCAATGAACAGAATTTCCGCATCAAATGCCCAACGCTCAAGGCGCTGCTTCGAGAAAACATCTTTTGCAACTTTTTTGCTGAACAGCTTAAACCCGCACTGTGTATCCTTGATAGGCAACGCGAGAAGAACGCGGACAACAAACGGAAATGTTTTGCCTGCAAGCTGGCGGAACTTTGGCTGCTTTATTGTAATCTGAGACTGTGCAAGGTTTCTTGAGCCGATTATTATGTCATAATCCTTCATGTACTTCAGGAATTTGTCAAATTCGCGCATTGGGGCTGACATGTCTGCATCAGTGAACAGCAGCCAGTCGCCTTTTGCACTCAGCATTCCCTGCCTGACCGAGTAGCCTTTGCCGCGGTTTGGGCCGTGTTCAAGCAGCTTTATGCGTCTGTTGTTCTTCATTGCGGCTTTCACAATATTTTTTGTTCTGTCCCTGCTACCATCATCAACAACAAGAATTTCATAATCCCAATTCTTACGCTTTAGATAATTTTGAACTTGCTTAAGCGCATTGGGAAGGCGCTTCTCCTCATTGTATGCCGGAATAACCACCGAGATTTTCATTGCTTCCTCCACAGCACAACAAGGCCGATGATTCCCAATGCATAGCCGAGCACAGGCCTGATTGAAGGAATGCCTATCAGGCTTGGGAAATAAAGTATCAGGGCAACAATGCTTGAGCCAAGGAAGAATCCGATAATTATTTTTTCAAGCTCGTGCAGGTCAGGCATCAGCAAGTGCACCAACGCAACACCGGGCAGTAGCCAGATTCCAGCCAATGTTAGCGTCAGCCTGAGCGCATCGCCTGCAGAGCGCGTGAAATACATCATTAGCGCCAGAATCAATATGACCGTTCCGAAAATGTATTTCAAGAGCTTCATATGCACCCCCCCTGATGCGCATTCTTCAGGATAACCATTTGCGGAGTGTTGTACACGACTGATGCATTCTTGGCAAGCAGGTTTTGCAATATCTGATTGAATACTGCAAGACTTTCCTGCGTTGATGGCCTGAATGCAAAATAATCAAATGTGCAGATATCACGCGTGTGATCTCCAAGAGCCCCGCGCTTTCTATAATTCAGGAAGCCCTTGCGGTATATGCGTTCATCGGTGTAGCCGACAATCTGTATGCGCAATGGTGTGTTGTTCTTGTTTGCTATTTGAAGGAGCTGCTCCGCCCCATCCTGCTCCCAGAATGCTGCCTGCGCAGAAACCCTGTGCGAGGAAGTGCTCTCCAATTGGTTGCAGCCAAAGCAAAGCAGTGTTGCGTTTTCAGGGGTGTTCTGGCGAATCCAGAGAAAGCCTTTGTAAATGTCCTCTGTATACAATGAGCCGCCCAATCCCTGGACATTACTTGCGGCATATGCCTGTCCAGCAATAACCAATGCGATCATGCAACCAAAAAAGACCTGCTTGCTTACCGGCACAAAGCGGCGCACAACATTCGCAACACTATATAGACCGATTGCCACAAGTGGATATGCTACTATGAAAAAAATCGGCCTGCCACGTATCGCAACATAATACGTCCCAATGCCGAACTTGGCAAGGATGAAGATAATCAGGACATATGCGAAGAAAGCATAATTTAGCAGGCGGTATTCTTTGTTTTTCCAAGTAACTATCAATGCAATCAGTACAAGCACCCAAAGAACCGGGCTGAGTACGTTTGTAAGGAAGATCTGAGGCTCGTGGCTAGGTGGGCTTAGTTCACCTTTCTGTATAAATGTGGCGCCCTGATGCCCCTGCAGGTAATTAAAGAATAATGGCGGCAGATATGGAAGGCACATCAGCACAGCTAATGCTCCTGCAACGACAAGACGCTTCCATCCAACGTTCTTCAACTCAAAGAAAACTAAATATGAACTAACAACCGCTCCTGAAACAATTGCCTCGCTGGCGTGCATGTTAAATTGCGACACTAGCGCAAAAACAAGCAACAACGCATTAGGCCATGATGGCTTTTTGATGAGCTCATAAGTGAAGAGGAGTATCATTGGGAAATAAAGGGTTGTAGAAAATGTTGCATACATCCCAATATTTATTTGATAATGAAAGAATTTCTCCAGTGGGAAAACCAGCAGTCCTGCAGCCAGAAGCCCAAGAATCCTGTTCTGGAAGACGCGTGAGAACAGCACAAAGAAACACAATGCACTGCCGATTGAAGCAAGCACTGCATTTAAATAAAATACGTCAAAAACTTTTAGTCCTGATGCGCCAGCAACCATTGCAGCAAGAATCAAGTTTAGTGGAGGTTGAGTGGTAAGAAGGTCTTTCTCGCCAGTAAACCATGGAGGCATAAACTTTACACTGCCAGACTCAAGAACATATTCTGCCTCGCTAAGCCTTGAGTTTGGGTCTCCTGCATTTATTGTTACGGGATAATCGTGGACAATTTTTCCTTCATAAGGAGCGTACCTTGCAAAAAAACCAATGCAAACTATTGCAATAATCGCAATGATTGTGAATAATTCTTCCCGTTCCATCTTAATCCTTAAAACGACATTTTATGAGGCAATACAATGCCTTTATTCCATCGCGCCAATTAATTTTTTTGCCCTCATTCCACTTTCTTGGGCAATAAACGATTGGAACTTCAATTATTCTAAAGCCTTTCTTAAGTATTTTTGCTGTTATTTCAGGCTCTATTTCAAACCTGTTTGCCTTTAAGTTCAGTTTTTGTAAGACTTCCTTCGTGAACATCTTGTAGCAAGTTTCCATATCACTTACCCACTGGCCATAAAGCAGTGTTGTGACAAGTGAAAGAAACCTGTTACCAACATAATGCGTTGGAATTGCAACTGCCTGATAGCTAAAAGGCCTTCCCTTGAACCTTGAGCCATAAACCACATTTGCTTTGCCCTCAAGAATTGGCTTAAGCAGTTTTGCAAATTCGTTGGGATCATACTCAAGATCAGCATCCTGTATCGTGATTATGTCACCTGTTGCGTGCTCAAAACCAGTGCGCAATGCAGCACCCTTCCCCCTGTTTCTCGTATGATACAAAATCCTGACACCTTTCAGCTTTTGCAGGACGTCTCTTGTTCCATCTGTAGAGAAATCATCAACAATAATTATTTCTTTCTCAACAGGCAGTCTTGCGTCCTGCACGCGCTTCACGATTTTGCCGACTGTTTTAACTTCGTTATACACCGGAATGATTATTGTCAGTTTTTTCACTTTTCCACCACAGTATTATTCCAATAATTATGCTGAATAATGGCAATATAAATCCATGCGTTGCCACGTGCCAGCCGAGCAAACCTGCATAATAACTTGCAAGACCAAACACAGCTGCCTGCACTGACACACCGATTATAAACCTTTCCACAAACCCTTGCTTGGAACACAATGACAAAGCATAGCCGGGCAGGACAAACATCCAATAAACACTGGCAGTTGTGCGCAGCAGGGTTACGACGGCGGTGTTCTGGAATGCAATAATGAATACAATAACCAGCGCAACATACCCAAGTGCAAGCCATTTCAGTTCTTTTATGATTTCTTTTTTGTCAGGCAATACACTCACCCCCGACATTATTGTTCTTTAGGATAACAATTTGGTCGTTTTGGAATACTGGGGTTGCATTATGATTTATGATAACGCTTCCAAGCTGTGCAGCAATCTGAACAAGTTGTGGTGCGTATGCGCTCTGGCGGTCAACAACATAATAATCAAAACCGCAAATGTCCATCGGAGCACCAAATATGGTCAAGTTCTGTTCTTTTCCATAAAATCCAAAGTCAAAAAGGTTTTTGCGGTAAATCAAATACATCTCACTCACCAGGATCGGCTCTGTCTTTATCATACGGCGAAATCTTCCTTCCTGAGCCATTGCAACAAAGTCATTCGGGTCCAACAGGAAGACCAATCGCTGAATCAGCCTCAGACTCTGGCTATAGCCGTCGCCATACAAGAAAAGTATTCTTGACCGTTCAGGGGTGTTTTGCTCAACCCACTTAAAACCTTCCCACTGACCGTCATAAATCATGTCAGGATGCATTGGCATATGGTAAGAATGTACAAAAAAAGCAGCAATGGCTAAAGCAAGTATTGCGGGGACAATGACACCTCCCTTGTGGAATTGCTTAAGCACAAAATAAACAGCAATGCCGAAAAAAAGGGCAAGATATATTGGCCATAGGAACCTTGTTTGGAATGCGCGGTAATGCAATCCAATGTAGTTTGAAAGCCCTACAAGGAGCATGAATCCCAGTGCAAGGAGCGCAGTATGAGGTTCTTTGCGAACAAGAAGCAAGGCAAGCATTGCGCCTATTATTATTGCCCACATTGCAAACATTTTGAAATCATTCAATGGCGGAACCTGAATTGCGCCGAATTCCTCAGGACTCATTGGCCTTAATGACGTATATGCTTCGCCCGTAATCTTATAGTAACCATTGTAAAATATGATTAAGTAATTGAAAGAGAGTGCAAGCGCAAGAATTGTGGCAAAACCAAGCTGTTTAAGCCACCATTTCAGCTCTGATTTTGTAAGCTTTTTCAGCAAGAACTTGACTGCAAGAAAGAATACTACAAACCCATAAAAAAATATTGCTTCGCTGGTGTGCGTGCTCATCACTGCGCCAATAAGTATCCCTGCAGGAACCCACCAGTGCTTAAGTTCAGGCCTGCTCATCATAAAGAAGAGCGCGATAAGGAAAAAGCTGCCTCCATAAAGAAGAGCTTCGCCCCACGTATAACCAATGATAAATTTGTAAACGTAAAGGAACACAAAAAGCGGCGCTGCAAGCATTGCGACAGACTTGTTATAACTTCTTATTAGCCAATAAACAATGAAGGCGCCAAAAATCGCACACAATGCCATAATGAGCGATAATGCATCGTGCGCTTTCAAGCCACTAATGTGAGAAAATGCGGCAGTAATATGCATCATTAGTGGCGGATGATACGCTATTGAGTCATTAAAGCCTGCAACGCTGTAGAAAGGGTTATAACGGAAGTTTCCTGTCTCAGCAACATGCCGCGTCAGCATCACGTACAAAAACCCATCAGTTGCGCCAAACTGCACTGGCTTTTCGTGTTTGAGCTGATGCTGAAAAACCTCTCCAGGACCAATGTAAAGAAGGCAGCCAAAAACAATTATCAGGAAAATAATCTCAATAAGGTTTTCTCGGTTCATTCCACTGCCCTCAAAGCATCATTGACACTAATTCTTTTTATGCATTCGTGATTATCAGGACACTTGATAAGCATTCCGTCAATATAGCAGGGCTTTTTGTTTGGATGCTTCCACAGGTACTTGTCTTTTGGTCCTCTTGGAGCAAGCTTTATGGGGTCTGTAGGGCCAAAGATTGCCGTTACCGGCGTATTTACTGCTGATGCGATGTGCATTAAGCCAGAGTCATTGCAGACAAGGCGCCTGCACCTCTTGATAAGCGCGGCTGTTTTTCTCAAGGATGTTTTTCCTGTGGCATCAACAGCATTTGGAACTCGCTCTTTTACGATTTCTGCAGCATCAATGTCATCAGGGCCACCAACAAGAAGTATCTGAAAGCCGCGCTTTGAAAGCCTCTCAGCCAGTTTAGCAAACCTTTCAGCAGGCCATCGCTTGATGTTCAAGGTCATTCCCGGATTTTTTGCACCACCAGGAGCAATGGCAATTGTTCTGGCAGGATTGAGTTTGTGCTTCCTGAAAAACATTCTTGCAAACCTTTCCTCATCATTAGTTAGAAATAGCTCAATTTCTTTCTGACAAATGCTTTTTGAACCCACAACCCTTGCAATTTCCAGATAGGAATCCACATCGTGCATGCGTTTCCCATAAGGCGCGTTAAGCGTGTTCGGGAAACCCTCGCCATTGCGGTCAAATCCAATTCTTATTGGAACTTTACAAAGCGTTCCAAACATGTTAGCAAGATAAGAAAAATCAAGAATAATCATCAAGTCATATTTCTCATTCCTTATCTTTCTGGCAATATTATTTATTGCAATCAGGTTTTTCTTGTAGAAAGGACGCTCATTAAAAGAAATTACCCTGTCAATATGCGGGTTGTTCTCAAGGACGGGTGCAGACCACTCACCCACCCAATAATCAATCCTTGCCCTTGAAAATCTCTTCCTCAATGCTCTTAGTAGAGGGGTCGTCATTAAGACATCACCGATAGCACCAGTCTTGAAAATGCAGATTTTTCTGACCATGCTAAAATCAGGCATTTTAGCAGGCAAGATTTTCCTTATCCTACTGCCTATTCCAACAATTGCGCGCTTTATCATTACAATTCCTGCCTTAGCTCTTCTGCGCTTACGCTCGCAGTACCAATCTTGCCAACCTTTATTCCTGCTGCCTGATTTGCAATGATTGAGGCGTCCTCAAGCGATGCGCCGCTCACAAAAGCCAGAGCAAATGCCGCAAGGAAAGTGTCTCCGGCACCAGTAACATCAAAAACCTGCTTTGCCTTTGTCGGAATATGAGTAGTGGTCCCCTCTTTGCCAAAAATGCTGACGCCTTTTGCACCACGCGTGATTATCACGTGAGAATTAAGGTCTTGAACAAGCCTCTTGCCAATTTCCTCAATCTGGTCACCGTTGTGTTCCTCAACACCCACAAGCTCACACGCTTCCTTATTATTCGTCTTAACAACAGTGGCGCCAGCATAATTAATCTGCCTCCTTGGCTTGACGTCAACAAATACAGGCACTTTTAGAGCCTCAGCCAGATGAAGGATGTCATTGTACAATTGCTGGGTAATAATCCCTTTTGCATAGTCAGAAATTATTATCCCATCGCAAGGGGTGTCCTTGATGACGTCAAGAATCTTCTTGCCAGTCTCGTCATCAATCGGGTGCTTGTATTCATAATCAATACGTGCGAGCTGTTGTTTAATCCCCATTACCCTGATTTTCGTGGTCGTGGGGCGATTATCAAGAATGAGTTGGGAGGCAATCCCGCGCTGTTCAAGCTCTTTTATCAAGATGTCCTTGTGCATGTCGTCTCCAACCATTCCAACAAGCACTGCCCTGCCTCCAAGCGAGACGATATTGTTCGCAGCATTTGCGGCACCGCCAGGAGCATAAGTCTCGCTTTGCACTTCAACAACAGGAACAGGCGCTTCTGGAGAAACCCTTGAAACATTCCCCCAAATATACCTGTCAAGCATGACATCGCCAAGGACAAGAATTGTTTTTTCTTTAAACCGGTCAATTATTGATTTGTCCATGAGCCCCCGACGGAACGAGCAGGAACTGCTTTAAAAAACTATCGCGCAACTTGCCTATTTCCTTGCTGCAGAATTGTAAATCCTGTTAATGATGTTTGTTGTGGAGTCAGGACGGAATGAGACTATCCTTACTTCCCCACCGTGCTTTCTTACAATTGGTGTTTCAACCATTTTTTCAGGATCATAATCATCACCCTTCACGTGAACGTGCGGCTTCACCTGCTCAAGAAAAGCGCGCGGGTCTGTCTCGTTGAAAATAGCAACATAATCAACCATTTCAAGAGCAGCAAGAATCTCAGCACGCTGGTCCTGCGGAAACACAGGCCTTGTCGGACCCTTCAACTTGCGTGTTGACTCATCAGAATTAATACCAACAAAAAGAACGTCACCTTGCTGCTTGGCGAGCTTGAGAAATCCCACATGACCTATGTGCATCAAGTCAAAAATGCCATTAGTAGTAACTATTTTCTTACCCTGCTTTTTCAGTTCCTCAGATACTTTTGCAAGTTCTTCCCACGAAATAACTTTTCCCATGCGCAGAACAAGCAATTCCCGCTTTAAAAAGCTAATGGATTACTTGTTTATTTTGCAAATGCAGAATCAATAAGCTTGCACCAAACGTGAATTATCATGGTGTGGCATTCCTGAATCCTTGCTGTAATGCCTGAAGGAATAATTATGCAGTCTGGCAAGCACTTCATTTTTCCACCATCCCTGCCGGTGAGACCAATAATTTCCATTCCCCTGTTTTTTGCAGCATCTATTGCTTTCAGGATGTTTGGAGAGTTTCCTGAAGTGGAGATCGCAACAAGAACATCACCTTTGTTGCCCAATGCGTCTATCTGCCGTGCAAATACAGAATCAAATCCATAATCATTCCCTCCTGCACTGAGACTGCTCGTGTCTGTTGTCAATGCAATTGCAGGAAGGGCGCGGCGTTCCTTTTCAAACCTTACAACAAGCTCTGCTGCAAAGTGCTGAGAGTCAGCTGCAGAGCCGCCATTGCCGCACACAAGGATTTTATTGCCATTCTTCAGGGCAGCTATCAGAACGCTTGCTGTCTTTTCTATGGACGGAACCAGCTTGGCAAGAACTTCCTGCTTCGTACTGATTGAGTCCTGAATTTGTTGCCTAATAATGTCTTGCATGCAACAACCTCCTTGCCTTTTGCAATACATCATCCACGCTGATTAATGACATGTGCCTATGACCTTTGCAGTCAGGAATCTGTCCCTTGTGCACGTTAATGCACGGCCTAGGCAGGACAGGCTTGTAAACAAAATCATTACCAGGACCATAAGGAGCCCAGCGCACAGGCGTGTTTGGACAGTAAAGCCCAAGCGTGGGAGTTCCCATTGCTGCAGAAATATGCACAGGACCAGAATCATTGCTAATCGTGAGAGCAGCCCGGGAGACCATAGCTGCCTGCTGCTTCAAATTAAGCTCGTAAGCATCTGATACTGGAGGATGCTTCATTTTACTCGCAACAGCATCAACAAATTCCTTTTCTGAACGACCGCTCATAAGGACAATCTTAACAAGAAACTCCTTTACAAGGGCGTCTCCCACAGCGGCAAAACGCTCAGGAGCCCAGATTCTTCCGCGTGACGATGCGCCTGCTGCAGGGCAAAGAACCACAAACCTGTCGCCTGGCTTGATTC
This sequence comes from Candidatus Woesearchaeota archaeon, assembly GCA_038884975.1. Classification (GTDB taxonomy): domain Archaea; phylum Nanobdellota; class Nanobdellia; order Woesearchaeales; family ARS49; genus JAWAAW01. The sequence continues at coordinate 55,427 of JAWAAW010000003.1, forward strand.
CGCGCTCCTTCAGGAACAGGGCTGCCTTTTTTTTGTCATCAGCACTCACTGCCAGCGGAACAAGACGTTCAGGAACGTGAGTCACGCCAAGAGGACCCATAAGGTCAATGTACGTCCTGACCATGTGCTGGTTGTCATTGAAAATAACCCTGTCGGTGTAAAGAAGATGTCTTATGCTATGCGAAAATCCGACACGACGCTTTCCAAGCCACCACGCAAGAAGAGCAGACTCGTTCAAGTAAGGCTCTGCATCAACAACAACATCATACCTCCTGAGCCTTGGAATAAGAGCCAATAATCCTTTTGGTTCTGCGCTCATTATGCTGTCAATGAATTTCAAGCCCTCAAAAACGCTCTTGACGCGGTCCCTGCAAAGAACATCAATCCTTGCCTTTGGGTATTTTCTCCTGAGCTCCTTAATTGCTGGCAACAAGACAATGCTGTCGCCCAAAGCCCACAGTTTTATTACGAGTATTTTTCCTGTCGTGAGCTTTGATTTTGGAAACAGCAATGAAAAAAACCAGATAGGCAGTATTAGGACTGCGCCAATTATACGGTCAATCCAGCGAAGAATTGCAGTCTTCATTTGCGCCTTGGCAGCCTCACTGCAACCTCCCTAACAAGTTTTGTTATTTCCTGACTCTGCTTTTCCTGATTCACATAAATCCTGAACACAAGATAAAAGAGCAGAAGGATGCTGATGTAAACAGCAAGGTCAATCGGCCTGCTAATTCCAAAAAACTTGGAAACAATGTCTGCTGTCTGAGGCAAAAGGACAGTAGTAATAACTGCAGCCCAAATTATTGTCCAAAAGCTGAACTCACCAATTGAAATCTCCCTGTCTCTCAAACGGAGAATTGCCCTGCTCCACGCAAACAATGCAAAAATCACAACAATGACCTGCAATGGGGTAATATTCATTTTTTCACCTCAACAAAAACTTTTTCATAATCATATTGTACAGGATGCGGCATCCTTCTGCAAAGGAACCATGACCCTTTCTTAATGTTTCTTCTGTGTAGCGGATTACAACAGGAACCTCCTTATACTTGAGATTGTTCCTGCGCACTTCCTCAACAATTTCTGACGCGTGGGCCATGCGGTCAGAAGTAATCTTGATTTTTTCAGCAGCATTTCTTGAAATTGCTCGGAAGCCATTGTGCGCGTCAGTCATTTTGACACCATAAAACAACCAAAGAACAAGAACGCCTATTTTGAGAAGAATTTTCCTGACAAAAGGAATACCAGAATCCTTTTTGAGAAACCTTGAACCAAAAGTAACGTCCACCTCACCACTCACAACAGGCTTTATGACAGCAGGAATGTCCTCAACACGATGCTGACCGTCAGCATCAAAAGTAACAATAACATCCGCACCTTGCTCCAGAGCATAATCAATTCCCGTCTTTAATGCAGCTCCCTGTCCCCTGTTGACAATATGTTGCAATACTGTCGCGCCTGCACTCAGAGCAGCATCGAATGTTTTGTCTTTGCTGCCATCATCAATAACAACCACGTTCTTGTATCCTGCACTGTGAAGTTCTTTCACTACATCAGAAATAGAATTCTCCTCATTATATGCTGCAATCACGATAAAAACATTGTTTCCCATTGCCAAAAAAAGAGCAGAAGTTGGTTTATTAAGATTGTGGATTAACAGGACTACTTGAATATTTTTCTTATTTTGTACGCATACAGGAATGCTATCTGCCTAAGGTAGTCTAAGTTTGTTTTCCATGTCATCTTGCTCTTGTCAAACGCGCGATGGACAAAGACATAAGGCACTTCCTTAATTTTGTTGTTATGCTTTCCCCTGACCATAACCTCAAGACCTAACTTGTAACCAATAGTCCTTACTTTGACTCCTTTCAGGACTTCTGGCTTAATAAACAAAAAACCACTCATTGTATCCCTAACGTTGGTAAGGGGCTTTGCAAGCAAGCGGGCAACCCAGGAAATAAATCGCCTGTGCAAAGCCCAGCCCTTGACACCGCCGCCTTTGACAAGCCTGCTTCCAACAGCAACAAGATATCCATCATCAGTAATTGCCCTGACAAGGTCTGGAATAAGCTCAGGGCTGTGCTGAAGGTCAGCATCAATCCATCCAACAACATCGCCCTTTGAGTGATTGAAGCCGTGAAGCATTGCTGAACTCAATCCGCGTTCATTGGTTCTGAGAAATACACGTACGTTGTATTTTTTTGAAAGTTTTTTCGCAATTTCATAAGTGCCGTCTGAAGAATTGTCATCAACAACAATGCATTCATAATGCATTCTTGCCTTTTGCATTGCTTTATCAATTCTGGGAATTAGAAGGGGCAGGTTTCTTGACTCATTATAAGTCGGAATCACAATGGAGACCAGTTTTGCCATTTTTTTAACTTGATTTTGGCGTCAGCCCTACAAGCCGTATCTTGAACCTCAACGTCTGATTGCCAAGCTTATGCGCCTTTGGATCAAAGCCGTAAGCCGCATTGGGAGGAATCTGCACTATTTGTTCCTCACCAGGCTCCATCCCCCTCACAGCAGCGTCAAAACCCTCAATCACCTGTCCAGAACCGATTATGAATCTCAACGGCTGGCTAAGTTCATAGTCATCAAACGAACTCTCTATTGTAATGTTGTTTTTCTTCCAGTCCTTTATACTGCTATCAAAAACAGTGCCGTCAAGCAACGCGCCAGTGTAGTAAACACTTACTTCATCACCTTCCTGAGCCCCTTTCTTTTTGGTCTCGTTCTTTTTTTCTTCTTCAGCCATTCTTATCGCCTCAAAACCGCTGTAAACCTGTGTTGTGTTGCCTGCCCAGTCAACTTTGTAAGTATGTATGCTGCCGCCGGTAATTTCACGTTCGCTCTTGAACTTGATGAAGTGATGCAAGCCATGCCCCTCAAGGAAATAAAGCCGTGCAAAAATACTTGTCAAAAGTTCAGGACTGCCCATAACGCACTTATAAGTCCCAATGCCGGTCGGGTAAAGCAGGAACCCAACGCCGGTGTTTGAATTGTTAAGGCTTGTCTTCTTCATTCCACCATCAGCAGTAATGGTTATTGCAACGCTTGGTCTTCCAACACCCTGGTCAGTCTTGATAACAGCCACGTGTTCAGAAGCATTGTAAATCAAGCCATTAGTGCAACCTATAAGGTCTCCTTGTGTCTGGCAATCCGCTGCCTCGCCAAGGATTCCAAGCCAAGGGGAAATCCACGTGTTCGCATCACTCTCGCTCGTGATTGCCTGAACGTCAAAATATGCCTGTTCTGCCTGCTCGCGCGTATAATTCCACTCATTCATCATAATCTGAACTGCTTCTTCTTGCGGCAAATTCTTCAGCTCCATCCAGAGCTTTGCACGCTCAAAATTCCAGAACCCAAAATGGCTCCAAACACCAGACTTGCCAATCATGTCACCAGAAGCAATGAAATAATCCTCAGGAGGATCGCAATGAGTAAGCTTGAGTATTTTTTCCTGCTCATTAATATCCTCGCTCGCAAGTATTGCAAGGGCTTCTTTTTTGTCAGCAACAACAAGCCGGTAAAGCAACTTGGCAGACTTCACAGGGTCCTTAAGCTGGGAGTTAATAACCTCGAATGCAGAGTTTGAACCGCAATCAAGCATTCTCAAAATCCCAACAGCCTCTGTCTCATCGCTTGTGGCAAGCACGCGACCAATCCAATGAGCCATTGGAGTATTCTGGGAGGCGCCGTCAAAAGTCACTGCACGGTCAGCCACATACTTGAAATGATGACCAAAATCCCACCACGAATTAATTATTGCATCAGGCCTTGAGTCCTCTTTTATTGCGGTCAATGTTGACCACCACGCATCATTCATTATAGGGATATCACTTCCACCAGCACTGTACGCCGCCCTTGCTTGACCCATCAGTGTGAAAGTTATGAGCGCAATCATTACACCATGCGCTGCAAACTTGTTCAGGTGCAAGTCCTTAATGCTCACCCTGACAGCCCAATCATATGCTTTACCAAGAGCAATCCCGAAAACAACCGAAAAAGCAGGAGCCATAAGCAAAGTAAATCTTACGCCCTTCAGGCTGGCGTACATTGTTGCAATAATCCAGAGCGCAAAAAGCGGCGCATACTTAAGGTCAACACTCCATTTGCCCTCTGAGCGTCTGAAAAGAAGCATTGCAATGCCTGCAATGGCAATCCAGAACATTGCCCAACCACCAACAGAACCAACAACACCATTAATGTCAGTCGGATTAAGTTCTGCAACAGTTGTGTAAACATTGGGCCAAAGAGTTGGGTGTGCTGCTGCCTTTATGATGACAAAGTGCAAAGGCTGCAACAATGCACCGGTGAACTGCTGGAATTCGGTAAACAACGAGACAAATACGGCAGACGAAGCAAGGTATGTTATTGATAAGATTGCCCTCTTTTTGATTATTTCCTTAAGCTTGTTCACGTGCTTGTGATTCCTCACGATTTCGCTCGTTACCAGTATTGCGAACGCTGCAAGGATGAAGTCAAAAACATACCACCAGCCACCCCGCCATGCAAAAGCGTAAAGCCCCATCACAAAACCAGTCATGACAGAAAATCCAATGATTTTCTTTATCTCTTCCGCATCAATCATTAGAGTATAGAGCCACGTGATGAGCAGGGGGAAGAAGATGTTATAAGCATCAGTGTCAGCATGCCCCCAGCCAGTCCTGACAATTATTGAAGGCAGTATTGCAACAGTCGTTGCAGTAATGATTCCACCAGGAATTCCTGCAAAACGCCTGCCAATAAAGAACGCAGGAACCATTGCGAGCAAAATAAAAATAATCGGGAAATAAGAAGCAGCCTGCATAAGTGTTATTTTCGGGCTGAAAATCCTGAGAATCCTGTACTGCCACAAGAGCATATAGGGCTGAAGTTCGCGCCTGAACTCACCACCAAGAGGGGCAACCATATGGTTGTCAATTAGCTTGCCATCCCTTATTTCATCAGCATACTTGCCTTTCTCAAGAAGGTTTCTTGCATAACGCAAATAAGTGTAAGGGTCAATGTCAGGCATGTACGTGTATTTTTTGCCATCAACATCATACTTCCAAAACTCCTTAATCTGCTGATTAACTGCCTTGACCTGCAAGTCAATCTGGGACTTTTGCTGATTGTATATCTTGTTCCATTCCTCATCAATGATTTTTTGCTTCCTCTCATCCGGAAGGTTTGGGTATTGCTGGTTCAAGGCATCAACCAACTGGTTCTTCAACAATGTTGTGACGTGGCTATTAGCCCACCCCTCTGTCATTGGCAGTTCCTCACTTCTGAGGCGCATGTACATGCCGCCCCAAGGCATGTAAAAATCCTTGCTGCCAAGCACAATCCTGTTAGGCACGAACTGCATTATCAGAAGCACCCCAAGAATTACGAGCAAAGGATGCTTCTTGACCCAGTCCCAAACCCTGCTGAAATCAAAGCTAATGTCGTCATCGCTTTTCTTTTCTTCTGAATGCTCTTTTTTTGTAAACCATGACTTTATTTTTGAAAAATCAATTGAGATATCATCATCGTCCTTCTTTTGCTCTTGAGCCTGGTGCGTATGCTCTTTTTTCGTGAACCAGGACTTTATTTTTGAGAAATCAATGCTTAACTCGTCATCCTCTTTTTTCTCAACGCTTGCCGGAGAATGCTCGTGCTTTGCCTCATGGGGAACGACTGCGTGCTTGTCAGAAACAAGCGAAGGCTCTGTGCTTGTTCCCTCCTTCGGTTCTGGCTTGGCTTCCTGCTTCTTTTTCCTCTTGAACCAATCACTTACTTTTCCAAAATCAATTGAAAGTTCGTCATCCCCGGGCATTATTCTTATCCCCCGAGCATCGCAGAATGTGGTTGACTTAAAAAGCTTTCGTGGGAATTCCGGGCATTAGTTCGAATACTGCTATAACAGCGTCTTACAGGCGAAGATACCTGACGATTCCTGAAGCTCTTATGCGAAAGCGTACTTTGCAAAATAAATCAATCGCGGTTCTGCAAGCAAGAGCCTGAGCAAGAATCTTGAGGGGTATTCGCGCGGATACCTATATAATATACTCTTTATCCTTCTGTTGGACATCAAGCTTATCAGCCTGCAGTAATCATCGTCAGAAAACCTATTGAGAATCCTCCTGAGCTTGCTGTGAAGCCATAATTCCTTCCTGAGCTTTCTTAGATTCTCTTCATAACTTGTTCCAGTAATTATGCTCTCTGCTACTGCCTTTGCCGAAAGCATTCCTGTAATAATGCCCCCGCCTGTCGTGTCCTTGACAAAACCACCTGCATCACCAACAAGGAACGTGTTGCCATTCTGAACCCTCCGCCTGTGCTCGTATATCGGAATGGGTGCTGCCTGCCGAGCAACAATCTTGCCGCCAGCCATCTTCATCAATCGCTGAAAGCATTCTGCACAATTCTTGTCATTCGTGGTGGCAACACCAACCCTCGAGAGCTCCCTGCTTTCCGGAACGCTCCAAGCAAAGAAGCCAGGAGCAATACTGCCGAACCAGACAGTAAAAACCCCTGGATTGTATTCTGCCTGTATTGTTGCCTGCTGTCCCACGTAGAATTTCTTGTTCTTGCCAAGCCCTGAAGTTTCTGCAACCTTGCTCAACGGACCATCTGCACCGATGAGAATATCGCAATTTTCCTCAACGGTTTGATTGTTAAAGCGGAAGAAGAGCTTGTTGCCGTTTCTGCCAATGTAACGATGCCCAAGCAGGATTTTCGCTCCTGCCTTCCTTGCTTTTTCTGCAAGATGGTTGTCAAATTTTTTCCTGCAAAGGACAAACTCCTTCAGGGAAATGTGAAGTTTTTCATTCCTTGGCCCAACTATGTCAACGCCCTCAAGCTCATTTATGACGTAATCCTTGCTGTATTCAATAAGGTCAAACAATGCCTTTGTCACAATCCCTGTGCACGCTATTGGCTCGCCTATCTTGTCGTGGTCTTCAAAGATTGTGACATCATGACCTGCCTTTGCGAGCAGGAAGCCCGCATAACTGCCTGAAGGTCCTGCGCCAACGATTGCTATCCTCATGTGCTGGCGGACTTTGGCGTTTGTTTTAAGGCTTACGCACAAATAGGTCACTCCTACAAAGTAGTGATAAATACGAAGCTTTATAAAGACCTGCCAATACTTGTTTTACAATAATTATAGGGGTAACTCACAATGAAAACACAAACCACCAAAAACTCATTTTACACGTTCTTGACAAACACAGGCAAAAAAATTGCAAGAAAAGCCCGCAATGCAATTGCAGGAGCAACAATCCTTGCAGGCTCGCTTGCCGGTGCATACGCACAGGAAGAACAAAAACAACCAACTGTTCCTCCGCCAACATACCTGACACAAAAGAAAACAACCACCGCTGAAACACCGCAAGACCTTTCAACCAAGGCAATCCTTAACGGCAATGCATATTTTGATTCAGAAACAAAAGGGGCAACAGGCACAGCAAAGGGAATACTCGACTTTGGAAACTGCGGCCTTGACATTTACGGAAACAGCTTCCTGACAAGACAGGACTTTGACGAATACAAGATAGACGGAGACGGAGCGCGCGCATGGGCAGGAATTCACGCGTATTTCCCGCTTGCAAGAGACCTTGTGCTTTATGGCGCAGCAGCCGGAGGGCTTGAAAAACGCATTTACACAATCAAGTTTGACAACGACTCAGAAGACTTTGACTTCGGAAACAGAAGCCCGTTTGCGACAGCAACAATTGGCATCGCGCAGGGCAGGCTCAACGACCCAGACAATTTCGGCGTCGGGAACGACATGAACCGACTGCTCATAAAGGCAACATGGCACAACGGAAGTGCAGAAGGCGATGTTGAAGAGCACGGCTATGGAGACGATTACGAAGCAAGACGCTACTCCGCAGAAGGCAGGTTTGTCCTTTTCAAGGATGTTTTTGCTCACGGAGACAGCCTTGCAGCCACAGGAGGAATTGCATCACTTTGCGAAAAAATAGGCAACTTCCTCAAGCAGAACCACGTCGCAGGAGAAGCAGGAATGCGCTGGAACCTGCCTGACCATACAGGATATGTGGAACCGGGCGTTGTCATCAAGGACGTGGAAAGCACACTTGCAGGAAGCAAGACAACAGACAAGCTTGTTGGACCACAGCTCAAGACAGGACTGCGCATTTACCGCGGTAACACAGTAACCATTGACGCAACCCTTGAAGCAGGATACTTGTCCAGCAAGAAAAGCGATGACCAGTGGTACATTGCTCCCGGGCTCACAGTCTGGCTTGGCAAAAAATCAAAATAAACCAACAGCTTTAAAAATACCACTCAATAGTAAAAACAAGTAACATTCACTAAAACCACAGGGGGTAACAAAAAATGAACAAAGTCATGAAGGGTTTGGGAACAATCGTTTTGGCACTTGCGGGATGCACAAGTCCTGCCACACAGGAAAAGCCAAAACTTACAAGGGAATACATGCAACAGGTGGAACAAAGAATCAATAATATTGATTCGGACAACAAGCGCACTGCCCAAGAGGCTGCAGAGCTTTCAAGCTTGTACGCGGTATTCAATGACAACACGCCTGAAGATGATGCGAACAATGCTCTTTATGAAAAAATTTTCAAGAAGCTCGAGGAAGCACAGAAGGAAACCTACAAAAAAATGGAGTTCTATGTCGGATTTACAGGGGTTAACACAGAAGAGTACAAGAATGCGCCGGGTAATGTCGGAATAACAAGACCGCTTGACAAGGTCACAGGACAGAAGCTTGTAGAGTGCATCGGAGAGCAACGCGCATACCAGTTAATGTCACAGCTCAAGCCTGTTGAGGAATACAAGGGTCTGCCTGTCACAAAAGGTCCTGCTGAGGAAGGCGGACAGCGCATAGTCTGCCTTGAAAATGTTGCTGTAGAGATGACACTTGATGAAGCAAAGGCTGTCGTTGGAGACAAGCTCGGACGCCTCACAAAACAGCGCCTTGAGGAGCTTACAGACGGCAAAAAGCAGAACGGCGAAATGTATAAGGCATGGCTGATTGCAGAAACCTGCAAGGGATATGACCTGCCAAAGCAACAGCCGGCTGCTGACAAGAAATAATTTTTTTTCAGATTTTGAGATTATTGGTGAGGCATGAACGCAAAACAATGGAATGCAACAATGTTCAGCGCATTGGCAGCGCTTGTCATAATTGCAGTTCCGTTCCTTGCAGTTGCCAGCGACATTGATTTTGGAGGGTTCTTAGACATTGATGCAGGAGGCTTCACTGACATTGATTTTGGAGGGTTCTCAGACATTGATGCAGGAGGCTTCACTGACATTGATTTTGGTGGTCAGTCAGATATTGATTTTGGCGGTGCAGCAGTTGGTGCAGGCGTTGAAACAGGAATTCCAGGATTTGACCCCTTTGATGATGATTTCGGACCATTTGATAACATCCCTGGAAACCCCTCAGGCGACGACATCGTCATCCCACAACCGCACCCAGAAGAACCACCAGTCATACCGCCACCAGTGGTGCCTCCTGTAGAGCCAACACCGCAGCCATCGCCATCACCTGAAAGCAAGGATTACCTGCGCATTTTCATACACAACATATTCATGAACAACCCGTTTGACGAGCAGCCTGGAGACCAAGTTGCTTTGAGAATAACCTTTGAGAACACAGGCACAAAAAAGCTTGAAAACACAAAAGTCATAGTCGGAATACCAGACCTTGCAGTCAAGGCATCATTCGGCCCGCTTGACCTTGGAAAAGGCGAAAAAGCAACAGCAACAGCATACCTTGAACTGCCAGAAGACACAATGCCGGGAGTTTATCCTGTGAGAATCCAGATTTACAACGAGAACTCACAACGCATAGTGCACCGCGAAATAGAGGTGGTTGACTACTCATAAATAGTATTTCACTACTAGGGGATAGATAAAATTCGAAAGCTTTATAAAGGGGTCGTACATAACGATAAAACACTAACGCTAACAAAAACAATGGGGGTATATTGAAGATGAATCCGCTCAAAATCGCAGTGATGCTCGTGCTTGCAATAGCACTTGCAACAACAGCTTTCGCACTCCCAATAACAGTGGAGAAAGTGGAAGTTGATGATGTCGAGCTGCAGGAAGGCGCCTCAAACAGGTTCGACGTCCTGCGCGGCGACAAGATAGAAGTTGAAGTCCTGTTCACACCATACGAAAATGTCAAGGACATGCAGATTGAGGCATTCTTCAGCGGCGACGAACACAATGACGTAATGCCTGCATACGACGTGACAAGCACTTTCGATGCAGATGCAGGAGTCACTTACCGCAAGAAACTCAATATTAACATTCACGAGTTCTTTGAAGAGGACGCGTACAAGCTCCGCCTTATATTCTCAGACAGGGATGGAGAAGAGCTCGTGCAGAATTACAACATAAAGATCGACGTGCCAAGGCACGGAGTGATGATACGCGATATAACCTTCAATCCCGAAGGCAAGGTAAAGGCAGGAAGCGCGCTTTTGGGCGTTGTCAGGGTGCGCAATGTTGGTGAGAAAGACGAGGAAGACGTCAAGGTCACTATGAGCATCCCTCAGCTTGGAGTGAGCGCTTCAGACTACATTGACGAAGTCGAGAATGGCGATGAAGAGGAAGAGACAGAGGAACTCTACCTCAGGATACCAAAATGCACAAAGCCGGGCGTTTATGACGTGAATGTTGAGGTGGCATACAACGACGGCTTCAGAAAGGAACGTGCAACAAAGCAGATAGAAGTGCTTGCGGATGACACGTGCGAGGACACTGCCGCAGCACCTGCAACGAAGGCAAAAACAACCATTGCCGTGGGAAGCCAGCTCGAGAATGTCATACAGGGCGGCACAGCAGTCTTCCCAATAACAATCACTAACTCAGGAAGGACAAGCAAGTCCTACACAGTGAATGTTGAAGCAGGCGACTGGGCAACAGTCAAGATAACGCCGACCAGCACAGTCGTGCTTGACGCAGGCAAGACACAAACAGTATATGTCTTTGTCGAGGCAAGCAAGAACGCGCCGGTTGGTGCACAGGTTGTTACAGCAGCCATAAGCACAAGCGGACAACCGCTTGAGAGCCTGACACTGACAGCAAATGTCCAAAAGGCAGGCAAGAGCGCACTCAGGAGCGTGCTCGAGTGGGGCCTCATAGTGCTCGTGGTGATTCTTGTCATACTTGGGCTGATAATCGGATTCAGCCGCCTTAAGGGTGACGATGTTGGGGAAGCACAGCCTGAACAACCACAACCGCAAGCTTACTACTAAGCTTGTGGGATTTTTCACTTTTTTCTCCCGTGCCCTGCCTGAACCACATGGCACACGTGGAGTGACAAAATGACTGCAAGCAGAAGCATAACGGCATGGTTCGTCACGTTCCTGCTTGTAATCTCAACAGTTCTTGCAGCAGAGGATTTCACTGCTTCAGGAACCGCAAGAATTCTGACATTCGCGTGCAGCCCCGCAAGCGCACAAATCACAGTCTACAATACTGGAGACGTTGCAAGCGCTTATGAGCTGATTGCAGAAGGAGATGCCAGAAAGTGGGTTTATTTTGAGCCCCAGTCATTTGTTTTGGAGCCAGGACAAAGCCAGGTTATTGATGAACATTTCTCAATACCCTGCAATGCAAAGGACGCAGTGCTTGACGTAATAATAGCAACAACCGAGCTTGAGCTTGTCCTGAGCCAGGAAATCATTGTTCAGACCCCAAATAACCTCGTCCTGACGCCTGTCGTTTATTCAAAAGAAATCCTGCCATGCGATTCTGCAGACTTTGTTTTTGTCCTAAGCAATCCTGCAGAGTTTGCAGAAACATACTCGCTGAGAGTCATTGATTCGCCTGCAGAAACATCCATAAGTGACACGAAGCTCACCCTTGAGCCGCACCAGAACGAAACAATCGCAATAACAGTGCACCCGAAGGACTGCTCATTGTCAGGAGACTTTATACCGGTCCTGCAGGTCACTACAGAAAAAAGCAAAATAACTGCAGAAATAGAGATGTACCTGCACATCAGCAACCTGGACATACCTGTGATATGCAAGGGAATAGAAAAAATACGCGCAAATGTTGAACCGCAGGAAGCACAACTCGAAATAATCAACGAAGGAGACCGCACCACAACATATACGCTGTTGCTTGAGGGCGCAAGCTGGATAACAGTCCAGCCAGAACAACTAACAATACCGCCTCGCGACAGGAAAAACATCAAGCTTGTCCTGCAACCAACTGAAACAACAGCACAAGGAAGGTATCCGATAAAGCTAACTGCAATAGTTGACAAGACAGGAAAGGAATACACAAAAGAACTAACTGTTATCCTGAAAAACCCAACTTTTGCAGACAAACTCCTTGCAGAATACCTTGTTTACACAATAGCAGCCATAATTATTCTCATATTGCTTGTCGTGCTGGCAGTCTGGGGAATAAAGAAGTACAACACCCCTGAAGCAAAGGCAAAAAGGGCAGAAAGAAAGGCTGAAAGAAAGCGCCTGAGAGAAGAAAGAAAAGCCCAACGAGAGGCAGAACACAAGGCGCGCGAAGAACAAAGGAAGCGCGAGGAAGAAGAACAGGAAAGGAAGGAAAAGGAAGAACGCGAAAAAGAAATTAAACGCGAAAGAGAAATTGAACGTGAAAGGCTCATAGCACAAAAACAATACGAGAGACAGCTCAGGCGCGAAAACCTCATAATACCAAAAGACGAAATAACGCCAGGAACCAGGCTTACTGGAAAGAAACTACTGAAACTTCTCGCCCTTATTGTGGTCCTCGCCATTATTGCTCTCGGGATTGCATACCTCAAGACACTCTCTGAAAATGCAGGAGCAATAATCCCGGGAATAATCATTCTTGCAATAATAATCATCCTGCACCGCATAAGAAGGCAGAAACTTTGTCGCCGGAAATACAAGCTCGCACTCGCAAACAAGACAATGCACTTTGCAACAAAATGGAAGAAAGGACTCACAGAAGCGGCATTCAAGCTAAACACTGTTGTTGAAAGATTGGTCGTGAGTGCAAGGCGTTGCAAGCCAAGCGTGCCACCATACTCTGACTGCGTGTACCAAACATTTGTCATTGACGCAAACACCGACAAGGAAACGGTTTCGGAAGCAAAGCTGAGGTTCAAGGTCAAAAAATCATGGATGCTCAGGCACAACGTGGCACCAAGCTCAGTCAGGCTATTGCATTTGGGCGCTGACAGGTGGAACAGCATCGTTGCAGAACCAGTCAGCACTGATAACAAGTATGTTTATTTCGTTGCTGACACAGAAGGATTTGGCGAGTTCGCAATCATAGGAAAGCCAGGCAAGAAAGCCAGAAAGGAAAGAAAGCTTGCACGATGGGTCCTTCCAGCAATATTCGTACTCGTGGCACTTATTGCGCTCATATCGCTTGCAGTAATCGTCCAAGTCAACAGGACACCAACAATCGGAATCCCCCCACAAGTGTGGAAGCAGGACACACAACACACCCTTGACCTCTCGCAATACTTCAAGGACCCAGACGGAGATCCCCTGACTTACAGTTCAGGCAGGACAGAGAACATTGAGATAATGTTTGTTGGCGACAAGGCAATATTCACGCCCCACTACGGATGGAGCGGAACTGAAAGGGTTGTGTTCCTTGCTGACGACGGAAAAGGCGGGCTCGTCAAGAGCAACCCTGTGGAGCTTGTTGTTGAGCCAGAAGTGATTCCAAAATGGTGGAAGAGAAACGCAGGAAAAGTATTCGGCTACTCAATACTCTTGCTTGTGATACTTGCGCTTATTATATTTAGAAGGCCGCTTAAAAAAGTCATTGGCCTTGACTGATTCTTTTTGATATGGGCGCGCTCGGATTCGAACCGAGAACCGCCGGTCTGGAGCCGGCTATTTTGCCGTTGAAACTACGCGCCCTTGGGTTAAAAATAATTTCTTATCGGTCTATTTAAAGTTTATTCCACATCTGCCTTTGAAGGTATCTCCTGCCTTCAATGTCGTACAAGCAGATGTCCCATTTTTCATTGCTCACAAGCCTTGCCTCAAGCCTGACGAGCTTGTGGTCAGGATATCCGTTTGCGTCAATGAAGCTTTGCGCCTTGTAAAGACTGTTGTGCTTTCGCTTCCTATGATGCGAGTGGTTGTCAGTCCGCCTTAACGGCCCATCAACCTTGACAAGCATGCCTGACGCAACAAAATCAACCTCTGTAACAACAAGCCCTGATGCCCTGAACTGCACACCCTCATAAATATCTCCCTTTCCAAAGATGTACGTGCCATTCCTGCGTATGTACTCAAAGAGCGGAAGCGTTTCTGGAGAGCGTCCTGCAAGCCTTGACTGAAAACTTGCGCAGTAAGACTCAAAATCCAGTATTTCATAACTGAAATGAATCCCTGCATAATCCCTGTTAAGCATTTTTGCCCATTCTTTTACCCTTTCCTCCAAGACAATTTGCGTGAAAAGAAGAGACGCCCTGTTTCGGGAATCGTGAAAAATGCCCGCAACCGCCCACCCCGGAATTCCTGTCCTACGCTCAAAACTATTGCTCCTTACAAACCTGAAAATCTCCCTTTGCACTTCCCTTGTCAGACCCCTGTTTTTGTCGTGCATTCAACAACGAACTGGGAGGTCTATTTAAAATTGATGATGTCACCAATTCTTGTTCCTGACTTGCTGATTGTGCCTTCAGGAAGCTCAATGACAAACATCGCCTTCTGCTTGGGAGTGTAAACTCTTTTTGGCCGCAATCCCTCAACCACGTCTATGACCTCCCAATGGTCATTCAAAAAAAGCACGTCAAGATAATGCCTTACGAAAAAAGTATGAATTGAAGCAGTTGTTGGTTTCTTGAAGGCAAGGATTGTGGGAATGATTTTCTTTTTGAACATCAGCCCGATTCCGCGCGTGAAAAAGTTGCTGCAGACATTGAACTTGTTCGCAAGAATTGTGCCTTTTTTGACATTCTTAATCATTTATTTCACGTATGGCATTATTTTGTCTTGTATCAGTTTCAGAAGCTCCATCCTTTTTGCGCACTGCACCCTTTTGCGATTCATTGTTGAACCTGCCTTGCCAAACGCCTTCAAATCGTTTTTGCATTTTTCAATCTCAACATTAAGCCAGTGCATGAGGCTTTCAGGACCAGAAATTTTTGCTTCAGAAATCATTTTCAGGATGATTGGGAATTCAGGAGTATCCTGCAGGTGTGGAGGAACTTTTTCCTTGATTGTTTCCTTGAACGACATAATGTTGCCTCTTGCCTACTTGCTTATATGCTTTTCCAATTTATTCCACTTCCACGTGTTAATGACGTCTTTCTCCTCTGCCCAGCCGCGCCTTGCCTGAGCAATCCCGAACCTCATGACCGGCAAATGGTTTGTGTTATGCGAGTCAGTGCCGATGCAGAGCTTTGCTCCTGCCTCAACAGCCATCCTTACGTGAGAGTCCTTGAGGTCAAGACGCAAGGGAAATGCATTTATTTCCAACGCAACATTGTTTTCTTTCGCTGCTTCAATTACTCTTTCCATATTCACGGCATAAGGTTCTCTTGTGCCAATAAGCCTTCCTGTCGGATGACCAAGCACGTTCATCTGTCCTGTCTCAATAGCCCTGATGATGCGCTTTGTCATTTCCTCCTCTGACGACTTGAAGCGCGAATGCACTGACGCGACAACCCAGTCAAGCTGGTCAAGCAATTTTTTTGAATAATCAAGAGAGCCGTCGTTCATTATGTTAACTTCTGAACCACAAAGCACACGAATCCTGCCAGCATACTTCTTTTTGAGCTTCTCAATTTCTGCAATGTATTTTGCAAGCCTTTTTTCCTCCATCCCGTGCGCAATGTGCTCGCTCTTGCTGTGGTCAGTCAATGCAATGTATTCGTAACCCATTTTTATTGCTGCCTGAACCATTTCTTCCAGGGTATTGACGCCATCACTCCATTTTGAATGCGTGTGCAAGTCTCCCCTGATTGAGTCATAACCAATTATTCTGGGCAGTTTTCCAGCCCTTGCTGCCTCAATTTCACCACTATTCTGCCTAAGTTCTGGCTCAACATATTGCAAACCAAGTTTTTTGTAAATCTCCTCCTCTGTTTTTCCTGCAACCTGCTTTTTTCCCTTGAACAAGCCATACTCGCTAAGCTTCAGCCCCTTTCTTATTGCAATCTGGCGCAAAGCAATGTTGTGGTCCTTGCTTCCTGTGAAGTACTGCAGGGCAGCTCCAAAACTCCTTGGCTCAAGAACCCTGACATCTGCATTAACACCATCCTTGAGCTGAACACTGCTTTTTGTTTTTCCTCTCGCAAGAACCCTAACAACATCAGGCATTGAGACAAAAGTGTCCATAACAATTTCCGGCTTTACCGAAATGACAAGTATGTCTATGTCACCAATCGTTTCCTGCATCCTCCTCAATGAGCCAGCAGGCGTTATTACCTTGACTTCCTTGAGTTTTTTCAAGTGCTGAATTATCTCCTGACTTATCAGCCATGCCTTCCCAAGATTAATCCTCTCCTGGCCCTTCCTGAGGGTGGCAATGCCCTTAAGTATGTCCTCTTCTGTTTTTGCACCAAAACCCTTCAACTGCCTAATTTTTCCTTGTTTGCACGCTTTTTCCAGCTCATCCACGCTCCTGATGTTAAGTTCCTTGTACAACCTCCACGCCTTTTTTGGTCCAACACCCATGATGTGCATCATTGCATGCACGCCCTCAGGGAGTTTCCCTGTCAGTTTTTCGTATTCCTTTATTCTTCCTGTGTCAATGTACTCTATTATCTTGTCAGCAATGCTTTCACCTATGCCAGGAATTTCCATCAATGCCTTTTTTCCACCTTTTTTCAGAATAAGCTCAACATCCTCTGCTGCGTCAACAGCCCGCGCGGCATTCCTGTATGCACGGGGCTTCCACTGCACTCCCTGCATTTCAAGCAGGTCAGCCATTTCATAAAAAATACCTGCAATCTCTGAATTCTTCGTCATACGAACCTTTACAAACTCTCTTTCTCTCTTTTCTCAATGAACTTCTGGGCCTTCCTTAATAGTTCTTTTGAGTCCTTATGTTTTAATACTTTTTCTGCTTCAGCAAGAGTGAACCAGCCCGGCTTGATGTGCTCATACGATATTTTTGCCTCCTTTGTCTGGGTTTCTGCAAGGTAATAAACAACTGTTTTACGCGTCAGCCTGCCCTCAAGCTTGTACCACCACTGCACTTTTTCCTCAAAACCGGGAATGAATTCAAGATCAATGAGCCCTGCTTCCTCCTGAGCCTCCCTCCTCGCGGTCTCCAACGGGTCCTCATTTTTTTCAACATGTCCCTTAACAAGGTCCCAATACTCTGTCTTGTATTTCTTGAATAACAAAAGATAAAGAATTTCTTTCCCTTCCCTCCTGAATATTATCACACCTGCGCTTTTCTCATGCTCTGGCATTGCTCACAGTAAAATCGCGAGCTTTATAAATGCCTATGCTGTTTATGAGAGCATGAACTGGAAATTCTATTTTTTACTGGCGCTTGTTTTGGTCCTTTGCCTTACGGGATGCAGGCAAAAGGAATTTGTTACGATAAGCACTGGCGAACAAGTCCCTGTCAAGAATGAAACAATGCCTGTTGCTCCTGCAGAACCGGTTCCTGCGCCTTTTGAGGAAATCATGAACAAGACAGAAAAGCCCGTTGTTAATGTTACGCCAATGATTAAGGAGGAAGGAATTTATGAGCGACCGCCTGAAGAACCGCCAAGCATTGCCAAGTTCCTTGAACAGTTCAGAAAGGAAGTAAAAGACTACACCTTTACGTATAAGAGCGACAAGTGGTTAGTGAAAGGGAAAAAGGCAAAAATAATCCTGTTCAGGACTTTGCAAAACCAATACACTGCACCCTTCATCGACACAATCTACATTGACTTGGAGAAGCGCACGGCATTTGGAACGTGCGAAGGATACAACAATAACATCAAAGTGCAGTGCGCCCAGCGCGAAACCCTTGGCAAGCCTTATGCAGTGCCTTACATGCAGTTCAAGATTCAATTGCCTGAGGACTGGCTAACAGACCTGCAAAACCTTTATTTCACTGTTGCTGATGCGCCAAGACTCGCCGCAGACAGGCCAACAGTGCACCTGAAGCACCAGTCACAAAAACGCGTCATCGACATATACATAGACCCTTCTTCAGGACTGCCTGTTGCAGTTGTTGACAACGGCACAGAATACCATTATCAAGGCCTTGCAAAAAACCAAATAAGCCCAACCGAAAAGATGTCTGCCCAGTAAGATTAATATAATACCCAAACAGAAAGCAATCCTTATGAAGAAATTCCTTGCTTTGTTCACGCTTTTGATGCTTGCAGCATGCACTGCAGAAACACCAATTGAACCAGCACTGCCTCAGCCCGCAGTCCAGCCAGAAGCGGTTGAGCCTGTTGCTGAAACACAAGAGCCAGAAGAACATCAGGCGCCTGTGCTTGAAGACGACACTGCAAAAAGGCTTGCACAAGAGCAGGCAGAAAAAATTGCAGAATCACTTGAGCACATCCAGACCTTCCCTACAAGGGAGAGAAAGACAATAGTTGGAGAAATGGCTGATGTTTATAACACTCTTGATTCTTACAAGTTCAAGACCTCAAAAGGAACATTCTACGTAAGAGGGAACAAAGTAAGAGTGCTGTTACGCACGCCAATAATCAAGCGAGGCATCATGCAGGGCACCACACGCTATTCTGAGATAGTTGTTGATGAGGTAATCCTTGATCGCTTCAGAAAAGAAGCAACAGGATACTGTTTCGGAATCACTGAAGAAACAAGAAACGAGTGCGGCACGCTGAAAATATTTGACACGGCATTCAATCTTTCTTATGATGAAGTGGCTGAAAAGATGCCTGATGATTGGCTAAAAGAATACCTGAACGTGCCACCTGTTGAGGAAGAGCACGAGAAATACTTCCTGAACGGAATTGAAACCATAAGAGTGCGGTTCAAGGACGGCGTTGAAATGTACTTCTCACCAAGAGCAGGCCTCCCGATAAAAGTGGTAAAAGGACCGCTCGACCGCTACGAATACGACAACCTCGTGCCCAACCAGGTAAGGCCAGAGGACGTAATCCACAGGTCAAGGGAAGAAATTCCTGCAACAGAACTGTTCTACAAGCAAATCTACTAAAAAATGGCGCGGCTTTATGCAACCATTCCGCCAGAAATCCTCAATGCGCTGAAAAAAGAGGCAAAGAAAAAAGAAATTGCTGTTTCTGCACTGGTCAGGTTTGTCCTTGTACAGCACGTTTGGAGAAAGGCAAGCAAGAAGGACAAGCAGCACTGGCTCGAAGCAATTTATGCAGGAAAGGCAAGGCGTAAAATAAAAGAATTTGAGGACTTATTCAGCGACTGAGTTTTTCAATTGCTTCCAAAGCCTCAGGAAGCTCTGTCACGCCGTCATCACCTGTGAAGTGCCCCTTGCCCGTCTCAATAATTATCTCTGCATTGAGCCTGTTCCTGAACATTTCAGCATTCTCAACAGGCACCCATTCATCATCGTCACAGAATATTGCAATTATCCTGTTTGCCGCGCTTTTTACCTTGTCGGTGTTGATTGGCGTTTCCAGCCACGGATTTGCGACTGCCTGTTCTTCTGTCCCGAGCTTTTTCAGAGTAAACCAGCCACCAACAAAAAGAACGCCGCCAACCTTTCCATTTGCTTTCTCAAGGTAACGCATTATTGTCTGACAACCAATGCTGTGCCCAACGAGAAAAGTGTCCTTGTCCGGCTTTCCAACAACCCTTGCGAGATGAGAAACCCATGCGTCAATCCTTGGAATGTTCGTGTCAGGCATTGCAGGCACTTCAACCCTGAACCCCTTTTCCTCAAGCTTTCTCTTCAGCCAAGGAAACCAACTGCCCTCGGGATTGTCAGACCAGCCGTGCACGATAATGACGCGCTTCACTTTATTTCCACCGGAATAATCCTAATGATTTTTCCAAGGCTCTCAAGAATGTCTGTGCCGCTGTAGCCTGCAAGAAAAGCAATTGGTTTGCTGATGCTTGTCAGCAAGCCAAGAATGCTGCCAATCACGACAGCCATAATGACCGTGATGCAGAAATAGCCCCACCGGATTCTTCTTTTTGCGGCAATACTCTTACCAAGCCCGACCATTGCGCGCAGCAAGCCGCCTGCACCGCCAAGAAGCGCGCCAACAAGCAACCGGTCTGTCATACCCACCAAAAAGAACGAGCAATGTTTATAAACTTTATCAACAGCAACCAAAAGGAAGCAGAATGGCTAAAATAACACTCCAAACAATTGCACAACAAGTTTCAAAATGCAGACTATGCCCCTTGTACAAAAAAGCCAACAAAGGCGTGCCGGGAGAAGGACCTGCCAACGCAAGAATTTTTATGGTTGGACAAGCACCGGGCAGGGAAGAAGACAAGACAGGAAAGCCCTTTGTGGGAAGAGCTGGAAAATTCCTGACAGAACAGCTTAAAAGCATTGGAATAAGCCGCAAGAATGTATTCATCACGTCTGTTGTCAAGCATTTTCCGCCAGCAAACAGGATGCCCACAAAGGCTGAAGTAGCGGCCTGCCTTCCCTATTTACTTGAACAAATAGAAATAGTTAATCCTGAAATTGTTGTGCTGATGGGAAAGCTCGCCATGAAAATCAGGAACGAACCAGTGCTTTATGGACGAAAAATTATTGTTCTTCCACATCCTGCTGCAGCAATGAGGTTTCCGAGAATCAGAAAACAATTCAAAAAACAAATAATTCCTTTAAAATATATTTTGCATTAGCAGATGTTCTGTTTATGATGATTATAATATTCTTCAAAATATATTCACAAGTCTATTATCTTTAGTTTATTATGAAGTGAATCCTCTATCCAAAATCAAAAACAAACATTAATAAATATAAATAGTTCAAAAGCAATGGCATGACGCGGGGAGAGTTTGAAAAAGAATTAGAACAATACATAAGCCAAAGACGCAGGTCAAAATTCAGCTTTCCTGATATCTTTGGAACATTCAAGAGGAAGAAAAAAATGCCAGAACCAGAACTGCCACCTGAAATCCAGAAATACGAAGAAGGAAGCCCTGCAGAACCACTTGAAACAATGCCTGGCGAGGAATCCCATGAAGAAGCAAAAAAAGGAGTAATGACCAAGATCCTTGAGACATTAGGACTTGTCTGCAGCAAGAAAAGGGAAGAAGAGATTCCTGCAGAAGAAGTCCAGAAAATGCTTGCAAAAGACGAACTGACGCAAGACATGAAGGAGATAGCAAAGATTGCACTTCTCGTCACAAAAAAACTGCCTCCTGAACAGCTTTCTGAATTCAAGGCCTCGCCTGAGTTTGAAAGGCTGAAAGAACTTCTCAGGAAGCACCAGCTGATAAAGTAAGCTGACTGTACTCATCAAGGAACTTTCTCGCGAGTGCATAATCATGAACGATTAAAACATTCTCGTCATTGCGCTCATTGCCATTCCTTGTCGGGTTGTAAGAGCCAGTAATAATTGTTTTGTCGTCGATAACGAATACTTTGTGATGAATGCTTCCAATAGCTGCAAAAGGAAGTTGCTTGAGGGCTTCCTTTTCTGACTTGTCAATAATACCCTCCACCTTTATGTCAGTCCTCTTGAGCTGCCTGAGAAAGTCCTCATCAGTAATGTCAGCAAGCATAAATGTAATGCCTTGTTTGGCGCCTTCAAGATATGGAAGAATGCGCTCCTTGCACCTGTCTTCTGGGCAGAAATAATTTTCTATCAGTAGGTTATTGTATGAGATTTTAGGATAAATAACGTGTTTTCTACCGCCAGGAAGCTCAGCATACTCGTCAAGATAATTCCTTGCCAGCGAAGGGGAATGTATTATTACTGCATTGTTAGCCTTGTAAGTTCTTGTCGGGTTCCACGAGCCAGTCCAGACAACACTATTGTTTATAATGCAGAACTTGTTATGCATCAGAGGGCCCTTTCCGTCCTCTGTCTTCCACTCAATGTTTTTCAGCGCGTTTTGTATTTCCGGCAAACTCACGTCGTACAAAGCACATTTTGCGTCAGCCGCATCATTGAGCAGATTTGCAAGCAGTGCAGTGCAATTATCACGCTCGCAAAAATAAGCTTCAATAGGAGGGCCTGTCTCAATCGGGATGTTCTTCGCACAGGCAGCAAGAAGGAGCGATAAGACGATAATTGCCCGCCTCATTGCATTGACCTCTTGCTCTTCTGCAAAGCAAACATTATCCCGGGATATTTGTCGTCGAGGGACTCAAGGGCTTTTCTCAATGAGGATTTGGGCAGGACGGGTTGTTTTATGCCTTCCAATTCACAATACTTCTCAAGCTCTTTTGATGTGATATTTGAAAATATGTTAAGGGTTTTGGTTTTCTTTGCTGTTTTGCCCTTGAATAACTGCTCAAGGAATTCAACTGCCTCATCATCAGCTGTCTTTCCGACGATAACAACCTCTGCTTTTGCCTTTGGAACATATTTCAATGGCAGACCTATGACTGCAGTTTTAAAGAGGGCTGGAAGGGCTCCTTTGCCGTCTAAGCATACCTTTTGGCCCGGCTTTAGCTCGCCATAACCCCTGATCGCTTTTCTCACCCTGCGTCTCAACAACTGGCTAAAGCAATCTTTGCAAAGAGGGCGTAAATGAGGAAAAAACACCCTTGCTGGCTTTTTGCAAACGCAGTCCTTATTGTGCATAATATTTATATAGTAGAAAGCCCATTAATAAGGCTATTGGGGGTTAGGAAATAGACTGAAAGGGCAAATAGGGGGCTCTGCTCAGACACTGTGATACCACTTCCAAGTAGCATATAAACCGAAAGATTTATATACTACAATAGGTATATTAGAAGTTATAAGGGGGTAATAGACAAAATATCATACTGCTCAAAAATCATTATCTATCACCTCTTTTTCCCGCGCAGGTGCCTTCGGGCGCCTGCGTGGGTTTAATACTCACACAAAAACAATACCAATCACCTCTTTTTCCCTGGCAAGCGCTCCTCACGGGGCGTTTGCAGGGGTTTGTCAGCCCTTAGCGGCAGCACTCGCCACTGGACATAGTTGCGCAGGGATTTAAAAGGTGGAGTTTCTTGGGTATTGCATGGCTAAGAATTATTCTGCAGCAAAGTGGCAAATAACAGTACAGGAATTGCGCAACCCAAAAGGGCAGCTTGTCATAAAGGTGACACGGCGCATTCCAGAACTTCATGTGTCAGAAACAAGGTTTTTCATGTCAAGAAAAAAAAGCAGAGGAGAAAATAAGGGAATGGCTACTCTAAAACCTCGGCCTTTGACCTCAAAGACAACACAAGCTCTGGTTGCTGGAACCTGTAAATGTCAGGCACATTCATTGAGAGAAGGCGCTTGCGCAGGCATTCCTTTGGGAACCTTTTCAGGAGCTCCCTGCGTTGCTCATCATCCATTGCCACAATCAGGTCAGCCCAATCAAGGTCCTTTGCAGAAACAGGATGCTCGCTGTATAGTCCTGCATAGCGGGTCTCAAACCTGTCCCTGAACAGCTCTGCCGCAGTCCTGCTGCGGTTCATTCCCTGATTACACACAAACAAAACCTTCATGCCAATAACAATGCTGTCAGTGAATAAAAATCTTGCGGAGGAATAAATGCAGCAAACAGGTCTGGTATCGCTGCCATTGCACGGCGGAAAATGCCCAAGATGGCTTTTTCCAAGAATGATAAAATTGTCAAAGGAAATAGCAACGCTAATTATTAATGAGTACGGCACTGCTGAATTTCTACAGAGGATAAGCGACCCTTTCTTTTTTCAGTCATTGAGCTGCGTGATTGGCTTTGACTGGCACAGCTCAGGAGTCACAACAACAACCTGCGGGGCACTAAAGGAAGCATTGTCAGCAGAAGAACACGGCATAATCGTGTGCGGAGGAAAAGGAAGAATGTCAAGAAAGGTACCTGACGAAATAATTGCAGGAGCATACAAGTTCAACCTGCAGACGCGGATAACAAACAATCTTGTCAGGGCAAGCAAAATGTCAGCAAAAGTTGATACTGCCTTAGTGCAGGACGGCTACCAGCTCTACCACCACACATTCTTTATTGACGAAAAAGGAAACTGGGCAGTAGTCCAGCAAGGAATGAATGACGGCAACGGCTACGCAAGACGATATCACTGGCTTTCTGACAATGTGCACAGCTTTGTTGAAGAACCACATTCTGCCATTTGCTGTGACGCCCGCACAGAAAACACCCTGAACATGACTGCAAAAGAGGCATTCCAGGCAAGAAAGGCAAGCATTGATGCAGTAAAAGATGGTATTTTGTTGAGAAGGCAAAGCACCCTGTCTGAATTTTTCGGGAAAACCCGCAAAATAGCAATGCCCAGCCGTCATGCCTTGCATTTTGAAGACCTTTCAGCACAATCACAGAACGCCTTGAGGAGGGCTTATGACTTACAGCCAAAAAATTACGAAGAGCTTGTTGCACTGCAAGGAATCGGTCCAAAGACAATAAGGGCGCTTGCTCTTGTTTCTGAACTGGTATACGGCGCTCCTGCATCGTGGAAAGACCCTGCAAAATACTCGTTCGCGCACGGAGGAAAAGACGGATGGCCTTACAGGATAAACCAGCAGCAGTATGACAAAACAATTGAAATACTCAAGGGAGCAATAGCTGATGCAAGATTAGGTGAGAAAGAAAAGGCAGGCGCAATAAGAAGGCTAAGCGCATTTATTAGAACTGATTAATCATCAGATTCCAAGTGCGCCTTATGCACGTAATATGACACAACGTCTGTAAGCGGGTATATTCTCTTGCTGATTTCATCGTGAAGAATGTCAGAAAAAGCCTGCTTGCTCTTTGTTCTTGTATTTATCCAAACCCGCGACTTATTAAACCTGTCATAAATAAGAATGCTAAAACCACGGCGAATGACATCAACTCTTTCTTGTATTACTGTATTCTGAACAATCCCCTCAAGAGGGGTGCCTTCCTGGCCAGAGCAGGAAAGGACATCAGCAAGTTCTGCCAATTCCTCACCGTCAAGCTCTTCAATAAATCCCTTGTAGTCATTATCAATATAAGCCATTTGCGAAACCAATGCGTGCCTTAAATAAAAACCTTGTCATCTTCAGCGGTTTCTTTGCCTCTTCCTGCCCATTCGCCCTATCGCGTCCTGTAACGCATCTGCAAACATTGAAATGATTATTCCGAGAATGATGCCGCCAATAATCCAGAGCGTGTGGGGTTCAATGCGCTGCCAAAGAGTGATTTTGTTTGGCTTTTTGTGACCAAAATAAATGTCAAGGTTTGAGAACTCAAGAGCATATTCTGCAAACAACAAGGAAGAGTATTTGTCGATGTGCTTCAACGAGCCCGCGTATTCGTAATAACTGTAGCCGATTATTGGAAAAATGCCTTTTTGCTGGCTCCTTATGATTGCGTTACGCACAATGCCAAGCTTTAAGTCAATAAGTCCGTCAATCCTGGACGGTTCAACACCAATAACGCCAAGTATTACATCTGCCTCTGCCTTTGACTTGGACGCCTTGTACAAACAAAGCGTATAATTGCCAGAAGAAAGGTCTGCATGCGCCTTTTCAAGCTCAGCTCTGGACTCAGCGAGAGAATCAGGAAGAAGAGAACGAACATAACTTATGCGCTCCTCTGCCTCTGAAATCTTTGAAATGCACGCATCACGCAGACCTGACCTGTCAACAATTGCTGTAGTGTCGTTGTTGTCAAAAAATCTTGCCCAGGTCTTTGCAGAAAACAACCTTTCCTCTGCATAAGCAATGCCGGCAACAAGATTTTCAGTGTCTGTCTTGTTCTTCACAACGTCCTCAATAACGCTTTCTGCCTCTGAAATCCTTTCCTTCACTGCCATATATGTCTGAAGGTCAGTAAGGCTCGTGATGTTTCTTGCATCAATTGCAGAAGAATAACTTCCAATCCTTTCCTTAAGCTCACGCAATGCCTTCGCAATGCCTTCAGTCGTCCAGTTTCTTTGCAACGCCCATGCCTGCTTGAGCCCAACATTTGTCCTGAAACAGAAAGAAGCAGAAGCATAATACTGGCTTGCGTTAAAGACATCCTTTGCCCTCGTGCTCATATTCAGTGCCGCAAGCTCAATCTCTGTTGTGTTTTTTCCTGACCTGTGGCTTTCAAGCGAAACATTGATTTTTTGGGTGCGGTTGCAAAGGTCAATGGCAATCTGGCGCATTGTTTCTTCATAACCCTTCTCTATAGAGAACTCGGATTTTGCCCTTGAAAAATTCCTGCCTGTGTATTCTTCCAGCGCGTCAATAATTGTTGAGACCTCTACGACTTCAATGCCAAGGACCTTGCCATAAGCAATGAGGTCTATGGTGGTGTTTGTCGTGCTGTCAGTCAGGTTTGCAGTCCCGCCAGGTATCAGCACCCTTGAAAGTCCTGCTTCTGCAGCAGCACCTATCTTTTCCTTTAGCCCACCAACAGGACCAATGATTCCACCAGAGTTTATCGTGCCCGTGATTGCGGTGTCATTCCGCAACTCAAGCCCTGCAATCAGTGACGCCACAAGAATGCCTGCTGCTGAGCCAGCGCTTGGGCCTCCAACAATACTTGGCAAGGCCTTTATCGTGAAATAAAAGTCCTTGTCAGAGCAGTCAATGTCAAGCTCCCTGCACGCAACCTGCTGGGCAAACCGCATTGAAATCTGGGTTGTTATCTTGGTGAGCGGAAAAGTCTCAAGATAAACCCTGTTACTGCCAGATTCAACCCTTAAATCAAGGTCCGCAACAGCACCTGACTCCTTGCCGCTGCTGTCCTCCGCAAGCGCAAGAAGCTTGATTGAGCCGGACTGGGCAAAAACAGAAGAAGCAAGAAGCGCAATTACTGTAATCCACGCGAGCAGTTTCATTGGGGCAGAGACAAGGCAGGTGCTTATAAGGATTTGCAAGAAAGCAGCATTAAGAGAAGCAAACTCCAAATAACGCGCCTTCGGCGAGAGACACTCCTCACTCATGCAAACCGAACTCCGTTCAGGTTTGCGAGTTCGGAGGAGATAATAGGGGAAGAATTTCCATTATTATTGGTAACGCGACTGTAAAGCGCCCGTTATTCACTAATTTATCTGATGCAGAATTATTTTGATTTTTTCTTAGGCTTCCTTTGCTTTACCTGCTTTGCCTTCTTTTTCAGGGTTTTGCCAGGCGCTTCCTTTTCTTCCTTTTTTGGCCTTTCTATGTAACGACACTTCGGAAACTTGTTGCACGCAATGAACTGGCCGTAAACAGACTTCCTGAGGACAAGCTCGCCTTCCCTGCACTTGGGGCACTTTTTGCCTTCCTCGAAATGTATCTTCTTTGAAGGGCAGTCAGGATTTATGCAGACCTGTTGCGGCCTTTTTGCCTTGCGAATCATTGTAATCATGGGATAACCGCAGTGCTGGCACACATCCTTGCTCACCTCAACAAGACCGGACAATGGCAACTTAAATGTTGTCTTGCATTCAGGATACTTGTTACACGCAGCAAACCTTCCAAACTTGCCCTTTCTCAGCACTATTTCGCCTTTCTTACAAACAGGGCAGGGCCCTACTGTTGTCATTGCAGCCCTTGTTTCTGTAAAAGTGGTCTTGAGGTCATTGCCAACCTGCTTTTCTTTCTTCTTGAAGTCACCAAGAATCTCAACAAGAACAACCTTTGCTTCTGACAATACCTCCTCCTTTTTCTTCTTGCGCTCCCTTATTGAATCCATCTCAAACTCAAAATGCCTTGTCAGCTCCTCGTCAATGATTTTCGGCGCGTGCTTTTCAAGAACTTCAATAACCCGTATGCCAAAATCAGTCGCAGTTATGGGCTCGCCTGTGACATAATTGCGCTTGAACAACGTGTCAATGATTTCAGCCCTTGTTGCCTTTGTGCCAAGGTTGCGCTTTTCAAGCTCCCGAATTATGGAAGAAGGCGTGTACCTCTTTGGCGGCTGTGTTTCACGGTCATGCAACTGCATCTTCTTTACCTTAACCCTGTCATTTTCATTAACATTAGGAAGCTCAACCTCCTCAAGCCTGACATACGGCTCGTAAAGAACGTGCCAGTTCTTCTCAACAGTCCTTGTTCCCTCTGCAGTGAAGGGCTCATTGTTTACCTCAATGATTATGTTCATTGTTTCCCTTACTGCAGGCTCGCCAAAAGTACTCAAAAAACGCTTGACAATCAAGTCATAGATCTTAAATTCTCTGTCATCAAGGTTGCCTGGCTGTATTCCTGTGGGATAAATTGCGGGATGAGCAGGGTCTGTTTTTGAGCCGTTGTAAGGCGACAATTTTGGAAGCGAAAGAACCTTCTGGCACAACTGGGCATACCTTGGCTGCCTTGCAAGCTGGTCCAGGATTTTCTTGAAACCAATCGCAGGAGGCAATTGTTGCGAAGAAGTCCTCGGGTATGAAATGTACCCCTCTGTGTACAAGTCCTGCGCTATTGCAAGCGTGGCTTTCGGGCTGATTCCCAAGCACTTGTACGCCTCTGTCTGCAAGGTCGTGAGGTCAAAGGGATGCGGAGGGTTCTGCCTGAACTGCCTGCGATTGACAGAAGCAACAATACCCTCTTTTGCGCCGTGAACCTTTTTCATCACCGCTTCTGCTTCCTGTTTTTTCCAGAACTTGCCTGTCTTGTGCCACGCAATGATTGGACCGTGCTTTGCCTCTGCATTAAGTTCTATTTCCCAGTAAGGCACCGGCTTGAATGCCCTGATTTCCTTTTCCCTCTCAACTATAATCTTTAATGCAGGGCCCTGAACCCTGCCAGTGCTCATTATCTTGAACATTCCAGCAGCCTTTATTGCAGACGTGAGCGCGCGCGAGATGTTTATGCCATAATAATAGTCAAGATAATGCCTTGTTTCGCCTGCCTCAGCCTGCCCCCAATCAAGATGACTTGCTGCCCGCTCATAGGACTCAACAAGCTCGTCCTTTGTCAGCGTTGAAAACTTCATCCTTCTTGCATCATTCCTGTGACAAATGTAACGTATGACGTTCAGCCCGATAACTTCACCCTCAACATCATAGTCGCATGCGACAGTAAACGAATCAGCTCCCTTAACAAGCCTTTTCAGGACATCAGCATATTTCTTGCTGAAGTCAGCAGACTTCTGGATTTCATAAACAGGAACCCATTCTATGTCAAAAACAGGATAATGAAAACCATGCTTTTCCTTCTCAGCAAGCCCAAACAAATGGCCAACAGCGCAACCCACAACAATATCCTTATTTCCGTGGGTTACCTTGTAAAAAGGCACCCCCTTGTAGTTCTCCTTTACGGGCTTGCCATCAGCCAATGCCTCTGCAAGCTTTTTCGCAGCATTCGGCTTCTCTGTAATTATGAGTTCATATCCCATTTTGCAGAGTTGGGGTTTGGCAACGGATTTAAAAAACTATGTTTTGGAAACTCGCAATCTATATAAATTGCCGTCTTTTTCGCCGTCGATATAAGCAGTGTGGGGGAGAAAACATGGTTGACGTGAAACTTGCAGGATTCAGCACACCAGTACACATTCTTGAAGAGCTTAACGCCATAAAAGAAAGGCTTAGCACGTGTTCCATTGACAATCCTGCACAAGAACTTACAACAATACAGCAAAAAATTGAGAAGCTGATTGGGCAATTCACTCCAGAACCACTTGCGGCGGCATGGGCAAGAATCAGCAGAGACCCAGAAGACATCAACCAACTCCTTAAAGAAGCCCTTGAAGACGTGCCAAGAGCAAGAAAATCAAACGAAACAATCATACACGGAATGGGACACCACGCAGCAGCACACAACGCAATGTTCCATTACAACATAACAAACATATCCCGGCTTGCGGTTGAGGCAGTAGAAGCAAGGCGGCTTGCAGGATATCTTGAAAAATCACAAAGATACGTAAATCTTGACGGAGACTTCGTAAGACCTGCAGAGTATTCGCCAGAAGACCTTGCAAGGTTTGAAAAA
>JAWAAW010000004.1:0-55695 GCA_038884975.1 Candidatus Woesearchaeota archaeon
GAATGTTGGTTTCTTCTTGAAGAGAACACCCTTGTTGTGCGTTTACTCGCGGGTTTTTAGGGCAAATTTAAATATGAATCAATTGAAACAAAGGGATATGATTAAAAAGCATTTCAGTAATTTTAGTGAGAACAAAAGGAATGCGATTATTCTACTGCTTCTTTTTGGCATAATAAGCCTGCTTGGAGACATTATTTATGAGGGGGCAAGAAGCGTCAATGGGCCGTTTCTAAAGACATTGGGGGCCAATGCGGCAATTCTTGGTTTTGTTGTGGGTGTTGGGGAATTGTTAGGATACGCAATCAGGCTGGTTTCGGGATATTTTTCTGACAAAACAAAAGCGCACTGGTTTTTCACAATACTGGGTTATGGTTTGCTCATATCTGTCCCATTATTGGCATTGTCAGACTATTGGCAGTTGGCAGCAGTTTTCCTGATTCTTGAAAGAATTGGCAAGGGCTTAAGAGGCCCTGCAAGAGACACTTTGGTTTCCCACGCAGCCAAACAGGTAGGAACCGGGCTTGGGTTTGGAATCTCTGAATTTCTTGACCAGATCGGCGCAGTAATCGGGCCCTTGGCATTCACTTTTTTCTTCATTTATCTCGGGTCCGCGCAAAAAACAGTTTCTGAATACCAGCAAGGTTTTGCTCTGCTCTGGATACCATTCATTCTGCTTTTGCTTGTCCTGTTCGCAACTTTCCTGAAGTTCAGAACCCCCAGCAAGCTTGAAGAAGCAATAACAAAGAAAAAGAAATCCGCAGGACTGTCAAAAGTCTTCTGGCTGTATTCTCTTTTTGCATTTTTTACCGCAGCCGGTTTCATCAGCTTCGCAATCATGGGCTATCACTTGAAAACGAACAGAATCGTGCCAGACGCCCAAATACCATTCTTTTATGCCATTGCAATGATTGTGGATGCCGTGTGCGGAATAATTGTGGGAAAAATGTACGATAATCTGAAACTAAAACATAAAAATGAGCGTGCGGGGCTGTTAGTCCTGTTGTTTATGCCAATAATCACTGCCGTTCTTTTACCATTTGCTTTCTCGCAAAACAAGGCATTCATATGGATAGCCGTATTCTTGTGGGGTGTAGTGATGGGCAGCCACGAAACAATAATGAAGGCAGCAATTGCAGACTTGACACCCATAAGCAAACGCGGCACAGGCTACGGCATTTTCAACATAACCTACGGGCTGGCATTGTTTGCCGGCAGCTTTCTTGCAGGATACCTATACGATATTTCCATCACTTTGATGATATCAGCATTAGTCTGCATTGAGCTCATATCAATACCTTTGTTCTTTGCATTGAAAAGGGAAATAAAAAACTCCAAACCAAGCTGAAAAATAATTTTTTGCCTGTCAATTACTGCTTGGCTTGCGCTATCCGGCTGCGTTTTTGGCACTTGTTTTTTCTTTTGCACCCCTGTTTCTCCATGCAAGAATTGCTGCAATGCTTCCTGTGGAGAGCCTCAAACTGTGCAGCTTGCTGACGATGGGGGCTATTTCCACGCAAGTCTTGCCTTGGTCCCTCAAGACATAAACGTCATTCATAAGCGCAGGAGAGTATTTCCTCTGGTAGATTTTCTGGTTTGCATTGCTTTCCGTGATGCCTGCCTTTTGCCTGCCATCTTGCTTTGGCATTTGTGCCAGATTTGACAGCGCCTGTTTTGCCTGTTGTGCAGTGGGCTGGTACTGGAAGCAGAAGTTGTCTGTTATGCACTTGCCAGTGCCTTCATCAAGAAACGCCTTGTCATCCGTAATGCAGTACTTTATGGGCTCAGGAGCTGTCTCAAGCCATTCCTTGATGGAAATCCGCCTCTGCTCATTCATGCAATAATGTTAGTTTCTGATGTTTATAAAACTTCATCAGAATTTTATGCTTGAGAACGCCCGCTGAACAACTTCTGGGAGTGCTGGGTGAACGTGGACTGCCTGTAGAATTCCATTGACTCCGAGCTTTGCCTTCATTGCAACAACAACCTCCTGTATCAGGATTGAGGCGTCGCTTCCAAGGATGTGGCATCCAAGAATCTGCCTTGTTTTCGGGTCAGCAAGTACCTTGACAAAGCCATCCTTGTCCTCTATTGACTTTCCATAAGCAGTATCATAATACCTGTGCCTGCCAACCAAATAAGGAATCTTTTTCTCTTTCAGCTCATCTTCTGTCATCCCAACCCCTGCAATTTGGGGTGAGGAAAAAATTGCGTGAGGCATTGCGTCATAAGGCACGGGCATTTTGTGCTTCGGATTAAGAGCATTAAAAACAGCATATGATGCCTCAAGGTTTGCAGAATGCTTGAACAAAAACACGCCTGCAATGTCGCCAATAGCCCAAATGCCCGGAACGTTTGTCTCCATAAAAGCGTTTGTTGTTATGAATCCTGGCTTGTGCATTGCAACGCCTGTCTTTGCTACATCAAGAATGTCTGTGTTCGGAACCCTTCCTGTCGCGACCAACAGCTGCTCGCCTGAAACAATTTGCTTTTTTCCTTTTGTCTCGCACTCAACAGAAATGTTTTTGCCCTGCCTGAAAACACGAACCACGCTTGTGTCAAGCAAGACCTTGTGCTTCTTTGCGAATATTCTAGTGAATGCCTGCGCGATTTCAGAATCCTCATTCGTGAGCATCCAGCTACTGCGCTGAATAATTGTTACTTTTGTTCCCAGAGAGCCAAAGAAGTGAGCCAGTTCTGCAGCAATGTAGCCGCCGCCTATTATTACTATGCTTTCAGGCTGTTTTTTCAGCCTCATTGCCTCATCAGAAGTGATATA
The DNA here is from genome assembly GCA_038884975.1 of Candidatus Woesearchaeota archaeon. Classification (GTDB taxonomy): domain Archaea; phylum Nanobdellota; class Nanobdellia; order Woesearchaeales; family ARS49; genus JAWAAW01. The sequence goes on from JAWAAW010000004.1 coordinate 2,777, forward strand.
ATTCACCTTATCCAGTCCTGGAATTGGCGGGATAAAAGGTCTTGTTCCTGCGCAAATGAATATTTTGTCAGCAGTAATTATGCCATTTCCGACTTTAAGCCTCTTTTTCCCAACAAACCTTGCGGTCTCCTTGTAGACCTTGATGTTTTTATCTGCCTTGTTGCTTTTTTCAAGTTCATTTGCTTCTGCATCAACAAAGCTGTTTACCCTGCTCATAATTTTCTTCCAGTCAATCCTTTCAATCCTTGCATTTATGCCGAGCATTGGCGCGCGTTTTATTTCGTCCATCACGTCTGCACTGCGGATAAGCATCTTGCTTGGAATGCATCCGCGGTTAAGGCAAGTGCCTCCAAAAGCGTCCTGCTCAACAAGAGCCACCTTAAAACCCCTGCTTGCAAGCTCAGATGATATTATCAAGCCAGAACCAGCGCCTATTACTATTGCATCAAACCTCTTTTCCATAACCCTAAAGGTAGATATAGGATATATAAATGCTTTTAGACACAAAACCGATAAATTTATATACCATAGTATATATTTTGCAGGATAACAGAGACAAAAGGTAGCACTGCACATGACAACAGGTGCTGTGTCGGAAGAATTCTTCCTGGTCTATCTTTTGTCAATGTGACAAAAGATAGAAACCTGGCAAATTGGTTTCGGAGCAACAGAAAATGAAATTTACAGAGCTGAATTTGAAGCCTCATTTTGTAGAGGCCTTGCTGAAACAGCAGATTACAGAGCCGACAAAAGTACAGGCAGAAACTATTCCTGTTATGATGGAAGGAAAGGACATCATAGTCCGTTCCAAGACCGGCTCAGGAAAAACAATAGCATTCCTCCTGCCAATAATGCAGCAGTTGCACCCAACAGGATTGCAGGCATTGATTCTTGCGCCGACAAGAGAGCTGGCATTGCAAACAGAGAAGGAAATCAGGAAGCTTGACAAAGGCGTCAAGTCAATCACGATTTATGGCGGGGTAAGCATTAATCCGCAGATAGAAAAGCTCCAGAAAGGAGTGCAGATTGTTGTTGGAACTCCGGGCAGGATACTTGACCATATTGAACGCGGAACAATAGACTTCTCTAAGCTGAGGTGGGTTGTGCTTGATGAGGCAGACAGAATGCTTGACATGGGTTTCATAGAAGACGTTCAGAGGATTCTCAGCGCAACGCCAAAAAGCAGGCAGACAGCACTGTTTTCTGCAACAATGCCTGCTGAAATAATGATGCTCACGCAAGACTGCATGAAGCCTGATGCAGAAAAAATTATTCTTGAGCAGGATGAAATCACTGTCAAGAAAATCAGGCAGGTGTGTTATGGACTTGACCAGAAGGAAAAGCTTGACACGCTTGTCAAGGTCTTGCGCAAACCTGAAGTAAGGAAAGCGATGATTTTCTGCAACACAAAAAGCTGGGCTGACTCTCTCGGAAGAATCCTGAGGAAAAAAGGATTCAGGGTAGGAAGCCTGCATTCTGCACTGAGCCAGTTGCGCAGAAATATTGTGATACAGGACTTCAAGGATGGCAAGTTTAACATCCTTGTCTGCACTGACGTGGCAGCAAGGGGATTGCACGTTGATGACGTGACGCATGTCATCAATTATGATTTGCCAAAGAACCCTAAGGACTACATTCACAGGATTGGAAGGACAGGCAGGGCAGGAGAGGAAGGTGATGCGATCAGCTTTTGCACAATGAAGGACGAGCCGATGCTCAAGAATATTGAGCGTGAAATCCAGATGACGTTGGACCTGCAGACGCTTAGTGGCGGTAAGTTTGAGCGCGTTGAGAGACCGCAAATAACTGCTTCATCGTCTGTTGGCGATGGCGACTGGGGAAACCTGCTTGACTGATTTCTTTTATTTGCAAAATCTTTAAATACAGAATAGAGGGAACCTTGCAGTATTTGAGCCCGTAGTTTAGCGGCATAACGCCTCGTTGACGTCGAGGAGGTCGCCAGTTCGAATCTGGCCGGGCTCATCAAGCAAAAGCATTCTAACAAAACATAAGTCTCGAACTGGCGATAGGCCGACCTCAGTCGGACGTGTCGCCAGTTCGAATCTGGCCGGGCTCATCATAACTTTCTGAGAAATAAACAACCACTAATTAGGGCTCCCTGCGGTCGCAGATACTAACCATTGTGGAGGAATTTCTTCGCAGTTCTTAAGGCAACATTTATAAACCTGTCAAGACAAATAATGCGATGATGACAAGGGATAAGTATTTCCCAAAAGACGGGGTTTCGAAATACATCTTTCTGGGCTTGTTCGTGGTTATTGTTGGACTCACTTTTTTTGTGGCAAGACCCTTCCTTAATGCGCTCATAATAAGCGCGGTTGTTGCTTATGTATTCAGACCATTATATTTGTGGCTAAACAAGAAAATCAGGTACAAGAACGTCTGTGCGCTCATTGTCTCGCTTTTCATACTGTTGTTATTCATCATGCCATTATTCTTTGTCGTGCAGTCAGCAGCTCCTGACGCAAGATACGCGTATGTCCGAGCAAAACAAAAAATAATGACTGGCGAATTTATAGATGTCACGTGTCCGTCACCAAACGAGCACTTTCTTTGCAGGTGGCAGGAAAAAATAAGAGCCTTCATGCAGCAGCCTGATATCAAGTACCAGGTTAGCGATGCAGTAAGCAAAGTCACAGGATTCATAATTGACAAGATATCATCAATTGTCCTTGCGCTTCCAATGATACTGCTTAACCTTTTTGTTATTTTCTTCTCAGTATTTTACTTGCTCAGGGATGGCGACTTGCTGGTTGCCAACGCAAAATCAATTCTGCCAATACACCCAACTCACAGGGAGCACATTTTCAAAAGGCTCCGGGAAACAGCAAGGGCGGTTATACTTGGAGCCATAGTGGTGGCGATAATACAAGGCGCGCTGGGGGGGCTTGGCTTCCTCATTTTCGGAATCTCATCACCACTCTTGTGGGGTGTAGTGATGGCGTTGTTTGCGCTAGTCCCCTTTGTTGGCACTGCAACGATCTGGCTGCCTGCAGGGATTGGGCTTGTACTTGCAGGATCTGCAGAAAACAATCCCGCCCTTATATGGAAGGGAATAGGTCTTCTGGTTTATGGTGCCGTGATTGTTGCAGGCATAGACAACGTGCTCAAACCAATGCTGATAAGCGAACAATCAAAAATCCATCCTGTCCTGATTCTTGTCGGAGTGCTTGGCGGGCTTGCTGCGTTTGGGATATCAGGCTTCATAGTTGGACCACTGATAGTTGCGACATTCAAGGTCTTCCTTGAAATTTACAGGCAGGAATACCAGGAAACATAAAAAGAGAGGAAGAATTAAGGCATGAAACTTCGCGTTAAAGACATGGACATAGCCACAGGCGACGTCAATGTCGTGATTCTTAATGAAAAAGACGCTGACATGCTTGACCTCCATCACAATGACAGAATATTCGTCAGGAAAGGACTTAGGAAAACAATAGCAGTGCTTGACATTGCAGAAAGCGAAAAAGCAGTGCCGCCGGGCTGGATAGGGTGCTTTGAGGAAGTCCTTGACGCACTCTATGCAAAAGACGGCGACATCGTTAAGATAGCACTTGCAAGAAAGCCAAAAAGCATAAGTTACATAAGAAAAAAACTTGATGGTAAGGAACTGAGTTATCAGGAAATTTATGAAATAATCAAGGATATCGGGAAAAACCAGCTCACAGACATAGAACTCACAAGCTACGTCACTGCAAATTACACGATGGGAATGAGTGATGCCGAAATACTTAACCTCACAAAGGCAATGACCTTGACAGGCACCTTGCTAAAAGTAAAGAAAAAGCCTGTTGTTGACATTCACTGCATTGGAGGGGTGCCGGGAAACAGGACAACAATGATTGTTGTGCCAATACTTGTTGCAGCAGGCCTCACTGTTCCAAAGACAAGCTCAAGGGCAATAACGTCGCCGGCAGGCACGGCAGACACAATGGAAGTCCTTTGTCCGGTATCACTCCCAATATCAAAGCTTTATAGGATTCTTGATGATGTTGGCGGCTTCATCGTCTGGGGCGGCTCTGTGAACCTCGCGCCCGCAGACGACAGAATAATCAAAGTCGAGCACCCGTTAAGCATTGACGCGGAAGGACAAATGCTTGCATCAATCATGGCAAAAAAAGCAAGCGTAAGCGCAACACACCTGCTAATGGACATCCCTGTTGGCAGGAGTGCAAAAATAGAAGACAGAAAACAAGCAGTCCACCTTCAAGGACACTTTGAAAGATTGGGAAATGCACTTGGAATAAAAGTATGCACGATGATAACCCCTGGCTCAGAACCAATAGGCAATGGCATAGGGCCTGTGCTTGAAGCAAGAGACTGCCTCTGGGTATTGAAGAACGACTCAAGAGCGCCTCAGGATTTGAGAAGAAAAAGCCTTGAGATGGCGGCAGTAGCCCTCGAGTTTGCAGGAACAGCAAAGAAAGGGGAAGGCATGCAATTGGCAACAGAAATCCTGAACAGCGGAAAGGCATACCAGACATTCATGGAAATGGTCAAGGCGCAAGGCGGAAAGGACATAGACCCAGAAAGCCTCAAGCCATGCCCATTGCAATACACGTTTCTTGCACCGAAGTCAGGGACGATAAGCGTGCTTGACAACACTTCAATCTCGCGCATAGCAAGGATGGCAGGAGCGCCCCGTGACAAGGACTCGGGAATACTATTGCACCACCACTGCGGGGACCACGTAAACAAGGGAGATCCAATAATGACCATATACTCACACTCAAGAGAAAAACTTGGTTATGCAATAGACCTTCTTAAAGAACTCAATGGCATAATTATTCAGTAAGCCTTTTGTGCTCCTTCTTGTGGCGCTCGTGTATTTCCACAAGAGCCCTGTGAGATGCATAAAGCCTGCCTTTCAAAAGCCTGAACACGTTCTGGATGGGGCGCACAACTCGTGAAAAAATCCTTGCTTCTCTTGCAATTCTTGCCTCCTTGCCCAGTTCTTCTGCTTCCCTAAGCATCCTTGCCTGCTTTGCAAGCTCTTCGGCTTCCTTCAACGTTCTTGCTTCCCTAATAAGCACTGCCTCATGCGCAAGCTTCTGACCGCTCTCTGCTACCTCTTCACCAATCCTGAAGAACGAGGCGACTTCTGAGTAAGCCCTGAATGCAAGATAAAAAGGAAAAACAGCAACAACGTCAATCCAGTAAAGCCTGAAAAACCGCCTTATGTTCCTTGTCTTGAACCACTTGAAAACAAGGTCCACAACAAAAAAGAACACAATGATGCCGTCAAAAATCTGAATCCACGGCTCATACTCGGAAATGTGCACAAGAGTCCAGAATGGGTTTTCAAGAATAAGGACTATTGCAAGAAGTATCACTAACACCGGAATTGCGTGGTCTGTGAAATGCTCAAATTCGTGGACAAACCACACAAGCCAGTTCCTCTTTTTTTCCATATCAACAAAGGAACAGGATTAGTATAAAAGGGTTGCGCATGATGATTGTTGCAGCGTCTGCCACGCTGAAAACTTAAAAAAGACAAATCCTACCTTTGGGTTTATGACAACCCAAGAACTCGCAGAACTTGAGAATGAGTACAACACTGGCAAGATGGAATGGATACGAACACCTCTTGCCCAGAAACTACAAAAATACTCAGGAATGATTCTTGATGAAGCAGCAAAACTAAAAAAGAAACATCCTGCGCTGAATGACGATGCCTGCCTTGAAATTGCGGTAAACCACTTCTTCATAAAGCACAAGACAGTAGACCCTGCACAAGAAATAAAACACCAAGTGGAAGAAATCAAGCTGGAAATCTATTACCGCCAGACAGAAGCAGGAAGGGAACTCGACCACGAGGAAATAATCAGGCAATGGAGACTCTGGCATTCTGAATTCTGGAGAGATCACAACATAATGAGAATAATCTATTTCTTCGAGAAAAACAAGCAAGCCTATCTGGACATTCTTAAACAGACAATTCCTTGCTCACTGGAGGCGTATAATCCTGTCAAGCAGTCCTGAAAAGTAAGCAGCAGAACCAGCAGCAGCAAGCACACTGATTATTCCTGCAACAATCATTTTCACTCGCCTGTTGTTATAATAATTGGTGTATTTTGCAGGAATGAAAACAGACTCAACAAGCCCTGCAGGAGCATATTTTGGCAGCTTTCCAGCCCCAACCCTGTCCAAGTCCTGCAAAATCAGAGAGTAATCCTGATACCTTTTTCGAGGGTTGTTCTGCATCATTTTCGCAACAATGCGCTCAATTCCCTCAAGCATGATGTCCTGCTCGTCAGCAAGCCCCTTGATTTTGTACTGCCTGTCGCGGGCAATGGACACGAGTATTTCGCGCGGAGGCACTTTCTCGTCCTTCAACCCCAAAGGAAGCCTGTCAGTCATCAATTCATAAAAAGTTGCGCCTGCACTGAATTGGTCACTTAACCATGTTGCGTCCTTGCTGTTTTTTGCCTGTTCAGGGCTCATGTAAGGCGCAGTGCCTATTATGTTTCCTTCCATTGTTGTTCTTGTAAGCTCCACATTCTCTGGACGCATTATGCCATAATCAGCAATCTTTACAGCAGTGCGCTTCTTAACAAACAAATTGCCCGGCTTTATGTCGCGATGCACAATACCCAAGTCACGCAGGCGCTTTAAGCCCTTGATTACCTGCTCCATCACTTTAAGATGGGTTCTTGGCTCCCAGCCCCTTGTCTTCTCAGGATTAAGCGAGCCGTCAAACAATTCCACAAGCAGGTAACCCTGGCCGCTGGTCTCAACAAGCCCTGCAGTAAAGTGATAAGTGAGGTTGGGATGATAAAGCCCGAGAATAAAACCCTCCCTGCTGCTGCGCCAGTTCATCTCCTGAGGCAGCTTTGACACGCTGACTGCAATGGCGCGGTTGCCGTTGATGAGCTCGTTTTCTTCAAAAAAATCCCTGACTTCCTTTTCAAGCCCGCTCTTTGACATCTCGCCGGCTTCCTGCTCTGCTGCCTTTCTCGCTTCCTCCCACTCCTCAAGGCTTGTCCCGCGCAAATTCTTATGGGTGCGCATGGGAACATATAAGTCCCTATAGCCCTGTTCATCAATTTTTGAATAAGCCAGCTGCGCCCTGAAAGCAATCCTCTGGCTTCCAATGCCAATGGGCTCGCTGTCAGCAATGGTAATCGCCCTTCCAATAGGGTCTTTTGTTGCAATAGACCCATCCCTCCTGCAGATGTTCTTAAGCGTTGTCTTTGCAAACTTGCTGTCACTGTCCATGAAGAATACCACCCAGAACCGCTTTATAAAACTTATGATAAACGTCACTAGATAGTGATGATAAAATACGCCGGCGGCAGGATTTGAACCTGCAATTCCTTGCGGAACCCGCTCTCAAGGCGGGCGCACTACCGGGTTATGCGACGCCGGCATTCGCCGTCATCGCAAGACCTCTTGTTCTGCGGAACTACGAGGTTATGCGACGCCGGCACTATACACCATCAGGTTCTGGGGCGTATAAAAAGCTTGCTCCTCCAAAACAACCCAAAACATTAATATTTGGTTGTATTGAAACAGAAGAAATGCAGGATAGGGTTATTGTCAGGGTGGGAAGGCTTTGGCAGTTTCCATCACTGATACCTTACGTGCTCATCAACACGTTTGATGTCCTCGCCCCTTTTCTTAATCCAAAAACATATGTTGCATTTCACGGCAGGTCAATAGTCTCGTTCTGTTGCATAAAACGCTGGGGAAAAATTGTTGAGATTGGCAATGCGTACACGATGCCAAGATTCAGGAGGCACGGTCATTTCAGGGAATTGATGCGCGCAATAATGAATAATTACAAACAGGTTTACATATTGACTCACGGCAAGCTTGTTGAAGTTTCAGAGCGATACGGGTTTAAGCGCGTCAAAAACCCACCCCTGAATTTCCGTTTCAGAAAACTGCTGGCGTACCTTGTATTTGGATTGTTCTACAGGCCGTGGGTTGTGCTGAGAAAGGAAAATTAATTCAGGGCTGCGGCAGCATTATAGGAACCCCATCCTTAACAGGATATTTCCTGCCGCATTTTGTGCAGATTAGTTCGTCTTTACCAACCCTGAGCCCTGCCTTGTCTGTTGGGCAGGCAAGGATTTCAAGCAACTCCTTTGGAATAATTTCGGCCATGCTCCTCAATAACAACCACAATGCTTAAAAGGCTTTCGCAAAGAAGTATATTCTGCAACAAATAAATCTTTATAAACTACCTGCTTGGAGTGGTATAAATATATTGTGGTGGTATTTCCTCTACATTGTGAATTATAGTTCAGATGTGGGGGATCTTGATTGGTCAGCGCCAACTACTGTTGACGAGTCCAAAAATTAAATGGGGGAGTGCTTAAGTGTACTACATCAAAAAATGCCCTGAATGCGGGGGCATAAACCTCTTCGTGAACAGGGAAAAAGGGGAGATAATCTGCAAGGACTGCGGTCTTGTCGTTGAAGACAAGATGGTTGAGTTCGGGCAGGAATGGCGCGAATTTGAGAGCGAGGGCTCTGGCGAGCAAAAGCACAGGCGTACAGGAGCCCCAATGACTTACACGCAGTACGACCAGGGGCTTGGCACAGAAGTTGGGCAAAAGGCAGACCTTTTCCAGCTCGGCTCAAAGGACAGGAACAAGTTCTTCAGGCTCAGGAAATGGCAGTACAGGATTTCAACAGCGATAGAAAGAAACCTCAAGCTTGCCCTTGCTGAATTAAAGAGGGTTTCAAGCTATTTGAAGCTGCCAAAGTCAGTCGAGGAAGAGGCAGCAATGATTTACACGCAGGCAGTCCAGCGCGGACTGGTCAGGGGAAGAAGCATGGAATCAGTCGTCTCAGGAGCACTTTACGCTGCCTGCAGGCGTCACGAGGTTCCAAGAACACTCGACGAGCTCTCAGAAGCATCAAGCATTGAGAAAAAAGAAATTGGGAGAACATACAGGTTCGTCACAAGAGAGCTTGGAATAACAATCTTGCCAAGCAACCCTGCAGACTACATTGCGAGGTTTGCAAGCTCACTGAAATTATCACCTGAGACGCAATCAAAAGCAGTTGAGATCCTTGAGCAGGCGCAGCACGAAGAACTCACGTCAGGGAGGGGACCCACAGGAATTGCAGCAGCATCATTGTATGTTGCAGCCTTGATGCACGGCGAAAAAAGAACCCAGCGCGAAGTTGCAGACGTTGCAGGAGTCACAGAGGTCACAATACGAAACCGCTACAAGGAGCTTCTTGAAGAACTAAAGCTTGACAAGGAGGTCAAGAAAACAAAGAAAAAGAAGCAGTGACAGGTTTCTTTAAAAACACCCTTGCCATAACTCTTTGCAAAGCAGGCAGGGACAACTATGGCAATAGCAATAATCTCAGACATTCACGCAAACTTAGAGGCGCTTGACGCAATTCTTGATGACATTTCAGAACAGGAACAAAAGCACGGCATAAAGGAAATCCACTGCCTTGGAGACATTGTCGGCTATGGTCCTGACCCCATTGAGTGCATTCAACGAGTCAGGGAACACTGCAGTGTTGTGATTGGGGGAAGCCACGAGGAAAGTGTCTGTTATATTCCAAAGGGCGTGATGACAAGTCTTTACAACATCAATGCAGTCCCATCAATACTATGGACAAGGCACTTGCTTCACAATACAGCAAAAGAACTGGTTGTTTATGTCTCAAAACTGCCTTATGTCAAATTGCCAAATACTGATGATGAACAAAAACGCATTGCAGAAGTGCACGGCACACTCTGCCACGCAATGCAGGACAATGACAGCATAATGTGGAAGAAAAGGCATCCGAACAATCCACCTCACGGCACCATTGCCTGTGCAAGCATAAACAATTATACAACAATAGCGGACAATTATCCTGAAGGCGAGAACAACTTAAGCAGGTGCTTTGCATCCCTTCAGAAAATAAACAGGACCGTGTGCTTTGTTGGCCATTCGCATGTTGCAGAGGCATTCTGCTGGAATCCCAAAAAACAAAATTTTAATCATGTGCCACTAAAAGGAAAGTATGATTGTTGGAAACCTGAGAGCATAGAATTCAGGCTTGTTTCCGGCAATTATTATGTGATAAATCCCGGCTCTGTTGGACAACCAAGGGATGATGACCCAAGAGCAAGCTATTGCGTTTACAAGAATGACAGGCTAATATACAGAAAAGTGCCTTATGAGGTTACGGATACAATGCGCAAGATAATGAAGATTGAGATGCTTAATGAGAACATAAGGGCGTACTTGGCAGCAAGACTATTGATTGGGCATTAACAAAACCTGTACAGCTTTCTCTCAAAATCAACAACCCTTCCTTTTTTTACAATAATACCTTCTTTTTTCAACAATGCAATTTTTTGCGCAACCTTTTTGCCTGACTTTGCGCCCTTGTACCCACCAATCCTTCCATCAGAACACACAACCCTGTGGCACGGAACAATGGGCGAATAAGGATTGTTTTTCAACGCCACGCCGACAGCCCTGTAGACCTGCCCGTAACCGCCGAGGGCATTTCCTATCTCACGATAAGTGGAAACCCTGCCTTTCGGAATCCTCTTACAAATTTTGTAAACATTCTCAGAAAAAGTTGTCATACTGGTTTTGGGGCGGGTGCCAGCGATGTGTTAATACTATAATAAAACCTATCAGCAGGCACGCCTTCGCCATTCAAATGCAATTGTTCATAAACTTCTGGCTTGGGGTCAAGGAGGATTATTTTGTGCATTTCCCGTATTTTTTTGGCCATTTCACGCGCCTGCAAGTAACCAACATCTTTTGTTCTTGACAAATCAATGACCACCCTCCTTTGCTGGGCGCACAAGTATGCAGCATTAAGTTTTTCCTCAAAGGTCTCACCACGCCATAGGTCTTTCCTGTTCCAATGGTCATCTATGAATGCAGGCGCTGCAACCACAAGGTCGCCTTCCTGTTGCTTGTAAGGCTGCTTGGCAACCTTTTGCAGGTACACGACTGCGCCACCATCCCTCATCCTGCTTACTTTTATGTTGAACAAAAAGCTTGTTGCCTTGTTACTTGAGCCGTATGCAATTCCCTTTAGCTCAAAGAACTTTTTGCCCTGATTGTCAAACTGGTCCTGGCAGATTTCACGCAGCCTCCTGAAAACTTCTGGTTGTAAGCGCAGGCTGTCTATGTGTATCTGGTCGCTCGTGTATCCAATCCTTAACTCTGCAGCCCTGTTAGCCATCATAAACCGATAGTCAGGATCAAGAAGCAATGCGGGCTCGTGGCTCTGGTAAAAAGTGCCCACCAGCACCTTTACTTGCTCTGGCGTGATGGTGCGAGCCAAGCGTTCAAGGTTTGACTCTGGAATTTCTGCATTTCCTGCCATGTGTCAATCGCCTGTCATCGCTTCATTTATTCGTATTTATAAACGTATCCCTTTTAAAAGCATCTTGAAGCTTGCCTTTCCAGGATTCTGTTTGTAATGTATTGCCCAGCACTTTATGTCAGCCAAAGGAGCAATTCCTTGCTGGGCCGCGTACGTGCAGAGCTGCGTTACGTTGTGAGGCTTTCTCACCCTGTGCGTGCGCTCAAAGTCTATCATCACAACCTTTCCTCTTGGCGTGACAATCGCGTTTTTCAAAGGACGAAGCATTTCTTCCTTTGCAAGCATTGCATTGTCAAGCACAAAAGCCTGCCAAAACAACTGCCTGAACAGCCTTTTTTTAGCATTTGTCGTGGCGTCTGCCAATACGTCCTCTAAATATTTGCCAGGAACATACTCGTAAGCAACAAAATCCTTCTTTGCAACAAACAGTCTTGGGCCAAGACCAAGCCCATTCACTACCTTGAGCATTTTTCCCTCCTTTGCAGGAGCATTGGCAACAGAATCAGGACGCTTGACTTTCACAACACAGTCTTTTCCCTTGTATTTGCCTTTGAAAATCCAGCTCCTCTTGCCCCTTGTCAAGTATTTTAGCTGTTTTGCCCCTGCCTTCTCAATCTTTTTCAGCAGTTTTGACTTTGTAATCTTGTACACGAACAAGTCCTCAAAGAAAACATGCAACCTGTCAAGCTCTTCAAAAGTCAAAAGGTTTTGTCTTATTGCTTCTTCAATACTCTTTTTGTTGTTAAGAGAAGAAAAAAGCAGCAGGATAATCCCATTATTGGCAAGAAATGCGTTTGCGCTCTCCAAAAACCTGAAAATCGTTTCATATCCTTTCTTCCCACCCTCAAGTGCAACGTCGCGCTCTGGAAGTTCCTGAGGCAAATAAGGCGGATTAAAGATTATTGTGTCAAACTCGCCTTTAACCTTGGCAAACAAGTCGCTTCGCAGACACCTTATTTTTTTACTCACAATGTTCTTCCTGCAATGCCTGACAACAGCAGGATTTATGTCAACAGCAAGCACTGACTTCACTGATTTCTTTTTTGAAGCAGCAACTGCCTGTATCCCTGAGCCAGTGCCCATGTCCAGCACTTTGCCTCTTGCAAGTCTTTTAACCCATTTTTCAAGCAATAGTGAGTCTTCTTTTGGCGGATAAATCATGGCAAGTAGTCACAAATAAAGCTTGTCAAAAGATAGTCTAATATGTCTCCTTTCATGTATTCGTGGTACAATACCCAGCTCTGGCCGTCGAACAAGACAGGCAATTTCCTAAACCTCTTGCAGAATAGGAAAGTGTTGAATGCCTTCAGCCTTGCTTCAGAGTCTTCAGGATACTGGCTTGTGAACTCATTCTGGTCAACATTGCTTATGAGCGTTATTGACGTCGGACCGTAATTCACGGTCTCCTTCAAACCATACATTGTGCCGCTCAATGAGGAAAGCAAGTTGTAGCGCCAATACCCAATCACGAGATGGTCATCCTCGTGCTGCAATCTGGCAAGCCTTCCCTCGGCATCATAATAAACATCAGTCTTTAACTTCTGCCTGTAAATTGCCTTTGTGCGGTTGTAATCATCATACTCAAACTCTGTCGCTACTCCATTGTCCCTTGCAACACTGCTAAGCCTTCCTTTTGAGTCATGCATCACTGTCAGCTTTTCCCCATCTTCCATTGAATAAAGCTTTCCTTTGGCAGTATAAGCGAAAGCCCAGTGCCTGACGCCCCTTTCTGCACCGGTTAGCCTTCCATTTGCACCATAATAAAATTTTATAGGTTTAATTCCATCATCAATACTGATGAGGTTGCCACCCTCATAAGAAAGCACAACCGTCTTTGAAGTACTGTTAAGCAGTATGAGGTCTCCTGCCTCGTTATACCCCCAAAGTACCTGTCCTGCCCTGCTGTTCTGGAAAACCCTTGTGCGAGGCATTGGGATGATGCGTTCAGGAGCAATAACCGGTTCTGCCTTTTGCTCAGGTTTCAGCCTCTCTTTGATAGTTACTGGTTCTTGATATTCTGGCACGCACCCAGTCACTAAAAGCACTGCCATCAGCACTACAAAAATTCTCATTTTCAGTAAGGCCTGAACAGCCAGAACCAGATTCTCCTAAAAAAGCCTGTGGGCCTGTAACTGATTGTGCCGTCAGAGAGCATCCTGACAATTGCTTCTGTGCGCCTATCAGACTCCCTTATCGTGTTGAGCGCCTCTTCTGTAACCCATACCTCCATTGAGCTGTCATTAAGGGCATAAGGATGGACTTCCTGCACAACCATCTTTGTCGTGATCGCACTGGCAACGTATGCCGTGCCGTCATTCATTTTAATGTACACATTGATTTCTTCATTATCAAAGTAATCAAGTTCGTCAGGAATTATCTCACCAACATAATCCTCAATCACAAAGCCTGCTATCTCTGTCTTTCCTGCCTTTCTTGTTATGTCATCTATTGTCGGCACAGGAAGCTCATCTGTCGTCACGTTATTCTGGACAGGGCTTATGCTGATGTTCTCCTCCTTCAGAACGCAGGTGCAGTTTTTGCACTCCCTTGTCCGTGGGCAGTCATCATCTGACTCGCAGTCCTCATCGCCCTCCACCTTGCCGTCGCCGCACGTTGAAAGCTTAATAAGCGGTCCTGAGGGGACGCAATCGCATGTTTTCTGGTCGCACACGAGCGGGATCCCTATTGCCATTGAAACATTAGGACAGAAATCAACAGGACGTTCTTTTGTGCCGGGGTCGCACATCTCAACACCCTCACGTATTCCATTGCCACAGTCCTTTGCACTTCTTCCAGGGAGGCAGGCGCAGGTTTGCTCATTGCACACCATTGCTATTTTTAGAAGCTTGCCAATCGAGGGGCACAGGTCGTATGCAGTACCTGGCTCGCAAAGCTCGTATCCCTCACGTATTCCATTGCCGCACTTCTGTTCTGTCAGCTCATCAGGAATAACACTTGCACTAACAGAAGAGGCAACAATTGCGACTGCCAGAACAATTGCAATGCTTGTTTTAGATTTCATCTTAATCAAACCAGCTTCCTATCCACCTGAAAAACCTTTTGACTGCATTAGTGATTCCCCTTGTCACGCTTATCCCTTTTGATTCCTCAAACTCAATTGGCAACGGCGGCCTTTCCTTTTGTTCTGCAGGCGGCTGTTCGGCAGGAGGCTGCTCTTCTGCCTTTGGTGCTGGTGGTTGTTCAACAGGCGGGGGCAAAGGCTGTGCCGGGGCGGTTGTGTTCTGCTGTACCGTGACGTTCTGAACAGGCTCCTCAGTGCTCTTAGCACCTTTATACGTGCTGCACTGACAGCCTCCAAAACCCTGTGCGTTAGGCCTCGTGCAAATGCCAATGTTGCCTGCAGTGTCATAGCATATCTTGTCAGGAGGGTCGCATTGTTCACCTGCATCAAGCTTATGATTTCCGCACAAGGGTCCTGTTTGCTTGGTAGTGCTTGTTGTTGTGCTCGATGTTTTTCCAACGCATCTTCCTTCTTCGCACTTGGTGTAACCCTTGCGCTCACAATCAATGTCCTCATACCTGCGCTGCACTACATCACCAACCTTGCCGCAATAATATTCGCGCACAAACCTTCCTGTGTTCACGTGATAGCCGTCCTTTCCGCTCACGCACTCGTCAAACTTCTCTGTAAGCCCGTACGTGACAGAACCCTTTTCATCAATTGTCTTGTCAATGTCGTCTTCTTCATCTGAGTCTATGCAGTCAACGGCAAAGACAGAACTTATGTTAAGCAATATGCAGAATAATGCAATAATTGCCAGTTTTCTCATAGCAAGGTTCTGAATGATTATTATATAAATAATTTACTAATACTTGCGAGTGCTGTTGGAGTGTCTTTGCTGTTTAAAGTCCCTTTCAACAAAATAATTAAGTTCACAGCGCAAGAACAAGTCCTGCTATTGCAACAACCACAACCATGCCAACTATTGCCGCGGGAATATGCCAGTCCTTTTGCTCCCTTTTCTTAAGGAGTTCTTTAATGTCATTCATTGTTGACTTCCTGACACGCACGTATTCCATTGTCATCAGGTTTGGAAGAACTGTCCTGTCCACGCTTTTATCCCTCTCTTTTTTGTCATCAATTGGTTACGCTGTGGTCCTATGCAGGCAAACAACTTGCTTTTAAGCATTATTGTCTGCCAAAATATATTTTAGAGGATTTATTATGCCTTATCAAAGTGCACCGAGAATCTCTTTTCCTTGACTTTTTCACTGCTTGAATGCGAGTGCTTCCTCGCAGGAGGCTGGTCAGACAGCTTCAATGCCTTTGCGCCAACTTTTTCCTTTATTGCGTCCACCCACGGCTCAAGCATTTTGATGAAGTCCTTGTCCATTTCAAGCAGGCAGACGATGTGGTCCCTCTTGTCCAAGCCCGCACCCTTCCTCAAAGCCTGCACCCTTCTCATGATTTCACGGGCATACCCTTCTGCCTCAAGCTGCTCATTCCTGGTTGTGTCAAGATAAACAACAAAGTCCTTTCCTTCAACCACTGAAATGTGATGTGGAACCTGCCTTTCAATGATAAAATGCTCTGCACCAAGCTCAACTTTCTCGTTGCCGATGTTTAGAGTGACTTTCTTGTCTTTAGCCAATTCCTTAATGATGCTTTGGTCGCTCTCTTCTGCAATTTTTGCAATTATTTGCGGTGCCTTGTGCCCAAAATTCCTTCCGATTGTTCCTTGGTTTGCTTTCACAATCTCCTTTATTTCTGCAAATTCTTTCCCTGAAATGATTTCCTTGGCATTGGTCTGCGTTTTAATAACGCCTTCAAGCATCCTGACCTGTTTCAACAATTCATCATTCGCGCTAACAACAAAAATGCCTTTTACTGGCCAGCGCAATGACAGCCTTGCCTTTTCCCTTGCCGCAAGCGACGCCTCAATAACCCTGCCTGCTGTCTGCATTGCAAGCTCAAGATCCTTGTTTATCTTTTTCTTGTCAGCAACAGGCCACTGGAACAAGTGTATTGATTCCTCCGGCAGTTTGAACTCCTTCCTAATGTTTTGGTACATTTGTTCCGTAATAAACGGCGCGACAATTGCAAACAATTTCATTGTTTCAAGCAGGACATGATAAAGCGTGAATAAGACAACCTCTTTGTCATTGTCAGAGCCAACAGCCGCCTTTTCCCTGACCAGTTGCACGTAAGTCCTGCTTAGTTCAAGGAACAATTCCTCAATGAGCGCAGGCACCTCGTTAATCAGGTATGCCTCCATTTTTTCAGTAACCGCATTGATTGTACTGTGAAGCTTAGAAACGATGTAATGCTCTTCCAGGGAGAACAGGGTTTCCATAACCGTTGGATCAAGGTCTGCAGGATTCTTGCCAATCGTCCTTGCAAGGTCAATGAGGTAGTTGTGAATGTTCCAAAGGATTATAAGATTCTTGTACTTGAGCTTTGCATCCTCGTGGTTGTAATTCAGGTCAATGCCGGGGTTTGCTCCCCCGATTGCATAAAACCTGAAAGTGTCTGCGCCATACTTGTCAATCACTTCCTTTGGCTCAATATAGTTGCCAAGTGATTTTGACATCTTCCTGCCAAGCGCGTCCTGCACAAACCCGTGCATGTAAACGTTCTTGTAGCTTTGCCTGTCAAGGGCAAGCACTCCTGCGACCATTAATAAATTGAACCAGCCCCTTACCTGGTCCTTACCCTCAAGGATGAACTCTGCAGGAAACAACTGCTCAAACAAGTCTTTTCTGTGCGGATAATCAAGGCAGTTCCAGCTCACTGTGCCTGCATCAACCCACACATCAAGAATGTCAGGAATCCTTTGCTTTTTGCCGCCGCACTTGCACGGAATCTCGTGCCTGTCAATCCAGGGCCTGTGCAATTCCACAATTTTCTTTTTTGATTTTTCCTCAAGCTCAGAAACAGTGCTGATGACATCATAATCACCGCAGGATGCACACCTCCATATAGGCACCGGAGTTCCCCAGTAATTCTGTTTTGTGATGCTGTTATCCCTCAAGTTCCTGAGCCATGAATCAAATGCATTCCACGCCGCTTCAGGAACCCATTTTGAGTTTTTGTGGTACTCAATCATTCTTGGCTTCAAGTCCTCAACTTTGAAAAACCATTGTTTTGTCGTGCGATAAATAACAGGATTATGACACCTCTGACAGTGAGCGTACTCGTGCTCAACAGGCGCCTCTGCAATTAGCGCACACCTTTTTTTCAATGCTTCAACAAACTTTTTATCATCCTTTTTTGCAATCAGGCTTGAGAATTCTCCCATTGTTGAAGGGAACCTACCGTGCTCATCAATATTATTCCAAGCAGGAATCTTGTTTCTGTAACCGACCTCGTAGTCTTCAGGACCGCAGCCAGGAGCGCAATGCACCAGTCCAGAACCAGCACTTGCATCAACATACTCGGATGACAAGACAACAGTGTGAGTTCTTGGCGATTCTGACTTTATGCGTTTGTATTCCAAAATCACGTCCTCAAAAGGATGCACGTACTCAACACCCTCCAGCCTGTTGCCCTTGAATTCCTCAAGAATCTTTGGAAATTCGCCAGCAATACCCTGCACGATTGCATTCGCAAGGGCTTTTGCAATAATCCACACTTCATTCTTTACCTGCACCCTTACATAATCAAGGTCTGGATTGACCATTACTGCAAGATTAAACGGAATTGTCCAAGGCGTTGTTGTCCAGATGACAAGAAACTCGTTGGGCTTGTCCTTAATCCTGAACTTAACGAAGATTGAGTTTTCCCTTACGTTCTCGTACTCAAGCTCGTGCTTTGCAAGGTTTGTTTCGCAATGCGCGCACCACGGCATTGTCCTCAAGCCCTCGTACAACCTTTCCTGTTCGTGCGCTTTCCTGATAAGCATCCATTCGCCTTCAATAAACTCCCTGCTGATTGGTATGTATGCCCTGTCAAAGTCCATCCAGACCCCAAGGCGCTCAAAGTCCTTGTTCATCTGGTGCATCATTTCAACAGCAAACTGCTCACACTCCTTATTGTATTTCTCAAGCCCGAATGCCTCAATATCCTTCTTTAGGAAAATCTTGTGTTTTTTCCTTATCTGGTTTTCAGTCGGCAGGCCATGCATGTCATACCCTGCCCTGTCCCAAACATCAAGACCCCTCATGCGCTTGTACCGCAAAACCATGTCCTTCAATGCCTTGTTCCACGCAGTGCCGATATGAACGTGTCCTGACGTGTAAGGCGGACCATCAAGAAAATAATACTTCTTCTTTCCTGCATTTTTCTTTTTTGCCTTTTCGTAAACCTGCTCGCGCTCCCAGAACGTCATGACTGCAGGTTCTATTTTTGTTGGCTCATAAGTATTGATTGCCATTTTAGAACACCACCAGAAAAGGGGTATAAATAATTAGCGAATAATCTGCCCTGCCTGTTGCTTTTGCGCAGATGACTTCTTTGGTGTTTGTGCAGGTGCATTTTTTGGCACAGCAGGCCTTGGAGCAACATGCCTTGCAACTGTGGTTTTGTCTTCAACTGGCGCTGTTTTCTTTTCACCAGTTGCCTCTTTCTTCTCTTCAGGCTTTGCTTCTTGCTTCTTGTCGGTCTTTTTCTGCTCTTCCTTCTTTTCCTCTTTTGGAGCGCCAACCATTTCCACACTGACGATTCCCTTTTCATCCTTTACCACATTGACTTTTACTCTTGAAGGAGGGTTTTTAATCCCGTGACTCCATAATATCAAGTTCAGGTATTTGCCAATCTTGATGTTCTCCATCTTGTCCACTTTCATATGGCGCATCAGAAATTCACGTATTGCCCTCACTGCCTTTTTGGCTCTCTTGTACTTCACTGTTTTAAGCCATTCCTTTCTTAACGGGATTATGTACGTTCTTTCTGTTATTGCCATTTTATACCTTCAATTTTTGCCTTCTCCACGAGCGCTTTACAAAAGTGTGCCTTCCCGGATGAACCCTTCTTCCCTTGCCGTATATTCTCGGCACTGTCCAAAAAGGGGCCCATTTTGTCTGCCTCATTCTTTTTGCAAGGCGCCTTTTTCTTGCAGGATGCTTGTATCTTGACATTTTCACACACCTTTTGGCGCTTCAGGCATTGCTGGCTGTGACTGTTGCGGTGCAGGAACCTGTTCAGAACCTTGCTGCTGAGGAGTTTCTTCTTTTTTCCTTCTTGGAGCACGCTTTTTCTTTGGTTTCTCTTCAGGTGGCGCGATTGGCGCTTCGCCTGCAGGCGCTATTGCAGCAGAAGCTTGTTCCTGTGTTGCTGGTTTCTTCCTTGCCCGCGGTCTTTTTGCTGACTTTTCCTTTTGAAGCTCAATGATTGTCAATTCTGTTTCCGGCTTTTTTGGCAGCACAATGTTCTTCTCCTTCATGTAAGCGTCAGAAATCTTGCCAAGGAACGAAAGACCCTGCGGGGTTATCGCACGGCCCTTATGCAGTCCTTTCTCAATTTTTTTTGCAAATCCTGCCTCTTCCAATTGTTGCAGGATTTTCCTCAATATGTTTCCAGAACCCTTGTAAAATCTTTCTGGCGCATGACCGCGATTCTTCTTGCTGCCATAAATTGTGCGAAGCTTTTGCACCCCAATCGGGCCCTTTGTATCACCCAGCCGCCTCAGGACTGCAGCTGCCCTAACAAACCACCAATCATCCCTTGTTGGCTGGCGCTGCTTTGCCATTCCTGTTTTTACAAACAACGCCCATTGCGGCGGTTTTATCGCGTCAATCTTTTGCAGTTCTCTGGCAGCCCTTTCAATGAGCTCGGTCTTTGGAATTTCGTAAATACCCATTATTTCCCTCTATATGGCCTTGCGGCCTACATTGGACATCATCACGAATGTCCAGAATAATCAATGGGGAAAGCAGGATGTTTAAAAAGGTTTCTGTCAACCGGACTAAATCCTGCTGATATTGGGATTATACCTTATAAGCCCCTGCAATATGTGCGCCCTTATTTGGGTATCAACATAATCATCATAATGAAATCCCTTTTCTGAAGCAATCATGTTTCCAAGGCAGTCTTCAAGTTTTTCTTCCCCTTTAGACAGGATTGGTGCAATCTTAAACAAGTGCTTCCTACCGTCCGCCAAAACAGGGTTTTGAGTTGAATTAAGCGCAATCCACCAGCATACTTCTTCTCTTTTGTTGTTGCCGTCCTCAACAAGCAAAACACCTGCATAATTCTCGGCAATCCTGTCCTCATGCGTTATGAGCATTTCCTTGACAGCTAAGTCTTTTGTTGGAAACCTCAAACAGTCAATACAGGGATTAAACCCAGGTCCATACACAAGCTCGCTAACAGGTGTTTTTATTTTTAGCAAATCAGAATATTGTAGTTTGTCAAGTTTTTGCATCGCCATAAAAAACAGCAACCTGCCTGCTAATTATAAAGTTTGGCATAGTTAGTTTTTTATATAGCAGGACTCAATGCCGTGATTATGCCGTCTATCGTAGTGAATGGCAAGAAAAAACAGTATCCCGCGGCTGTATCCGGGATAGAGCTTGCAAAAGAAATGAAGTTAGAGGGCAAAGCCCTCGCAATGAAAGTAAACGGCGAGCTGAAAGACCTTTCTTCCAAAATAGAGAAGGACGCAGAAGTAAAGCTTATTACGTTTGATGATGCAGAAGGAAAGAATGTTTTCTGGCACACTGCAGCACACATCCTTGCGTGCGCAATCAACAATATGTATCCTGACGCACTAAACACGATAGGCCCTGCCATTGAGGACGGCTTCTATTATGACTTTGACAACTTGAAGATTACGGTTGCTGACTTTGAGAAAATAGAGATGAAAATGCGCGAAATCATAACAAAAAAACTGCCTTGCGAAAGAAAAGAGATGACTCTTGATGAAATAAACAAGATATTCATAGACAATCCTTACAAAAGGGAATTAGCAGAAGAATTCTCAAAAGACGGAAAAAAACTCACGGTCTACACTCTCGGCAATGAATTCCTTGACCTCTGCGAGGGACCACACCTCCCAGACACAGGATATGTAAAGGCAGTGAAGCTAATGACCATCGCCTCGGCATTCTGGAAAGGTGACCAGAAAAACAAGCAATTAACAAGAATTTACGGCACTGCATTCCCTACCCAGGAAGAATTACGAAAACACCTTGAATTACTGAAAGAACTTGAGCAAAGGGATCACAGAAAGCTTGGCAAGGACCTTGAATTGTTCACGTTCCACGAATGGAGTCCAGGAAGCCCATTCCTGCTTCCAAAAGGAACAATCATTTACAACGAGCTCCTGAAATTTTTAAGAGAGGAATACCGAAAAAGAGGCTATCAAGAGGTCATCACTCCGCAACTATTTAACAAGGCATTATGGGAAAAGAGCGGGCACTGGGAACACTTCAAGGAAAACATGTTCGTAATGGAGATTGACGGCGAGGAATTCTCGCTGAAACCAATGAACTGCCCCTCACACTGCCTGATTTATCTGCTCAAAAACCATTCTTACCGCGAACTTCCGCTAAGAATTGCTGACTTCTGCTTCATTCACAGGAACGAGCTGCGTGGAGTGCTTGGCGGAATGACCCGTGTCAGAAAAATGAGCCAGGACGACGCACACATTTACTGCGCCCCTGAACAAATACAGTCAGAAATAAAAAACCTTCTCGAGTTTGTCAAATACATTTATCACGACATCTTCAGGATGGAATACCACGCAAAACTCAGCACAAAGCCAGAAAAAGCAATGGGGTCTCCAAAACAATGGGAACAGGCAGAAGAAGCATTGAAAAAAGCGCTTGACGATGCAAAAATAAAGTATGTGCTGAAGCCAGGTGAGGGCGCGTTCTACGGGCCCAAGATTGATTTTGACGTGAAGGACGCTCTTGGAAGGGACTGGCAGTGCGCAACAATACAGCTTGACTTCCAAATGCCGCAAAGGTTTGACCTCAAATACATGGCTCCTGACAACACTCTCAAAACACCAGTGATGATTCACCGCGCAATACTCGGCACGCTGGAAAGATTCATCGGTGTGATTACAGAGCACTTTGCAGGCAAGTTTCCTCTCTGGCTTTCGCCTGTGCAGGCAAGAATCGTGCCGGTGTCTGACAAGTTCCTTGATTACGCAAGAAGCATTTATGCTGAATTCTTTAAGGCAGGAATAAGAATAGAGATTGATGAATCAGTTGAAACATTAAACAAAAAAATCAGAAACGCAGAATTAGACAAGGTCAACTACATACTTGTTGTTGGCGGAAAAGAGCAGGAAAACAAAACAATCAACGTGCGAACAAGAGACAACAAGGTAGAAGGCGAGAAAAAGCCGGAAGAATTCATTGAAAGAATGAAGAAGGAGATTGCTGAAAAGAAATAAGCTTAAATATTGCCTTCCAATTATTCATTCTTGTGGGAGGGATGAGACTTGCTGCATTTTTTACGGCATTCATAGCAATAAGCCTCCTCGCCCTCAGCGCAAACATTTTCTTCACCGGGCTTGCGCCAAGAACAGAACACGCGCTTGGAAGCTCAGCCACAATAATGAGCCCTGCGGACAGGATACAGAAGTCGCAAATAGGTGTTTATCCTGACAAGGCAATAATTGAGGTTCAAGGGCTCAAATGGGCAAATGTTTCTGCAACAAACTCAATGCTTCCTGTGCTCGGCACTGGCGCGCATGCATTGCAAGTCGTGCCAAGAAGCGCCAATGAAATACAGACAGGCGACATTGTTTCTTACAAGTATGAGGGCAGGATAATCATTCACAGAGTGATTGAGATCGGCAGGGATGAGCTTGGCTGGTATGCAATAACAAAAGGCGACAACAACCCAGAACCAGACCCCGCGCCAGTACGGTTCTCGCAGATTGACAGGGTGTTGGTTGGAATAATTTACTGAACAATGCCTTCAATCCCTCTTATGCATGATTCCCTCAATTCTTCATCTCGTATTTCGTTGCATCCTTTTGTGTTGTTGCCAAACCGGGAAACAACCGCAATGCATTCATCGGTCGGGCTGCTCCACAAGCCCTTCAATGTTATTTCCTTGCAAATTTCAGGGTTCTGCTCAGTGACCGCAATGCACTGAATGCATAATGTACTGAACAATTCACCGTGTTTTTTGCAGTCATCAAGCGTGAACTCAAATGCCCTGCCAAAATCATCTGCTTTCACAACCTCATACCTTCTTGTCTTGTTCAATTCAGTATGTTCGTACAAGAGCCCACAGGTCATTGCCATTACAACCCTTGAATTGTCCACAAGCGCCAAGCCCGCTGGCTTTGGAATGGAAACGATTGCGTGGGCAATTCTTGTGCAGTTCTGCCCATCACACAATTCCGCAACGATTGCAGTCTCATTCTTTGAGACAACAAGTTCAGGAACACACTCTGTCTGAATAACGTCACCCTTGTCTGTAAGAACACACAGCTGCGAATTCAGGTAGATTGGGTTTTTTTCAAGCAGATTGTCTATCTTTTCCTGAAATTTTTCAACATCACTTTTAGGTTTGAACAAAGAGCACGCAGCAAGAAGCAATAAAAGCAAGACAAGCCATTTCATTTCTTGTTCCTCCTCCAATTTGGTATTTAAGCTTTGGCTTTGAACTGACCAAAAGCTTTTATACTTCTTTACAAGAAATTTCTGTTATGGCTGAGTACAAGCAAGTCATTCTTGTAAGGCAGGACCTGAAAATGACAAAAGGAAAAATGGCAGCACAAGTAAGCCACGCCTCTGTTGAGGCATTATTGAAATCGCACGCTGATGACAGGGACAAGTGGAGAGAGCAGGGAATGAAAAAAGTCGTTCTCAAAGTGAAAGACCTCAACGAACTTCTTGAATACAAGAGAAAGGCGGAAGACGCAGGCCTTGTTTTTGCCCTGATTACGGATGCAGGGCACACGCAATTGGCTCCCGGAACAACAACCTGCCTCGGCATCGGTCCTGACAAGGCAGAAAAAATAGACAAAATCACGGGTGGTTTGCAGTTAATCAGCTGAATTCAATAAGATTTATAAACACCCCGTTGATTTTTCGCAAGCTATGGTAAGTTTCAAGGTCGTGATTGGGACAAAAGAAGGAAAATGTTTACAGAAAGAAGTTGCAGAACCAGATGCAAACACATTTCTTGGGAAAAAAATCGGTGACAAGATAGCAGGCGAGGCAATCGGCTTCACGGGATACGAGTTCGAAATAACAGGCGGCAGCGATTATGCAGGATTCCCTATGAGAAAGGACATACAGGGTGTTGGAAGGAAAAGAATCCTTGCAGTAGAAGGGATTGGGCTGAAAAAAATTGCAAAAGGCATTCGCGTTAGGAAGACAGTATGCGGAAACACAATACATCCCAAAATTGCGCAAATAAACATGAAGGTCATAAAGGCAGGAGCACAACCCCTACCAATGCCAGAACCCAAAACAAAAGAGGGAAAGAAAGAGGAAAAGAAGGAAGAGAAGAAGTAATTCTTTAAAAACCCCTTATTCTACCACCCTGTTATGACGCAGTTGAGAGTACTTGTTGCAGAAGATTATGATTCTGGCCGTGAAGCAGCAGTGGAAGTCATCAAACAATCACTTGACAATGCAACAATCATAGAAGCCACAACAGGTGCAGCAGCCCTTGAAGCGCTGTTGCAATACCTGCCTGAAATAGCCCTTCTTGACTTCAACATGCCATCAATGAATGGTTCAGACGTGATACTGAAATACAGGATAAGGCGGCCGAATGCAAATACTTTCTTTTTGCTTTATTCAGCAAACCACTCAAACAAGGAATACGCAAAACAACTTGGAGTGCCTTTCCTTTCAAAGCCGTATGATATCAACCAGTTGCGTGCCTATCTGCACGGGTTTGCAGAGGAAATAGGGGTGCATTCTGAAAAACCTTTATAAACCCGATTCTCGTCGTATGCATTATGGTTATTGTGCAGTTCTATCCCGTGGACGCGACGTACAAGGTAGTAAACGGCAAGCCACAGGTTTATTTGTTTGGCAGGACAATAAAAGGAGAACAAATATGCGTTATTGATGCAAATTTTGAGCCCTACTTTTACGCAATCCCAAAAAAAGGAGAAGACCCGACACCAGAACTCCTGAAATTGAAAACAGAGCGCATTGGCGAAACTTATTCTGTAACAAGAATAGAGCCAGCCCCAAAAAAATATCTTGAGCACCCGGTGAATGCATTAAAGGTTTTTGTCAACATCCCCAAAGCAGTTGCTGAACTGAAGGACTCTGCAAGGGCGCTGCACGGTGTAGAATCAGTCAACGAATATGATATTCCTTATGTCCGAAGATACCTCATTGACAAGGGAATAACGCCATTGACGCTTGTGAACGTGGAAGGCGAGCCTGCAATGGAAAAACTCCGCGTGCCTGCAATAAAGGCATCCAAAATCACGCAGGCAGCAGAATCAACATTCACAAAACCAAAAGTCCTTGCTGTTGACATTGAAA
Organism: Candidatus Woesearchaeota archaeon; assembly: GCA_038884975.1. Lineage (GTDB taxonomy): Archaea > Nanobdellota > Nanobdellia > Woesearchaeales > ARS49 > JAWAAW01. The sequence continues at coordinate 28,487 of JAWAAW010000004.1, forward strand.
CATACAATCCTGAAGGAAAGCACGTTTCTGCTGACAAACACCCAATACTTATGATTGCGCTTTTCGGCGAAAAACTCAAAAAAGTCCTGACGTGGAAAAGAATTGAAAACGCAGAAAGCCATGTCGAATTTTTACCTTCAGAAGCAGACGTGCTTGACCGGTTTGTTCAACTCGTTAACGATTACAAGCCGGACATAATTGCGGGTTATTATTCAGACGGCTTTGATTTCCCCTACATCAGGGCAAGAGCAACAAAAAACAAGATTCCGCTTGAGCTGGGCTTGGATTATTCAGAACTGAGGATTGAAGGCAGGGCAAACACAAGCGCAAAAATAACAGGCATAGCACACATAGACATACTAAGGATTGTCAGAAAACTGCTTGTGAAAGTGATGGAAACGGACATCTTCACACTTGACGCTGTCGCAGCAGAATTACTTGGCAAAGGAAAACACCCCGCAGACATTGACAAGCTTGCAACAGCATGGGACAGCAACAATTCAGCAATGCTCAATGAATTTGCGGAATATAATCTGCAAGACGCAGAACTCACTTATGAGCTTGCGCAACTAACAATGCCAAACCTAATTGAAATGGTAAAAATAGTCGGACAATTGCCATATGACATCAACAGGATGGGGTTCTCACAACTGGTAGAATGGTTTGCGATGAAACAGGCATTTCCCCTTGGCGAGATCGCACCAAACAAGCCAAACTACCGCGAACAAACAAGAAGAGCAAGGGACAGGATAAAAGGAGCATTCGTGTTTGAGCCAAAACCAGGACTTTACGAGAACATAGCAGTATGCGATTACCGCTCGCTTTATCCAACAATAATCGCCTCACACAATATCTCGCCAGGAATGCGGAATTGTTCCTGCTGTCCTGATGCGCCACAAATCAAGACTGACAGGGGAACATTTTGGTACTGCCAGAAGCGCAAGGGCTTTGTGAGCGGAATAATAGAAGACCTCATAACAAGAAGAGCAAGAATAAAAGAAATACTTAAAAAAGGCGACAAGGACCAATTATTGCACGCAAGAAGCTGGGCTTTGAAAGACCTTGCAAACTCGTTTTATGGTTATCTTGGATTTTCAGCAGCCAGGTGGTACTGCATTGAGTGCGCAGAAAGCACAACCGCGTGGGAAAGACAATACATTCACGGAGTCATTGAAAAAGCAAAAAAAGAAGACTATGCTGTCTTGTATTCAGACACTGATTCTGTGTTCTTGGGGCTTGGAAACAAAACTCCCGACGATGTACGGGCATTTGTTGACAGAATAAACAGCACCCTGCCCAAACCAATGGAGCTCGAATACGAAGGATTCTATCCCGCTGGAATCTTTGTTGCAGTAAAGGCCAGCGAGGCAGGCGCAAAGAAAAAATACGCATTAATGAACCAAAAAGGACAAATAAAGATAGCCGGTTTTGAAACAGTCAGGAGAAACTGGAGCCCAATAGCAAGACAAACACAAAAAAGGGTCCTTGAACTGTTGTTGTCAGCCAAAAAACCCGATGCAGCGCTTGAATACCTGAAAAAAATTGTTGACGACCTCAAGCAGAACAGGATTCCACTCAATGACGTTGTGATTCACACTGCCCTGAGCAAGGACATTTCAGAATACGAAAGCGCAGGACCACACGTGGCAGCAGCACAAAGAATGCAGGCATTGGGGATACAGGTCGGTCCTGGGGTATTAATCCGCTATGTCGTCATAAAAGGCAAGGGCAGAATCCGTGACAAGGTCAAGCTGCCGGAAGAGGCAAGACAGGAGGAATACGACGCGGATTATTACGTAAACAACCAACTCCTGCCCGGCGTTGAAAGAATATTTGACGTGTTCGGAATAAAGATTGCCGATTACTTTACCGAAAAAGAGCAAAGCGCACTGGACAGGTTCTTTTGAATCAGTTAAGTTTTTAATATAAATCAATTTCCCACAAGCCATGGAAGACTTGTTCAAGTGGTCATTGATAACCGCTTTTGGAATCTCACTGATTACTTTTCTTCTTAATTTTATCACAAAGGGCATTGGAATCAAGATTATTGTCGCAGTTGTGCTGACCGTGCTTGTCATTATTTATTTCATGAAAAAGTACGGCGTGCCTGATTCTGGCTTTAGCGCAGGCAGCATAATCGGGCTTGCAGCAATGGCAGGACTTACGGTTGTTGTTACCACAGATGTTCTTGAATACATACTCACGCTCCTGCTGTTCGTGATTGCATTCTTCATAGGAGGATTTGTCGGCAAGTGGTCATCTGGCGGTTCAGCGATTCCAAGGAAAAAGCGCAAAGAAAAAGAAGAAGAGGAAGAAGAGCCAGAGGAAATAGAAGAAAACGAGGTATCAGGCGAATAATTTAAATTTTATATAAAAACGTATTTATAGCGTCCAACCATCACAATTGATTAATACGTTTCTGTACAAGGTGAGAAAAAACACAATTTGGTAGCCTAAAATGGAGCCGATAAACTTTTTCAACTCAATGGCCTATCTGGAACCCAAGTGCCCAAAGTGCGAGCACAAAATAGACTATGGAGTCACAACAGAGTGGAGCGAAAAGAAAAATGCCCACATCTGCAAGAACTGCGGAAGCGTGATAGAATAAGATTTCTACCATAATGAAACCTGTTGTTATTGAAAAGAAAACATTTGAACAGGCATTGAACGTATATCTCGCATTCCACGGCACAAAAAACCAATGGGAAATCCAAAACCTAAAAGAGGCAAACAAAAAATTCAGCAACTGGGTGCTTGCAAGAATACCAATTGAGGACGTAGGAGAAATAGTGATGCCTTATCATCATTACAACGCGTGCGCAGGCCTCAATGATACTGACAATTACGTCATAATCCCTCCTGAAGGACTAACACTTACAGATGCATATGCACGTTTTCTCAAGCACAAAGAAGAACACAAACAAAAAGCACCAATTTGCTATGCAAAAATAATGCATCACAAAAACACGCAAGAAACCACTCCTTTTTTCCTAAGCCAAGAACCACTTTTTACCGATGCAGCTTACGAGAACCTCCACAAGCACAAGGGAAAAATCACGCATTTGGACGGACTTCACAGGCTAATCGCACTCATGGACTCAGAACAAAAACCAGCATACATCAACGCATTCATTGCCTTATCTCCACAGGGTTCCGATTGTTTTAAATAATCAGCACAAAACATTTCTTTTTATGCAATCACTGCCATTTGAGAAAAGAAGGACAAAACTGCTTGAGAAAAGGCACGCTGAAACAGACCCTGCATTTGGCTGCATACCGGAACAAAGACCAACAGAAGTCCTCGTGAATTACGGAATAATTAACCTGAACAAGCCGGCAGGACCAACAAGCCACCAAGTCTCTGACTACATACAAAGAATTCTGCACATTGAGAAAGCAGGACACTCAGGCACTTTAGACCCGGGAGTTACCGGAGTATTGCCTGTTGCTCTTGGACGGGCAACAAGAATAGTCCAAATGCTTCTCACAGCAGGAAAGGAATACGTTGGAATAATGCACTTGCACGACGAAGTGCCAACAAAAGAATTAGAGGCAGCAATAAAAAAGTTTATTGGAAAAATCACGCAACTTCCACCATTAAGGTCAGCAATCAAGAGACAGCCGAGACAAAGGGAAGTGTATTATTTTGAAATCCTCGAAGTGCAGGGCAAGGACGTATTGTTCAAGGTTGGCTGCGAGGCAGGAACATACATCAGAAAACTCTGCCACGACCTCGGCAGGGCATTGAAAACAGGAGCACACATGGCTTCACTGCATCGCACAAAAGCAGGGCCTTTCACAGACAAGAACTATGTCACCCTGCAAGACCTTGAGGATGCTTACTGGTACTGGAAAAACGAAAACAATGACAAACTTCTCAGGCACTGCATCAAGCCTGTCGAGTCCGGAGCAGAACACCTGCCCAAAGTTTACGTGCAGGACTCTGCTGTTGACACAATCTGCCACGGAGCATCACTCAAAGTGCCGGGAATTGTCAAACTTGATTCTGACGTGACAAAAGGAAGCACTGTTGCAATAATGACACTAAAAGGCGAACTCATTGCCCTCGGAGAAGCACAACAAAACGCAGACGACATCCTCGAAGCAGAGCGCGGAGAAGCGGTCAAGACACACAAGGTATTCATGCTGCCAGGGACGTATCCAAAACCAACAGCTTTATAAACCCCCTCCCTGCACCAGCCCTGTTCTCGGCATTTATTGAGAGAAGGAGTGAAGACAAAAAATGATTGATTACCTAAGACCAGTCGCAACATCAGCACCGCCTTATGAGGTAATCTTTGAGTGCGGCGCCAACGGAAAACACAAGCTTACGTACACTAATGGCGGTGTTGAACCTCATTATGCATACTTCAGGCCTGCTGACCGCGTAAACGGAAATCCGCTTGTAAGCGCCCTTGAAGTCGTGCTGGGAGGGCTTCCTGAAGATATCACGCAGGTTAATGTTCTTGCAAAAAACGACAATTGCAAGAAGGCGCTGAAGGAAGAATGTGGCAATACTAAACAAGTAACAATAGCACGCAAACAAGTCACTTTTTGTTTCTGATTCATTTTCTTACCCTATTGTTAAATAACAGAAATACTTAAATAGGGATACCAGTATAGACAAAAGTATATGGAATTATTTGGAATCGTCGAGATAGGCAGGTCTGCCGGACTGTGGGCACTACTGTTTATTGTTCCACTAATAATCCTTTACCTTATCCGCCCAAGGCCAAAACTTATGACCATTCCAAGCCTTATGTTCTTTATGAAATCCTCAGGAGCAACAAAACTCACAAGCTTCCTCAGGCAATTCTTGCGCGACTGGCTATTCCTTCTGCAATTCCTGATTATTTTCCTTCTCGCATCAACACTTGCCCAGCCGTTCACAAGCTATTATCACGACATAACTTCTGAAAACACAGTCATAGTCATTGATGTTTCTGCAAGCTCGCAGACAAAAGAAAATGGAAAGACAAGATTTGACATCGCTGTTGAAAAGGCAAGGTCCTTGCTGGGAGCAAAGAACACAATCATCCTTGCAAAGGACGTTGCCCAGATTGGAATACAAGATGCTGATTTTGCTGATTCAATAGAATACCTCAACGCATTAAGACCAAAGGATACCACGAGCAGGATAGGCGATGCAATAATCCTTGGCGGAGAAGTGCTGGCAGGCAAGGAAGGAAGGATAATTGTGCTGAGCGACTTCATCAACACCGCAGGACAAGACCCCCACATAGCAAAAGCAGTTGTTGAGAGCAGAGGAACAACAGTTGACTTCATAAACACAGCAACAGGCGAGCACAGGACAAACATAGGCATTGTTGACATGCTTGCAGAACCAACAACCACCACGATTTATGTCAAAAATTACGAGCCAACGCAACAAAAAATAAAGGTCAGCATTGGAACAGGCGCAAAAGACCTCACCCTTGCCGCACACTCGATAGAAACATTCTCAATCATCACGCCTCCTGACCTGACAAAAATAACACTGAACGTTCAGGACGACTTTCCTGTTGACAACACTGTCTATTTAAGCAGTCCGAGCGGAGCAAAAACAAAGGCATTACTCATCACGAACAACGCAAGCATATTCCTCAAGAATGCCCTCCTCGCGTCAGGCGAAACAGAACTCACGATTGCAGAGCCACCCATAATACCAAAGGACAATTTTGATGTTTACATAATCCACAACATCAACCCAAAAAACATTTTGCCAGGCACTTTTGAAGACCTTGCAAGAAAGGCAGAAGACGGGGCAAGCATAGTCATAGGCGCGCAGGAGGATTCTGACAAGATTGACTACAAAGGACTGCTGCCTGTTGACATTGGCGGAAGGTCAGAAGGAGGATTCATAACTGTAGACCAGCTGAACAAGTTCACGAGAAACATAGAATTTGGCGCTGTTGATTACTTTTTCAGCACGACACCAAAAGAAAACACCCTAACAGTGCTCTCTGTTGTTGGAAAACCGCTTGTTGCAATAGGCAGGAAAGGAAAAGGCAAACTTGCATACTACGGCATTCTTGAGAAGTCATCAGACTTCCCATACTCGCCCGGCTACCCAATATTCTGGACAGAATTCATACGCTTCCTCACAGACCAACAGGACGTCAGGAACCTTAACTACAAGACCGGAGACACAATAATCCTTGACGCACTGCAAAGAATTGAAACCCCCACAAAGATACTCAAGAAGTCCGCAATGATATTTGAGGAGGCAGGGGTTTACAAGTTCGAGGATGGCAGGACCCTTGCCGTAAACCTTCTGAGCGAGCGCGAGAGCGACATCAACGCAAACACAACAATGGGAGCAAAAAGCACAGAATTCGAGCTCAAGCCCGTGAAGGAAAAGCGCAAGTTCGAGTTCGAAATGCCTTTTGTCCTCCTCGCACTAATCCTGTTGTTCATTGAATTGTTATACGTCAAGATGAGGGGGTTGGTATGAGCATAACTGCATTCGTAAAACTGGCTTACACTTACTTTGAGCAGCCATTTGTCATATTGCTTGCAATCCCCCTTATCCTGATTGCATTATGGCTGCTGAAAAAGGAATTCATAAAGCTCAAGGAAGACCCTGATGTCGTAAAGCAGAAAAAAAGGGCGCGAAAAATAATGGCGCTGACAAGGACACTAATCATAATCCTACTCTGCATCGCCCTTGCATCCCCATACATACAGCACGAAAAAATAATTGAAGGAGACCCGTATGTCAAGATTCTCATTGACAACTCCACAAGTATGGAACTCTTTGAGCCAGTTGAGCCGCAGCTTTCAGCAGCCCTTGAAAAGAAACTCAATGTTGAAACAAAAACAATTGCAACAGGCGAGCGCTCAGAGCTCGGCGACGCAATACTTAACAACCTCGAGCCAGCACAAAGCGTCCTCCTCGTGACAGACGGCAACAGCAACTTTGGGGCAAACCTTGGCGACGTGGCATTGTTCGCAACAAAACTCAACGCAACAATCAACGCAATAAAGCTAACCCCAAAGGAAACAGATGTCGGAGTCGCAATTATTGGTCCAAGCAAGACAATGGCTGACGTTGAAAACACTTTCACAATAGTAATCAATCATGTCGGAAAAAAAGACCCTGTCCACCTGTTGGTTACACTTGACGGAGCAACCCTCATTGACGAGACCACTGCAGACCCAGTAAAGGAAATAACACAAAAACTGCCGGAAGGATATCACAAGATTGTTGCCAAGATTGACACAAAGGACTATTTCCAGCAAAACAACATCTTTTACAAGACGATCAAGGTCGTTCCAAAGCCAAGAATCCTGTTTGTCTCTGAAAAAGAATCACCGCTCAAGACACTTCTCAGCCAGCTGTACGTTGTTGACTCACTATCAACAGTACCGTCAAACCTCAAGGACTATTACGCAATAGCAATCAATGACTTGAATGCTGACAAGCTGAAAGAAGCAAGCGACAGGATAAACGAATTCGTCAGCGACGGCAATGGAATGGTCGTAATCGGCGGAAAAAACTCCTTCGACAACGGCAATTACAAGGACTCGGTGTTTGAAACAACCCTCCCTGTCTTTGTCTCAACGCCAGGCAAGAAGCCAGGAGAGATAAGCGTTGTCGTGGTAATTGACATTTCAGGAAGCACAGGCGCACCGTTCGGAAGGTTCACGAGCACTGCAGAATTCGAAAAATCAGCCGCCGTCGGCATTTACCGAGACCTGAGACTGGACATCAGGCTTGCTGTTGTTGCATTCAACACGCAAGCATACCTGATATCAGAACCAAGCTATGTTTATGAAAAAGTCGGGCTTGATGACCGCATAGGCAGGCTCAAGTTCGGCGGCGGAACCCTAATACAGGCAGGAATGCTCAAAGCCATTGCAATGCTCTCCCAAATGGGCGGCAGCAAGAACATAATCCTGATGAGCGACGGAAAAACACAAAGCGAAAGCGCAGCAATAGAAGCAGCCAAACTCGCCGCAAACGAGGGAATCCACATTTACACTGTCGGCGTGGGACCAACCACAAACGAAAACCTCATGATTCAGATTGCAGAAATAGGCAACGGAATCTACTTCAGAGCAACAGAAGAAACAAAACTCAAGATAATCTTCGGAGACGTTGAAGACCAAAAACAAAAAGGCGGAACAATGGGACTTGTCGTGCTAAACGCAAACCACTTCATAACAGAAGGCTATGAGCCAAAGGCAGACATACACGGCTTCAACCAAGTCGTGCCAAAAACCACAGCAAGACTACTCTTGACAACTACCACCGGCGAACCAATACTTGCTGTGTGGCGCGTCGGGCTTGGAAGGGTTGCTGCCTGGAGCACAGACGACGGAACAGAATGGGCAGGCGACGTCCTGAGTAAAAAGAACAGCAAGATTTTTGCACGTATGTTCAACTGGGCAATAGGAGACCCGGACAGAAAAGCAGAAAGCTTCATTGACGCAAAAGACACAATAGTCAACGAGCCAACAGAAATAACAATCAAGTCAGAAACCCCGCCAGAAGCAAAAGGGGTAACGTTCTACAAGATAGATGAGGACTTGTATTCAGCAGCAATGACCCCCACAACAACAGGCTTTCACGAAGTTTCAGGAGCAGTATTTGCAGCGAACTATGCCCGCGAGTACGGCGGACTTGGCTTCAACGAAGAACTTGCAAAAATAGTTGCGAGCACAGGCGGAAAAATCTTTGACTCCAGCGACATTGACGGCATAGTCGAGCACACAAAGGCAAAGGCAAAAAGGATTGTCAACACAAAAGACAGGCTTGGGTGGCCATTCGTGCTTGCAGCAATCATCATATTCCTCGTAGAAATATTTATAAGGAGACTTGTCAGGAGGGAATGACATGGCATACATCACCAGAAACGCGAACATATTCCTTTTATTCCTGATTCTAATAAGCGCAGGCGCCCTTGTGGCAGCCACTGTTTTCTTTCAGGAAAACTTTGACCGCCTCAATACGGCATACAATTCAAAACTTGCCCAACTGAACCAGGTCACGAAAGACCTTGAAGAAAAAAAGGCAGCGCTAGAACAAATAAAGAACGAGCTGACCCTAAAAGCAGCACGCGAAGAGGAATTCAGCCACCAGTACGCCACAGTAAAAGAAGAAAAAACAGTGCTTGAAAGCGAGAAAAAACAACTAACACAAGTAAAGCAAAGCCTTGAAAGGGAACTTGAAAGCACAGAAAACCTTTTGCAAACAACAAAAAACCAGCTCGAGGCAACAAAAGGAGAAAATGAGCGCCTCAAGACAGACCTTGCAGAAGCCCATGCAGACATCGTGGCACTAAACAAAAAGATTGATGATTACAAGGATGACATTGAGGTGCTTGAAGCCAAGATAAGCTGCCTCCAGACAAAGGCAGACAGCGAGGAAGGAACCTGCTAAATGGCAACAAAACCAATTATTGCGGCACTGAAGGAATTAAGAGGAGCAGTCATGCAAATAACACTCTTCAATGCACTGCTTGACACACTTGTTGTGTTCCTCATGTGCGCACTCGTCCTTATACTAATCTCCCTGCCATGGTGGTATGCGCTTGTTCCTGCACTCCTTTACGGAGCCATACACACTTACAGAAACGTCAGAAAGCGAAGGAATCTTGCGTATGTAGAAGAAAAAGTGCCTGAACTCGAGGAACAATTGATAACAGTTGCTGACAATACAGAAAAGGAAAACCTGATTGTCCAAAGCCTGCAACAGGATGTTCTCAGGGGAATGCGCTCAATAAAGACATCCTACTTCCTAAGTTTTGGAAGGCTAACGCGCGAACTGATAACCCTTGCTGTTGTCAGCATATTAATAATAACTGTTTCAGCGCACGGCGTGAAATTCCTTGACTTCAGGGACGTGCTAAAAGACTTTGAACAGCTTGGAAAAGGTCCGGGCGCGTACGACCTCACAAATGCCAGCCTTGAATTCATTGAGAACCTGAGCGAGGACATTTACGGCAACAAAACAATAGAAGAACTGGGCAACGACGAAATACAATTGCAATTGTCGCCAGTTCTTAGCGACATCGACATCAGCAAGGTCCTGCCGCCCGAGACAAAGGAATTCAGGAGCACCATGCCACAGGAAATCAAGGCAACAACAGACGTTTCATTCCAGGAAAGCATACCAAAAGGATACCAGCGCATCGTAAAATCATATTTCCGCGAAATCGCAAAAACATCATAATAAAAGGAGGATGAAAAAATGAGACTGGAAGATACCAAAAAAACATTTGACCACCTGCTCCACGAAATGAACAAGGTGATTGTGGGAATGGATGAAGTGCTCAAGCAGATGCTTGTGGCGTTATTGACAAACTCGCACGCCATACTGGAGGGCTATCCGGGACTGGCAAAAACACTCAGCATAAAAACAATGGCACAATTATTGAGCCTGAAGTTCTCGCGCATCCAGAACACACCAGATTTGATGCCCTCAGACATTACAGGCACGTACATCATTGAGGAAACAACAACAGGAAAGCGCACGTTCAAGTTCCAGCCAGGACCAGTATTCGCAAACGTCATACTAGCTGATGAAATCAACCGTGCAACACCAAAAACACAATCAGCCCTGCTTGAAGCGATGCAGGAAAAGCAGGTCACGGTAGGAAACAGCACTTTCAAGCTCGAAGAACCATTCTTCGTTCTTGCAACACAAAACCCGATTGAGCAGGAAGGAACATACCCCCTGCCAGAAGCACAAAGCGACCGTTTCCTTTTCAAGATAAGAACTGACTATCCAACATATGAGCAGGAACTTGAGATTGTCAACAGGTATGCAGAAGAGGAAAAAAAGGTTTCCCTCAAACCAGTCCTCAGCAGGGACGAACTAATATACCTCCAAAGCCTGACAAGACAGGTTCCAATTGCTTCAGACATCAAGAAATACGCTGTCTCTCTCGTGACCGCAACAAGGCAGAAAAAGGACTTGATAGAATACGGCGCGTCTCCAAGGGCGTCAATAGGCCTTGTGCTCGCGGCGAAAGGAAGGGCGCTGCTCGAGGGAAGGAAATACGTGTCAAAGCAGGACATCAACCTTATGGCATACCCTGTTTTGAGACATAGGATTATCCTGAGCTTTGAGGCGGAAAGACAGAACCTGCACGAGGACGATGTCATAAAGCAGCTCCTAAAGTAAAAAATGGCAATTGACCTGAGCTTCCTGCACAAGCTGGACAGGATGTCCCTCATAATCAACAAAAGGCTTACTTCCAACTATGTTGGCGAGCGAAGATCAATCGCTACAGGCAGGGGGCTTATTTTCAAGGACCACGCAATCTACGCCCCGGGCGACGACTTCAGGGCAATTGACTGGAAAGTGCTTGCACGCCTGGACAAGCTTTTCATCAAGAGATACGAGGAAGAAAGAAACCTTACAGTTCACGTAATAGTTGATTATTCAGGCTCAATGGCCTTTGGTGGCAGGACAAAGAAGTATGAGTACGCGGACATGCTCGGGCTTGGATTCTGCTATATGGCAATGAAACACAACGAGAAGTTTGTAGTGAGCACCTTTGCAGACAGGCTTGAGGTCTTCAAGCCAAAAAGAGGAAGAAGCAACCTCATGCGCGTTCTTGATTATCTCAACGCAAAAAAGCCAAAAGGGCTTAGCAAGTTTGAGTCCTCGCTTGCCGCGTACAAGAAACGCATAAACACAAGGTCATATGTTGTCATACTTTCTGACTTTCTTTATGATACTGAAGAAATAAAGAATGCAATAAAACGCTACAAGGACCACCATGTTGTGCTAATACAGGTGCTTGACAAAACAGAAACAGACCTTGACATTGAAGGCGACTTCAAGCTTGTTGACGCAGAAACAGAAGACACACTCAGGACATTCATATCTCCTTATGCAAGAAAAAACTATCTTGAGCAGCTTGCAGACCACCAGGCAAAAATCAAGAAGGCCTGCGATGAAATAGGCGCAAAATTCTTCGTGTTCAGCACAGAATACCCAATATTTGACGCGTTCTACGAAGTGCTGAATGCATGATTTTTATCGTCGTTACTGCTGTTACAAACCTTTAAAAGCCGTGAAAGATTGAATTCTGTAATGGAAAACAGGGGCATTGCAACGTTATTCAATGACGATTACTCAAAAAGCGCGCCAAAAGTCCTTGGCGACCAACACAGTTATCTTCTTGACTGCATTGAGAAACACCTTTCGGGAATAACAGCACCCGTACTGCTTGTTATCGGTCCAGGCGGCAGAGTTCTTCCCTATTCCTGCACTTACACGAATGGAACACTCGGTGGCACAAATAGGGATAGGATTAAAAAAATGATTGGCAAGGGAAAAATCATTCTGGCAGACTACATCTTGGAATACGACAAGTCAGGGCTTATCAAGGGGCTTGACACGCTGACCGAAATGGGATTCTTTGAACAGGGTTACTTCAAAACGGGTTGCTTTGTGCATACTGGAAACCTTTGCCCAATACACTTATGGCAGGGCACAATATCATTCCTCAAAAATAACCTGCACGACGACCTGCACGTTGCATCAGAGTCTGTTGATGCTGTTGACGCAAACCTCTCAATACACCACGCCTCTGTCACAAGAGCAGAACTTCACAGGATTTACGGCGAGATTCACAGAGTCCTGAAGCCGGGCGGGATGCTCCACCTTGGAGAGGGAAACGTGAACATGAACTACACAGAGGACAAGCTTGTCAGGATAGGGCAGGATGTTTGCGAATATCTTAAAGCGCCAGTTCATCTTGAAGACAGAAGGGAAGAAGGAAACAAGTATGTTATTTATGCAAAGTTCTTGCCTGGCAAGAAGTACGAGTGCCTGCCTGCATTCATCAAACGCGGGGATGAATGTCTTCCTGCAGATGTTGTTGACAACCAAGGCATTGTCCGCATCAAGTCTGAAGAACCAATTGGAATGATGCGTTTCCTCATCAGCAAAGGATATGGCAATATCAGCACCACTGGCGCAACCGCTGTTGAGATGCCGCTGATAGACTCATCCATGCCTGAGGACGTTGCAGGACACATTGCACCTGTTGATGCTTATTACGACGCAATCAGGTCACGCACAAATGCATACAAGGGGATTGACGACGAACTTGCGGAAAGAATTTCAAGAGGCATTGAGGATGAAAGAGAAAAGGCAAAAAAAGGAATAGTTGAGTATTATATGGGCGAACAGCAAATTCTTGACGCTCTGGAAAACACAGGGTTCACAAACATCAGAGTCAAGCATCACGAAACAGAACCTTTTTACAACATAACCGCAATAAAGAAATAGGATCACTCAAACAATCATTTCAGCTCCATCTCAACAATTTCCCTGATTTCATCCTCTGAGATTGAGCAGCCGTTAAGCTTTACACCCCATAAGACAGAATCAAGAAGCTCCTTCCTTGCATTTGGCACATTTACAACATAGCTGTCAAGCAATCCTTTCTCATAAGCTACTGTTACAAGCTCTGCTGACCGGATAATCTCAATGTGGTGAGTGTAATCACGGAATGCATCAAGCCTTTTTGCATCAACACGCACTTTGGTATGCAATCGCCTTGACATCATTTCTTCAAGCTGGTCAGGGGATTCAAGAAGCGAGCGAGTTATGCGTTCGTCCATCACAACCTTGTTAATGCCCATGCTGACAGCTGCAGCAAGGGTTTCCATCTCGCCCAGCTGGACAATCCTTATTGGCTCCTTGTGAGCCCAAAAAATCGTGTTTGCAGTCTCAAGCAGCTGCAAAGCCCGCTTTTTCAGTTCAGGTGTATCAATCACCCTTAACATTCCTTGCTCAATCAGGCGTTGCACCTGTAATGCCTCAAACTTGAACTTCTTGGTTTCAAGAGGCTTGTCAACAAGCTCGTGCTTGACGCTTGACACGATTGAGAATTTGACGTTTGCCTTTTTTTGCATTGCCTCAAGCAGCCAGAGAAGGCTGTTGGTTGTCAGCGAGATTATTGGTCCTGCATCAATCAGTATCTCTTTCACTCAAACCAGCTCCTTGCCGTCTTTAGGCGTTGCTTAGCAGGCACGCCAAGCTCGTGCTCAGTAATCTGGGTCTTTCCGAAATAATTTTGCAGTTCCCACTGCGATATTCCAAGTATTTCTGCAGTCCTTGCAAGCGAGATTCCGTGCTCTGTCATCTTTCCCGCCTTCTTGATTCTTGCTTGGTCAAGCACTTCTGTCACGTAAAGCCCTATTTTTTCATCAAGCTTTCTCACTTCGTCAAAAATCCTGCGTATGACTGTCCTGTAAACATCCTCCTTGCCAAGCTCAAGAGCATCCTTTGCTTCTTGCAATTGGGACTCAAACCTTGGTACCGGAATCTTCTCGTCAATGCAGCGATGCACAATCTTGCTTATTGCATAAATGATGACTGCGAAGGAAACACTGTCATCGTCCTGGAAGATAGATGCGTCATGAATGACGTGGTTGCTCAGGTCCAAAAGCGCATGATGGTCCTCTGCCTTCAAGCTCTTCAGGGCTTCATCAAGCACCTCAAGAATGTCATTCTTGACAATATCACGCATAATCATGAATTGCTGCAAAGAGTATATAAATTTATTCCGTCAGCTTACGGTCTTCAAAAGAACAGAACTTATTCCATGCGTGAATAACTGATAAAAAAAGAAAAAATTAAGAAAATGCTTATTTCTTAGAGACCAAGTAAATCATGTAGAGCCCTGCAAGCCCAACAAGGTCGTATACTATCTTCGCAACAACTCCGGCGCCGAAGATTTTTGCAACCAAGTCAAACCCAAACAATCCCACAAGCCCCCAGTTAATCGCACCGACAATTACGAGAACCAGTGCTATCCATTCTATAGCGCTCTTTTTTGCAATACCGGCATCACCTCGTCACAAATTGTGGATGCAGAGTATTTAAGCTTTTTTGTTAATAAACCAGTAGCCACACGTTTCTTTCGTGATGTGCTCTGACTCTGTCCGCGGGTATTTCCTGCAACTCAAAGGTCGTATTGGGTATATTAAGCAGTATGACTTACCTTGCCTGAACTTGAGAAAAGGGCATTTGTTCGGCAGCTTGCAACAGACACCGCAACCAATGCATTTTCCCCTTCTGTTCTTCGCCACAGCTTTGCACCCCAAGTGTTTTCCATCCATCCTGCAAATCAGCTTGTGCTTTTAATCATTGCTATGATTCAATCAACAGTAAACAACGTGTCATCGTGGTCCACATCAAACAAGCCAAGGCGCGCTCCCGCGTCCAGCCATCCGTGCGCGTAATTAAGAGCTGCAAAGGCTGTAACAATGTCTCCTTTTTCTTCAAAGTGCTTTGCGTCAGAAAAATATCTTTGAGCCATGTCAAGGAAGTCTTCTGCTGCTTTTTTGCCGATTGTCTTCTCGGCAGAAACTATCTTGACTTTCTTCAAAGCCCTGGAAGTGACATCAAAATACTTTGCGAGCTTTTCAGGGGTAATTGTGCTGCTCATTCGGCTTTGGCTGCCTTTGCTTCCTCTGCTTTTTTTACCCTCTTGGTAGGCATTGGGCGCTTGACCGTAATGGGCAGTACATCCTTCTCAAGCTCCAGTTTTGCAATCTCAATCGGGTTATAGCCAATCTTTTCCAATTCCTTCTCTGACAAGGAAACAAGAAATGGCGCGCCCATTGAAATCTGCAAAGCCCTTGAGCCAATCATCCTTGCAATCTCGTATTTTGTGTACTTGTGAGGTTCTTCTGCTTTTGCCATTTTTGATTCACCTTTGAATCTTTTTGCGCAGTTCCTTTGCCTTTTCCTGCGCAAGGTCTATCATTGACATGATTTCCTCAACGGTAAGGGGTGTTTCTCCGCCTTTCTGCATTGCGCAAAGCATGTCTTTTTCATTGAACGCGACAGTGAGGCGAGCATCTGCCACTGCTTCCTCCTCAGGTAATGGGTCAACGAGCAAATGATCGCCAATCCTCAACACAGTCACCTCAACAGGAACCTGCAATAACGGCAGTTTCTTGTTTGTCTTCTTGCCATAATCAACAACGCCTTCCTCATCAATTTCAGGAAAGACTGCATCCTTCAATGCACCAACTGCGGCAAGCGCAGCAGCATCAAGAAGATTTCCTGCATCATTTATTGTGCAGATGTCAATCATGACGCTCCACACTTTTTCCTTTTCCTTGATGCAGAGCTTTGTAAGGTCTATTGCCTTGGATTCCCTTATTCCTCTGTCAACAACCCTTGCGAGCTCTGTTGCCTGGTCGCCAGGAGGTCCTGTTTCAAAAAGCGGACTGCTCATTGGTGTGAGTTCTGCATTTACCATCAGATTGCCCTGGTCAGGAGTGTCGGGATACGGTTCCTCAACACCCAGCTTGACACCAGCAAGGACTTCGGTCCCTCCAATCCTTACACGAGCGCTTCCTTCTGCCATGTGAGAAACTCCGAACTCAACAGTCACAGGCCTGAACTCGCCCATTTTCCTGCCGTCATACCTCAGTCCTTTCGTGATATATTTTAGAATGTGTTCCTTCATGATTTCACCTTCTTACCAAGAATTTCTGCCCCAAACTTTGCCTTGAGTGCCTCCTGCTGGACCTTGTAAATTTCCATTGCCTTCTTCTTGGCAAGCTCAAGGACTTTTTTCAGGTCCTCTTTCGGCACCTCGCCATCAAGCTGCAATAATGAGAACCTGTCCATTGTCGGAATGTAGGCAACAGGGATGTCGCTAATGCCTATCTCACAATCCTCATAGCCGTCAATGTCAGCCATTATCTGGCCATCATAGTGTCCCATTGACAATGCAACAACAAGGTCCTTCATCTGCAGTCCTGCATCGGCCAATGCCATTGATGCGGCAGTGATTGCAGCGCACCTTGTGCCTGCATCTGTCTCGGGAAGCTCAACGAACACGTCAACAACCGCGTTCGGGTATTCCTTTAGGTCAAGCACAGGCATCAATGCCTTTGACATCAGCATGCTGATTTCCTGGCTTCTCCTTCCGCCGCCCGGACGCACGCGTTCACCGTGCCCTGAGAACGGCATCATGTTGTACCTGCACCGCAATATGCCTGTTCCCGGATTCTGCATGAACTTGGGGTGAAGTTCGCGGGGACCGTAAACCGCTGCATAAGCAACAGTGTGACCAATCCTGAACATTGCACTGCCATCTGCCCGCGGGATTACACCAACTTTTCCTTCAATTGGTCTTAATTCCTCCCATTTCCTGCCGTCATGGCGCTTGGGATATGCCTGCTTTACTGCTTTTGCTGCCATTTTAACCCTGCCTCCTTGGACCGCTGAAGCGCCTTGGACCATGCTTTGCGTGCGGTCTGCGTTCCCTGAATTCTCTCTGCGGCGGCTCGTGACTCTCCACTGGCTCAGGCATGCCTGCTGGAATCTCAACCTGTTTGCCTGTTAGTTGTTCAAGGTATGACTTGATTCGTTCAGTAAGCCCCGGCAGGTGCGCTTCCTCTTCTACTTTCTTTATTGCCTGCACTGCCTGTATTTCCTGCTCCGGACTTGGCCCTTCAATCCATATCCAGCCGTTCTGGCCGACAGAGATATTGCAGCCAGTGGCATTCTTTATCATCAAGACCATGCTTCCATCCTTTCCAATCACCCTCGGCACCTTGTGCGGGTTGACTTCAACAAGCCTTCCATCCTTGAGCTTCCTAAGCCCGGGACCTTTCATTGTGACATCAATAAGCTTCTGGCTCGTGACATTGATGACTTTGCAAAGTACGTAATCACCAAGGGCATAATACTGCGTCAGGTCAGCAGTTCTTGGAATGAATTCTGTCGTTGCATCCTTCAGCCCAAGGACTGCGCTGTACGGGCTTCGCATTTCAACGCGCCAGCCAGTCATAAGCACGTCAATTATTTTTCCAATCACCTTATCATTGAGCTTTGGGATATACACGCCCGTAAGAGGAATAAGCTTGATGACTTTTCCTTCTATGCCTATCATTCCAAGACGGGCAGCGTATATCTTTACACCCTCCCTGTAAAGCCCCTTGCTCGGAAGAAAACCCATCCCCTCTGCGACAACCTCGCCGGGAACGACTATGTCTCTTTCCTTAACATTTAATTTTTCATCACTCATTTCGTTTCACTCCGTGTTTTTATCCGTTAACCCTGATTACCTTTGACACCAGCTCTCCGTGAGTAAGAGCATTTAGCTTGTCATAGAGCTCCTGTTCCATACCCCCTGGGACCTCAATGATTCCCTTCCAGGAACCATCATTCTGCCATTCCTCCTTCACTATCTTGCCAAACATTCTCAGAGTGTTGTGGGATTTTGAGGCATACTGCGCAGGAATGGTAAGCTCTATCTCCTTTGTTTCAAACTTGATTGGCAATATTGGTCTTAGTGCCTTGAGCACGTCCTGCACCTGCTGTTCTGCAGGCTTGAATTCGTCAATGCGAACCTTTGCCTCTGCCATTGCAGACTCTATCCTTTGTGCAGGGTGCGGCGCGTGCGTCCTCGGGTCAACACCATTACGCCTGATGAACTCAACAACCTGCCTCTTCTTCTGTTCGAGGAGCTTCTGCCTGTATTCCGCAGTGACTTGTATGTTTCCTTCAGCAATAATTTTCTTGGCAACTTCAAGGGGGTCAGAGGTTCCGAATACTGCCTGCATCCTCTGTTCTGATGCAAGCATGCCCTTTTTTGCGTCGCTGAATATCTTTTGAACGCGCAGGGCATCCTTTATGTCAGCCTTGCCGTGCCTTGCCGCAATTGCTGTTTCAGGCTCAACGACTATTTCGAAGACATCGCTGCCTTTCTTGAGGCGGGCTGTGTTAATGTGTTCTTCTGTCATGATTACTTTTTCTTTATGTCCTTAAGCACCCGCTCAATGTTCTGCCGCGGCACTTCCTTGAACTGCCTTTCATCAGTCCTTATGTACGCAGCGGCAATGCGTTCCACTGAGAAATTCTTGTCCAGCACTTGGTTAAGCGCGCGGAGGGCAAGCTTCAGCCCCTCTTCTATGGTCAGGTTGTCCTTGTACTCCCTGCCAAGAATTTCCTCTATTTCCTGCTCGCCCTCCCCAATGACTGTTGCCTTGAACTGGAAGAATATTCCTGTCGGGTCTGTCTCATATATCTTTGGACCGTCATTGTCAATTCCTGCAACAATAAGGCTTACGCCGAATGGTCTCAGTCCGCCTGATTGGGTGCAAACCTGCTTCAATGAGCAAATATCTTTGACTATGCTGATTGTGTCAACAGGAGTGTCATAAGTGACTGCGTGCTGTTGTGCGCGCACCTGCGCCCTCTCAACAAGAACCCTTGCATCAGAAATAATTCCAGACGCAGTGACTGCAATGTGGTCGTCAATCTTGAAAATCTTTTCGACCGATTCTGGAATGACTAGTTTGTCAACAATGCGCTTGTCAGCGACGAGCAAAACGCCGTCAGAACAAACAAGCCCTATGGCAGTGCTACCCTGCCTTACTGTCTTTTTTGCATATTCAACCTGAAGCAGCCTTCCGTCAGGGCTGAACATCGTGATTGCCCTGTCATACCCCATTAGCTGGTGGGGCATTGGCTGCGCTGCTGCCTCTTCTTCTCCTTTCTTCATTTCATCATCACCCTGCAGTGTATTTTGTTGCCTTTTTGAGCGAGCCTGAGACGCCAATACTTCGCACAATCACGGGCGTGCTGTCAATCTCTGTGATTGTTGCAAGCCCTGCCTTGAGATCGTCCACGTGCTTGTGGCTCACGCGTACAATCCCTTTTTGCAATACGGCGTTATACTTTTCAGGAAGAAGCAAGATGCCTGCTTGTGCAACACCCTTTGTGCCGGTGAATGAGAGCATTCCCTGCCATATTGCCTTTGAAACTCCCGAAAACGCCTTAATTTTGTTCTTGGAGATGATTTCAAATGCCAAATATCGCTTTTTTTCCCTCAAACTTGGCAAAATTGCCTTAATCTTTGCCATCTGGCCTCTTCACCTTTATAACACCGTTCATTGGTGAGAAAAACATCAAAACAACCTTTGCGTCCCTTTTCTCACTTGCAGTTCTGGGATGTGGAGGGTGTTTATATAGGTTGCGGTCATCAAGATTTAGGTATTTTATTTACCTATTGGTAGTAAAATTAATAAAGGGGTTTTACTTTTTTCAACGTCATGAACAAATACAACGGAGTTTACAGCATTATTGTGGTGGATGATGAGCCATTAGTCCGAAAACTTCTAACAGCTTGTTGCAAAACCGGCGCACATGAAAGAAACCATTCGATAATTGAATACGAAAATGGCGAGGCTGCATGGGAATACATTCGCGCACTGGAAAAGGCACCCAATCTGCTTGTCACTGATTATGCTATGCCAAGAATGAATGGCAAAAACCTGATTATTAATTCACGCCAAAAATTTTCCAACCTTGATGTTATTCTCGTTTCAGGCGGAACCGACGGGGAAGGGACTCCTCAGGAGATAGCAGACAAGCTGAATGTTGATTTCATGCCAAAACCACTTCCAAGCATTGACGCATTTGTTGCACTCGTGAGAAAATATGCTGCAAAAGAGCAGTGAGATTTATAAGCGCCTGCCAATAACCTCTCCCGTATGAGTGAAGATAAGCAGGTATGGGTAGTTGATTCTGAAGAAATGGAAAACAGAATACGCGCTGAGCTCTCACAAATTCCTAAAGCAAGAATTGTTTGTTTCAGGAATGTATGCCATGCTATAGATACCTTGCGCAAAGGGCACAAACCCAAATTAATCCTTTGCAATCATCACGCTGCAGACCTGATCCTTGAGATTGCATACCAACAATCAAAGTACGCTGGAATCAATACGGCATATATCTCTGCGCAGAACCTCTCCCTGCTTGCCGAGTCTCACGGCGCAGGATACATCCGCATGGACGAAAAAGGCAACTTTAATGGTCTTTCTGATTATGTAAGAAAACAGCTTGAGTAATCATTTCTCCAAAACCTTTTTAATATGATTATTGATTTTCGTGATCTCACTGGGCCCTTAGCTCAGCCTGGCAGAGCATTCGGCTCTTACGCATTTTGGTGAAGAAACCGAATGGTCAAGGGTTCAAATCCCTTAGGGCCCGTCAATGAAAAAAAGAACAATAGTGATTGCTTTTGCACTGCTGTTTCTTGCGGCCTGTGTCCCAAAGCCAGAGCCTTATGTGCTTGAAGAGAGAAAGCCTGCGCCCAACATAATGCAGGAAATCCAGCAGATAGAAGAACAGGCAAGAGAACACGTGCATGAAAAGCTTGCTGAACAAGAACAAGAAAAGCAGGAACAACAGCAACGGGAAGCACAGCAAGAGGAGCAGAAACCAGCAGAAGAACCAACAACCAAAATCACGATACAGCAAGAAATGGACAAATCAACAAAAGACCTTGGACTTTATCCCTCATTCTTCATGGACGGCGCAAACTTCAAGACAAACTTTATCACGGTGGTTGGTGATGAGGCGCCATCAAGCTATGTCGTGGCTGTTTCAAACCTTATGGCGCGAACGCCGGGAAGCAAGCCAATAGGATTCAGCATGCTCGCAAGCGAGATAAAAGACCTCTCAAGATACAATGCAATTATTGTCGGAAATGCCTGCAACAACGAGGTTGTTGCCCGCCTGCTGAACAATCCTTCACCGTGCGAGTCAGCACCTTTGCCGCAAAACAAGGGGCTTATCAGGCTTTACGAGTCACAGAACGGAAACAAAGCAATACTTGTTGCAGGAAAAACAGATTCTCTCGTGATATCTGCAGTAAATGCAATTGGAACAGACGACTTTAAACGGGTAACAGGCAGCGAGATTTGCGTGCAGGGAACAACCCTTGTGCAGTGCTGAGCAGGATTTCCGAAAGGTTTATTTTCTCTTCAGCCTCTTTTAGGATGAATGGGTGTTTTTGACAGGAAAACATGTGCTGATTACCTTAAAGAAATAAGGGGAAGACTTGAAATCATTGCATCATACCCTGATCAGATTCCATCGCGGCTGCGGGAATTGCCCTTCTAAGTGCCGCAAGAGCACAAGCAAAAAGAGTGAGGACAATTCTCAAAAAAATCAGCACGCTCAACCAAAAGGCAGCGAGCGGACTGCATAATGCGTTGTTGCTGATAGAAGGCGCTGACACGCTTGACAAGTATGCAACGATAAAGCCGCGGGCAGCGCTTGCCCTGAAGTTCCTCGTTTTCATACACCTCCCTGAAATCAGGGCTTCTGAAGTAGTCGTATGCAATATACCCGCCTACTGTGATTGCGCCGATAAAATATAACCCTGCATTGAGGACCTTTCTTCGGTCAGAATCAAAACCTTGCTGCCTCCTTGCCATCTTCACCACAAAACACGGCATTTGCCATGTCAATAAAAGCCTTTGCACAAGCCCACTGTGACAAAAAAATCATAAAATTAATATATTAGTTATTACTAATTAGTGGCTATGAACTCAGAACTTGAGATTGCAGTGGACCAGAAAGTAAAGCCAATTGTTGCCGATGCAATGCAGAAGTTCCTCGGCGTCAAGGTAGCAAACATTGAAACAGACATAACTGACCAGCTCAAAAACTCAACACTTCTGGATATTCCTGTAAATACAAAACTGCCGTACAAGCAGGCAAAAAAGGCATTCAAAAGGGCATACCTGATGAGGCTCCTGAAAATACACCTTGGAAACATCTCAACAGCGGCATCAATCGCAGGGGTTGACCGGAGGAGCATACACAGGCTGATATTGTCCCTGAATGTTCCAGTCATGAAACTACGCGAGGACTCAGAACCTTCTTATGTACGCCGGGCAGCAGTGCAGAGCATTATTCTGGGAGTCCTTGACCACTACAAATCCGCCTTGAACCCTATTAAATACAAGGCACTTTCTGCACAGGCAGGAGTTATGTCTGAGGACATCGTGAAGGAGCTACCAACGTCACAATTAACCCTTAAGGATGCAGAACACGCCTTTGAAAAAGCATATTTAAGCCAGTTAATGAAAGAATGTCCAACCATTGCCCATGCTGCAAGACAGGCAAAACTGCGCTATGAAGTCCTGCATAGGAAGCTCAAGAACCTTGGAATAAAGGTCCAAAAGGCTTGATTTAAGGTAAATAAAATGGCGTTTTTCTTCGTCAATAAGGGCTTAAAACGGCAATATGACAAAAGTGTCACAGCAGGCGTGGGTAAAACGAAAGGTTTAAATATTAGTGCTACTTTTAGGTAGTTACAAATATGGGGGTGTCTTATGGCATTCATTCACAAAAACGTTAACAGTGCATTGATGCTCCTCATTGCATTCCTATCAGTCACACTCGCGACTGTCACGGTTTACAGCGTTGAAGCATTTGATAACATAAACAGCATTGCTTCAGAACAGGCAATGCGTGCTGATGAGCTTCAGAAGCAGCTTGCAGAAAAGGAAGCCATGACTGACAGCCTCAAGCAGGCTGCACAGCTTACACAGGAACGTGAACAGGCTCTCGCAACATTGCTTGAGCAGCAGCGTCAGGAAGCACAGAAGCAAACTGAAAATACTGTGACTATTGACGCTTCACAGACTGCCCAAACAACTGCAAAGCAAACATCCTCTGCAACTGTGCCTTACAACCCGTACCGTAACAGGTATGTCTGGCCCTGGATGGCTCAGAAGAGGTACGTGTACTGATTTTTTATTTATCTTTCCCTTGTTTTTCCTGGTATTTTGCAGCCATTTTCTCGGCAAGCCTGTGGGCCTGGTGCAGGGGTTCTGGGAGCTTGTGCGGGTAAACGATGCATTTCTTCACGATTTCAACTGCAGTGTCAACGCTGAGCAGGTGCCCTGGAGACACAATAACCGGTTTTGCATGCTCCTTTGTTTTTACAAGCAAACCCCTTACTTCATTGCCAATCATCACCTTGTCATCCACGATTTCGCCAATAAGCACTTTCTTTGCAACGCCTATGCACGGCTTTGCTGCCTCAACACCAACATAGCAAGCCAAGCCCGCCCTCATAGGGTGAGCTATGCCGTGGCCGTCAACCATCAAAACGTCGGGGTCGTGGTCGAGGTCGTAATAAGCCTGCATTATTGCATTGCCCTCCCTAAACGCAAGAAAGCCGGGAATGTAAGGAATCTCTGGCTTTGTCAGAACGTACTTGCTTTCCAGGACAGCCATTGTTTTGAAGTCAATCACCACGACAGCGCAGACTGCCTTGTCATCAAAAAAAGCCACGTCAAAGCCAGCAATAGTCCTGATGTCATCAATTTTTATGCTGTCCTCTGTCTTGACCTGCCGGGCGGTTTCTCTCAACACATCGCGAAGCTTGTTAGTATCAACCTGCATTTTTGTCTCTCTTTTTGAAATTAATTAATCAAGGGCGTTTATAAAGGTGATTTAAAAAGGAATCCTGAATCAGGCGTCAGTGCCTTCTCCAGAATCCGCGCCTGTGAATCTGCTGCTCCAACGGCATCTCTCGGAGTTTCATGTTTTCCTCAAGCTGCCGAATGACGAGATTTGTGTCAGCAGTCCTTAAGTCAAGAAACCCATCTGCAAGCTTCAATGAGGGCTTGACTTTGGGCTTTTGTTTCATAACTTCCTCCAAAGAGGTTGTTGTTTATAATTCTTGCGCACTTTAAGCTTTGCAATAATCCAATTGCGTTCGTCCTTATTGATTGCCCGGTAGCCCAATCTGGACAGCACGCGTATTCCGCTGCATTCTGGCTCAGTGGTTCTCAGTACGTAATCCTTGTTTGGTCGCCAATGCATAAACCATTTGTGCACAGATTCCTCAAGTGCGTCCTTGCGCGACATTTGCGTGTCACTTTGCACTGCATCAATGAGGATTCTTTGGTTGCCAATTCGTTTATAACACCTCATTACGCAGTCATACTCTGCACGCGTAAACATTGGTGTTTCAAACTTTTGCTCTTTTACTGCAACGTAAAGCTCCAAAACCATACGTTTCTTGATTAGGCCCTTATTTTTATAGTTTGTTATCACCGCCTTTTAACGAACAAATCTTTTATACACCTGCAATTCTTTGTCGTCTAAAAAAGAGGGAGATCGTGGCGAGGGGCGAGGACTACAGCAATGACATTTCTGATTTTGTAAGGGAGAATCCTTCTTCCCAAACTCCATTTTCCAACTCGATTAGGCAGGGGGATTATTCACGGCAAAAACAACCAATTATTTATTTAACTCCAAGAAGGAACAGGGATTACAGGTCAAGGCATTGCGATTATGACAAGGGAATGCGTTAGAGTTTTGTTCTCTTTGCCTTTTCAGAAATGATTGCCGAGTTTCCGGACGGGTCCTCGATTGTTATCTTTAATTTTTCCTCGCCCCAGAGGACCTTCATCAATTTCTTGAGCAGGTTTTTGGCTTTTTGTTTTGCCTCGTCGTCCTCCTCAAGGTCGCGGACTTTTTCTATTTGTTCTTTTATCTTTCCAATCAGGCCCTCAATGTTCGTGATGAAGCCTTCTGCAGCAGGTCCTGGCTCTATTGTGCCGACGCGTTCAAACTTCACAGTCGCCTCCGAGCTCCTGACGACGCGCACTTTCAGGTCGTCTTTTCCAGAAACCTCAAACACATACCTGCACGGCTCTTTTTTCTCTGCTGCCTCAACATCTGACTTGTGATACTTGCAGTTCTCGCAATGCATTGAGAAAATGTAAAGCTTGCCGAAGAAAGGGACCTCTGTTTCTGCCTCTGTGAGCGTGAGCTTTTTCTGGTTGCAGACAGGGCACGGCTGGTCCTTCAGGGTTGCTGTTATTTTTTCTGCAGTCATAAAAAGAAAGGTCAGTTTGTGGATTTAAAAAATCTGCGGTTTTGCAGGGCCGGCTTTCATTGGAAGGATTTGCATGCCTGACTTACAAGTCTTTTATAAGATACCAGGGCAACATTTCTCTTTGCAGGTGTTCTATCTGCGCGTCTATAAACTGGTATTGCTTATCAAATTTGTCACGAGGACTCGTATATATTCCCGGTCCTCTTTTGTAAGGCGAGTACGGTGTTCTCCAGTTAAAATAGTTTGGTACTCGTTTTATTTCATGCTTTATTTCATCTTTCATAAAGTCAGTTATGATGTTCGAGTATTTAAACCTTTCGTTTTGTTATTATTGTTTAGTGGTGAATTAAATGGGTATTGGGTTATGGTTAGTCAAGCTTGAATTTTGCAAAAATCTCTGCGTTTGTCCTGAGGTTTGGGTTTTCCTCCGGCGGAAGAAGGGTGCGAGAGCAATAGCCCTCAATAAGCTCCAACGCGCCAGGAGCATTAAGCGCGATTTTCCTTTTTGCAGCCTCAAGCGCCTTTCTGCCGAATTCAAACGCGTCTTCCTTTTCCAGATCATTCTCAGAATATGCAGGAACGCATTGGAATGTGTCTTCAACCTCAAAGAAGCAGTATTTGCCAGAATCATACCTCCTGTCATTGACCATGACTGAATTTATTCCTTCAGCATCAGCATTTATTATGATCGAGTCGCCATCTTTCATAAGATGAAGTGAAACGGGGCCTGAAAGGCTGTGATATTGATGGCGATACCTGATGTCAGCACCATTGAGTTTTCCTGTAATCTCAAAAGAACCCTGCCCTGGATACGTTGGCATGTCCGAGAACGAGATTGTAAAACCATTGCGAAGCCTGATTTTCTTGATTTCCTTCTTCACCAGTTCATCAAGCACCTTAAGGGAAGCCATAATAAAGAAATAATTCCGGGATTTTTAAAGATTGACAAAAAAGAATTTATTTATTCCTGCGGCGATTCCTCAGTCGCCTTGACTTCCTTTGTCTGCTTTGAGCGGTAAATACTTGCAAAACTCGGAGTCACAACAATGTAGTCATCGCCAAAGCCTGCAATCTCGCCCTCAATGGCATCGGTTGTCTTCTTCAGCTTGTTTATTGCCCTTTTGAGCTCAACAAGGTCCCGCTCCTTCAATGGCTTGATGTTCACAAGCGCAATCGTGTACCCTTCGCGCAAAGAGTCAAGTATTGGCTTTACGTCCTCAAAGTCATCGAGCTGGAACGGCCTAACAAGAATCCTTGAATGCCCTTCGCCGCCTTCTGTGTCAAGCTCAACATAACCTTCCTCTGCAGCAAGATCATCATACTGCTTGTCTGAACCGAACAGTTTTTCAAAGAACTTCTTCATTGTGAATCCTCCTCTCACCGCATCACTTTTTTTTATTGTTTTTCTTAACTCCTGAATAGTGTTATGATAACACCAACTCATATATAAAATCTTCGCTTCTGCAGCCCCGACGGAATGACCGCAACCTTTTTAAACAAGCCATAAACACTCAACACTATGGGAAAAAGAAAGGGTGGCTATCGCCGCAAGACAAGAATATT
>JAWAAW010000004.1:55795-72258 GCA_038884975.1 Candidatus Woesearchaeota archaeon
CAACTCATATATAAAATCTTCGCTTCTGCAGCCCCGACGGAATGACCGCAACCTTTTTAAACAAGCCATAAACACTCAACACTATGGGAAAAAGAAAGGGTGGCTATCGCCGCAAGACAAGAATATTAATGCGCAAGGATTCGCGCGCAAAAGGAAAAATACGCTTGGCATCTTATTTCGCAAAATACAAGCCGGGCGACAAGGTTGCCTTATTTGCAGAGCCCGCAGTCCAAGATGGAATATACCATTTGAGGTTTCACGGAAAGGTAGGAATTGTTGCAGGACAACAGGGTGAATGCTACAATGTCAAGATCATTGATGGCAAAAAGGAAAAAACGCTTCTTGTTCACCCAGTCCACTTGAGGAAGGTGTAAAAATGACGTACACGATTGTTTCAGAATCAGCAACAAATGCTGCAGAAGTCAAGAAAATCCTTGAAGAAACAAAGGAAAAGGAAAAAGAGCTTGGCTTTAGGGCTCAACGATGCCTTGACCACCTTGAAAGCACTGGCACGATTTCACAAAAAAAAGCAAAAGAGCTAGAGACTGCCCTTGCAAAGCTGGAAATACCAAGAATGAAGGACCAGCACATCCACAAGCTTATTGACGTTCTTCCAAAAACAGCAGATGATGTCAAGCTAATCCTGCAGGGCTATGCCCTGACTGTCACGAATGATAACTGCAAGAAAATAGCAGACACGATTGCAGAGATTGTGAAATAATTCTCAATTTTTTAGAAACCGTCCCTTGCAAGATAGCGCCTGAAGCCGTCCTTGCAGGGCTTTGTGTTGTTTGACACGCATTCCTCAACATAGTTCCTGAACACGGCGCGTTCTTTTTCGTCCTGCATTATTTTGTGAAAATACTCAACTTCCTCGTCCTCACTGACTCCAACTAATGCAAGAAATTTTCGCAGTTTGTCTTTTGCACGCTGTTCAAAAAAGTCATTATTGCCTTCAAGCCTTGTTATGACCCCCTCAATACTCTTGTTTGCCTGTTCAATTGATTCAATTGGTGCTTTTCTCTCAATTTCAGCCTTCTTCCTATAATAATCCATCGACCAGATTAATCCTCCCAGCAATGAGGCGTAGAACGCAATGGTACCAATCACGCCAAGGGTTTTTTCACAGCCTTCTTTCTTTTCAGATTCACCAGTCATAAGAAATTGGCAGTTTCAGGATGTTATATTTGTTGGCTGTGGCAGTTGCCACTGCAATCACGAAAGGGAATGCAAACAATTCACTTTCTCCTCCTTTTTACGACGAAATAATAAATTATTGCGCCGCGAGCCAGCCAAGCAACACTATCACAAGAATCCAGACCACTTTATCGCTGCCTGACTTGAATTCCCTTTGAGCACAGTCAATAATCATCCAAATCCACAAGGCAATCATTGCAAAAAACAAAGAAAAACAAAAGGACATTAGGAATATGAATAAAAACTCGATTAGTAATTCTGCAGCCATACTGTATAATATTGCTGCGCAATGTTTATATACTTTGCGCAATTCACTTTTTGTTATTGTGGAAAATGAGTAGGGGAACACTATATGGAACAAGGCACGACAGTCCAACCAGAGAAAAGACAGACCAAAGAAGAGTTTGCAATCGTGCTAGACTTCTTGCCGCATGGCTATCCGTTTGACCCAAGACCCAGCCACAGAAAATCACCAATAGTACAAGCAATAGGAAAAACCCACTTTACCTTGCTTGAACTGGTACCAAAGAAAGAGGTATTCCTTCAGCCATTGCAGGAAGTCTATATTGGCGAAGGAAAAAGAGACCAAATACACCACATAGTAGGCAAGCTGCCAATGGAAAGGCTTACTGCAACTGCAAAAACAGAGCTTGAATTCGTGGTCAAGGACTTGGTGCACAAGAATGAACAACGCTTTGTGGACTTCATAAACACAGCACGCCCCCTAACAACAAGAATGCACCAATTGGAGTTATTACCGGGCGTGGGAAAGAAACACATGTGGGAATTGCTTGAAATAAGGGAAAAACAGCCGTTTAAGAGCTTTAATGACATAAAAGAGCGCGTTAAATTAATGCCTGACCCTGAAAAAGCAATAATTAAACGCATCTTGGCCGAATTGTCAGGAACAGAGAAGCACAGGGTATTCGTGGATGTCTAATTCTTGCATTATCCCTGATTTTAGTCTTTTTTGCCCTAAAACATAATGTTTATATAGCACTGGTCATTTTTTGTCGTCTATTAACACTCTGGGGTGATTTTCAAATGCCAAAAGGAAGATGCATGAAGTGCAAGAAAGAAGTTGAGATCAAGAATGCCAAGGAAGTTGTTATGAAGAACGGTATGAAGGCAGCAAAAGGAGAATGCCCTGCCTGCGGCACAAAGGTCTTCAGGATTCTTGGAAAGGCGTAAGAACCGCCTTTATTTTTCTTATTTCTTTATTGTGTTTTCTCAAGTTGCACAAAGCTTAAATACCAAATAATCATTATTAAAGCGGGGGTGATGTTTGGTGGTATTGCCTGAGAAAAAAGTGGTCAAGCTTGTCAATGATATTGAGTTCAACCTGCTCGAAAAAAGTTGCGTCAAGAGCCCTGTGCGCGCAAAGGAATTAGCAAGGCACTGGCTTAGAATGTCAAAATAAAAGCCCTGACGGAGGTTGTTGCATATGCCTGACATGATGCGTTTTGAGGATGAGGAGGATTACGACGACTACGGCGAAGACGTAGATATTGATGAGGAATAAAGCGTAAACCGGTTGTTTTGGAAAAGTATTTAAACCAATGATTTTCATCAAGCAAACAAAAAAATTAGGGGGGATACTAATGAAAAAAACAATTATTGCGGCCCTGCTTGCCGCACTAGTGTTAATAAATGCGTCTGCAGTGCTTGCAGGCGTCAGCCCATATGTTGAGCCAATAAGCATGACTGCAACCGGCGCAGGAGCTTATGGCGGTGTTGAAAAACAAACACCAACAGGACTTGTGCGCAGGATTAGCACGACTCCAAGAGATACGTGCAATCTGCAAATTACTGCAGACCCAAAAGACAAGTACTTCATGGGTGAGGCGCGCAGGCAATGCGTTGCAAACAACAAAGGCAACCTGTTCTGCCAGCAACAATGCCTTGACAAGATGAAACTGATGGTATACAGCGGTTCATGGGACAGAATGCTTGGTCAGTACGGAAGATACAACTGCCAGTCCGCAGACCCTGAAGTGATAAAGGCAGCCACCAGCGCCAACCAGTGCTATCACCTTGCATCAACAGAGTGCGCAAAGAACAACCCGAACCAAGACTATTGCCGCAGAAAATGCATGGAAAACGCATATGCACTCTGCAGGCAGGCAATAGCCCAACTAAGGTTCATAAGATAAGCACGAACTGATTTTTTTCTTTTTCTAATTCTTTTTATTAAAACAAGCTGATTTCTATTCACGCCTTTATCGTGCCGTAACCAATAAGCCGCCACCTTTGACCCATATTCCTTGACATAACCACGTTTGCACCCCCTTCTGCACACACAGGCCTTCTCAGCGTGCACACAATCTCTTTCTTGCTCAAGGATTTCACAATCCCGACTGTTGCTGCAGAATTCACGTTAAGCATAAGAAACTCACCAATCTTTATCGGCTCAACAACAAGCTTGTCCTTTGCGCCCACAACACGCTCAAGCAAGTGAGGCTCGAGCCTTAATTCATTCCAAACAGGAGGTAGTTTTCCAGGCATGCCAACAACAGAACCAACAAGCTTGTCTGACTTCACAACAGCAGGGTCAAGCTTTGTCATCAACGCAATGCTTCCGCCAGGACCTGCATCACGCACCTTCACACCACCGGTCATTATGCTGACCACTGTTGTCGTGAGTGGCTTCCACTGCTTCTTGTCCTCATAGCCCGGCAGTATCATTATTTCCTGCCCTTCTGCTATCTTGCCCTGCTTCAATGCACCTCCAAGAACGCCACCCATCATTTTCTCAGGCTCAGCACCGGGCTTATTGATATCAAAAGACCTTGCAACAAACATCAAAGGTGGCTTGTCAAGCTCCCTTTTCGGCGTAGGGATTGTGTTCTGTATTGTCTCAAGCAAAACATCAAGGTTGACGCTGTGCAATGCTGACATCGGCACAACAGGCGCGTTCTCATAAGGAGTGCCTTTCAGGAACTCCTTAATTTCCTGATAATTTTTCTTTGCCTGCTCAGGAGTCACGAGGTCAATCTTGTTCTGCACTACAACAAGATTCTTTATCCCAACAATCTGCAATGCCTGAACGTGCTCCATCGTCTGCGGCTGAGGGCATTTTTCATTGGCCGAAACAAGCAATAATGCGCCGTCAATTATGTTCGCGCCGCACAACATTGTTGCCATAAGGGACTCGTGCCCGGGAGCATCAACAATCGAAAACCGCCTAACCGCAATACTTGGCTTTCCACATTTTTGGCAAGTAGGCTGGACCCCATAAGCATCTGTCCCCTCGCACGTGCTGCACTTGTAAATAGTCACGTCAGCATAACCAAGCCTTATCGTGATTCCGCGCTTTATTTCCTCGCTGTGCGTGTCTGTCCATTTTCCCGAGAGCGCCTTGACTAGTGTTGTTTTCCCGTGATCAACGTGCCCAACCATGCCGATATTCAGTTCGGGCTGGGGTGGCAAAGAACTTGGCTCAACCGGCTCAGCAGGCGGGGAGCGCTCTGGATGCTCAACCGCGCCTGACTGTTTTTTTCTTGCCATGGTTTCTCCGACTAATGAGGAGTTTATAAACTTTGCCCAGCGAAATGTTTAAATAGTCACGCCTCTGAATGATGCACATGCAAAAAGAGGCAGAAGGCAATGAGTTGCCAGACAACACTGTCTTCTGGAGCATTGTTGGCGTTGCGTGCATTTTCCTTGTCGTGGTTGCAACAGCAATGATTCTCAAATCAGACATTACTGGAAAGATAGTCCAGCAATGGTTTGACCCCTCAAGGCCTTATGAGGAAAATCCTTACGCCTGCCTTGACGTGCCAATGTGCGGCGGAAGCCAGAGCTACATGTGCTGCGCAGAAAAACCATTGCCCAACGGAATGAAGTGCACTGCGCCATTATACGGCTATGCGTCAGAAGCACCAATGTGCCCAGAATCAATGCCCTACAAGTGCCCCTGCCCTGAAAAATATCCTTACAGGCAAAGCTGGCCTGTGCCTTTCAGCTAAAAAAAATGGACAAGTCAATAATGCTTGCAGGAATATTCGCAGTGATTGCAATAGTTGGAATAGTCCTCTTTGTGAACAACACCATAACAGGCAAGGTCGTGGATTATCCTTCTGTTTATTATCCCTACAACAACATTTATGCAGATGACTTTTACGTAAAACCAACAGGCGTGAGGATGGACGTTGCCAGCGGCGTTGTTTTCCTGCGGCCAGACCAAGTAATAAACAACGTCTGCATGAACACAGTGAAATGCTACGGATTGTCTGATTTTGTCTGCTGCAAGCACGACGGCACAGAATGCGTGATTCCGCCAAAGGAATACCGCGATGCAGGAACCTGCCCTTTAACACACAGGAGCAAGTGCCAGTGCAAGGAAGACTACATTGCAGGGCTTGTTGAAAAATACGGATGATTTATTAGCATATCAGCCTTCTTAACTCAGCCACTTTCCTGTCCAGCATTGTTTTTGTGCTTGCTTCCACGTTAAGCCTCAATACAGGTTCTGTGTGGCTTGGGCGCAGGTTAAACCACCAGTCAGGAAATTCAACGCTCAGTCCATCAATGTGATAAACCTTGCCCTTTTCAGAATACTCTTCCTCCACACTCTTCATTACTTGATGCTTGTTTTCCACACCAAAGTTTAGTTCTCCAGAATTGAAATATTTCTGCAACGGCGCCAAAAGCTTAGACAGAGGCTTCTTTTCACTGCTTAGAATGTTAAGCATAAGCATTACAGGAATGTCACCATTGTCAGCCCAAAAATTCTCTTTGAAATAATAATGCCCGCTTAGTTCGCCTGCGAGTAAGGCATTTTCCTCCTGCATTGTGTGGGTGATGTAAGTGTGACCAACCCTTGTCATTATTGCAACACCACCTGCTTCTGTTACTTTCTCTTTTACTATCCTGCTGCAGCGCACATCATACAATACTTTTGCGTGCGGGTTTTCCCTAAGCAGGTATTGGGCGAGCAAAACAAGAACGTAGTCAGGCCTTGCAATGTTTCCTTTTTCGTCGACAAAAATTACCCTGTCGCAGTCGCCATCATATGCAATACCAACATCTGCTTTGTTCTTTTTTATTTCTGCGCAAAGCCTGCTTAACGCGCCTTCCTTTAGGGGGTTTGGAGGCCTGTTTGGAAAATTACCATCAGGCTCAAAAAACAAAGGAATTATCTTGGCAGGAATGTGTGCAAAAATTTTTGGAGCAATAATGCCCTCAACACCATTCCCTGCATCAATCACAACCTTAAGTTTATTGATCCTGCCCTTGAATTTCCTAACATGAGCTGCATAATCGGCCAAGACATTCCTCTTTCTGGTTTTTCCTTTATGCTTTGGACGACCAAAGTTTGCCTGCTCAATCAGGGACTTTATCGGGCTCAAGCCGTCTGGGAATCCGAGCGGGTTTCCGCCTTTTGCGCAAATCTTGAAGCCATTGTATTCCTTGGGGTTATGAGAAGCAGTAATCATTACTCCTGGGTGTTCCTGTGTTGCAAAATAAAGCATTGGGGTCGAGCACAAGCCAATGTCAATCACGTTGCTTCCCTGGTCATTAATGCCAGCAATCAAGCGCTCTGCAAGCCTGTCAGAGCCGATTCTTGCATCTCTGCCGACAACTATCGTCTCATTAGTAAAGTGTATTGCCACTGCCCTTCCAAGCTTGTACGCAAAATCAAGAGTAAGCTCAGAAGGATAAATCCCGCGAATGTCATAAGCCTTGAATAACCGTTCCATAAAGCCCTCTTTTTAGTTGGGCATTGTCTTAAGGAGTATAAAAATACTGCTGTGAAATCACTTCCTAATCACGTAAAATATTTCATTCGGAATTGCGAATGTTTCATATTTCCAGCCCAAACGCTTCAGCATCAGCTCAATCCAAGCCCTCCTCGGCTGTTTCATTGGCTTTTCACTGCTTGTCATTGTGGGAAAGCTCACAACAAGCCATCTTGCAGGCAATGCCTTAAGCAGGAGCTCGCTAAGCTTGTGCCCTTCCCCCTTATCAATAATCTCGAGAAGCTTAAAAACAAAGGCAACATCTGCCCTTGGCAATCTCTTTATCTGCTCAATCCCTTTCACGTCAACAATCCTGCACTCGCCCTCAATGCCTGCAATGCTGAAAAACTGGTCAACAATCGAGCAGAGGTTCCTATCAATGTCAACGCCAATAATTGTTGCGTCGCGGTCAGGGTATGACAAGGGATTAAGGCCGCAACCAATGTCAAGAACAACACTTGGCTTTCCCGTGATTGCAAATATTTTCTCATACACTTGATCATAGAAAGGCAAACGCTCCTTGCTGGATACGTGAGTGGAAAGAAGGTGGGCGATTATTTCCTGCCTTTGGTCCTGATTTGTGCTCTGCCTGAGCCCTGCAAGCAACACTTCCCTATGCATTGGTTCATCCCCCTCATAAAGCGAGACGTTTCTCCTGAGAACAGCCCGAACTGCCTTTACTAATTCTTTGCATTCTTTGCTTCTTGC
This sequence comes from Candidatus Woesearchaeota archaeon, assembly GCA_038884975.1. GTDB lineage: Archaea > Nanobdellota > Nanobdellia > Woesearchaeales > ARS49 > JAWAAW01. Next base: position 63,442 of record JAWAAW010000004.1, read on the forward strand.
GCTTAGCGTGGCAAGCTTTTTTTCAAGCCTTGGCATTTTTCTCAACTCCTTTTCAAGAACAGCCCTCACAAATGAATGCTCTATTCCTGACAGTTCCTTTTTCGCCAATACCGCGTGGATAATATCCTCTTTTGTCGGCATAGAACAAAGATTCGACAGAACTTGTATTAAAGCTTAATCCTGATGACAGGCTTCAATGATGTTTTTGGAAGCTGGAGCTTGTTCTTGCCGTTAAGGCGGTGGTTCATTTTTCTTATGCGCGCCTGCTCAAGACTTATGATTCTGCGGCACTCAACACACCATTTACGCATTGGAGAATAACTTCGCACTGGAGCGCCACATCGCTTGCAAACAGCAGTCATTATCCAACCACCTTTACCGCAAAACATCGCAGGTCTTTATTAAGCTTATGGAAACATACCTACTCTTGAGTAGTCAAATTATGGTTTGTTTTCGTCGATAATTTTATATACTCTGTTGAGGTTTTTTGGGTAAGAGGAGCAACATGGACACTCCCCCACAGCAACCAGAGAATTCTGAAACACAATTGTTAGGCGGCAACATCGAGCTCACAGGCTTCCGAGCCCTTGATGGCGGATCAATGATAGTCCTCAAGAAAATAATCGGCAACTACGCAAGACGCTTTTCAGACAATTACGGCAATGAAAAAATGTCATTAACACTCTCAAAAGGCACAGACCAATTCTCACTCTCAGCATCAGTACTGTGCAAAGGAAACAAAATCACAGTCGAGCACGCAGACAAGAACGTCTTCTTTTTGGTTGATGCCGTGCTGAAAAGGATTGAGCAAGAAATATCAAAATAATCATTTCTTCCGTCTCTTCCCGCCAAGCCTTGCAATAAGCATTGCGACCTGAGCAAGAACAAACCACACAATCAAGAAGTTCGTAACAGGCCACAAATAAGAGAAAATCTTGTGCTTTATGAAAAACACAATGAGCGCAATAAGTCCTGAAATCGTGTATGCCTTTACCGCGCCTTTTCTCAGCTCAACCCACATTCTGACGGCTATCAAATACAGTATTACGCCGTTAATTGCAATATCAAGCACTGTTGCTGCAAAAACAAAGCCAAGAATCACAATTAAAAGAACAAACAGCAAAAGCCCAATGATTGTTGGAAGCATACACTTTCGTGTGTGAAGCAAAGTTTATAAACCTAACCCCCGAGGGTTTTTGTTATGGGTTTTCAGGATGAATTACAGGCATTTGTCAGAAAAGAGCTGAAAGTGAATGTTCCTTTGGAAGTTCCTCCATCTCCAGACCTTGGCGACTTTGCACTGCCATGCTTCCAGCTTGCAAAACAGATGAAAAAAGCACCGCCAATAATTGCAAAAGAACTCGCTGCAAAAATCAAAAAGCCAGCATTTGTTGAGCGGATTGAATGCAATGGTCCGTACTTGAACTTCTTCCTGAAAAAAACAGTGCTTGCCGAAAAAACACTGCTTGACATAGAATACCAGAAAGACAAGTACGGAACATCAGACGAAGGAAAAGGAAAAACCATTGCGGTAGACTTTTCATCCCCCAACATAGGCAAGCTCTTCCATTTCGGGCACTTAAGAAGCACCGTAGTCGGAAACTCAATCTGCAAACTCCTCGAATCACAAGGCTACAAGGTTTTACGCCTCAATTATCTCGGGGACTGGGGGACGCAGTTCGGAGCCCTGATTTATGCATACTTGAATTGGGGCGACAAGAAAAAAATGACCAAATGCCCAATAAAACACTTACTTGAGCTTTACGTAAAGTTCCACAAGGAAGCCAAGGAAAACCCAAGGCTTGAGGAAGAAGCAAAAGCATGGTTCAAGAAACTCGAAGACGGAAACACAGAAGCAACAAAATTATGGGCAAAATTCAGGCAAGAATCATTAAACGACTTCAAAAAAATATACGACACACTCGGCATTGAATTTGATTCCTACGAAGGAGAAGCGCACATTGCAAAACACACCGACGACGCGATTGAGGTTTGTGAAAAGAAAAAAATCACAAAAGAAAGCGAAGGCGCACTTGTGGTGCCACTCAAGAGATTTGAGATACCATTCATGCTACGCAAGAACGACGGAGCAACAACATATGCAGCACGCGACCTTGCAGCACTGCTTTACAGAATTAACACCCTGAAAGCACAAAAAATAATCTACGTCGTCGGAAGAGAACACTGCCTCCACTTCCAGCAATTATTTGCAGTAATGGAACTCCTTGGCTATAACAAAGAAATGTTTGCACACGTCGATTTCGGCTTCTACCTATCCCCTGAAGGCGGAAAAATGGCAACAAGAAAAGGCAAAAGCATATTCATGGAAGACGTCCTGAAAGAAACAATAGAGTTGGCCCTGAAAACAATTAACGAGAAAAACCCAAAATTAAAGAACAAGGAAGAAGTTGCGCGCATGGTTGCTGTCGGCGCATTATTCTTCGGCGACCTGATGAACGACCGCAACAAGGATATAATATTTGACATTCACAGATTCCTTGACTTCGAAGGCGACACAGGACCTTACTTGCAGTACACTTACGCAAGGGCAAGCTCAATAATCAGGAAGGCAAATGAAAAAAAGCTCACAGTCACAACAAAAGTGAAGTTTGACTCGCTCTCAGAACCAACAGAGAACAAAGTTGTGACAATCCTTTCAGAGTATCCGCAAGCAGTCAAGGACTCATTAAGACAATACAAGCCACACATACTTGCACAATATTTAATCTCCCTTGGCAGGGCTTTCAATGAATTCTATCATTCTTGCCCCTGCCTGCAAGAAACAGACCAAGAAAAACAAAAGGCAAGAATACTGCTGATTGATTGCACCAGGACAGTGCTTAAAAACGGCCTTTCACTCCTCGGAATCACTGCGCCCGAGGAGATGTAAAACCCTCAGGCAATCTCACAGGCAAAACTGAAAGCACAGTTGCAGTCACTATCCTGTCAAGAGAACGATGACACAATCTCACCTTTTTATTCTTCCTGAGAACACCTTTCAACAAACTGCCATAATCCGGGCTTTTCCACACAGTATCAGAAGGCATCAACCACCTGTTCTTTGCCTTCCGAAAATAATTAATGCCATGAATATAATACTCATCATCTTTGATGAGGCTAACACCTGCCTTGCAATGCATATAATACCCGGTTTTTGTCCTTTTTCCCCATCCCAGCTCAACAACATAATACATGACAACTGTGTAATTTAAGAGCTAATTTTATAGCTTTGCAAACCGCAGAAGTTTTATACCAGCCATCACTTCCCAATCATTATGAAAATCATTCCCGTACAAGGCACAGTATCAGAAGCAATCCTCAAAGAACTCTCAAAAAGACAAATAAACGAACAAGGACGACCAATCATTATTGAAAAAACAACTGATGCAAGAGAAGGATTTGTAATGATAGGCGGCACGCCAGAAACAACAGAAGCCACATTCACGACATTCAACGACAATTTCCCCGGCGCAGGAATAATCAAGTTTTGCGCACAACCAAAACTCTTCAAGGGCTTCCCCGCAGAAAGAATGCTCTTTGTCGGCTGCAGGACCTGGGACAAGGAAACCCATTCCCAACTAAAAACAAGAAACTCAAAACAATACCTCATGCACGAGATAATGCAAGAAGGAATAAACGACGTGTGCGATTCAGTAATGAGCGCTGCAAAAGACTTTCCAGCACTCTACTTGTCCATCGATGCCTCTGTACTCGACCCAGCATTTGCTCCCACCAACAACCCAGAACCCGGCGGAATGACAACCAGAGAATTATTGTATTTCATCCGCAGGCTCAAAATGCTCAAGAACCTGAAAGCAACAGACATCACAGGCATAAAGGAAGAAAGCGCAAAAATAGGCGCAAAACTACTCTCAGAACTGCTATAAACAGAAAAGCTTTTATACAGTGATAAATAATAGTTCTCACTACAAGGGGAGTAATAACAATGGGAAGAATAAAAACACAACTAATAAAGCGACTGACACTGAACCTTGTCAAGCAACACAAGGCACTGCTGACAACAGACTACGAACAAAACAAGAAACTCGTAGAGAAACTACTCACAAACCCTGGAAAGAAAATAAGAAACACTGTTGCCGGCTACGTAACAAGAATAATGCAGCGCAAGGAAGACTAGAAACTTCCTGGTGAGGGGGTGCAGCGATGGAAGAAAACTCCATATTCGTCGGAAACAAGCCATTCATGAACTACGTCACAGGAGTCGTGATGCAGTTCACAACAAAAGGAGCTTCTGAAGTCATCATAAAAGCACGAGGAAAATTCATCTCCCGAGCAGTAGACATAGCAGAAGTCGCATCAAAACGATTTTTGCAGGGCGGAGTCGGAATAAAAAACATAAAGGTTGATTCAGAAGAATTCAAAAACCAAGAAGGAAAAATAGTAAGAGTAAGCACAATAGAAATAACGCTAGGAAGGAATGAAAACACAGAAATACCACCACAAACCATTGTTTAACTTAATTGCTCTCTAAAAAAAAGAACTAACAACCTTCCACAAGAACATCCCTCGTAATAGCATACTTACCATACTCTGCCGTAACAATTATCGTATGCGTCCCCTCCTCCACCAAGAAAGGCTCATCAAAAGTCTTATACTCCCCCTCATCAAGCAAGAACGGTATTTTGCGCTCCAGCCCAAGGGATTTGCTCTCAAGCAACAAGTTTCCCTTTTCTTCATTACTGCCTGTGTTCTCAAGTCGCACTGTTATCCTTCCATTATCATTGCACGCAGTTGCCTTTGCCTTTCGTATCGAGATCTCATGCGATTGCTTGTCAATTCTTAGGAGAAGTGTTTTCTTTATTCGCATTCCGTTCTCGCGAATTATGATTTTCAGCTCGTATTCGTCTTCATCAGTGAGCCGTGGAATAAAGAACTCATAATCAAGTTCTTCATCATCACCTGGCTTTAGTGTTATTGTTTCTTTTTCTTCCTCATCAAGATCCTCAATCCCTGCTTCAATTGTTATCTTCTTTGTTGTGTTTCCGTTGTTTTTGAGCGATATTTCAAGCTTTACTTCGCTGTCAGGGCTTACTTTAAGCGAGGTATCTCCGTTGACTTTCTTTTTGCGCCCATTGGCCTTTGCTGTCATCTCGATTTCAAGCCCGTTGTTCTGAACAGCAGGCTGGACTGCTTGTGTGGTGTTCTGAGACGGCGGAGTTGCTGTCTGGTTTTGTTGCTGGCTGTTTTCAGGCATCTGGTTGGCAGGTGGTGTTGTAGTCTGGTTCTCAGCAGTACTTGCAGGCGGTTCTTGCTCCATCGGTTCGGGCGTGTTGTTGTATTCAGGATATGTGTACGGCGGCTGAGGCATTGGATGTGTTACACTAACATTTATCCACGTATTCTTGCTGACAATGAACTCCCCATCCGTCACTTTAACCGTGGTGAACACAAGCCCTGGCTGTGGAGGAGTCCAACGGCCATCAAAACCAAACGGTGCTGCATAAGTGATGCTCAATTGGTTATCATCGCTTGGGTCATCATTCTCATTATCAGGATCTGAAACATTAACATAATGCGCTAAGTCAATGTCATAATCAGAAGCAATCACGTCAGGAAGCATTATGCGCGGAGGCCTGTTCGTGTTGGCAATCCTGATTTTTGCAGTCTTTGTAACACTAAACTCACCATCAGTTACGGTTACACTCACGTTAAGCTCTCTTGGACTGTCATAATCAGGCACAAACCTGCAATCATCCTCAAGAGGATAATCACAAAAGATTGTCAAGTTGTTATCATCATTATCAACATTATTCTCGTTGTCAGGGTCTGTGGCAGTTGCAATCAAGGTGAATTCATCCCCTTCTACAGCATCTTGGAAGTCAGGAATATCAAGCTCTGGCGGCCTGTTCGTATTCAAGACTATAAGCATAACAGGGTGTTCTGATATTGTGAAACCATCATTTGCCCTTATTTTAATCAAGTATGTTCCGCTTTCTTCAAATGTTAAAACATGTGTGCCATCAACATTAAACGGCGCAATAATCTCAGTTTCAACCTCATCACCATCAACATCCTTAATAACAGGCTCAATAATCAACGTTTGCGATTCATTAAATACTTGGTTCGTGTTAAGTATTACTGGCGCATGATTCATTAATAACCTGTCGCTCAAAAGAATTGTTCTGCCATTGTAAGTTATGCTTGCCCGCAAATCATAATAAACGTCATTGCGGTCAAGATTGTTTAATTCAAAAACCACTTTGTTCTGTCCAGGCCGTAAGACAACTTCCTGGCTGATTTCCTTTACCTGTTCGCCATTTCTTGACAACTCCAGCAAGATTTGAGCAACAATCTGCGTTTCCCAGTTATTTGTTATGCTTAAATTGATTTTTGCACCATCTTTCATAACCTGCGGAATCTCAAACTCTACCTCAATCGTTTTCACATCTATGCTGAATGATGCGTGTGTCTTTTCCTCCCCATCCTGCACGAACGCAACATAATACTTGTACGTTCCTTCTTCTGCCGGAACCTTGAGTTCAAGACTGTGCTCCGAAATTGTTGTGCTTATTTCTTTTACAGAAATGATCGTTCCTTCTGAGTCTAAAAGGGTCAAATTGCCCATTGTTGGCGTGTCCTGCATGTTTTCAATTTTTACTGTTATTTGGCGTGTTGCTTCAGGAAGCAGTTTTTGCGGAGCATCAATACTGATTATCCTTACAGGTGAGAACGGATAATACGTAATGTTATAAGTTATTGTCCTGTAAAGCCTGAACTTTCCTGCATCACAATCAATCATTTCTACCGGCAAAATCCTCCCAAGCACAATCAAGCTCTCATCAGAATATATCCGCGAAAAATCAATCCTCGCGCTCGCATTACTAACGTCGCAGTCACGTTCAGAATAACCAAACCCATTCCATAAAGGAACATTTGCCGTTACATCAACAGGGTCTGAGAACCCAACAAGTTCCGCACCAGTAATGATTGTTTTAAGAGGGAACTCAGTATTTGTTGTACGAACAGGAAGAACCAATTCACCAAACGATTCTTGCAACAACGCTCCGGGTATTGTGATTAATGTGAAATTCTCCAGTTCCACAACATCATAATACGGAATGACCCACTTAATCGTTTTTACGTATGCTTCATCAACTGCCTGTATTCTGTATTCCTCCACAGACTGCATTGTGAAATCCTCGGTTATGCCTTTGCACAATCTTTCACGCACAGAATTATCATACACCGGCACCGTCACTCGCACTAACGGGTTTCCATAAAGAGCATAAGACAATAAAGTGAGCCCTATAAGCTCGTTTGAGTCTTTCAGATTCCAGTGATAATTGTTACGTGCCTGTGCAAAAACATCACCAAGACTATCCCCATTTCCAAGATTGCAAATAACTGTTTTAAGAAATTGCTGGCTCGCGTACGCTGTTGGCGCAATCATTGCCGCATGCGGCGTAAGAGTGTTAGCAATGCTTTCAAGTTTAGGCAGCGAAAGCCCAGCATATTCCGAATTAACCAAGAATAAAGACTGCTTAGCATCAAGCGCACCACTCCAAGATTCTACATCACCAGTATCAAATACACTGGTGAATGCAGGCATGCCCTTATAAGGATACGAGTCAACAACAACAAGCTTGTTGCCAGTATTCTCAATCCAGTAATTACTTAATGATTCTGAAAAATGACTTGGGAAGCTTTCAGAAACAATTTCTCGCGGTTCAGAATACGCCCATTTATAATCCACCACAACCGCATCATCAAGACTCAAGTCTCCTTGCGTTAATTGCCGTGCCAATTCATCAGGCGAGCTTCCCACAATACGCGACACAGAAGTTGATTCATAGACGGACGACACTGCAAGCACAGGGCTGACAAGTAACAAAATCAGCAACAAAAAAATATTCGCTTCAACTATTCGTGATTTTTTATTCAGCATTTTTTATGTACCTAAACCCCAAAATAAGGAATATTAACACAGTTACCTGCACTACTGGCAATTTTACACGTCCCATGCCATAAGTGGTGATTAGAATATTAATTGCGTGTAATGAAATCAGCACTATTAAAGTAATCAGCGCCCATTTCTTGAATTTTGTCAAGTAATACGCCGCTATTAATCCAAGCGCTATAAAAACAACACTTGAAACCAAGTTAATCACAAAGAAAAGCGTCCCTCCATAAAATTCCGTTAAACTCTCCTTTCCACCAGCAAAAATAAACGGCAACGCAATTAGCCGCCACCCAAAATAAAAAAACATAAAATACGCCAAAAACCTTATGACTCTTCTTGCTCTTTCATTAGTACCAATCTTGGTTATTTTTTTATTCTCCATCTTAATCCCTCCTCTATGACAATCCCCATCACGTTTTTGTTATGATTCTTATTTCATTTGTTCCTACCATTTGATTCTTACATTGATGCAATTCACTTTTCATATCCAGTCCTCTTCAATCGATTTAATTCCAAACATCTCTGAAGCAAGCTGTTTTGTTGTTGCGATTAACTCATTTATTTTCTCCACTAATTCTGGAGGCTCAGATATTTTATTATAGGGTTCTACTCTGATGGTTATGTGATTAGTGGTCCTAATAAATCCCAAAGATATGTATTTTACTTCCCAAAAATACATTGAGTTATACAGTTCATTACCTTTACTACTATCCCTCTTAACGAAGTCAAATCCTTTTTTGTTTAATTCCTCAACTATTTGGTGAACTAATTCCCAAGTAATTTTTTTATTGCACGTAATGACATAATAAAGTCCTGAGGTCATGTTAGTCCTCCTATCGTTTCTACAATAACATCTTGCTTGTTTTTTGCCCATTCCTTTAAAGCATTAAAGTAAG
>JAWAAW010000005.1:0-12449 GCA_038884975.1 Candidatus Woesearchaeota archaeon
TTAGACCGCTTTGACTTTTGTTATTGTGCTGCGCGACTTATAAAGCATTTTTCCGCCGCAATATGGGCACCTTACGCGCTTGCCCATCATTTCTTCAGATATCTTTTTCCCGCACGAAAAACACGTGTACTTGACCATTTTCAGGCCTCTGTTTCTTCTTCTGCAGGCTTTTCCGTTGTTTCCGCAAGCACTTCTTCAATGGGAGGGAGTGCTGTTGGTTTTGCAACAAAGGTGTGTGCTTGTCCCGCAAAAGTGTTCTTGCATTTCTTGCAATGCCAGATTCCCTTGGCTTTCCTGACAACCTTGTCCTTGCTGCAGTAAGGGCATTTTGTGCTTTTTTTCTGCATTGTTTCTATTGTTGCGCGCTTGAATTTCGCTGTCCTTCCGTACCTTGTTCCAAACCGTTTCACCGGTCCCAGTCCCAATTCTTTTTCTGGCATGCCCTCGTGAAAACAGGGGTTTGTTTTTAAAGGTTACGTATTGATGTCATGCAAAGCTTAATAAGGGGGTTTTGTGAATCATTCTCATATGAGCATTAACAGGCAATATGCGGCATAGCCGGTTTCTGATAGTTGTTAGCCTGCCTGTTGCTCTTCTAAAATGAGCCTGACTGCAAACGAAAAATTTCACTTGAAGAAGTTCATTAAGGAACTTGAGAGCTACAGGGCTGCGCACACGGAATTTGTTACTGTCTATGTTCCTGCCGGTTATGACCTTACAAAGATAATGCAGCACTTGGCGCAGGAGCAGGGAACTGCGAGCAACATCAAGAGCGCAAGCACAAGGAACAATGTCATTGATGCCTTGGAGAGGATGATTCAGCACTTGCGAATTGTTGGAAGGACACCGCCAAACGGTCTGGCGGTATTTGCGGGTAATGTTCTTGCAAGGGAGGGTAAGTCAGATGTCAGAGTGTGGAGCATTGAGCCGCCTGTTCCTTTGAAGATGCGTTTGTACAAGTGCGAGAAGACCTTTGACCTTGACATTCTTAGGGATATGCTTGAGGCAAAGGAGGTCTACGGCCTTGTAGTCATTGACGCAAGGGACGCAATCCTTGCATTGCTTAAGGGAAAAACTATTGTTCCTTTGACAAAGACACATTCTCACGTGCCTGGAAAGTTCAAGGCTGGTGGTCAGTCCGCAGTCAGATTCCAGAGGAACAGGGAAATCGCGGTCAAGGACCATTTTGGAAAAGTGGCTGAAATAATGAAGGAACAGTTTTTTTCTTTGGAAGGCTTGAAGGGAATTATTATTGGGGGGCCTGGACCTACGAAGTACGACTTTGTTGACAGTGGATTAATCACTGCTGACCTTAAGAAAAAGATTCTTGGCATTAAAGACCTCAGCTATACAGAGGAATTTGGGCTTGAGGAACTTGTTGATAAGTCACAGGACATTCTTGCCCAGGAAGAGATTGCTGATGAAAAAAGGGTTGTTGGAAGGTTCCTTGAGCTGCTTGCAACAAAGCCAAACCAGGTTGCTTATGGCGAGGCAGAAGTGAGGCGGATGCTTGAGATGGGCGCAGTTGAAATTCTTTTGCTTTCAGAACAACTGCCTGATGAGAAGATTGACGAGTTTGAGAAGATTGCAAAGCAGTATAGCAGCACAGTAAGGATTATCTCAACAGAAACGCGGGAAGGTGCTCAGTTGAAGGACCTTGGGAAGTACGGTGCAATACTGAGGTATGAGGCCGCGTTTTAAGCGACGTTCTTCAGGAAATTTTCCTGCTCTATTCGTGCATTGGCAGAATTGCCGTCCAGCATCATTGTTGTGATGTTGTTTATGCGCTGGAAGTGCGCTTTTCCCTTATAGCCTCTGAGTGTTACGGGTGTTTTGTCAAGATTGATTGTCCACTTGTTTTCCAGCCTTATCTTTCCTGTCAGGTCCTTTGTGAATATTGACATATTGGCGCTTGTTGCTTCTATGCTGCCTGCATTGAGGATTATTGTGGTGCTTTCCCTGTTTAAGAACCTGACAGAAACTTGGCCATTGCTCAGGGTTTCCATGTTGCCCACGAGCTGCATTGTTGAGCCATCCCATACAAGTATTCCCACAAAATCTGTTATTTCAAAGTTTCCTGAACCGTTGATTTCACCGTTCTTGGTCATTATGCGTGCTGGTTGAGGGGCAGAGAACTTGACGGTTGTGTGCTCTGCAGGGATTGTTACTGAGATGTTTGTTATGTCAAATGTTCCGACAAAGGTTGTGTTTTCCAAAGCCACTAGCCCTGTCGGGCTTATTATGCCAAAGCCATTCCTGAAAGCAAGAACTGCAAGGATTATGACAATTATTACGGTAATTCCCGGTATCAGCTTTTTCCCCCTTGGCAGTGTTGTTTCAACCACGTTTCTTGTGGCAGCAGCAAGCGTATATAAAATTTTCGCGTAATCTTTATGTAACACCATTATTAAATGTACGTAATGGACTTAGTCAGGGAGGCATTCAACATCGTTTTCCCGGAGAAACCTTATTGTTATTCTGCCAGAGTGAGGTATTCAGGAAGATTCAAGGGGTATAATGCCAACATCAGGCTGAACAAGTTTCATAAATGCATTGTTCTTAATTTGAGCAAGCAATGGAAGAATGTAAGCAGGGACATCCAGCTTGGACTTGTTCAGTACTTGCTTTGCCGCTTGTTCAAGGTGAAGCGGAGAACCACGCAGATTGACTTGTATAATTATTTCCTTAAAAGCGTGCCTTCAACAATTGCAAGGACAAAGTCGCATCCGTTGCTTGAGGAAAGCTTCAAGCGGGTTAACGAAAGCTGTTTTAATGGTTTGTTGGAACAGCCAAACCTTGTCGTTGGCAATGGTGTGACAAAGCTTGGCTCGTATGACCTTGGCACTGATACGATTAGCATAAGTTCTATCCTTCTTGACCATCCGCATCTGCTTGATTATGTGATGTATCACGAATTACTGCACAAGAAGCACCAGTTTAGAAGCGCAGGCTTGAGGCGCACTTATCATAGCTCAAAATTCAAGAATGAAGAGAAAGCATATCCGGACTCAGCACGATTGGAAAAGGAATTGTCAAAACTTGTTTCAAGGCACAAGTAGGCCTCATTCTTGGAATGGTTCTAGTTTTCCCGAAAACTATATAAACAGCCTCAAAGCCGAGGGGTGTGATGTCCACAAAAATTGTTAGTGCAGGCTCAATCAAGGAGGGCAGTTACATTCTTATTGATGGTGCTGCGTGCAAGGTTGTGAGTGCTGACATTAGCAAGTCAGGAAAGCACGGGCACGCAAAGGTGAGGATTGTTGCGATTGGGCTGCTTGATGAAAAGAAGCGTGAAATGGTTGTTCCAGGGCACGACAATGTTGAGGTGCCAATAATTGAGAAGAAGAATGCGCAGGTGTTGAGTGTTTCAGGCAATAAGGCAAACGTGATGGATTCGGAAACTTATGAAACTTTTGACCTTGATATTCCCGCTGAGCTTAAGGATAAGGTTGTTGAGGGCTGCCAAGTAATTTATTGGACAATATTGGGGCAGAAGGTAATGAAGCAGTTGAAGAGTGGTGCTGAGTAATGGTGAAATTTCCAGAAGCTGATGCGCGGATGTTCCGCAACAAGTTTGTGTGCAGGAGATGCAAGTCCGTGGTGAGCGCGCCCAACAGAAAGATTGCTGAAGGCGTTGTGAAGTGCAGGAAGTGTCAGGGGAAGGCATTCAAGCCAAAAAGAAAGAAGTAAACCTTTTTATACGGGTAGGTTACCGGTTCTGTAATGGACTTTCAATACGTGCTGTTAATCACTTTCATACTCTTAATGATTCTCTTTTCTTGGATTCAGAGGAAGAACATAACACTGCAAGGTGTTTTCCCGCTTTTTTATTTTGCGATGTGGCGCACGCAGAAAGGGCTAAAGTTCATGGACAGGCTTGCCCAGCTGATGCCTGGCTTTTGGTCGTGGTTTTTTGGCGCAGGCATTTTTGTGGGATTTGCAGGAATGATATTTATCAGCTACGAGCTTGTGAGGAACACAATTCACCTGATAATTGCGCCGGGCATTGCGCCAGGTATTCAGCCGGTCTTGCCTTTTGAGGCAAAAGGTGTTTTTTTCGTGCCTTTTGTTTATTGGCTCCTGAGCATTTTTGTCATTGCTTTTGTGCATGAGTTCTGCCATGGTATCGCAGCAAAAATTTATAGGATGCCTGTGAAGAGTGCAGGGCTTGCGTTTCTTGGCATTTTTGTGCCGCTTGTTCCTGCCGCCTTTGTGGAACCTGATGAAGAATACCTCAAGAAGCAGAGCCACTTCAGGCAGTTGAGCGTTTTTGCTGCAGGACCGTTCTCAAACCTGCTGACTGCAGGAATCATCTTTTTGGTTATTGCACTTATTGCAAACCCGTTGGCAGAATCAATGCTCGTGCCGAGTGGTGCAAGGATTACCTCTGTTGAAGAGGGAAGCCCTGCCGCGCTTGCAGGAATGCATGAGGGCGAGATAATAAACGGGATTGATGGCGCTCAAATGCTTTATCTTGAGAACCTTAGCTCAATTCTTGCATCAAAAAAACCAGGCGATACTATCACGCTGAAGACAAACGTCAGTTCTTATAATATTGTGCTTGCCGCGAGTCCGAAGAACGCATCAAAGGCATACCTGGGGATTTTGTCGCGCCAGCACGCAGAAATAACAGAAAGTTTTAAACAGAAATATGGCTTGTGGTCAGTTCCTGTAATACTCTGGACTTTTGGGCTCTTGTATTGGCTTTTCTTGCTCTCATTAGGCATTGGCTTGTTCAACTTGTTGCCGATTGGTCCTATTGACGGCGGAAGAATGCTTCAGCTTGCAATGCAAAAGATTTTTAAGCAGCAGAATGGTGAGCGCGTTTGGAGGTTCATCAGCTTCGTGTTTTTGTTGCTGGTGATTGCAAATGTCATTGCGGGCTTTATGCATTAATGCTTTTGTTGTTGTGGTGATTGTTGCATTTCTTTTTGGTTGTCAAAAGACACCCACTGGTGGTGTCGTGATAACTCAGGAGGACACAGGACCGAGGGATGTTGTTGTCACGAGCGGGCCTATTCCTGAGCCAGAGCCTGAGCCCTCCCCGCCGCAGGAAATCCCTCTCAACCGCATTCCGACTAACGTGCTTCCAAGGGATGAGCCGCAGGTGATAGTAATTCCTGAGAACAGGCCTGCTGAGGACCCTGTTACTGACTGCATTGAGAAGTGCGAGTCGTCTTGCAAGACTTCAGCTATTTCTGCCTGCTCAAAGCCGAGCGGTGCTGACTGCAAGTCTGCCTGCGGGCAGATAATTGATCCAAGCGCTTGCTCAACAGCGTGCTCATTGAGGAGTGCAAGGGTGTGCGAGCCAAAATTCATTGAATTCTGCAGCTCGCAATGCGTAGGCAGGTGCCATTAAACTCAAGTTCATAAAAGCAAACATAAGTCTTAGTTCAGAAATTGACATCGTACTAAGCTCAAAAGAGGCATCTGAGCTTGAAAAACAGGCACTAAGCTGCCTGGCAAAGGTAAGGGAACTGCTTCCTGAATTTGCTCCCGAAAGGATTGTTGAGCTATCCATTGGGCGGATGAAGTCAAATTTGTTTGTTGAACTGGAGGCATTGCCAAAAAATGCGTGTTTTGAGGAAATCGCAATGTATAAAGTCACAGTTTCTTCAGAAGGATATGGGCTTTTGATAAAACACAAGCATGTCTGCGACAGGACATGCGGCCCAAGCAGGGTTAATATTTACGTCACATAGTTTGTTTCTTTCCTTCAAAATATTTCCTGACTCTTTCATTGCCAACAGGCTTTGCATTCGGTCCAAGGGCATAATACTTTTTTTCAACAACACTGCCCCACGAGTATTCGCCGTGTTCCTCCTTTATTTCCTTGACGACAAACTCGCCAATGGCAACGCCTTTTCTCAGGTGATAGTAAATGTTTTCGCGCGTGCATTGAGGAAAAATTTCGTTGTAAATCTTTGCAAGCTCGTACCCGTATGCAGAGCCCTTTATTGCAAGTATTTCAACCATTCCCTGCCTGATTTCTGACTTTATTGGTCTTCCTCTGGGCATGATTCCTGTTTTTGCTTTCTTGCTTTTAATATTTTTCCATATTTAAAGAAGGCAAAGATTAATATACCTTTGCCAATCCGTGTGGTGTTATGGCAAACTGGCTTAAACTGTTGTACGTGTTGGTTATTGCACTCCTGTATGTGCCGATGGTTTTTCTCGGTGCAAACGTGTTCTTTCCAAAGTTCACTGGCTCTGAGAGTTATTTCCAGCCCGTCAAGGAGTGTTATCCAAGGTATAGTGTTGCAGAGGAATGCTACAGCCAGTATCCTGCATTTCCGGGCTTGACTCCTGAGCAGGAGAAGGCGCGCGAGCAAAATGTCAATGCCTGCCTTGCGGCGAAAAAGCAGATGCAGGTTGAGGAGCAGGCAAGGATTGACCAGTGTCTGGCAGAACAGCGTGCAGCAGAAAAGGCGTGGAATGAGGAGCGCAACGTGTATAATGGGTGGAAGTATGCTGCGATTACTGGATTTAATCTTGTAATACTGATTCTTGCAATACTGCTTCCGCTTGCGGATGCTGTTCTTATGGGAATATTTGTCGGCACTGTTGTTACAGCATTTGCAGCTACTGTAAGCTACTGGGAATATGCAAGGACAAAGACAGGGTTTGTGCTGATGCTTATCACGTTCTTTGTGGTGATTTTCATAGTCAACAAGTGGGCAAGGAAGGTGTTGCAGCAGCAAAAGCTAAAAAAGAAATGAAAGTGTTCTTCCAGTTATACAAGCGCTATGCAGATATTGCAACAGCAGAAGCGTTGGAAGTATCAAAGGGGAAAAAAATATTTCTTTTTGGCAATGAATTGCTTGTTGCAGAAGCAAAGTCCGTTGATTTTTCCCGTCTTGGCTTCTCGCGTGCTGCCTTTGAGCTTTTATTTTTGTGTAATAAAAAACAGATCGGCAATAAGATAGCTGGATTTGACTGGCAAAAGTATTACAAAAAGAACTTCAAGGTCACGTGCCATCATGCTGATGCCTGCATTGAACTCGCAATAGCAAGGCAGGTTGGTGAAAAGATCAGGAATTCAAGGGCAGAAATGATAAAACCAACAACATGGTTCCATTTCTTTTTTGTCGATGATAAAGTTGTTGTGGGAAAGCTTTTGTGGCAGAACAATGAGGACTTTGAGTCAAGAAAAGTGCACAAGTGGCCTGCGCCTCACCCTACTGGCACTCATCCGCAACTTGCAAGGGCAATGATAAACCTTTCAGGAATACAAACAGGCGTGCTTGTTGATCCTTTTTGCGGTGCAGGTGGAATATTGATTGAGGCTGGTTTGATGGGTTTTATCCCTATTGGTTATGATGTTGAGCAAAAACTGCTTGAAAAGGCGGCCAAAAACCTTGCTGGCTATGGCATCAAGCAGTTCAAACTGCAAAAAAAGAATGCATTAACAATAACCAATGCAAAATATGTTGTTGCTGACCTTCCTTATGGGAGGAACACGCCGCCAAAAGGACTGAAAGACCTTTATACCGGATTTCTTGCAAGGCTTAAGCAGGTTCTTAGAGGCAAGGCAGTTCTTGGCTTTCCGAACACAATCAATCACAAGCCGTTAATCAGGAAGGCTGGGCTGAAAGTTCTCAATGAGTTTTCTTGGGAAATAAACAGGCGGCTCAAAAAGAATGTTGTTGTTGTCATTCCTTAGGCCTTGGCTGGGCTATGTTTAGCATTCTTTCTGTTGCGTAAAGTGCTGCCGCGACCTGGTCTGAATGCACACCTCTTGTTCTGAATTCTTTCCAGTTGTTTTTCCACGTGATTGTGGTTTCCACAAGGGCATCTGTTCCTCCTTTTGGGATTCTTACTTTGTAATCAACAAGTTCTGGGAGTTCAGGAAAGATTTTTTTAAGGGCATTCATACATGCATCATACCCTCCGTCTCCTGTTCCGCTTGCAGTGTATGTTTTTTGGCCGTTTATGATTTCGATTGTTCCTGTTGAGGGATTTCCCTTGACTGAGCGTACTTCATAATTGCCTATCCTGTATTTTTGTTGTGAGGGATTACCAATCACGTCTGCGATTATTAGTCTTAGTTCTTCGATGTCTGCTATTGTGCGCTTCATGTCTCCAAGGCGCTTGAGCTCGTCATATACCTTGCTTTCCTGTTCTGGAGTGAGTGTTATTCCAAGCCTTCCAAGGTTTAACTGAAGGGAGTCCTTGCCCATTAGTTTGCCTAAGGCGTAATCTCTTCTTCTTCCAAATCTTTCTGGTGTGAGTTTGTTTTGGTAGAGGTTGCCTTTCTTGTCGCCGTCTGCGTGTATTCCTGCTGTTTGCGTGAACACGTTGTCACCTGTTATTGGTTTTGTGGGTGATACGTGGACTCCGCTGATGCTTTCAATGAGCTTGCTTAGCCCGTAAAGTCCTTCTTCTTTTATTCCTGAATCAATGAAGAGGTGGTCTTTCATTGCCGCAACTAATTCATCAAGGGGTGCGTTTCCAGCCCGTTCTCCAAGGTTGTTCATGGTTGTATGGAGGCCGTTGATTCCTGCATGTAGTGCTGCCATTGAATTGCCTGTTGCCATGCCGTAATCATTGTGTGCGTGAAAGTCAACGTGCATTTTGGGATGCATTCTTTTTACGCGCTTGACGTAATTGCGGGTGTTGAGGGGGTTGAGGATTCCAAGGGTGTCAGAAAGCATTACTCTTGAAACAGGCATTTCTTCGAGCTTTTTGAGAATTTCCATGACGTAATCAATTGAGTCTTTCATCCCGCTTGACCAGTCCTCAAGGTACACATTAACGTCCATGCCTTTGTTTTTTGCATATTCAACACTTTTTCTTATCAAGCAGGCATGTTCTTCAGGTGTTTGTTTTAGTTGTGTTTCAAGATGCCTGAGCGAGCCTTTTGCAAGGAGATTGACAACTTTGCACCCGCAGTTGTAAATCCAGTCTATTGAGCGATTGTGGTCGAGGAAGCCAAGGACTTCAACAGCTTTGAGCTTGCCCTTTCTTTCTGCCATTCCGCATATTTGTCTTACTGCTTCTTCTTCCCCTTTGGATACTCTTGCGCTTGCAACCTCGATTCTTGGCACTCCGATCTCGAGCAGTTGTTCTGCTATTGTTAGTTTTTCGGATGGCTTGAAGCTGACAGAACTCATTTGTTCTCCATCCCTTAGTGTTGTGTCCATGATTTCAATTTTTTTATGGCTCATTGTAGTTTTTACCATCAGCACCCCAGAAAAACAGGGCGCTTTTAGTGTATGATGATTGCAGGAATAATTATTCGAGAGATTATTGCCGTTATTTTTTGCGCTGCAATCATGGTGTAAAAGAAATGGCTTTGCTTATTTAAAGCTTTCACCTTTTGAGCTTCTTTTCCATCTCTGCAATCTTCAATGTTGTTTTGACAACCGCGTCAGGGCTTAATGAGATGCTGTCAATGCCGCACTGGACGAGGAACTGGGCAAAGTCAGGGTAAGTGCTTGGTGCGTCTCCGCAGATTCCTATCTTTCTGTGGTTTGCCTTGGCCGTCCTGATCGCGTACTCAACCATTCTCTTGACCGCTTCGTTTCTTTCATCAAAGAGTTCTGCTACTATTGCGCTGTCCCTGTCAAGGCCAAGGGTGAGCTGTGTCAAGTCGTTTGAGCCGATGCTGAAGCCGTCAAATACCTTGCTGAATTCGTCTGCCAGGACAACGTTGCTTGGGATTTCGCACATCACGTAGACCTGCAGCTCGTTTTTTCCCTGCTTTAGTCCGTTTTTTGCCATTTCTGCAACGACACGTTTTCCTTCCTCAACTGTCCTGCAGAATGGCACCATTACTTTTAGGTTTGTTAGGCCGAATTCGTCCCTGACTTTCTTTATTGCTTTGCATTCAAGCGCGAATGCAGGGCTGTATCCTTCCCTGTAATACCTGCTTGCTCCGCGCCAGCCTATCATTGGGTTTTCTTCTTTTGGCTCGAATTCTGCTCCGCCAATCAGGTTTGCGTATTCGTTTGTCTTGAAGTCGCTCAGTCTTACTATGACGTCGTTTGGATAGAATGCTGCTGAAATCATTCCTAGTCCTTGTGCCAGTTTGTCGACGAAAAAGTCAGGCTTGTTCTTGTATCCGTGCGTTAGTTCCTCAATTTTTCTTTTTGCTGCTTCGTCTGTCAGCTTGTCAAACTTTAATAATGCCATTGGGTGTATCTTGATGTATTCGTTTATCACGAATTCCATTCTTGCCAGCCCCACGCCCTGGTTTGGTATGAAGCTGAGCTCGAATGCTTCTTCTGGATTGCCCACGTTCATCATTATCTTTGTTTTTGTTTTTGGCATTTGTTTGAGGTCAATCTTTTGGATGTCGTACTTGAGGATTCCGTCATAGACTTTTCCTTCCTCTCCTTCTGCACAACTGACTGTGATTTTTTGTCCGTTCTTGATTTTTTCTGTTGCGTGCAATGTTCCTACGACGCAGGGTATTCCGAGTTCTCGTGATACGATGGCAGCGTGGCAGGTCCTTCCGCCTTTGTTTGTCACGATTGCCTTTGCCATCCTCATTATTGGCACCCAGTCCGGGTCTGTCATTTCTGTGACGAGGATGTCGCCGGGATTGAAGCGGTCAATTTCTTTCACGTCCTTTATTACTTGGGCGGTTCCGCTTCCTATTTTGTTGCCTACGCTTTTTCCTGTGACAAGCACTTTTCCTTTCTGCTTGAGGACGTATTCTTCGAGTATTGTTTTTGATTTCTGGCTTTGGACTGTTTCTGGTCTTGCTTGGACTATGAACAGTTTTCCTGACTGTCCGTCCTTTGCCCACTCAATGTCCATTGGCGTCCATTTTCCTTTCTTTTGTGAATAGTGTTCCTCAATTAGCACACCCCATTTTGCCAGTTGCAGGACTTCCTCGTCGGTTATGCAGAATCTTTTTCTGTCTTCAGGTGTTGTGGCAATGTTTTTTGTTGGGTGGGGGCCTTCTGTTGCGTAAATCATTTTGATTGATTTCTCGCCAACGATTTTCTGGATTATTGGGGTGTAGCCTTCTTTTAGCGTGGGCTTGAACACGTAGAACTCATCAGGATTGACCGCTCCTTGGACAATGTTTTCTCCGAGGCCGTAACTTCCTGTTACGAAGCAAACGTGTGGGAATCCTGTTTCTGTGTCTAGTGTGAACATCACTCCTGAGCTTGCAAGGTCTGACCTTACCATTTTTTGTATGCCTATTGAGAGGTAGACCTTGAAGTGATCAAATCCTTTTTCAGCCCTATACGCAATCGCCCTGTTTGTAAACAATGAGGCAAAGCAGTTCCTGCAAGCGTCAAGGAGGGCGTGTTCGCCTACAATGTTCAAGTAGGTTTCTTGTTGTCCTGCAAAGCTCGCTTCTGGCAGGTCTTCTGCTGTTGCTGAGCTTCTGACTGCAACATCAACTTCTGAAGTGCCGTATTGCTTGCTTAATTGCTTGTATGCTTTGATTATTGCTTCCCTGAGGTCGTCTGGAAATTCTGCCCTTCTGATTAATTCCCTTATTTTTCTTCCTCTTTCCGCAAGCTGTTTGACATTTTTGACGTCAAGTCCTTCTAGTAATTTTCGCATTTCTTTTTCAATTCCCGAATGCTTTAGCAAGTATTTGTAGGCGTGTGCTGTTGTTGCAAACCCGTTTGGAATCCTTATTCCTTTTTTTGTGAGTTCCCTGTACATTTCTCCCAGCGATGCGTTCTTGCCGCCAACCAAGGGCACGTCTTCTATCTTCAGGTCTTTGAACCAAAGAATAAATTCTGTATTTCTTGCCATAAATCCCTCTTTTATGGTTTATACCTTCCGACAGAGTATTTAAATATTATGTATGAGTTAGGAGTGATTATGTTCGAGCGCGAAAAACTGCAATTGATTGAAAAATGGGAATATGAAGGGGTAGTCAGTGATAAAAGGGTTCTTGATGCTTTCAAAAAAGTTAGGAGAGAACAATTTGTGCTTGACGAGTATAAGGACCAGACATACCTTGATGAACCTTTGCCGATTCCTGCTGGCCAGACGATTAGCCAACCAACTACTGTTGTGCTTATGCTTGATGCTCTTGATGTCAAGCAGGGTCAGAAGGTGCTTGAGATTGGTGCTGGCTCTGGCTACAATGCTGCTTTGTTGGGTGTTCTTGTTGGCAAAAATGGCAAAGTCATAACGACAGAAATCGTGCCTGAGCTTGTTGGGTTTGCAAAAAACAATCTAAAAAAGGCAGGAATTGCGAATGTTAAGGTTGTTCATTCAGATGGCAGTATTGGTTATGCAAAAGAGGCGCCTTATGACCGCATTATCTGTACTGCTGCAGCGCCAAGAATCCCTAAAGCCCTTGAAGCCCAACTAAAAGAAGGGGGCATACTGCTGATTCCTGTTGGTCCAATGTATGCTCAGCGCATGATTAAGGCAAGAAAAGTCAAGGGAAAACTTGAAACAGAGGATTTAGGAGACTTCATCTTTGTTCCACTGATTGGGAAATTTGGGGTAAAGGAATAAAAAAAAGA
>JAWAAW010000005.1:12547-29049 GCA_038884975.1 Candidatus Woesearchaeota archaeon
TGGTCCAATGTATGCTCAGCGCATGATTAAGGCAAGAAAAGTCAAGGGAAAACTTGAAACAGAGGATTTAGGAGACTTCATCTTTGTTCCACTGATTGGGAAATTTGGGGTAAAGGAATAAAAAAAAGAAAAAAATATGGCTTGATCAGTCTTCTGCCAGTGCCCAGATTGCTCTTAGTGCGACGAGCAATGCTGCTGGTGCGACAAAGGCAATCAGGTTAGTAAGGATTGCTCCAAGGGTTCTTCCCAGTGGTGGGAGTCCTCCCATTCCTGCAACCACGAGGATTGCAATGCACGCCACGAGGAATTCTTGCGCTTCCTTTGCCCTGATGTTAAGGAATCCTACTACAAGGCCGAGGATTACCAGCACCCACGCCACTTGTCCTGCAAGTGGTGCTTGCCCAAATGCAGGTATTAGCCCTGCCACGACGGCAATCAGGACTCCTATCAAGAATGCCCATGTTCCTATTTTTTCCATTTTTTATCAACCTCCATTAACCGGTTAATTTTTCAGAAATAGTCGGAAAAGCGTATAAAATTATTAGTAACCACTCCTGAATGGTGCATTATTCCAAGAAAGTTTTTATTGGGTTGCAAATCATCAAGCAATATGGAGGGCATTACTGCAATAATTCCTGCGTATAATGAGGCAGGAACGATAGGGCCTGTTCTGGATGTTGTTGCCAAGGCTATCCCGCAAGTGATTGTGGTTGATGACGGAAGCACTGACAGTACTTTTGAAGTTGTTCAGGAACGTATGAGGAAATACAAGAACCTGCTGCTTGTCCGGCATAGGACCAATAGGGGTAAGTCTGTTGCGGTTAAGACAGCACTGAATTACGTGAATACTCCTTATGCCCTTTTTCTTGATGCTGACCTTGTTGGTCTGAAAAATCAGCATATTGTCCAGTTCAAGAAAATGGCTAATAATGGCCATTTAATGGTTGTTGGATTAAGGGATAGGGCGGGGGTAATTGGGCAGTTATTCATGCGTTGTTTTCCAATTGGCGGCGAGCGCTTGGTTAAAACGAGTCTTGTAAAAGCGCTTTCAAAGGACAAGTTGTGGAAGGCGTACAATATGGAATCGTTGATGAACTGGTTTGTCAGAGGACACTCAAGAATTCACTTTCTAAAACTTAAGGGACTGAATCATGTGCCAAAAGCATATAAGCGTGGTTTTCTTAAAGGGCTTTTTTCTTTTATGCGCCAGTTTCTTGTTAGTGCGCCTTTTGTGTTTTTTGCTTTGAGGTTACGTCCGAAAAGAAAAATTATCTTTGATTGATTGCTTGTTTCTGTTTGCAAATTTTCGCAAACGCTTAAATACCTTGTGCCCTCAGTTCAGTGTATGCATCGGGCTTTGCACAGGATTTACGGCTTTCACCTTTACGCAATGGGCAAAATCAGGAGTCTTTATGATTGGGTTATTTCGTGGGGGCACACGAAGTATGGTGTTCCTGCTCTTTGCGTTCTTGCTTTTGCAGAAAGCAGTTTTTTTCCTGTTCCGCCTGACGTGCTTCTTATTTGTCTGGGCATTTCAAGGCCAAAAAGGGCGTTATGGTATGCTTTTCTTTGCACGCTGTTTTCCGTGATTGGTGGCTTGTTTGGTTACTTGATTGGTTTTGCTTTCTATGCTGCGATTGGAAAGCCGCTTATTGCCCTGCTTGGCTACCAATCAGAGTTTGAGGTTGTTGGGAGGCTGTTTCAGGAGAATGCCTTTTGGGCAATGCTTACTGCAGCTCTGACTCCTATTCCTTACAAGGTGTTTACCATTGCTGCTGGTTTTTGGAAAATAATGATTCCTGCATTCGTGGTGGGAAGCATTGTTGGGCGGGGAGCGCGGTTTTTTGCAATCTCTGCACTTTTGTTCTTTTTTGGCGAGCGTGTGAAGGTTTTCATTGATAGGTATTTTAACCTGCTCACTTTTGTTGCTCTTGGGCTTTTGATTGGCGGCTTCTTAATAATAAAATATGTTCTTTAATGCTGGCCGTTGCATGCGTCCTTTCCAATAATGGTCAATCTTATCTGCCTGTGTTTTATATACGTGTCGCTTGATGCTGTTCTGATTGCATCCTCTGGTGTGCGATGCTTTCGCCTGACTTCTGCCATTAGCCTGTGGTTTGACACGAATGTTTTCTTGTGCCTTTTCTTGAATGCTTCTGCTGCCTTTTTTAGCTCAAGTGGTGGTCCTGCCCTTGTCATTGTTGCAGGAAGTTCTTTTTCCTTGACAACATACCAGAATTCTGCTTCTGTGCCTTTGTTCCACCGCCAGCCTGATGCTTTTATTCCAAAGTCTTCAATGTAGCGTTTTAAATACTCAAAGACGTGCAATATTCTTGTGCCTATGATGTCTTCTTTTCCTTTTGGCACTTTTGCGCGCACATGGATTAGGTGACCGATTCTTGCGAGCTTTCCAAGGTCGACTTCTGTTTCAACAAACATTTCCTTGCTTGGCTTTTTCAAGAACATCTGTGCTGCCTTGACCAGTCCATTATATTTTTCTTGGCACAATGCTGCTGCTGCATTGCGTTCTGGCTGGACAGGGTCTATTATGATTAATGGTCCTTGTATCTTGCTTTTGTTAAGAACAAAAAGTGCTTTTTTGTCATACTTGTGATAATAATCAATGATTGTTTTTGGTTTCCAGCGTGTAACTGCTTTGAGTAGGGGTAGAAATCCTTTGTAATAAATCACGAGTATGTCAGCCACGTGTCCTGAAAAGCCCCTGATGTAGCTTTCTGCGCCATAAACTCCTTGTGCCTTGCAGAATTTCTTGAAAAGCCTGATATCTCCTTTGTATTTCTTGCCGTTTTTGTTTACCCATTTTACGTGTAATGGGGAAAAGTCAGTTACGTTCTCTGCATCGTTTGCTTTCTTTATTTCAAGAACAGGTATGATTTCAAATTTGAACTGCTTTTTGTGAACCCAGAAATAATCCCTTGAGCCATGCACTCTTTCTGCATTCCACGGGGTTAGCGCCTTTTCCAGCATCTTGCTTAGGTCCTTGCCCTTGTATTTCAATGAGAACCTGACAAAAACGTCAACATCATAATCGCCTTTGAGCCATGTGTCTTTTGCATAACTGCCGCCGAGGATTGCTTTTGCCGCAAACCTGTTCTTTTTCAGCGAGGAATTGAGATTCTTGAGGAAATTTTTGACTATCTTGAGAGTTGATTTTCTTTCTTCTTTGTCTGGCGTTATTTCTGCCAGGACTTCCTTGAGCATTCTGATAGTCTTTGCCACGCTTTGTGCAACGCATTGGGTGGTATAAAAAGGTATTTACCGAAACTCTTTTATAAAGGGAGCAATCAAGGTGTGTTATGGGAAAAAGAGGCAATATTGCGGTGTTTCTTGTAGTGCTTTTTATTGCTGCAATTGGCTTGCTGGTTATTTTTTCAGGACCAAGCACTACAGGAATGGCTGTGTTCTGGGGTCCAACCCTGAAAAATCTTCCTGGCACGTGCGGAAGTCCTTGCCTTAAGGACAGGGATTGTTCAGGCGAGTGCAACAAGTGCTCTCCTTCATTGGGGAGGTGCATCGGGCTTCCAAAAGGCAAAGAAACAGGAACGCTTCTTTCCCAAAGGTATTCGTGGAGGGCAAACCAGCGCTGCTATAATTCGTGTGCTGAGATTAAAAAATGGTGCGTGGTTAACGCGCGTAATGATGCAATGCTCAAGAAGTGTGATGTTAATTATCCAAAATGCATTTCTGGTTGTGATTCATTCCATGCTCCTGTCGGCAAAGAGGCCACCAAAGTTTAATTAATCCCTTATTTCTCTCAGTGTGTTGATGAAGACAGTCATACTTGACACTAACTTCCTTGTTGATTGTTTGTCTTGGAAGGTTGATTTTTTCAGCGAAATACAGCGGATTCTTCCGTTTAATTACAGGCTGGCTGTTGTTGACAAGACCCTTGACGAGCTGGATTTGCTTGAGAAGAAGGGGAAGATGATATCGAAGCTGGGAGCAAGGCTTGCAAAACAAGTCATTTCAAAAAAATCAATAGGCATAATCAGGACTGACAAAAAGGGCTACACAGACACGCTCATTCTCAAGTCAGCAGGAAG
Organism: Candidatus Woesearchaeota archaeon; assembly: GCA_038884975.1. Taxonomy (GTDB): domain Archaea; phylum Nanobdellota; class Nanobdellia; order Woesearchaeales; family ARS49; genus JAWAAW01. Next base: position 16,612 of record JAWAAW010000005.1, read on the forward strand.
GGACTCTATTGTTGCCACCCAAGACCAGAACCTTAAGCGCAGGCTCAAGGCAAAAGGCATTCCTGTGATTGTCATACGGCAGAAGAAATACCTTGAGCTCTTTCCCAAACCATAAGCTTTAAAAACCAACCCCTGTCCTCTAAGTTGAGAATGAGATGCTTCAGCTTCTCGCGGCTTGAAGCATTGATGCAAACAAGGGGAAAAAATGTATTACAAGATAACCGTCAAGGATCACATAAGGGTATCGCCAAGGTTTTTTGGCAAGGACCTGAAGGATGCCGTGAAGGCAGGAATAAAGCTCAAGTATGACGGTCTTATCGACCAGTCGCTGGGCGTCGTGATTGACGTTGTTGACGTCAAGGACGTGGGTGAGGGAGTAATAATTCCGGGTGATGGCGCAAGTTATTACGAAACAACTTTTGAATTGCTTTCCTACAAGCCTGAACTGCAGGAGGTTGTTGTTGGCAGGATTAAGGACATTGCTGACTTCGGGGCATTCATTACTCTTGGCCCAATTGATGGAATGATTCACATCTCTCAGACAATGGATGATTTTGTCAGTTTTTCAAAGGAAAAGGTTCTTACGGGAAGGGACACAAAACACGTGCTTAAGGTTGGTGACATTTGCAGGGCAAGGGTTATTGCGGTTTCATTCAAGGACCCGAACAACCCAAAGATTGGCTTGACAATGAGGCAGCCGGGAATGGGCAAGCCGGAATGGGCAGAAACAAAGGCTGCTGCGGTTGAGAAGGAAGAAAAGAAGAAAGCCAAGAAGGAGAAGTGAAAGAATGACTAAAAAGAAGGCATGCAAGAAGTGTAAGTTGTTTGTGGAGGGTGATGAGTGTCCTGTCTGTCACAGCGCGCAGTTTGTGCTCAATTGGAAAGGGCGAATTCACATACTTGATTCCAACAAGAGTGATATTGCAAAAAAAATGGCTCACGATGTCAAGGGTGAATACGCAATAAAGGTGACCTGAATGGAGATTACGATAGGAAAAACGATAGAAAATCCTTACTTTCAGAGGAAGGAAGTGCACGGTGAAATCACTTTTGTAGGAGCAACTCCTTCGCAAAAGCAATTGGCAGAGGCTCTTGCAGCCAAGCTTGGTGCAAAGGCAGAAGCAGTATTTGTCGTGCATGTTTACACGTCGTTCGGAAGGCAGAAGGCAAAATTTGAGGCGCACGTTTATCCAAGCAAGGAGCAGCTTGAAAAAATTGTTAGGCTTGGTAAGAAGGCAAAGGAAAAAATGGCAGGAAAGGCAGCGCCGCCAGGGGCAGTTCCTGCAGCAACACCATCAGCAGCGCCTGCAGAAAAGAAGGAAGGACCTAATAAGGCAGAGGCGAAATCATAATGGCAGATAAAGCACCTAAGGGAATCTGGAACACTTACGAGAAGGAAGGCGACAAAGCTGTGAAGAAGAGCAAGTATTGCCCTAAGTGCGGGGCTGGCTTTACCCTTGCATCGCACGGCAACAGGTTGTACTGTGGTGCTTGCAAGTATGTTGAATTCCTGAAGGTTGAAAAGCAGGAGAAGAAATAGTTATTAGGCACGCAAACCTCTGTTTGCTTTCTGCGCATATCCTGCAATCACGCGCTTTAGTGTGGGCTGGGCTTCACGTGGTGCGTGCTTGCGCAGGCATTCAACAACGATGTCTTCAAGCTCGTCAACACTTAATTCCTTTTTGCCGGCAGGCCGTGTTATCCTGCCGTTTTCGATTTCGAGCGGGACCGCATGGCTGCCGTATAGTTCGAAATGGTTCTTGAAAATGAGCTGGACAGGCTTTATCGGCTCATAACCAATAAAAATGCGTTCATATTGGTCTTCCGCAGCCATCTCCAGCGCTCTGTGAATGTCATTCTGCTTTCGCTTCTCATATTCAAGGACGAAGAACTTGTTGCCCACGCGGAATAACTTTTTGTAATACACATTTTTGGAAAGGTCATATTCTTTTGCAGAACCAACCACTACTTTTTCCATAACTATTAACACAAGCATTGTGCATGCCTATTAAAGCATTTCTGTGCTCAAAAATATATGCGTTGCTTAGGATTATTAATTCTCGCCTTGTAGTACAAGAATGTCTTCTGTTGTCAGTTTTTCGCCTTTTCTTAGTTTTTCCTTGGCTTCAGCCAGTTTTTCAGAGAATTTTTTGGCTCTTTGCTGCTGTTTTTCTGCTTCTTTTTCCTTTTTTTCTGCAGAAAGCTTTGCGTTTATCTCTCCTGCTTGTTTAATGAGCGCTCCAAGTTCTTCTGATAGCTTAGCTATTTCGTTCTTGCTTTCTGTTATGTTCTTTGTGAACGTGTTTCCCTTGCTTCTGAGTGAGTCAATTGTCTTGCTGAGTTCAAGCAGTCTTACGTGCTTTTCCTGGCTTTTTTTGGCTTTTTGTTGTATTTGTTTGTGAATCTCGTCTGATTTCTTGCGCATGTCGTCTATGTCCCTGCTTAGCTGGTGTGCTGCATCCCAAATGCTTCCTGCCTGCCTAAGCTCGTTGTATTTTTTCTTTAATTCCTTTATTTCCTTCATTATTGCCTTTTCTTTTTCAAAGGGGATTGCTTCTGTTTCTATTTTCATCTCGAGCTTTTCTATAAGCCGCTTTATTTGTGATGGGCTTTCCTTCAAGCCAAGTTTTGCAGTTGCCTTCTTCTTTTCTTCATTTAGTTTTTTGGCTTCTTCAATCTTTTTCTTGATTATTTCATTCAGTCCGGTGCGGTTGTCCTTCAGTTTCTTGACTTCATCAGTAAGCTGGTCCCTTTCTTGTTTTAGCTGTTTCAACTCGCGAATTAGCTTAGAAATCTCCTTGCCAACAGGGTCCCTTTGCTGGAACGCCTTTTCTTTCTGGTCGTTTAACTGATTGAGTTTCTGCTTCAGTTCTCGGATTTTTGGTTGAAGCTCATCCAGTTGTGCTTGTAAAGCCTTGCGTTCCTCAGGTGTCAGCATTTGGGCAGTGCCTCTGGCTCGTTGTGCCTGCTCGTAGCCGCCAGAAGCTTAAGACTACGAGCGCCCAGCGCATTATCCGAAGAGCGCGCTGAGGCCCGCAGCTGCAGCTTCTTCCTGCTTCTTGCTTTCTTCTGCGGACTTCTTCTCTTCCTTCTTCTCTGCCTTTGCTTCTCCACCTGCGGGCGCGGCAGCAACAGCGACTGGTGCAACAGCTGCTTTCTTCACTGCTTCATCAATGTTGACTCCTTGCAGTGAAGCAACCAGTGCCTTTATGCGTGCTTCGTCTGGCTTGACGCCTGCTGCTTCAAGCACTTTCTTGACTGTTGCCTCGTCCACTTTGCCGCCTGCCTTGTGTATCAGCATGGCCGCATATATGTATTCCATTTTTCATAACCTCCGATAACTGTTATTTTGGCATTTCTGATTGTAATGACATTGCTTCGCGTTCTGCTTTTGCCAGAAGTTCTTCCATTAGTTCTGGCTCCATTACTCCGCCTTCAAGCGCGACTGCTTTTGCCTCCCTGAATGCTTTTTGGAGTAATTGTTCTGCAGTGTCTTTTGAGAGATAGCTTGCCTCGATTGCGAGGTTGAATGCCCAGCTTGCTGCTGTTGTCAAGTCGCTCATGAATTTTGTTTCGTCAATGTCAAGGATTGCTTTTGGATAAATCATTCCTGCTTCGTATATCGCAACGAGGTCAAGCCCTATTTCCATTGGTTCTATGCCGAGTCTTGCAAGCATTGATGCAAGCGTGGGCTTTATGGGCTGTCCTGCTTTGCATACAGTGCAGTCCTGCTTTACAACTACTTTTCCGCCTTCAACCCCTGCTTTTATTCCAAGCATTGAAAGTTCGCTCAGGACAGGTCCTGGCGCAAAGGGGGTGGGTCCTGCAGGAACAACAAGGTCAAATGGGGCAAGCTGTCCTGCTTTTGCTGGCGCTTTGCTCTTGCTTTTCTTGATCGTCTTGAAGATTGCGAATGGGTTTTCTTTTGTGAATATGAGTGCGGGCATTTCGGGCAATACTTTTTCAAGACCTTCTATGCCCTTCTTTGATTCCTTGAGCTTGTCCATAGCGAGCAGGATGAGGCTTTTCTTTGTCATCAGCATCTCAACATCCTTTCTTAACTGCGCCTTCATTCTTGCAAGCTGTGCGGCAGGCAATGAGTGCATGTTGAGGACGCCGATGATGGGGTATTTTTTGGCAAGTTCCTGTATTTTCTTGATTACTGCCTTTTTTTGAGGTGCTGCATTTGAGGTTTTCTTGCCCCTGTCTTTGCGACTCATTGTTTCACCTCTGCCGCTTCAGAGTTTTTCGCTTTTGAAGTTTTCTTTGGTTTTTCTTTTTGGGCTTTCTTTTCATTCTCTGTTTTCCTTTCAGGTGTATTTTCTGAAGGTGCTTCTTTGCTTGCAACTGTGTTTGTTAACTTGTTTTTTCTTGTGTTTTCTTCTGTTGTGGCGCCCACTTTGAAGACAGGGCCCATTGAGAGCTTGAGCATTATTGATTTGATGTTGTTTGTTTCTTGTGGCAGGCCGTGAATTACTGCGTTGTAGACTGCCATTATGTTTTCTATGAGTTGTTCGTCTTTCATGTCTTCTTTTCCTATTGAGCATTTTGCAGAAAGTTGTGTTTTTGCTACTATGTGTAGCATTTTTCTGAGTTTCTCAGTGAGCGCCTTGAGGTTTGCGTTTGGGGGCACAACGCAGCCTGCCTTTGGGTTTGGCATTTTTCCCCTTGGTCCAAGCACTCTTCCGAAGAATTTTGCAACGTCAGGCATGATGTTTGCCTGCGCAATGAAGAAATCGTTTGTTTTTGCGAGTTTTTTGATTTCTTTTTTCTTTCCTTCGTATTTCTTGAAGTCATCGTGCAGTATTACTGTGTCGCAGTTTGCTTTTGCTTGTTCCTGCATTTCAGGTCCTACGAGTGCTGCAATCCTGACTGGCTTTCCGCGCGCGTGAACTAATGGAACCCACACGTCAAGCTGTTCTTCTGGCTTCTTGAGGTCAAGGTCTTTGAGGTTGAAAATGAGGTCTATGCTTTGGGCAAACTTTCTTTTTGGAGAATTAGCCCGTACTAATTGCAGTGTCTTGATGAATTCTTCTTTGTTTGCCATTGCTCAACCCTCCTACCAAACCGTTAAGCCCGAACATGATTTCATAGGCATGGTAGTTTACGGGAAGATGTTCTTGGCTCAAGGGAGGGTGTTTATAAAGATTTCGAATAAAAAGGATTATTCGTCGTTCAATCTTGGCAGGTCCCTGATTACTCCGCCAGTGAGCATGTTGTCAGGAACTTCTGAGCTGGTGCTGTACAAGGCTCTTGTTCTTGCAAGAAGTGCGTCCTTTCCTGTCAGTCCTTGTGGGGCAGGAGGCATCCCTGTTGTTGCTGTTTTTGGTCCTGTAGAGCTTATTGCTGGCGTGTTTGCCATTTGTTCCTGCAGTTCTTTTATTGCCTGTGCTGCTGTCATTTTTGGAGCTTGCTCAGACGCAGGGGTTGGTGAAGGTGTTTGTTCCACAGGTACTGCTGCTGTTGGTGTTCTTGCGCTCAAGGGCTTTGCCTGTATCTTGTTTCCACCACATGCTGTTAATAGAACAAGCATTGCAATCACTGCAAATACGACTCCTTTTCTCATAATACTCTTATGGAGTGGCTACACCTATTTATAGATTTCGTTAAATGAGCGTGTTTTTGTGAAAAAGCTTATATACCGCCTTGTAATGTTGCGTTTAAAATCAAAAGAGGTGTATGCTTGATGAACAGGCGAGGAAATGTTGAGCTTATTATTCTTGGGATTGTTGCAGTGATTGCTCTTATCGGGCTTATTTTGCTCTTTACGGGCATGACGGGCAAGGCAGCAGGTCAGCCGGTGACGAGGCAGGTTTTGGTGAATTCTGAGGAGTTCAGGATTGAGCGTCCTGGAGGGTATGCTTGCGGGTGCACTGGGGTTTGTGTTTATGATGGCAGGACAGAAAGGGTGCAGGCTCCAATAACATCAACGCAGGCAGAGGCAGAACAGGCTTGCAGGTCGATTATTGAGAGGCGTTGCGCTCCCCAGCCTGTTGTGAGCTTTAATTTTGGCTGCAATACAAGGTAAATTATTCCTTTTGTTTTTTTTTGGATTTCTACTTGCCAAACCTTCTTTCTCTTTGCGAGAATTCCTTTACTACTTGGATTAGGTCTTCTTTTTCCAGTTCTGGCCATGTTTTCTCAATGAAGAACCATTCGCTGTAAATTCCCTGCCATGCAAGGAAGTTGCTTGTTCTTTTTTCTCCACCTGTCCTGATTATTAGGTCAGGGTCTGAATTAAGGTAAAGGTAATTGCCAAATATTTCCTCATTGAGCTTGTCAATGTCAACCTTTCCTGCCTTTATGTCCTCCCCAAGCTTTTTTACTGCATCAATGACCTCTTCTCTTCCGCCGTATGCCATTGCAAAATTGACTGTGTAAGGCTTGTTGTCTTTTGTGAGTTCCATTAGTTTTTTCATTCCTTCCTGGACCTTCTCTGGGAACATCCCAATCCTGCCGATGAAATTGATTCTGACGCCGTTCTTTTTCAGCTCCTCAATTCTTTCTGGTTTTGCCTGGTTTTGCCATTCTCGCTCAAATAATTGCATTAGGTAATCGAATTCCTCTTTTGGTCTGTTGAAGTTCTGCACTGAGAACGTGTAGCACGTGACTTCCTTGATGCCCAGTTCGCGGCACCAGTCAAGGAATTGGGTTATTTTTTTTGCACCCCATTCGTGTCCCATCCACGGCTTCATCATGAGCTTTTTGGCAAATCTCCTGTTGCCGTCAAGGATTACGCCAACATGCCTTGGGACTTTTTCCTCATTCATTATGTGCCCTCATTAATATTTGGTTTATAAGTGTTATGGACTTTCTCAAAAAGTTGGACAAAAACTTCGTGTGGCACTGAAAGCCCTGCTTCGAGGAGAACATTGGCAAGTTCTTTTGCGATTATTTCTTCTGTGTTTCCTGAGGGTATGAATCCTATTGCTTGTTGCAACGTGTGCGTGCAGAGGAATCCTTCATGCATCTTTATTACTGCAGGGCTTGTCTTGTTGATTACCTTGAGTTCTCCAAGGTCTGCCAAAACAGTTCCCTGCATCAGCATACTTTGGCTTCCTTCCTGAAAGCCGTGCTGTAAGAGAGTCCATTTTGCTAATGCCTTTATTGCGTCAGCATAAGAAAGCTCTTTCAATTCAGGCGCAGGCAGTTCTTTTGTCTTTGCAGGCTTGATTATCTTGCCAAGGTATGCTTTTACTTTCTGCCTTGAGCCCTTTGCTGTCCAGGTATTCTCTACGAGATAACCGTATTCTGTGCCTTTTATTTTTTTGATTCTCACAAACCCGCCCATCGTAAAACAAAAGAAGTCCTTAGGCACTATTTAAAGATTTTGGGGAGGAAAAAATAGAATTATCTCAGTGCCTTTGCTTCGTCCTTGAATTTCTCAACCTGCTTTGCAATGCGTTTTAGTGCTGCAAGAACTGCTTTTTTTGCTTCCTCGCCGTCTGTTTCAACAATGAATGTTGGCACGTTAATTAATGGGTGCTCGACATTGTATCCTGCTGCCTTTACGTGTTCGTCATCCCAGAGCTCTTTCTTCAGTATGTTTGCTATTGTTGTGCCGTCGCCTTCGATATTAAAGACCAGCTTGTTTTTCTTTTCTTCAAGAATCTTGATTTCCATGCACGTCGGGGGTAGCAGGTTATTTAAAAAGGTTGCGCCAGTGCCAGCGGTGAATTCAGAAACACCTGTGCTGACAACCAGAACAATGCTCCTTTGTTGCCTTTGCATCTGATAATATGGACAAGACAACCCGGTCTTCAAACTCAGTGTCAATCACTGTTGTTTGATTATTTTTTTTCTTTTTTTTATTTCTCAAGAATATTTAGAAGCGCGGCTATTGTCATCGCTGCGGTTTCAATCCTTAAAATCTGTCTTCCAAGGGAAATAGGAATGCAGCCTGCGTTCTTCAGGGCTGTTTTTTCCTCTTCTGTAAAGCCCCCTTCTGGACCTATGAAGGCAAGCACTGATTTTGGAATTTGTTGAAGAACATCCTTAATTGGTTTTCCTTCAGGGTCAAGTATTAGCTTCAGCTTTGCGCCCTGTTTCAAAGCGGCCTCAATCGTCGATAATGGTTTTAGTTCTGGCAGCCAGGCTTGTTTGCTTTGCTTGCATGCTTCTATGAGGATTTTTTGCCATCTTTCCTGTTTTGTTGTTCTTGGAAGCACGACTGAACGCTCTGTTTTTAGAGGGATTATTGTGGAAACCCCTAATTCTGTTAGTTTTTGGAGCATCCAGTCGGCTCTTTCTCCCTTGGGTACTGCAACTGCCAGGATGAGTGAAATCTCACTTTTGGAGGTTTCGTGAACTTCCAGAATACCTGCCTTTTCTTCGCTTATAAGTTCGCAGACGGCTATTTTGCCTTTACCGTTGAATAGGCATATTTTATCTTTTGTTTTAAGCCTATTTGCCTTCAAGTGCCTAACTTCTTCTGGGTTAAGCACTATTTCACCTTTCTGGGGCAATTCTGGTGCAAAAAACCAAGGATGCTCATTTGGATTCATTTTACCTTCTTCGCCTCACTTTTGATGAACAAACTACCTGTATTTAACCCTTTTGTTCCTATTTTTGGCTCACTTTGGGTTAAAAACACCGAATTTGATAGTGCCTAATACTTTTTTTTGCCTATTCCGAACTCTCACTTTTCACTCACAAAGTCGCCCTCTCTAACCTTCTCCTGGGTCCCTTTTTGGCTTTTTTTGCCTCACTTTGATGCGTGTAGGCACTATGTGTTTTATTGGTTATTAGGCACTATTAAATCCTTTTGACTGCCCTTTGCCTTGACCCAAAGCCAACCCTCAAAACACCCCTTGCCAACTCCTGCAATTTACGACTTTCTTGTCACACTATATATTATATGTGCCCTTGGCTGATTTTTCAGCTTCATTCCCAAAAACATTCCCAAGGACGTTCCCAACTGGGACCGGGAATAAGAACCAGTACTTCTGTTGGTGGTCCCGCACAAACCCGATAGAACTGATCTTCCCAGTCTTGAAATATTCCCCCATTACTCATTCCCACATATTCCCAAAATAGTCCCAAATGGGAATATCCTTCTCGACGATGTATATTCCCAATTCATTCCCAGACATTCCCAAGATATTCCCACCATCGTCTATACTCATTCCCAATTCATTCCCAGACATTCCCAAAATAATAAGAGGATATCGTCGAAAAGTCATTCCCACATATTCCCAAAATAGTCCCAAAACAGTCCTGTGACTGTGCTGGGAATGTCCTGGGAACATCCCGTAACGTCCAAAAAAGCGCGTTAGAAAAATTTTTATACTTCTGCCTTTTGCGGATTTGGCATGGGGTGGCTTTTCGGAAAAGAGGTTGAAAGAAAAATTGAGCAATTGGATGGGGCGCTTAAGGAAAGCTTTGCTCATGTCAAGCAAGACACTGCAGCGTTATACCAATGGGTGCAGTGGCTCCAGCAGCAGTCAGCAAGGCAACAACAACTGATAGAAGAGCAGCAACATGACCTTGACGACTATGAACAGGAAATTCTCAGGCAAAGACAGGTTATTGAGAGGCTCCAGTCTGAAATAAGGTCAGTGCCCAAAGACCCCGAAACAATAAAGCACATCATTGACGCTTATTATGATTTTGACGATATTTTGGAGCGAGTAAGGCAAATAGAGGCAAAATTAGTCAAATTAGAACATATTAAGGCAGTTTCTCCTGTTGTAAGGGAAATAAGGCATGAAACATCAGAATTGCCTCGCGTTTCTCCTGTTCATGAGGCGCAAGTATCGTCGAGGCAGGCATTGCGGGACAAGATTGTTCAGCGCATCACGAGAAACTCAAAGGAATACCTTAAGAGCATGATAATGAGCATGATAAGCAAGTACGGCAAGATATCTGCCCTCCAGCTGAGGGAAATGATTGTCGAGGAGCAGGGTCTTGCAAGCAAGAGCAGTTTTTACAGGCTTATTGAGGAGCTTGAGGATGAAGGTGCTGTAACAGCAGACCACGATGGAAAGGAAAAGATGCTTATGCTCGGAGGTCATGTCAAAAAGACGATTTCAAAATAAGCTTTGCAGCACAGGAATGCTTTTAAGGAGGCATTGTGCAGCAAGGGTTTGCATCGTCGGAAAGGGTTAAACCAAGGGGTGGTAGGGTTTGAAGGCAAAACAGACAGTGTTAATGCACAGCGACGAGGCAGGCGCACAGCTTGCCATGAACTCAATTTTCGATGCCATAAGGGAAGAGCTCGATGATCACAGGGCAGCCATCAACGAGAACACAAACGAGCTTCAGGCAAATCACGAATACATTCGTTCAGTCGAGGAAAAGCTGGACAAGCTTCACGCACGCATAGAAGAGCTTTTCCTTCTTGTCGAGGGAAAAAAGAGAGAGCAAAAGGTTGAAATCCAGCCCCTGACAAGGCGCGAGCAAGAGGTTTTCCAGGCGCTTTATATCGTCGGGGAGAGTGTTCCTTTCGTTAGCTACAGGCAGCTTGCCAAAAAACTGAATGTTTCAGAAGCGCTTATTTCAGGGTTTATCACAAATCTTATTGAGAAAGGAGTTCCGATACTGAAAAAATATGATTCCGGCCAGGCTTTTGTTCAATTGGAGCCCAAATTCAGGCAAAAACAGGCAAAAGACGTAGTTATTGGCTTGAATTCCCTTCTGTTGCACTGGATGCAGGGGCCTCAGGATTCTCAGCAGGATCAGAAGCCCCAGCCCTGAGCTTTTCACGTTTTATCTCGTTCTGTAATTGCTCGATAAGCTTGAATGAGCCTTCAAGATGGTTTTTTATCGTCGATTCTGCCTTTCTGAATGCCCCTTCCAGATTTGTGCCATTGAGTTCATACCCAATGACTACCTTACCATTGCTTACAAAGCTTGTTTTCTTGAGGATATTGAGGTCAAGCCACCTATGCAGGTATTCGTACATTGTCTGCCTTTTTATGCCTGCAAAAAGCCCCATGTCCTCGACAGGCATTACTGCCATTTCTGGCTTTTTTTCCCTGTTTGCTGCCTTTTTCCTCTCAGAAAGCTCTAAGAGGAGCTTGTGCATTTGTGCATTGCCGTCTTTTTTTCTCGGCAAAAGCCCGAATCTTGCCAGCAGTGTTTTTGCAATATCGTCTGGTGATGCTTGCTCAGGCGCTTCTGAATGTTCGAGTTGGATTTTCATTTTCAAGGCATTGAGGCATACTCCTTAAAAAGTCTTGCGTAATCCTGACCAGTGTCCAGTGAAAAACCGACATAAGATAATGAAAGCTGTCGATAAAATGCCAGAATTTGGCTGTTTTTGCATTTAAATTGATTTAGAGCAGACTTTTTATTGAAAACGTTTCAAAGTATGGCTTTTTAAAGTATTTTTCAACCACCCACATCAAAATTCGCTAAAAATCCCGACCAAAAACACAAACCACCCTTATTTTGGTGTGCACAAAAATTGTTGTTTCAGCAAAAATACAGACAGAGTCGGAAAAAGCGCGGACTTTTTCACATTTTGCCGACGAATAAGGTCAAGGGCGTCCTTGCCAATACCCTTGGTTACAGGCCAAAATACCCTTTCCGAGGCCCAACTATGAGTGATTCTGGTGTTTTTACTGACAAGTTTGAGTATCTTGAAAACATACAAAAAAACGCTGATTTAGCCAAAAATGGTTTCTGCAAAAAAATCATTTTAAATCGGTTGCAATTTTTCGTAATTTTACCGACTGAAAACAAAAAAATTTACTTGCCTTAAGTGACATTCGTTGCGTAAAATAGAAATTAGAAAAATTATTTTATAAAATCTTCTTTTACAAAATAGTTATACTAAATATTATTTTAAAAAAGATATTAACAAAAAAATATTCTCGTCTATATTTTTCAACATATCAAAAATAAAAACTATTGCTGAACAAAAGTGAGGGATAAAAAGAAAGCGTGAGTGCAAAGAAAGTGCCTAACTTCTAGCTAGTTCTCAAGAGCCAGAAGCAAGAGTCTGCCAGAATGCCGACAGCAAAGCCAAAAGCCATTAGGCACTATAAGAATTGGGGTGATAAAACACCAAAAAGTGACAACCTCGTAGAATGAAAGTGAGAGCTTGCTTATTTATCCTTTGGATAGCTTATTTGTTTTGTGCTCCAGTACATTTCCTTGTCTGTTGGAAACAAATACACTGCCCACTTACTCTTGCTTGTTTTTGGCAGAACAAAATACGGTCTTTGATTAATTGGTACGAATGTGTGTGATGACCAACCGTTTCTTAATTTTCGCCTTATGATTATGTTATCGTCGATGTAATAGTAATTCATAAAACAGAAAATAGGACGGTCAATTTAAATCTTTCAACCTATGTATCCGACTTGTTTTTTGTCCTTCATTTCGCGGGCTTTCATTGTCTGCTCAAGCATTCCTTTGAGCTTTTTCTCAAATTCCTCTGCCTGCTTCAATAATGGCTCATAATTTACTTTTAGCCCGAGTAGCCTGTCAAGG
>JAWAAW010000005.1:29149-54755 GCA_038884975.1 Candidatus Woesearchaeota archaeon
TTTTTTGTCCTTCATTTCGCGGGCTTTCATTGTCTGCTCAAGCATTCCTTTGAGCTTTTTCTCAAATTCCTCTGCCTGCTTCAATAATGGCTCATAATTTACTTTTAGCCCGAGTAGCCTGTCAAGGATTTCTATGATTTTTGCTGCTGCCTTGCTGTCAGGAAGTTTTGAGTGTGTTTCTGCAAAGAGCGAAAGCATGGGGTATTTGCTGCGCATCAATAATGCTGCAGTGACCCCCATTATGATTCCCTCTCCAAGGCAGTCAATGCCAAGGTTTTCCATTGTTTTCTTCAGTTGTGGGTGGTCTGTGTAAAAGAATCCTCTTGTTTCTTCTATTTCAGTACTACCCACTCCTTCTATTGTGATTATTTGGCTTGCCTTTATTTGCCCGCAAAGGTTCAGGATGAGGTCTGCTGCTGCAAACTCAATTCCTGCTGCAGACGTTATTGCGTGCACTATTACAAGGTTGTATTCCTTGTTGTAATAAATGCCTATTGGGTCAACAATCGTGCAACCGTGCACTGCGAGCGTGGCAGGCGGGTCTTCAAAATAATAACTGCCTATTTTTTCGCATTTGAGATGGTCAAGCAGGAATCCTGTTGCTATTGTTCCAACAAGCCCAAGCCCTGGAAAGCCCTCAATGACTGTTGCTCCTTTTGGTTTTTTGCTGAGCACAAGGGGAGCATGTAGCTTGTGCGGCTTATGAACCCCTTTTTTCTGCATGCCTGAAAATGCTTCCTTGCTAAGTTTAAATACCTTTCTTTTTCCGCACCTTTAAAATTAGCGCCCTTTTCCAGTGATTAAACCGGTGCGGGAAAGGGGACCATGGCAGTAACAAGCTTGGATGAAAGGCTGAGTTTTGCAGTCATTACAGACCCTGCAGGAAACATGGATTTTCTCAGAAGGGCTGTTCTTGAACTTCCTTACCGCGAAATCGAGCGCACAAAGAAATCCAAAAAGCCAAGAATTCAGGACATTGAGGCAATTTTTGTCATCGGCAGGCTTGTTGACCCCCTGTTCAAGCACGATGAAGAAAGAGCCTTTGTTCTTGCTCAGAATTATTTACAGGACGAGTTGGAACACGGCAAGGATGGATACCAGCGGTTGAACATTACAGATGTTCCTGGGCTTGCATATCATTTGAAGCATAACGCTCCTTTTAAGCGGTGGCAGGAGCAGGACAAGCTCATTCCCACGATAGAGCGGCTTGTCGGACTGAAAAGAGAGGGTGCTTGGTGTTGTTTTGGGAAAGTAAAGGACCGCATTATTGAACAGTACCGCCAGATGAATGAGATCGCCTTGCAGAGCAGGATTCCTGTTTATTTTGCTGCGGATACCATTTTCCTTGAGCAAGTGATTCCTGAGGAAAGATGGCTTCATTGGAAGAGCCTGCTTCTTGGCAGCCCTCAGGAGCAATTGATAAAGACGGTAGGGATGACAGGCATTGATTTTGCAATCCCTGAATACGTGGCTGAGCCCACGATGCGCGGAAACACCAGGTTTTCACTGGCAGGCTTTGAGCCTTTCCAAGGCAAGGTCACAATAACTTACGGCATGCCCAAGGAACTGCATGAAATGCTCAAGGAAAGCAAGCAGAAGATTGTCATAGCAGGCAAGCAAGGGCTGTTTGAAAGAGATGCAAATCCTGCCGAGCACTATCCAGGCAACCTTTTGTTTATCGAACGACCCTTAAGCATATCGTTTTATTCGTTTGGCAATGAAGCAGGCGTGCGTGTTGTGTACTTCTTGCACAACAACAAACTGATGTTTTTTCCAGAATCGACGATTAACTTAAGGGAAATGAGCGCCTCGGCAGGCCAGCCGCCGAGGCAGTCAGATGCAGAGGCAGCCGCGCAGATGAGCGACATGGCTGCTGACATGATGCGCGTTCTGCCCTTGTTGGAAAAACAAAATCCAGAGCTTGCGCAAAAAATCCGCAAGGCAGGTTTTGACCGGCCCCAGCAGCTTGCGCGCATCATTGACTTTCTGAACAACCAGTATGAGATTGCCAATCGCGAAAAGCACGAGTTCATGATGCAGTTCGTGACATTCCTTGACGAAATCATAAAGCACGCAAAGCTGTTTGAATGGTATCAAAGCAACAAAAAGAGCATTTATGAAAAGCACGGAATTGCTCCCGGAATGCCTGCAAGCCATGCTGTGGAAATGGAGGTCTTTGAGCTCGGCATTAACACGGCAAAGGAGGCCCTTAAGCGCAGGGAAACAAACACAGAGCAGGCATTCAACCGCTGCCTTGTTTCAATAGAAGAGATTGTGGACTGTCTTGGGCTCAGGGGCTGGTATGATGAGCAGAAGGAGCACCTCTCGCAAAGGAATGGCGCTACAAGTTCTGATACTGTTATGGAGCTTTATCCCCTTGCCATCATAAAAATCAAGAGAAAGCTTGCGGAAATGAAAACAGAGCGCGAAAAACTGGTTGCTGACGCAATGCAAAAAAGCGAGCTTGAGGCAAGGCTGGCTGAGAAACAACAAGCCGTTGATAATCTGGACAAGAGATTCAGCGAACTTTTGGAAACATACAACAATCTGGAGGCGCAGCGCGACCAATTGGTTAAGGACAATGAAAGCCTGCAAAAACGGGTTGAAGACCTTACGTCAGGCCGGCAGGATTATGACGAATTGCTGAAAAGAATCCAATACCTCGAGGCATCCCAAAAAGATTATGATTCATTGAAAGCCCAGATTGATGAACTCTTAACGAAACTAAAAAGCCGTGATGACACAATCAAATTGCAGACAAAAAGGCTGGATGAGCTCGGCGATGAAAATGATACGTTAACTGAGAAGCTGGACAGGCAGGTTAGAGACAATGATGAATTAAGGAAAGAGAATGAAAACCTGCTTGCAGCACTTCAGGATTATAACGCGCTGAAAGTCCAGCTTGCCTCGCTTGAACAATTTGCCAAGCAGCTCAAGTCACAACATCCAAGTATTACTGCCGAGGACGTGAAAGGCATATTTGATGCGTATAAAGCAATGGCTGAAAATGCGCTTTCTGACAGCAAGCAGGTTATTGAGACGCTGCAAAAAACCTTGCGCGAGCAGGAGCGCCAGTTGCGCGCCCCTATTGTCCCAGATGAACAGATTCAGGAAGGAATCCGCACTGCAAGGGAAGAAATTCAGAAACGTTATGACCAGATAACTGCGCAGGTAAAGGCAGAGGCGCAGAAATTCAAAGAGGAAATACTTAAAAAATATACAGAAGCAAAAGCCAAATACGAAAGCCAGCTGGCTGAAAAGGACAGGACAATTGCAGACCTTGAATCCAAGCTTAAGAATGCTGAGTCAATGCTGGCAAAGCCTGCTGAATCCAGCCGTGAAATTGCACAGCATGCATACCTGCTTGTTGAGCAGGGCGATTTAGAGTCAGGAATTGCTGAATATACCCGTGCAATAAACACGACTTCAGAGAAAGACCCGTTAATTGCGAAGATGCTTGTCAACCGCGGAAGGGCTTTCTTCAAGAATGGCAATTACTTGTGCGCTTATGCCGATTTTGTGCATGCAAGTACAATTTCCCCAACCTATAAAAACATCAACCAATTAGTCACTATTGCTAAGGAGTATATGGAGAGGCAGAAGAAGGAATTGGAAGGAAAACAAGATGGCAAAGAAAAGACAATCACCCCTTGAAAAGAGCATTAGCGATGCATGGAGCAATGTTCCTCCGCACCAGAAGAAAAAGCTCGTCAAGGTCAAGGATGCTATTCTGCGCCAAAAAAATGACGTGAAGCGCGTCAGGATGCTTGTTGAGATAGTGTCAAATGCTCCTGATGCTGGCAGCGAATTTGTTCGCGGCACAAGCTTGCTTTCAACAGCTTACATTTCAGCACTGGCATCTGGCTTCAGGCGCAGCCACAAGAATGAGTATGATATCCTGCAGGGACTTGCTTATGCGCCAAAGTTTGTCTTCAATGCTTGCGCTGCAGTATCTGCTGCAGACGATTATTATTCAGCACTTGAAGCAAAAAGCAAACAGGTCATGAGGATTAAGAGCGGCATTGCCTCGCTTAAGAAAGAATGCCGCAGGGCAAGAAGGCTCACAGTGCTTGAAAAAAACAAGGTCAAGATAAAGCGCCTTGAGCAGAGGATTAATTCCCTGAAGTCGTCTTACAAGCAATTGCAAAAGCAGTACTTGAAGGCAGGCCACAGGGTCAAGCCTGTCAGGAGCGCAAGAGCGTTTTACAACACAGTGCACAAAAACCTTAAGAAAAAGGGCAAAGAGATTAAAGCGCTTGAGTTAAGGATTGCTTCACTTGACGTTGCTTACAACCGCCTTGAGGACGCTTACGAGAGTGCAATCCGCAGGATAAGGCGCGGAACAGGCAGAAGGAATTATGCTTCAAGGGCTGTGCCAGGAAGGGTGCAGGTAAGAACAAGGCGCAGGGCTCCTGCAGTACGCCCAGCACCCGCAAGGCGTTACAGGAGGCGCGATACAAACCTGCGCAGGCAGTACAATGAAGCCCAGCAGGAACTCACGAGAAAGCAGGGGGAAATCGAATCACTTACTTATCGTGTCAGCGAACTTACAAATGATTATGAGCGTCTTAAGCGCACTGCAAATGAGGCTGCCCAAAAGGCAGCTGCGGACTTGGCTGAAAAGGACAGGAAATATACCGAGCTTCAGCGTGATATGCGCGCAGATGTCCAAAGGGCGCAGGACGAAATCAACAGGCTTAATAGTGTGGTTATTGCAGGGCTTCAAGCTGAAAAGCAAAAACTTGAGGAATACATTGCATCGCTCACCGAAGCACACAAGGAAATGCAGGAATTGTACGCTCAGGCAGAAAAGATTCTTGATGACCCTAACGGCGCTGTGGAGTATTATGAGAAGGCGCGCAAGGAGCTTCAGGACCACCAAGACAAATTCTCTGACAAAAAGTATGAGCCTTTTGATGTGATGATTGGATTGATTACGCGCAGGATTGGCGATGCATATTACTGCATGGCAAGAAAAGCAGACGAGACAACAGATGCCAACCGCGTTGAGCTTTACCGCAAGGCATTGGCTACGTATGAGAAAGCCATTTGTGATACAGAAACAATGGCGCGCAAGGCTGACTGCATGGCGCAGATTCTAGCTGCTCCTGCACAATCGCCCACACCGCCTCCAGTGCTGCCAGGCGCAGGCACCCCGCCGCCGGATGCTGCAGCTCCGCCAGGTCCAGCAGCATCCCAGCAAGTTCCGGATATTATTCCCCCTCGTGAAGTGCGTCCGCCAGATGAAGTCTCTCGGCCGACTGAAGAGCCAACTGATATTTTAATTCAAGAGCATTTCTAATCATAGAATTTTGTTTGTTCAGAACTTTCTTTAACCGCCTGGCACCGGCATCCTTTGTGGCGGAAGGGGCGGACGCAATCTTCGAGGTGCAGTCGGCGCCAGAAGGGTGAGAAGCTGCATTGCCCTGTTGGCCACATCCCTCAGCATTTCTTTTACGATTTGCTGCAGGTTTGGGCGAGGGCCTGATAGGGCATTAAGTCCTGCTGCAACCAATTCATTCCTTGTATTTGTCAGAAGTGCAACAAGCGCTGGCTTTGCGCTCATGAACGTTTCAAGGTTTGCATTGATTTTTGTCAGCTGCGCGAGTTCAGGGGTGTCGGCAGGCAATTTGGCGATAAGTTCTTTTACCGCCTGGTGTAGGCTTGATATGTTATTCAGCGCACTCATGACTCTGTTTATTGGCGCTTCCGTGTATTGTGTTTTTGTTTTTGCAGCATCAAATGCTCTTTCCAAAAAGTTCTTCTTCTCATCCATTTTAAAGCTATTCCAAGTCTTTTCTATTTCCTTGTTCATTTCTTCAACAACAACCCTTACTCCCTCAACCAGTGGCTCAAGATTTATTTTTTCCCTCTGCAGTTCATTTTTTATTTCCGCGAGATTTGCTTCTGTGTTAATTGTTAGCACTTCAAATTCTGCTTTTTCCTCTGCTTCCTCGCGCGCCTTTTGCGCCTGGAATTCCTCAACAAGCTTATTTTGGAGTCTTCTTATTTCGTTCAGCCTTGCTGGTATGAATTTGTATTTATTGTTTAAGTACGTGACATCCTGCTGTATTTGTTTCAGTTCTGTTTCGTGCGTTGCGCTTATTCCTTCCCAGGCATTCCTTAGTTTTGGCGCGTCAACAGTTACGAGCGGCGTAAGCATTTTCTTGATGCCTTCCAGAATTTTTCTTATTTCTTCCTTGGGCACTTCTGCAGTGCCGGCAAGTTTGGCAAGGCTGCTGCTTGCGTATTTCAATGATTGCTTTAGCCGTTCAGGCCTTGCTGTCAGCAGGTCGTAAAGAACCGCATATCTATTGTCAACTTTTATTCTCTGCAGCATTGGCAAATGCTGCGAATTAATGCGGGCAATCACAAGATTAAGCGTATTAACAATGTTGCTCAGGGCTGTTACTTTATTTTCTATCTGTTCCGCTGTCCAAAGAAGCTGTGCTTTTACTGTTTCATCCGCGAGTGCGCGTATGCCTGCTTCAAACTCGCGTACTCTCTGCTTCCATTTTTTAATGTCACGCTCCAGCGTGCCGTGCCAGGCCATTGCTGCATTTAGCGCCTGTTCATAATACTGCAGTGTTTTTACGTGCCTCTGCAGGTTGCCCAATAGCTTGCTTAAGGCATCATACAGCGGAATGATTTCGTCAACCAGCTTTTTTACATATCCTACATCGTACTTGTTTATTGCTGTTGTTTTGTTGAGAAGCTCGTCAATTTTTGCAAGGAGCTTCATCAGGGCGTTTTTGAACCTGTCTGTTAGTTCAATCCCTTCTTCTGCCACTTTTTCCTTTTCTTTTTCGCTTGCAACTGCAGCGTCTCCTGCGTCCTCTGCTGTTTTGGTTGCTTCTGTTGCTGCTTCTGCTGTTCTTTCAGGCGTTGTTGGTCCTTCTGGCGGTGCTCCTGGAGGGGTTGGTCTGCGTTTTTCGACTATTTTGCTAATCAGGCTGCGCCTTTTTCCTGAAGGTGGTGCTCCTGGTGGTGCAGGTTCTGGTGGAGTGGGTCCTTCTGATGGCGGTGCTCCTGGTGGTGCAGGTCCTGGCGGGGTTGGTGCTGCTGGTGGTGGTCCGCGCCCAAAAATCCTGCCAAGCAGGCCGGCTGCTGGTCCTGTCGCGAATATGTGGAAAAGAACTAAAATCAGGATGACGATTAGTATTGGAATAACCAAGAGCAAGCCGTAATTAAAGCCAACCACTACATTTTCACTCCACAAACCAGACTGAGAAAACCAGAGTAATGAAAGCGCATATGCGGCTGCTACTAATCCGACGCTTGACCAAACCTTGTTCATGCCCAGCGCTCTCATTATTTTGAAAATGACAACGCTGATTACTACCACAACTGCGAAGCTTGTCAGCCAGTAAGTGAACAGTGTGACTCCTGCGTTGTGCAGTGCGAATGCAGATGTGACTCCGAACACGAGGCCGAGCACTGCTCCAAACCTTCTGCCAAGGGGCTTGTCCCTCACAACGCGGTGCCCAAGCGGCGCGAGCAAGCTTCCGAACACGACAGAAAGCAAAACCATGTCAATGATGAAGCTCAGGCTTGGATTGCTGGAATAGAGCTTTGGTATGTTTGGAAGCGCGCCCAGAACAGGAATGTTGGCGATGTCAGTTATTGCCATAGTCTACCAGCTCTTTTGCTCTACCTTCTGCAACTTGTATATAAATAATTTTTGGCAGTTACTGGATGCGTAAAGAAATGTTTAAATACTAGTCATTCGCTTGGAAAGTTATGACAGAATTTTTAGTCGTGCCACCACTTATTGTAGGATTGGTTATAGGGCTTTATGAGATTATTCTTCTGCACAGGGACGTTACTGTGCCTATGCATCGTTTTGGTCATGGCATTCACGCACTTGTTTATGCGGTCATTGCTTGTTTTGTCACAATGAACGCTGAGTGGGTGTTAGCAAATTTTACTTTTCTTGAGGGCATTCCTTTGATGTCTGCCCTGACACTGCAGATTCTTGTTGGCGTGATAACAATGATTAAGATTCACGGCGTGAGTGCTGCAATCAAGACCACAGGAATGGGCATTAGTGTTGGTATGAGAGAAACTTGGTTCCACAGCTTGCTTATTGGAGCGCTTGTTGTTGCAGCGCCTTACGTGTGGCCCTTGATAGCTCCTGTCCTGCCTGCTTGGATGCAGTGATTTTTCTAGATTGAGACTTTTGTTTATTCAATCTTTACAACTTCGCCAAGGCTTTGTCCTGGCATTCCTGTCTCGAAGATTGCCCTGACTGCTCCTTTGCTGCCGTGTATTGCAGAAATCTTTCCTTTCAATTGCTTTTTGTTCTTTCCGGGGGCTGTCCAAATGACTGTTTTTCCGATTAGTGCTTTTGCCTTTTCTTTGTTGTCAACGCCGTCAATGACTATTATCATCTGGTTTCCTGACTTTCTCCTGAAAGTTCCTCGGAATGCGCTGATTCTTCCTTCCATACTTGTGCCAAAATCAGTGGTTTGTTTAAAAAGCTTGTGTTAGTATGACGACAGCACTATCATTGTTTGTGTTTTGTCAACTCCCTGCACGTTTCTGAGCTTTCTGACGACAAAGTTGTTCAGGTCGTCAAGGTCTTTTGTGCGGACTTTTATGAGGATGTCTGCGCCGCCTGTCAGAATGCTTACTTCCTCAACGCCTTCCATTTGCCTTATTTCTTTTGCAGCATCTTCCTGCTGGACTTTTCCGCCTGTTGGTAGGATGTATTCAACAGAAACAAGTACGTATGCAAGGACTTGTTTTCCTGCTTTTTTCCAGTCAATTTCTGCAGTGTATTTCTTGATTATTCCGAGCTTTTCCAGCCGCTTGATTCTGTTGTGCACTGTTGTTGGTGGAATGCCTGTCTTTTTTGCAAGGTTCTGAACAGAAGACTTTGAGTCCTCCTGAAGCAGCAGCAACAGTCTTATGTCATTCTCATCAATTTTACTCATAAAGATGGAATAATATACCAAATATTTAAATATTTCGGAATATAATCATAAATAATAAATTAGCGTTGGAACAAGCAAACAGCCCATCGCGTGAGCCCTGCTGACCTTTAACCAAGGAGCCAATAGCCCGATTATTGAGCTGGTCATTAGTACGATTATGCCTTTCCATCCTGAAATCAGCATAACAAGCACTGCAAGGAAAACAAGCACTGACAGGCTCAGCAAGGGATAATTTACTCTCTCAATAATTTCAGAGAAGCCTTTTGCGCAAACCAAA
The DNA here is from genome assembly GCA_038884975.1 of Candidatus Woesearchaeota archaeon. Taxonomy (GTDB): domain Archaea; phylum Nanobdellota; class Nanobdellia; order Woesearchaeales; family ARS49; genus JAWAAW01. Next base: position 38,363 of record JAWAAW010000005.1, read on the forward strand.
GCAAGACCTGCTGCAATCAGCCCTGCAGTCAGGGCAGTAATGCCGAAAAGCCAGAGGTCATTGGCAGTCACTTTCATCAGTTGTTCAAGGGTTGCTATTGCTCCGTTTCTTGCCTTGCCGATGGCCACGAGTGTTGTTATTGATGCCAAAAAGTCTGCTGTGTGTAGCCCGCCGATGAGCACGAGGTATCCCCTGCCCGTTGACCTGAATATGATCGTGGCTAATGTTCCTGCATGTCCTGGTCCAAGCCCTGGAAACAGCGTTACGAGTGTTCCGCCGATAAGACCGCCAATGATTCCTTTTATGCCTTCTTTTTTGTCAAGCAGTGCAAACCTGCCTATCTGGACTGGTATTTTTGTGCGCTCAAATAATGACAATGCAAGGGAGCTCGCGCCAAAAAGGCCTGACAACAATGGCAAGAGTGGTTGCTCAAGGGTTGTTTTTTTCAGAACGATAAAGCCGAGCAGGCCTGTTAATGAGAACACGATTAATGCTTTCCACCAGTTGCGCTTTTCTTTCAGGATTAATACGACGATAAGGGCAAGAAGAAGCCAGCCGATGAATCGCTTGAGACTCCTGAAAATTGGCGGGAAAACAATGAGGAGGACAGGAAACAACGCAAGTGTTGACAATAGGCATCCGAGTGCGCCGATTGTGGCAAACCTTACTGCGTCATAGCCAAGTCCTTCGTGAAGCATCTTGTGGCCTGGAAGCATTATCAGGGCAGTGCTGTCATCAGGGGCTCCGAGGAATATTGACGGAACTGTTTCCACAAACGCGTGAGTTATTCCCATTGCTACAATGAATACCCCGAGCTCGGTCGCAGAAAAAAAGCCAAGCAAATAAGTGCTTCCTGCCAGTATTGCTGATGAAATCAGGTTTATGTGGATTCCTGGCACCAGTCCTGCGATTGTGCCAAATGCAATGCCAAGAATGAATGCAGTTATCATTTTTCAGCGCTCACGCTAATTGCTGGAAAGTTTCCGGATTTTTCGCAGGGTTTCCGAAAATATCAGGTTAGTCGTAACGTCTTTTTCAAAGACCTTTTTCTTTATATGCGTTATTAGACGTATTTTCGGCTGGATCAGAAGAACCTACAAGGATATGTAGCCACTCTAAAGTGGCAAAAAACAAAACATTTATATAGGGGTTTTGCCTTTTTTGTATAGGCAGAAGCCAATATTTATAAGACAGTCAGCAAAGGTTGATGATATGCAGAATCTTCAGCAATCAAGGAGAAGGATTGTTTCTGAAACCCTTACGGTAATGTTTGTTGACCTTGTTGAATACACCAAGACAACCACAAGCCTCACAAGGGAGCACATAGACCAGCTTCTGAATGCTTTTGAAAGCATACCAATGCCTGTGATTGCGAGATATGGCGGAACCCTTGTAAAGAAGATTGGCGATGCCTTGCTTGTCACGTTCAGGTCTCCCACTGATGCAGTGCTGTGCGGCATTGCGTTGCAGCATGCCTTCAGGCGTTATAATATCACGAATAGGTTGCGCAACCCGTTAAGGATTCGTGTTGCAATTCATTCAGGTGAGGTTTTGAAGCGTGACAATGATGTTTTTGGTGATGCTGTCAATACTGCTTCAAGGATTGAGTCCATCGCCAAGCCTGGCCAGGTTGTTTTTTCTGATGCAGTGTTTTCTGCAATGAACAAGAACGAGATACCTTTCGTAAGCCTTGGCTGGCAACAGCTGAGGGGGCTGAAGTATCCTGTCAGGCTGTTTAGGGTGAGGACAAGGGAGGATGCGTTTTACGAGCGCAGGCAAAGGATTAGGTCAATAATCAGGAAGGTTGTTGCGGTTTCGCTTGTTGTTATCCTTATCTTGCTTATTGGAAGATTCCTTTGGCTTAATTATGGTCTTTCACCGCAGATGGAAGAAGCAATTGAAAACCTAACGTCAATTAGCTGACTGCACTGGACACTCTTGCACAAAGCATATAAATCCCTGTTTGAGTCTTTTGTGAATGCCTCGTGTGGAGAGTCCAAGCTCAATAAGCAGCTACAAGCAGTGCCCGAGAAAGTATTATTATCAGTATATTGAGCAGCTTGAGACAAAGCCAAATATTCACCAAGTGAGGGGAAACATTGCTCATTCTGTCCTTGAGAATTTCTTTGATCAGGATGTTTCGCGGCTCACCCTTGATTCTTTTGAGCTTGGGCTTATGGAGATAATGCAGGATTTGCTTTTGAAAGAGTGGAACAATGCAGATGCAAAGCTAAAGGCATTGGGACTAACGCCTGCGCAGAGGCAGTTTTATTTTGAGGACACCTTGCTGATGCTTTTGAACTGGCTAAATCATTTTGTCAGGAAGGTTTACACGATAGAGGGTTCTTTTCCAGAACGTTTTGCAAAGCTGACGCCCATTCGCGAGGAACTAATCAAGAGTGATGCGTTGCAGGCAAAGGGCATAATTGATGCCATTGAGAACTATGACGGACAAGTAAGGATTATGGACTACAAGACAAGCAGTCATAGCAATGAGGAGGAATACCGGTTGCAATTGGCAATTTACACCTTGCTTTATAATGAAAAACACGGCAGGCTTCCTGACAAGGCAGGAATTTATTTCCTCAAGGACAGGCCGAAATTCATTGATGTTGATGAGTCTCTTCTTGAGCTCGCAAGGAAGGAGATTTCTCTGATTCACAACCTGACAAAAACAACAAACATCAATGATTACCCGAGAAAACCCGGCAGGTTGTGCAAGTGGTCAACCGGTCAGTGTGATTTTTTTGACATCTGCAAGCCATTTGAGAAGCAAACTGAAGAAAGCTTTGTAGGCGAAGCAGATTTGATAAGGAAGGCGGAATAATTTATTGAGGAATACTTGTGTCTCTTTTAGTAGTATTTTTATACCCGAATGATTGCTTGTCTTTTTTTATGGCAGTTAAAGATTTCCTTATGGTTCTTGAGCAGATTGGCTTTACAGAGGTTGTCCTGCCATTCATTATTGTCTTCACTGTTGTTTTTGCCGTGTTGCAGAAGAGCAAGGTGCTTGGCATTGACTCAAAAGGCAACCCCAAGTCAAATTATAATGCGATGGTTGCTTTTGTTATCGGCTTTTTTACGCTGATAATGTTCAAGACCTTGAAGGCCATCACGTTGTTCACGCGCTATGTTGTGATATTGCTTGTTGCTTTTGTCTTTCTTGGTATGATTTTGTCATTTATTGGAGGCAAAGTGCGCATGAGCGGTGCAGTGAAATTCATTGGTCTTGCTCTGATTCTTTTTGTTTTTCTTGAGGCGCTCGTGATGGCAGGAATAATCCCCGAAGACATCGCGTATCGCGTTATTGTGCCTTTGCTTGTTGCGGCTCTTGTTGCAGGAGTAATTGTTGGTTTCGTCACCTCGAAGAAGGCAGAGCCGGAGATAAAGGCTGAAGAGCCGCAAAAGCCCCTTCCGCCTGTGCCTCCGGGACCGTATGGTCCTTCGCCGCTTGAATAACTAGACTTGCAGCTCTTTGAGGATTATTTTGATATCCACCGCATTCAGTTTTTGGATTATGGTGTACTTTCTTGCGAGTGTGCGTGCCAGTTCTTCGGCTGTTTTTAGGTCCTTTACCTTTCCGTGAGCGAGGAGTTCTCTCACAAATAATCTCTCTAAATCGCTGAGGCTTTCTGTTTTGAACATCCATTCCAAATGTCGTGCGAGGTTGGTAAGGTTGTATTGCTCAAATGCTTTTGTAAATATATTGTGGTGATAATAGAATAGTTGCTCGAGGGGCGATGCCTTTTCGCGCTGTCTTCTAGTAGCAAGCAGTCTATCAAAATGTTCCTTAAGTTCTGTGTCGGTGTATTTCTCGTATGGTTTTAGCATGCGTGCCTGTTCTTCAGGATACTGGTCGAGGAAATCTTTGGGACCCTCCCAGTCGCGGCCGTAAAAAACGCTGTCTTTGACAAGATTTAGTCCATTTCGTTCGAGGAAAAACAGCATTGACTCAAACATTAGTTTGTGGTTCCAGCGGTATTTGAGGTATTCTTTTTCACGCCCTTGTTTTTGTTTGTTACGTGCGATGTGGTGATGAATTAGAATACTTGCAGGTGCATTGACCAGTTTGTATCCTTTTTTGTGGATCTGCAACGAGTAGTCATAGTCTTCAAAGCCGTTCAGGTATCCTTTTGCGTGCTCTACTTCGTCTGCAACGTTCTTTTTAATGAGCATTGCCCCGCCAGGCAGCCAGTCACATTCTTCTGCATTATTTGTGGTGGGGTCGTTCCATCGCTTGCCCTCGTTGATCTGTTTGAAGGATGCAAAATAATTGTTGCTTGTTTGGATTCTTCCACCCATGAGCTGGATGTCACCTTCTGGAAGCACGACTTTTGCGCAAGCAGCACCAATTTGTGGATTTTTCTCAACAGCCTTGATTAGTTCCTCAAGCCATCTGTTAGTGTACGTAATATCATTATCTATTGTTGCAATATATTTTGCAGATCGGGAGACGTACTTCAGCGCCTCATTGCGTCCTGCACTGCAACCAATGTTTGTGTTATTGAAGATGACCTTAATTCTGCCATTGCCGTCTTTTTTTGTTTTTCCGTTAATGCTTCGTAAGTACTTTATTACGTTTTCTTGTGTTGAGCCGTTGTCAAAAATGACGACCTCAAAAGGCAGTTTTGTGTATTTGTAAAGACTTTCTATGTTTTTTTTAGATCTTCCTCTCTGTTCATGCTGAGAATTACTACTGAGGTTAACTTGTATGCTGCCTGGTCTTGGCTGTAATATTCCCTATTTATTCTGTCTTCGAGTTGCATACGCCATCTTTTTTTTCTTATTTTTAGCAGTATATAAACCTTTCTATTTTCACCACTATAAAGGAGTTAAATATCCGGGTGTAAACCTTTATAAATCATGAACAGATTGAAGATCTTAATGGTGAAAAATTCTTGGGAGTATAAGACCACTGCAGACCTGAAAGTCCCTGAAAGCATTGTAGACCAGGTAATTGGGCAGGAGGGTGCTGTAGAGGTTATCAGGAAGGCTGCCTTGCAAAGGAGGCATGTGTTGCTTATCGGCGAGCCTGGCACTGGCAAGTCCATGCTTGGGTTGGCTCTTGCAGAACTGTTGCCTAAGGAGAAGCTTGTTGACATTCTTGCTTTGCCAAACCCAAATGACGAGAACCAGCCGTTGATAAGGGTTGTTCCTGCTGGTAAGGGAAGGGATATTGTTGCGAGAAGCAGGATGCATTCGATTGGGGCTTTGGGTGGCATGAATTGGTTTCTTCTTGTGCTTGCTGTTGTTATCTCGCTCATTCCTTATTATCTTTATGCAAGAAAGATGTTTCCTTTTGACAATCCTGTTGTTTATGCTGCCTCAATGATCACTGGCATGGTTTTTGTGCTTGGTATTGCGCTTATCGTGAGTCTTGGTAGGCGCATAAACCCGCAGCAGAGGATTGAAATCCCGAAAATTATTGTTGATAATTTTGGCAGGAAGACAGCGCCTTTCTGGGATGCGACAGGAGCGCACGCGGGTGCATTGCTTGGTGATGTGCTTCACGACCCCTTGCAGTCGGGCGGGCTTGGCACTCCTGCTCATGAGCGTGTTGTTGCAGGCATGATTCACAAAGCAAACATGGGTGTGTTGTTTGTTGACGAGATAGCCACTCTGCAGCCTGCAACACAGCAGGAATTACTGACTGCCCTGCAAGAAGGCAAGTACTCAATAACAGGGCAGTCCGAAAGGAGCTCTGGCGCAATGGTGCGGACAGAGCCAGTGCCGTGCAACTTCATTCTTGTTGCGGCAGGAAATGTTGAAACAATAAGCAATATGCATCCTGCGCTTCGTTCAAGGATACGGGGATATGGCTATGAGGTTTTCATGAAGGACACAATGCCTGACACTCCTGAGAACCGGCTCAAGATTGCGCGTTTTGTGGCACAAGAGGTTGTCAAGGACAAGAAAATACCGCACTTCACAAGAGCCGCTGTTGACGTGATTATTGAAGAAGCAAGAAAGATGGCCAACAGGAAGAATTCCCTCACGTTGCGTTTCAGGGAGCTTGGCGGGCTTATCAGGGCTGCTGGAGACCTTGCGCTTGAGCAAAAAGCCAAGTTTGTTGATGTGGAACACGTTAAGGAAGCGAAGAAGATAGCAAGGACCCTTGAGCAGCAGATTGCGGACAAGTTTATTGAACGCAAGAAGGAATATGATGTTATCGTTACAGAAGGAAAGCAGGTTGGAAGGGTTAATGGTCTTGCGGTCATTGGTGGAGGCGGCTCTTACTCGGGGATTATCTTGCCGATAGAGTCAGAGGTGACGCCGGGTGGCAAGGAAAAGGAGATAGTTGCAACAGGAAAGCTTGGCGAGATAGCAAAAGAAGCAGTAAAGAATGTTTCTGCAATCATAAAGAGGCGCTTTGGAAAAGACATAAAGAATTATGACATTCACGTGCAGTTCTTGCAGACTTATGAGGGTGTTGAGGGTGACAGTGCAAGTATTGCTGTCGCCACGTCAATAATCTCTGCACTTACAAGGGTTCCTGTCAGGCAGGATACCGCAATGACTGGTTCATTGTCAGTCAGGGGCGAAGTCCTGCCGATCGGCGGAGTCAGTGCCAAGGTTGATGCGGCAATTGAGGCAGGATTGAAGCGCGTTATTGTGCCCAAGAGCAACTTGCAGGACATTGTTGTTGAGAAGAAGCGCCTTGAAAAGATCAAAGTAATTCCTGTGGAAACTATTTCTGAAGTGCTTGAGGAAGCTCTTGCAGGCAAAATCCGCAAGCGGTAATGCGCCATAATTCCATAATCTTTTTATAGTCGCTGGTCTGCCCGCCGCCTTATGGGGAACGAAGATGACCATTTGCAGAGCATAAATGAATGCCCTGACTGCGCTTCAGAAAACATTGTGCACAGCACGATGCGTGACCAGGTTATTTGCAAGGACTGCGGCTTGGTTTTTGAGCCGTTTACCCCTGTGGAAAAGCCTGCGGCCGCAGGAGCTCGCGCAGCGCCTGCGAAAAAGAAGGCAAAGCCTGCCAAAAAAGCAAGGGTGAAAAAGGCACGGAAAGCTCCAAAAGCCAGGAAGGCAAAAGCAAAGCCTGCAAGGAAAATAAAGAAGAAGCCAGCCAAGAAGAAATGGGGTTGGTGGTAAGACTATTTTTTCTTTTGTTTTTTGTTAGGCAAACCTGTCTATTCCCAATTAACTTTTATTTCATCAATCCTTTCGTGCGGTGTAATGTCTGCCTTTTCAGGAGCAACAGCTTCTTTCTGTTGTAGGATTCCCTGCCAGGCAATCATTGCGCCCTGGTCTCCTGAATACTCAAGGGGAACCGCATAAAATTTGGCTCCTCTTGCACTGCACATTTTGTCAAGCATTTCTTTCAGGCGCTTGTTTGCTGCCACCCCGCCAATGAGCAACAATTCTTTTTTGCCTGTGTGTGCTATTGCTCTTTCTGCCACTTCTGTGAGCATTGCAAAACAGGTTTCTTGCAATGAGAAACAGAGGTCATTTACAGAGGTTCCTTTCTTGAGAAGATGCTCTGCCTTTGTCAAGATTCCTGAGAAACTCACATCCATTCCCTTGACTGCATAAGGGAGTTCGATGTATTTTCCTACTTTTGCCAGCTCTTCTATTTTTGGCCCGCCGGGAAACCCAAGCCCTGCGTCCCTTGCGAATTTGTCAAGCAGGTTTCCCAGCCCTATGTCCAGTGTTTCGCCGAAAATCCTGTACTTTCCGCCGGCTAGAGCAATGACTTGTGTGTTGGGTCCTGAAACGTAGAGGTAAACGGGGTCTTTTGCTCCTGTTATCAGGTTGCCAATGCTCAGGTGGGCTACAGAGTGGTTTACTCCGATGAGAGGAACTTTGAGCTTTTTTGCGAGCTCGACAGCCATTTTTTGTCCAACACCAAGAATTGCAGGGGTTAGTCCAGGACCTCGTGAATATGCAATTAGTGAGACTTCCTCAAGCTTTATTCTTGCCTTTGCTAATGCGTCGGCCAATACTTTGTCCTTTACCTGTTGGTGGTGCCTTGCGACCTCGTTTGGAATCATGCCTCCCTTTTCAGTCGTGAAAGTGCTTTTGGTATTTGCCAGTATTTTGCCTTCAAAGCTGACAATGCCTATTCCAAACGTGTGTGCTGTGCTTTCTATGCCTAAGCAGTATTCTGTCATGCTTTGCACGTGTTTCTGAAGCTTTATAAAGACATCGTGCTTTGCTGGTTTTGTGAGTGAGGGCTTATGGCACAGCGATTAGAAGAAAGGATTCAGCGCGCCACAAAGGACACAATAATTTTTCTTGCAAAAAAAGTAGAAACCGCCTGCAAACCAAGCCCTTCTATTCGTTTTGCAAAAATAGACGTGCCACAATATGATGGTAAGGAGCTCCTGCTTCCAATGTCATATTCTGAGTGCACTGGGGAGAGAAAGACATTCAAATATGGTATTTCAGCAGGGCTTGTTATGCTTTATCACCAGAATGAGGATTTGAGACCACTTATTCGTACTGGTGGGTTTTACCGCGAGAGGTTTTCTGACAATGAGTTTGCAAGGTATAAATTCTGGTCGCACTTGGCAATGACTTATTCAGGGCTTGTTTGCCTTAGGCACAAGCATAATGCTCATTCTGCAAACAAGCAGGCAGAGGTTTGCAGGCGTGCTGTGGAAGGCGCATCTTTGGATGATGGGGCAGAATATGCTGCCTTTGTTGGGATAAATTATGCAGCCCAGTTGTTCTTTAAAAAGGGAGATTCTTGGCTTGCAAATGTTCTAGGAATACATAAGGTTCGTCAAATACACGAACTTGTTGTTAACAATGAGTATTTCGCCCACACTATAGCCAAAGACTGGGATTGAAAAAACGTGCTTTATAGACCTTATTAACGAAGAAAAACAGCTTATTAGTAACTACCATTAAGTGACTACAAAATAGAAAGATTTATATATCCTGAAATCATGTTTTATTATATTCGGGGGTGCTAAAATGATAGCTCATAGTATTATGCTTTTGCAGCAATTGCGGTATCCTTCAGGGCTTTTTGCAGCCGCAGCCCAGACGGTCAAGACTGGCTATAGTCGTGCATGGCTCAGGGACAATGTTTATGCAGCCCTCGGACTGGAAGCTATCGGCAATTATGATGCTGTTGTCAAAACTTACAAAGCACTTCTTGAAGTTCTCAAAAAACACGAGTACAAGATTGACTGGATGATTAAAGAGCCCCACCCGAAGGTTGCTTATCGTTACATTCACGCCCGTTATGACCCTGTAACAGGCGACGAAATCAAGGAAGAATGGGGCAATAAGCAGAACGACGCAATTGGAGCAATTCTGTTCAAGATTGGCGAACTGGTGAAAAAGGGAATATTACAGCTCTCCGACGATGACAAGCGCATAGTGCAAAAGCTTGTCGAATATCTTGCAGCTATTGAGTACTGGCACGACGCTGACAACGGCATGTGGGAGGAAAATGAGGAAGTCCACGCATCAAGCATAGGAGCTTGTGTTGCAGGACTTCAGGCAGTAAAAGGAATTGTTGAAGTCCCAGACGAACTGATACAGAAGGGAAAAGATGCCTTGAACGCCCTCCTGCCTCGCGAATCAGTCGCTAAGGAAACCGACCTTGCACTGCTTTCACTGATTTACCCTTACGATATCGTCGATGAAAAGCAGCGCAATGCAATCCTCAAAAACGTTGAGGAAAAGTTGCTCAGGGAAAAAGGAGTCATCCGTTATGTGGGTGACAAGTATTACAATAAGAATGGCGAGGCAGAATGGACTATGGGACTTGCCTGGCTTGCAATAATTTACAAACAGCTTGGAATTATGGACAAGCACAAGCTTTTCCTCGACAAAACCAAGGCAGCTATGAACGAACAGGGCGAGCTTCCTGAGCTTTATTTCGCAAACTCATCCGAGCACAATGAGAACACCCCTCTTGGATGGGCTCAGAGCCTATTCGTGGTGGCAGCAGCATGACTCTCTTTTATTATCCTGCCTCGATTGAAACAGCGCTTGCCCTTGCAGAGAAGGGCGTAATACTTTGTCCGTGGATGTATGAATTGAGAAGGCTTCGCAGGCTTCAGCAAAGCCAGGACCCTGATGAGAAAAACCGTTTTGACACTTATGTTGAAACGTACTTGCACCCCAACGATACTCTTTCTGATCTTGCAATGCGTGTTGCAAGCATAAGACATCCTGTTGATATCAGGATAAGAACCGACAAGATGCCGTCAGAAGAGGAATGGCTGAAGTCAGTAAGGCTGTACGGCAACTACAATGTTGCATTGCAGCACCTTCAGAATCCGCCTGTTGGCGTAATACTTGGGCTTGAGCTTGGCATGCCTCCCCAGGAATTGCTTTTGATGCCTGAGTTAGTCGGGATTGAAAACAGGCTTAAGCACGTTCACATCAGGGCAGACAATTTAAAAACACACCTTGTTTTTAAGGCATTTGCGCATTACAAACCAGAATTTTACAAAGTAAAAGAAAATCCTTAGAATTTCCTTGTCACGCCAGTCTTTGGGCACAAGCCGGAAATGGGGCATTTTGAGCAGTGAGGTATTGGTGCCTGGCAGACTGCCCTTCCGTGAGCTTTGAGGAGCCACTGGACTTCCTTCCAGTACTTTTCAGGGATTAACTTGTTTAGGTCTTCCTCTATTTTTTCAGGTTTTTTTTGTTTAGTCCATCCAAGGCGGTAGGCAATCCTGATAACGTGCGTGTCAACAACCACCCCTTGTACAATCCCAAATGCATTTGTCAGTATCACTATTGCTGTCTTTCTTCCAATGCCGGGCAGTTGTGTGAGTTCCTCAATTGTTCTTGGCACCTGCCCTTTGTGTTTCTCAACAAGTATTTTGCATGCCGCAATGATATTTTTTGCCTTGTTGCCTGCAAAAGTTACCTTGCCGACATATTTCAAAAGGTCATTGACAGACGCATTTGCGTAATCCTCTGCTTTCTTGTAGTGCTTGAAAAGTTCGGCTGTTGCCGCATTCACAACTTCATCCCTGACCTGCGCGGAGAGTATTGCAGCAACGAGCAAGTCAAGTGGAGTCCTAAAGTTAAGATAATATTTGGCATTAGGATAACTCTTCCGAAGCGCCTGCAGGACTTCAAGTGCTTTCTCGCTTGCGACCATGGAGCGAGGGAATGAAGAACTGTTATTTATTAGTTTGCGAGAAAAGTGGCTCTGAAGAAAAGGCCTGATTATTTTTTTATGAGGCTTTCACCAGAACCCATTCAGCAGATACATTATTATGTCCCACTACCACAAGTTCCCCATGCGCAAAGGGCTGTTAATCGGTGCCATTATCGGCTTTCTCACAGGGCTCGCACTCCAGGCATACGGCCCGTGGACAACAGGAATGGCTTCCCTGTCGCCAGAAGGCGCGCACATGCTTGCGGTTTCATTCGTGGTAATGCTTTTTATTGCCTCGTCCTGCGGCATAATAGGTGCTTTTATCGGCGCAATGCTTGAAGAGGAGCTTCTTCGCTTCAGGCAAAAATGAATAAGAGCACTATCATTGGCAGATTGATGGGGTTTGTTCTCGGGCTGCTTTTGCAGGACCTCGGTTTAATCAGGCTTGATGCAATAACAAGGGCCTTAAAGCTAAGCCTATTGATGCGTTAAGGTACGAATAATCGTCACATCCCTGAACTTTTCTTGATAAATTCTGTGTTCATCGCCTGCTGCTGGCAGTAGCCGCTGCGCTTGTCAGCCTGAGCGCTAATGTATTCCATATACCTGAAAAGCTTCCTCATCAGCACATCAAGACGTTCAATAGCGTCAAGGTACTGAGGGTCGTTTAAGTATTTCAGGTCCCTGCATAATCGCAAAGCCGCCTCAAGCTCCTTGCACGAGCGAAAACTGAAACTCAAGAAATTAAGGCATATGCGAAAGCTCATACAACCTGTTGCTTCAGCTATGTTAAGCGGGAGGCTTACTGCTGCCCGCTTTATTTGAGAAGCAAGATTATTTGATTCGTCGTGGGGGAAATTTGCACACGCATCATAAGTGTACAGTACGAACTGATGGGCAAGCTCATATATCTCAAGTTTCTTGTGATCGAGCTTGCCACAAAGCATACTTGCAAAAAAAGACAATATTCTTAAAGTGCATTTTGGTGAAAATCTCGGGACGATTGCGGTTTGACCGAACGCCTTTGCATTTAAGCCGGAAGAATTTCTGAAAACTGTTCTTTTTGCGGAAGAATTACGGGGTGTCCGGATTAGCAAGTTTAATGAATTAGGAGAAAAAAAAGGGAAAAATGATAGCCGTGCAAAGATGAGACCACGTCTAATCTAAGGATGGACGTTGGGGAGCGCAGGCTGAGCGCGTCGTTACCTTCGCGCGTACACCCCGCTTCCATCAAACGGATGTTTTTTCCGTGTCCTATGATGTCTCGTTTCGAGGAGGGTTTCATTCTTAGATGCTTTCAGAACTTATCCCTCAGCGCGTAGCTGCCCGGCGTGATACCCTATCGGATAACCGGTACACCAGTGGCGCCGAAAGCTCGTTCCTCTCGTACTAGAGCTTCCTTCCCCTCAGACATCTCGCATCTCCAGTAGATATCAAACCAACTGCCTCACAGCGTTGTGAACCCAGCTAACGATCCCTTTTAAACGGTGAACTCCCGCACCCTTGGACGCTTCTGCACGCCCAGGATAGGAAGAGCCGACGTCGATGTAGCAAACCGCGCCGTCGATGTGAACTCTCAGGCGCGACGACTCTGTTACCCCCGGAGTAACTTTTCGGTCATCCCAAGCCCTCATCAAGAAGGCATTGAGGTTCGCTAGGCCAGACTTTCGTCTCGGAATACGATCTTATTAAGTATTCCGTCAGGCCTGCTTTTGCCCTTAAACTCTACACCCGATTTCTGACCGGGTTGAGCAGACCTTTGGTCGCCATTGATATCCTTTCAACGGCGTGCCACCCCAGCCGAACTGTCCGCCAGCCGGTGTCCCTCTCTTGCGAGAGGTAAGCGACGCAAGTCGCGGAGTGTGGTGTTACATCGTCGCCTCACCCAGCGCCTGACGACACTGGGCTCAAGCAGCTCCCACATACCCTATACAACGCAACTCACGCCGCAGCGACAAGCTACAGTAAAGTTTCACGGGGTCTTCGCTTCCCACTGGAGATCTCTGGTCTCTGCACCAGAAGGATTTATTCGGAGGCTCCCAGACAGGGACAGTGGGGACCTCGTTACGCCCTTCATGCACGTCGCCAATCAAACGACAAGGCATTACGCTACCTTAAGAGAGTTATAGTTACTCCCGCCGTTAATCGGTCCTTAGCCCGCTTGAAAACGGGGTTTGGATACCGACACTGGGCAGACGTCACCGGTTGTACTAGGCCTTATGGCTTTGCAACCAGTTGTGTTTTTGTTAAACAGTCGGGTCCCCCGAGTCACTGCGCCCTGCTCCCGCCACGCATGTGCGCACAGGAGCAGGGACCCCTTTAACCGAAGTTACGGGGCCAATATGCCGAGTTCCCTTGTCTAGGTTCGTCCTTCACACCTTAGGCTTCTCACCTAGGGGCACCAGTGCTGGTTCTGGGTATGGATGCGCACGATTTTTCCCTGTGCCATTTTCACGGGCTCCAGGCATTGACAGGACACTCCAAAGGAATGCTGTTCCCAGGTTTCCCCGCGTTCTCATCATGATGATACTCCCGCGGCGTATCCTGGTTAACGCAGACGACGGTCTGCGCCTATCTAGCCAAAAGCGTCTGGCACAAGGCTTGTGTTGCCACGCATACATGCGCAGTACCGGAATATTAACCGGTTTCCCTTTCCACATCGGCTCCAGTTAGGAGCTTTGTTAGGACCAACTGACCCTTGGCTGATCGACAGTGCCAAGGAACCCTTGCCCTTTCGGTGGTAGTGATTCTCACACTACTACGATCCTACTACTGCCGGGATTTTCATTACTACGCGGTCCACCCCTCCTCACGGAGAGGCTTCTGCCCACGCAGTACGCCTATCTACTCCGTCCTTTTGGGACGTCATTGGTATCGGTAACGCATTTAGCCCCGTCCATTTTAGGGACCCGCGTCCTTGACGGGTAAGCTGTTACGCACTTTTTAAAGGAAGGCTGCTTCTAAGCCAACCTCCCCGCTGTCTCTGGACGCAGATACCCTCTTTCCCGTTCACACTTAACGCGTCTTTTGGGACCTTAACCAATGTCAGGGTTGTTCCCCTCTCGGATGTCAACCTTACGCCGACACCCCGTCTCTGGAGGTCTATGCTACAGGCACTTTCTGAGTTGGACAAGGGGTCGACACCTTTCGATGCCTTAACCCCCAATCCGTCGCTTTACAGCACCTGTCAGCTCGCTCCAGGCTAGACTGACGCCTACTTCGATAGGAACCAGCTATCACCACTCTCGATTGGCTTTTCACCCCTAATCCCAAGTGAGAAGAACACTTGCCCATAGAACCTCTTCAGGCCTCCGCACGGTTTTACCCGCACTTCACCTTCCTCAGGATTAGATCGAGTGGTTTCGGGTTGAATCCCAGTGACTCCAGGCGGATTAGCACCCCGCCCCTCGTTGCCTGCGGGCTTGTTGCTTTCGCTTTGGCTTCCCTGTTGAAGGTTAGCCTCGCCACTGAGATGCACTCCCCGGCTCGTTATTCTAAACGAACGCTAGAACACCGTGATGCCCTAGCGATCCATACCTAACAGGTTTCAGGCTCTTTGAACTCCCGGTCAGGGGTTCTTTTCAACGTTCCCTCACGGTACTTGTGTGCTATCGGACTCGAGACGTATTTAGGGTTGGAGGTTGATGCCCCCCGTATTCCCGCTCCATTTCCGAGGAACGGTACTCTGGAACTCCGTGCTCGTAACCTGCTGAGGTGCCGCTACGGGGCTGTCACCCTGTATCGCGCGCCATTCCAGGCAACTTTGCGTTTCCCAGCGAGATATTGGCACGGGTCCAAACACCACATTCATAACGCTTTTCAGCGCCATGTTCGGTTTGCCCTTTGCGCTTTTCAGTCGCTCTTACTAGGCGCATCCCAATTGGTTTCTTTTCCTTCGGGTACTAAGACGTTTCAATTCCCCGAGTTCCCCGCACTTTCGTGCTCAAGAGGAAGTCCTATTCGGAAATTTCCGGTTCAACCGTTGCGTACACGTCGCCGGAACATTTCGCAGTTAGCCGCGTCCTTCGTCGGCGTCTCGAACCAAGTCTTCCGCCTGCTAGGGTAGTATAGACCAGATATGATCTCAATCTTTGCACGGCCGTCATTAGCATGTAGTAGGTGTGGTTAATTGGGCGCGCAGGACGCCTTGTGCTTGACGCCGGGGCGCTTTTTATGCGTTGTGCGTCTTACGCCTTGCGTTATGCGCTCCTACAGCCTGATTGCCCTTCAACCGCAATTGTTGGAATTGCGATTTGCGTTCGTAAATGAATTAAATGGACCCGTCGGGATTTGAACCCGAAGCCTCCCGCGCTCTTGGAAACGTTTTGTTCCTGCAAGGCAGGTGCTCTACCGTTGAGCTACGGGCCCGGAAGTCTTGCACTCTTCAAGGACCCGACTCAGCGGATCCGTGAAAATGAAAAAAGGAGGGCAGCAATCCCTTGGCCGTGTTAACGCGTGTACGAATACGTGAGTAAACGAATAAGGAGGTGATCCATCCGCAGGCAGCGCCAAAACTCGCACGGCTCGTTTTTGGCTGGCCGTGCGGATGTTTCATTGCTGTTCTGCAGCAAAAGACTCCGTCCTAAAAACGAATAAGGAGGTGATCCATCCGCAGGTTCCCCTACGGATACCTTGTGACGACTTAACCCACCTCACTGACCTCAGATTCGGCGCATTTACTCAATGCGGCTCATCTGAAGCCTGCTCGGTTGGTTTGACGGGCGGTGTGTGCAAGGAGCAGGGACATATTCACCGGACGATGCTAACGTCTGATTACTAGGGATTCCGACGTCGTGAGGGTGAGTTGCAACCCTCAGTCTGAACTAGGATCGGGTTTCGAGGTTTCGCTTCGCCTTTCGGCGTTGCATCCCATTGTCCCGACCATTGTTGCGCGCGTGTTGCCCAGGAGATTCGGGCCGTACAGACCTGGCGTAGCCTGCACCTTCCTCTCCGTTTCCGAAGCAGTCTTCTTATTGTGCTCGCTCGTCCTTGCGGACACGGTGGCAAATAAGAATGCAGGTCTCGCTCGTTGCCTGACTTGACAGGACACCTCACGGCACGAGCTGACGCCGGCCATGCAGCACCTCTCGGCTCGTCTGGAAAGCCCGTTAGACTGTCCTTCATCCTGCCGTCGCCCCTGGTGAGATTTCCGGCGTTGAATTCAATTAAACCGCACGCCGCACCCCTTGTGGTGCTCCCCCGCCAATTCCTTTAAGTTTCAGCCTTGCGACCGTAATTCCCAGGTGGCGTGCTTAACACCTTCGTTGCGACACTGCATAATCGCGAGGATTATGCAACATCTTGCAC
>JAWAAW010000006.1:0-53075 GCA_038884975.1 Candidatus Woesearchaeota archaeon
GAGAAGCAGAATAACGATTGAGCAGGCAAAGCTTGAATTGGCTGCGAATGATACTTCGCAGGCAATCAGGAGGCCGTTAATCAGGGAAACGCCGGCAAGGATGCAGGCAGCGCCTGTGCGCGTGATGCAACCACAGCGCCTGCAGCCCTTGGTAAGGTCTGCACCTGCCGAAGCTGAAATGCGCAGGCCTGTTCCTGTTGCTCCTGTAATGAGCGGCAGGGTGCTGAATGCAGAGGAGAAAAAGCGTTTTGGGAGTATGCTTGAAAACCTCATAGGCACTCGTGGTGCTTACCTGCTTGATAACAAGATGAACGTGCTGGGCAAGGTGCCTTTCACAGAGCTTGGAAGCACTCTCAAGACCCTTAATTCAGGCGTCTACGCCATTGTGTTTGACGGCTCTGCTGACAAGGAAATCACAGACATAGCAGAAAGGGCAGGCGTCAAGCATGTTGTTGCAATGGACAGCAAGGTTAACGGTACTGCTGTAAACGTGGTCACTGCTGCTGAATTGTGAAGGGGCGAAATGTTGGAAAACATTTAAGGGTAGTGGCAGGACTGGTTGTATCGAGTCAGCACTAAAAGCTTCAAAAAATGTTGTGGGAATACTTGTTGAAAACCAAGAAAATGCTTGCTTAGAGGAAACTTCAAGACTTAAGGAATCTTATCACGACAGGGTGATTTGTGCAAAGGATTTTCTTGAAGCGGCAGTCAAGCTTGTTGTGATTATGAGACTAACAAAGACAAAAGAACGGCATAAACCTTTTTATATCCATTAAGCACATTTCTTGTTGAAAAGAGGATGGCATACGAAATAGTTCTTGGAAGGGAGGAAAAGGAGAAGGAAAAGTTCGGAATCCTTGGAACCTTGCTGCTCGGAAAGCATTACGTGCAGATGGGCCAGACTACTGCCTTGGCGCAGAATGTCTATCTTGATCTTAACAAGGCGCATGTTGTGTTTGTATGCGGAAAGAGGGGTTCTGGAAAATCATATTGCCTTGGTGTTATTGCAGAAGGGATTGCGACCCTGCCTGAAGAATACCGCTCAAGGCTTGCTGTTGTCCTTCTTGACACCATGGGTATTTATTGGACAATGAAGTATCCCAATCACAAGGACGAGCATTTGCTTCAGCAGTGGGGGATGGAAGGCAAGGGAATCCCTGTCAAGATTTTTACTCCAACGGGCTTTTTCAAGAAATACAAGTCAGAAGGCATTCCGACAGACGTGCCTTTCTCAATCAGGCCTTATGAGCTCACGCCAGAGGACTGGAACCTGACTTTTGACATAAACCCTAACGAGCCGCTCGCAGTATTCATAGCAAGGATAATCCTTACGCTACAAAAGGAAATGGATGATTATGACATTGAGGACATCCTTGAGGCGATAGAAGCAGACCCAAAGGAGGAAGAGCATGTCAAGAATGCTGCAATCAACCGCTTCCGGAGTGTTGAGCAATGGGGTGTTTTTTCAAAGGAGGCAACGCCGCTCAAGGAAATAATTAAGGGCGGCCAGATAAGCATTCTTGATTTAAGCCCTTATGCAGTAATGCCGAATGGCTGGAAGATAAAGCACTTGGTCATTGGTTTGGTTGCTGAGAAATTATTCAAGGAAAGGATGGTTGTAAGGAAGAATGAGGAATTCCAGAGCATTCACTCCGCAATACATTATTTGATAACGCAGGAAGAAGAGGAGGAGGAAAAACTCAGAGGAAGGGAGATGCCCATAGTCTGGCTGATGATTGATGAAGCCCATGAATTCCTTCCGGCACAGGGAAAAACTTCTGCAACAGATGCATTAATCACGCTGTTGAGAGAGGGTCGGCAGCCGGGAATTGCAATGGTTATGGCAACTCAGCAGCCTGGCAAGATACACACCGATGCAATGACTCAGTCAGACATTGTTCTTGCCCACCGCCTTACTGCAAAGGTTGACACTGATGCAATGGCTAGCATAATCCAAAGCTATCTTAGGGTGAGTTTGGATAAGGAGCTTGCCTTGCTTCCAAGGGTTGCTGGGTCTTGCATTGCTGTTGATGATGTTAATGAAAGAATGTACCCCATGCAGATACGCCCGAGGTTCAGCTGGCATGGTGGCGGAGCGCCAAAGATAGTTGAGGAAAAAAAGAAAGCGTTGGAATTCTAATAAAAAAATCGTGACTTAAATTGTGGGCGGCGTTACGTCCTTGTCTGTAAGGGTGTTGAATTGCAAGTCATTGAACTTGTAGTTCAGCTCCTCTCCTGAGGATGGCACAATCCTTACTGCTCTTGGGATTCCATATGTGTCATCAATCCACATCTGGACGAGCTTTCCGCCTTCTTCGTACTCGATTTTGGTTACTGTACGCTGGTCATAGACCTCAGGACCGATTATTGTTGCTGTTGGCGGAACTGACTTCACGAACTCGTAAGGGGTTTTGGTCAAGTACTTGTTGTAATCGAGTTCTGTCCAGGTCTTTTTCGTGTTATCTCCTTGTGGCCAAATGCATCTACGCTTGTTCTCGCACCTTCCAATTGCAGTCTTTGACACAGTGTCTAAGTATACTGTGTCAAAATAATTGTCAGGAACATAAGGGTCGTACTCGTAAAGCTTTATCTTTACCTTTGTGCCTTTCACATAAAACCTGTCGGGCTGTTGTTTTGTGGGTATTATTAGTTCAAGGTATGAATAGCTCTTGATTTTCTGGTCTGCCTTTGCCAAAAGCGCCTGTAATTCCTTTGATGCGGTTGGCGTGGGCTTTGTTTCAACAGGGGTTGGTCCTGGTGGAAGAGGTTCAGGCGCCGCTTGCGCTGGTGCCGCGGGCTGTGCTGCAGGAAGCGCTGTTTGTTGTGCCGGTGTTGCTGGCTGTGTTGCCGGGCCACATGAAACAAGAAGCAGTATCAGTAATACTGCAATAAATGAAACAAGTCTCATCTTAATCCCCCCTTGCTGTTTTTTTTTATCTTATTGGCCTTGCGCCAAGTTGCGCATCAGGAGATGCGCGTCTCATGGAAATCATTGATGCAAGGAACATGCAAAAAAACACAACTGAGAATGCAACTGACATTGGTATTGAAAACTTGCTGATGTAAAGTGCTGAAACAAAAAACCCTATTATGCTGGCGACCATGAATCCTGCTGAAAGAGGGGTCCATTGCCTTGCGTCTTTCGGAAGTTCGCCAGATATATCTTTTTTTACGGGACCGTGCCTGTGATTGCTCTTTTTTTCCATGCGTCTGTCATTCCCTCCAAGATATATAAATGTTTCTGCACTAGCTGAACTTGATGAATTTAAGGTCAGGGACTATCTTGCGTGCTTCTTCAAGCCGCTCAACAAAGTAGTTCATGAATGCAGTCATTGCCTCGCACGCGATTTTCTTTAGTTCGCCAGAAAGCATTTGTCCTGTCTTATATTGTTGGTAAATCATTTCAAGCTTGTTGTCGTTCTCTATCAGATGCATTTTCAAGAGCTCAAATACCATGTCTTTTTCAACCTCTGCGCCGAGCTTTCTGTGCTCTTCTTCTGTTTTTCTTCCGCCGCTGACTGCCTTTTGTATTTTCTTGCACACTTCTTTTGGGTCTTCTGGCAGTTCTATGCAGCTTCCTGGCTTGCTTTTGCTCATTTTCAGCGTGCCGTCAAGCGATGGCGTGAACTTGTGGTAGATTCCTGCCGGAGGAATGAGCTTGTGCATCCTTCCTGAGCGTTCGACAACATCCCTTGTAAGCCTGATGTGCGGGTCCTGGTCAATGCCAACAGGGATTATGCCTGGCATTTTTTCCTCAAGCTGTGGGAAGAGAATGTCTCCGACCTGCGTGACTGCTGCCATTATCCTTGCAGGATCTGCTGTGCCATAAACTGCCCTGAACTCATTGAGTGTTATCCTTTGTGCTGCCTCGTATGCTAAGTGCATCACGTCCTTGTTCTCGCTTTGAAAATAGAAGGTTGTTTTCTTGGGGTCCAACCCGAGTGCAATGTATGCGGGAATGTGAAATTCAAGAGCCCTTCTCCTTGCCGTTTCAAGCGAAACTCCGCGTGTTGTTGCTGCTTCAAGGTCTGCAACAAGCACATATGTTTTTGCTCCGTGCTCCTGGAAATACCTCATCTGTTCAACAACCATTTTTGTGCCAAAATGTACCTTGTCTGCTGTTGGCATTATTCCCGTAAGGGCATAGTATGGCTTCTTTTTCCTAATGCATTCAGCAATCACTTTTTGGTCTCTTGCGGCAAAGACTATGTTTCGTCGCATCAGCCGGTTTGGTTCTGGAAACAAAGAAGGGTCAAATATCTCAAGCCCGAATTGTTTCACGATTTTTTCATATTCCGCAGGCAGTTCTGCCCCCCACGGGTCTATTATAAGCGCCATAATGGCTTGCTTTGACTATTCTGTTTTAAAAACTTTCTCCACAAGGGCAAGCGCGGCCTCTCTCGTGGCTGGAAATGCTGCAAGGCTCATTTTAACGTGGTAGCACCAGCCAGAATCTGTGATGAAAAGGCGCCTGTCAGAAAGCCATTTGCTTTTGTCAAAGCGTATGAAGAAGTGCAGGTCTGAGTCAAGCCTTGATTCCCTCTGCCTCAATAAAAGCTCTTTTTGCTCATTTGTTAACCTATTTAACAAAGCTTTGAGGAATGTATTTGTGTGGCTTGCCTTTGTAAGGGTTATTGTCAGTATCTTTATTTGCTGTTCGTTAAACCCCTCTGCTGTTTCTTCATTCACAGCAATTTTTTCTTTCTCGAGGTTCAATGGCACGAGTTCAACAAGCCCTTGCCTGACTGCAAGAACATCTTCTTCAGATGGTTTTGCAAAGACAGAGATTGTCACAGAGTTAAGATATTTCATACTTTAGTGAAAACAAAGGCTTTATATAAGCTTTCGTCGCCCGGGCAATCATGAAGCACAATTGGCCTATCACAATCCTTCTTGTAGGCTTGTTCTTGCTCGCGCAGGTAATTGGCCTCTTTGTCGTCAGTTCTTATATCGATGTGCAGAAAAGTGCTGAATCAGGAAAGGTTGAGTGGAAGGCGCTGCCCTCAATTGCCGGCTTTGGGCTTGAGCGTCCTGAGGCGCCGCCCTTAACTTCTGTAGTGTACATTGTTCTTGCTTTGTTAATCGGCACTATCCTTATCCTGCTCATCATAAAGTGGCAGAAAATAGTGTTGTGGAAATTGTGGTTTTGGCTTGCTGTTGTGCTTTGTCTGCATATTGCCTTTGCTGCGTTTATGCCTGCGGGCTATGCGTTTTTGCTTTCCCTTGTCCTTGGCTCGTGGAAAATCCTCAGGCCGGGTGTACTCGTGCATAACGTCACGGAGCTTTTTATTTATGGCGGGCTTGCAGTTATATTTGTGCCGTTGCTCACTCCATTGACCACAATCATTTTACTCTCGTTGATTTCTGCTTATGACATATATGCAGTGTGGCGCTCCAAGCACATGGCAAGGATGGCCCAGTTTCAGGCAAAAAGCGGAATCTTTGCGGGTTTGCTTCTTCCTTACTTTCCAAAAAAGATTGTTTTGGCCCCCACGAAAAAGGGCGGACTGAGGACTGCAATCCTTGGTGGTGGCGATATTGGTTTTCCACTGATTTTTGCTGGTGTTGTGATGAAGACAATGGGCTTGCGACAGGCAACACTTATTTCCTTGTGCGCGACCATTGCTTTGTTCTGCCTTTTGTTCTGGGGTCAGAGGAAGAAATTTTATCCCGCAATGCCTTTCCTTACCCTTGGTTGCCTTATCGGGTATGGTCTTCTGTTCCTCTTGTAAACAACCCAAGTGTTTTTTGCTTCATTTCTGCTGAATAAGATGAAGGGTCTAGGGTCATGCCGTCTTCTGCAGCTATTACCTGCACTCCCGACTGGCGCTGTATTTCCCTCGCCTCATACAATGGATTTGCATCTAACATTCTTTGCGAAAAATGTGTGAGAATGCACAGTTTTGGCATTGCTTTTTTCAGCAGTCTGGTGACGTCTGCAGTGCAAAGACCTGACTCCTTGGTTTTTCCGGGGTGCTGGCAGTTTACAACAATGATGTCTGCACCCGCGTACTGCTTGGCAATTTCTGGGTTATAATTAGTGTCTCCTGTATATGCAAGGACAAATTCCGGTGTGAAAATCTTGAATCCGAGAGAGTGAAGGTCTGAGTGTTTTGCGGCAAGGGGGTGCACTTCTATGCTTTCTATACCTATTTTTTTGTTTGGCTGCGCAACAATTATTTTTTCAAGTTGGTTTGCAAAATGTGTGTGCAACACTGGCTTTATGTGTTCTGTGCCGTTGATTATGCTTTCTGGCGCTACAAGGACTCCGTGGCTGTCAAGCCCGTTCAGGGTCATGGTATTAATCAAAGCATTGAGGTCGTTGCAGTGGTTTAGATGCGCGTGCGAGATAAGTATTGCAGTGTGAGCCCTGACATTTATGCCACAGAGTGCGGCGTTTGTTAGTGCTCCAGGTCCTGGGTCTATGTGCAATTGTAATTCTCCAGTTTTTATGATGAATCCTCCCGATGTTCTTGATTGTTTGCTGACTACTCCCAAGTTTCCTGCAGTGCCCAAGAACACCAGTTGTGAACGCATAATGCATCGCTGAGCATTTATTTTTTATTAAGATTTGTAGACTGTAGTATAAGTTCAGAATTTTGGGAGATACACAGGCTGCAGGAGGGTATTGTCTTCAACGAGTCCTATCTGTTCAAGCCCGATTTTTCCTGCATACAATGGAGTTATGTTTCCGCCCTTTGCAATGAATTCCTCAAGCGCAAGCTTTCCCTCAAGGTAAACGTGGTCCTTGATGAACCCGCCTACCGAGGAAGTGTCCTTCAATCCGCGCTTTACTCTCACAGTCATTGCAAATGCTTCTTTCTCAGGAAAAAACTTGCTGAGTTCATTGAAAACATCCCTGAATCCCTTTTTCAATGCAAGTGAAGCTGCAATCACTCTTCCCGCATACTTTCGTAGGCGGTTGTTTGTGAGGCATCCTGTTTTTTTCTCGTGAATTGCAGCAAGTCCTTCTTCTGTTTTCAGATAGCCGGGTATTGCATCTGTTGAAAAGATTTTATATGGCTGCTTGTAGCCGTTCATTGACCTTAGGACATGTACTCCCACTTCATGAGCGAGCATGCACTTTATTCCATTCGCTGAGAACCTTGCTTTTTCGCTTATTACTATTGTCCTCTTGCTCGGGCTTACTGCAACTTTGGCAACAGAAGGTCTTATGCTGATGCGCCATCCTGTGAATCCGTTCTGTAATAATGTCTTTTCAATCGCTGCCTTCAGGTATGTTGCAGTGTATGGCTTTGTTGGAATGGGCTCCTGCGGTATCTTTTTCAGTATTCCGTATGCATTGAGCAGCGTCTCTCTTGAGGGCATGCCGTAGAGTTGTGTGTCAGTGAATTTTTCTGTGCCGAGGGCTTCGAGCGCTTTTATTTCCCTTAGCAGACCTTCTTTGATTTCATGGAATAATTGCCCAAGCGGCGTTTTGTCAGTGATTTTGATTGCCTCAAGCCTCGTCCTTAACGCTCTTGCTCTTGTGAAAGCCCTGTAAGTGAATTTTGGCTCGTAATTTGGGCTTGAGAAAAATGTTCTTTGCTCTTCCTGCAGGTTAGTGGGAGTGAGAAATGAGAGCAAGTGGGTTGCCTTGCTGATTTCAGAGAATGCACGGTCAGCGACACGAAGCGGTGTTGACATATGCCTGCTTCAAAACATTAGATTTAAAAACATTATTGTGCTCATTGTTGTGGGCGGGCTTTTCCGGGAGGTTAGCCGTCTCCTGTAACCTCAAATCGGCTTCATGGGGGGGAGAAGCAGTCCGAGCGGCCTAGGATGGAGCAAATGGTCCTGAACCGGACGTTGACGTTCTGTCCTGCAGGGTTGCTCTTGTAGGAACCTGGTCAGGCGGGGAACCGAGCAGCCATAACTGTAAGGGTGAATGCTTGCAGGGGTGCGGAACCGAGAAAGGTTTGGGGTCAAACCGTTTGTTCTCTTCTATGTCAATCGGATTGCGCGCCCGCCCGCTTTTTTCTGGAGCAATCTTTAAATAAATCAGGCACAATATCTGCAATATGAACGTCGCAGTTGAAACTGATGAAAAGGTTGTAATAAGGTTTAAGGGAAAAATGAATATGTCGCAGGAGGTTGTGCTGTCAAAGGCAGATGCAAAACATCTTGGAGAAATCCTGAGCGCTGGAAAATCAGAATCGTTTGAAACCAGCTAACTATCAAACGATTATTATTGCAGGTTTCCCCGGCAGTGCGTTCTTTGCTTTTGGTTCCTGCGAGTCCTGTTCCTTGACTATCTCAACCGAGCAATTGTATTCTTTTGCAAGCTGTTCCTTCATCTCAACAAACACTGCAAACTCTTTTTTCTGCCCGAGTATGTGCTCTGGAATCCTGCCTGGCTCCTGAACAAGCTTTGGAACCATCTTGCTGATGACATCGCCGTGCTTTCTTAATTGTCCTGTCAGCAAGTTCTTTATTATTTCTCCAGGATTCTTTGTTTTTTCAAGCTGTGTCTTTACTTCCTTGTAAAAGTCGTTTTTCCACTGGTCTGCTATGAAGAGTTTTATCGCCATTGGCTTAAGTATTTTTGTGAGTTTCAGTACATCGTTTATGTCACCAAGCAAGTTGTTGTAAATCTTTTGCTGGTATTCAAGTTCGGGGTTTATTTTTTTCTCGTTAAACTTTGGCCATTTCTGCGTGCACGCAAACGGCTTTTTGCCGAGCATTTCCCAAAGTTCTTCTGCAACATGCGGAATGAATGGCGCAAGCATCAGGGTAAGGACTTCTAATGATTTCTGATGCAGTGTTTGCCTTTTTTCAAGGAAGTCTACACAATCCATTATTGCAATTATTGCCTTGTTGAGCTCGAATGTTGACATGTATTCCGTGACTGTCTTGAGCGTGCTGTGGACTTTGCTTTCTGCAATCTTGTCCGGCTTGTTTGCTTTCTCTTTTTTGTAGAGCGCTTCGAGTTTTTGGATGAATCTGAAGCTTCCTTGAACCCCTTCCTCACTCCATTCTATATCCTTACCAGGCGAGGCGACAAAAAGCATGAACAATCTTGCAGTGTCTATGCCATATTTTTGTTCGATTTCTTCTTGTGAGACCACGTTTCCGTGGCTCTTGCTCATTTTTGCGCCATCTTTTAATACCATTCCTTGGTTGAATAAGCACTTGAATGGTTCTCCGAACTTGAGCAGTCCCAAGTCCCTGAGAACTTTTGTGAAGAACCTCGCGTAGAGCAAGTGCATTACTGCGTGTTCTGCTCCGCCTATGTACTGGTCTACGGGCATCCAGTACTTTATTTTTTCAGGATTGAATGGTCGTTTTTTCTCCTTATTCGAGCAGTATCTTAGGAAGTACCATGAGCTGTCCACGAATGTGTCCATTGTGTCTGTTTCTCTCTTTGCTGGATTTTTGCACTTGGGACATTTTACGTTTACAAAGCTCGGGGTGTTCGCAAGAGGGTTTCCTTGTCCTGTGAACTGGACATTTTCTGGCAATTTTACTGGTAGGTCTTTCTCAGGGACTGGCACTGTGCCGCATTGGGCGCAATAAATTATTGGTATTGGTGTTCCCCAGTATCTTTGTCTTGAGATGAGCCAGTCGCGGAGCTTGTAATTGACTGTTGGTCCTCCTGCTTTTTTCTTTTCAAGTGCTATTGTGATTTCGTGTCTTGCTTGTTGTGATGGCAATCCGCTGAATTCTCCTGAATTGAAAAGGATTCCTTCATCAATGTAAGGAAGTTCTGGTTCTCGGTCTTTTGGTTTTATTACTGGGATTATTGGTATGTTGTATTTTTTGGCAAATGCATAGTCGCGCGTGTCGTGTGCTGGAACTGCCATTACTGCTCCTGTGCCGTAGTCAAGCAAGACAAAGTTTGCAATGTATATTGGCACGTCTTTGCCTGTAAACGGATGTATTACATACCTGCCGATGAACATTCCTTCCTTTTCTTTGTCCTCTGCAGCGCGGGAAAACTTTTCTTCAGTCACAACCTTACTTGCAAACTTCTTGACTTCCTCCTCATACTTTGTGCCGTGGACCAGTTCATGAACTATTGGGTGCTCTGGAGCGATGACCACAAAAGTGAGGCCGAAAAGAGTGTCTGGTCGTGTTGTGAAGACAGGCAGTTTTAGTTCAGAATCCTTGATTTGGAATTCGATGAGGGTTCCTTCGCTTCTTCCTATCCAGTTTTTTTGCATTGCCTTGATTCTTTCAGGCCAATTGAGGTTATCAACTTCCTTGAGCAATTCATCAGCGTACGCTGTTATTTTGAAGAACCATTGTTCCAAGTCCCTGATTTCTATCTTGCTTTCGCACCGCCAGCATTTTCCGTCAACCACTTGTTCATTTGCAAGGACTGTTCCGCATGATGGGCACCAGTTTATTGGTGCGTGCTTGCGGTAAGCCAGGCCTTTCTCAAGGAATTTGAGGAAGAAGTACTGGTTCCACTTGTAGTATTCAGGATAGCATGTTGCGACTGTTCTGTCCCAGTCATAGCTGAAGCCAAGGCGCTTCATGCTTCCGGTCAATGAAGCAATTGCTTTTTCGGTGTATTCTTTGGGATGTATTTTTTGTTTTATTGCTGCATTTTCTGCAGGTAATCCAAATGCGTCAAAGCCCATTGGGTAAAGCACATTGTAGCCAGTCATTCTCTTGTAACGGGCTATTGTGTCTCCTATTGCGTAATTGCGCATGTGTCCTGCATGGAGACCGTAAGCAGAAGGATAAGGAAACATTTCAAGATTGTAGAACTTGGGCTTTTTTGATTTGTCTCTTGTCCTGAATACTTTTTTTTCATTCCATCTTGATTGCCATTTTGGAACGATTGCGCGTTGGTCCATACTCAAGAACTGGGAGTGAATCGTTTAAAAACCTTTCTGGCGACGTAGCATCTCCACAAGCCCTGGAGCCAGCACAGGCTTCCCGCCCTTTAATACGTATTTGTAAGGCAAAGTCACGCTTTCTCCTTTGCGTATGTCTATGTCAACGTGGTGCGTGAACATTATTCTGCTTAATGGCATTCCTGATAGTATTGTGTGGGCAACAAGGACTGCTGTATCTGTGCTCATTTGTTCTTTTCCCAAGTTTCTTGCCTCAACAGACTGCATTTTTATCCTTAAATCCCTTGTTCTTCCGCGTGGCGGATAGTCTCCAAGTATGCCGCCAAATATTATGTGGCTGAATTTTTTGGCTTCTTTTGGCGTGAGTGTCTTGTTTGCTTCTGCGTCAAGGATTACTGGGTTCTCAAGTTTTATTTCGCTTACACTTTTTGAGAAAACCTTTCCTAATTTTTTTAGACGTGCACTTCCGGTCTTTACGTTTGTGAACCACAAATTTTCTTTGCCAACGATTGCGGATGCGTGTTTGTATTCAAGATAGCACCACTTCCACATTTTGGGTTCCATATGCTCTATGACAAAAATTGGCTTCATAAAAAGATGAAAGAAATAACAAGTATTTAGCCTTTTTTGAACTGCCCTGCCGTGTCTATTAGGTCAACGTGCCCAAGGAACATTGTCCTGCAACAGTATCTTTCAAGTCCGAGGTCGTCAAGAACTGTTTTTTTTGAGTCGCCTTTCTCTGTGCGTTCCTTGTATTTTTCCCACAAGTGCGCTATTGGTTTTCCGCAGCTCCAGCACCGTATTGGTATTATCATGGTATCACCTGTATGATTTTTGCCTCATTGCCCTTGCCTTCCCATGGCAGTTGGGCTTGTGTGTTTCTTTCCTGCGAACATCAGCTACAAGGAGCATTCTGTCATAGTCAAGGAAGTCTTTTTGCAATGTTTGATCGTATTTTGCCAGTGCCCGTGCAACGACAAGCCTTGCTGCTTCTGCCTGGCTGCTTATTCCTCCCCCTTTCACTGTGACATCGATGTTGACATTTTTTGCCTTGTCTCCTGCAATTATCAGGGGTTCTTGTATTTTTAGTCTTGACATTGCTGGTTCGTAAGCATCAAGCAGTTGTGAATTAATCCTGACTATTCCCGCGCCCGGCGTCAGGGTCGCGCGGGCTATTGCGCTTTTCCTGCTTCCCGAAACGTGAATTGAATTCATTATGTCCTTCCTCCAATCATCCTGCAAAGCTCGCTTATTGTTGTGATTTTCATTGTTTTCTTGTGCTTTATGTTTGCCCAGTCGAGAGTAATAAGTTTCTTTTTCTTGAATTCGTCAGGCACGCCCACATAGCACATTATTCTTTTCCACGCTGCAGCCCCACGGCTTTTCTTGTGGGGCAGCATTCCTCTTATCTGTCTTCTTACAAACCTGTCAGGTAATCTTGAGATGAATGGTCCTTTTTGCGGTTGTCCTGTTTCTTTTATCAAATACCTGTACTGCTCAACATTGAACTTTTTCCCGCCTGTCACAACCGCCTTTTCGCAGTTGAATATGTTTATTGAATGCCCGAGCAGTGCCTGCTTTGCAGCATAGCTTCCCATTCTTCCAACGACAAGGTTTGTTGCATCAATATTTATTTCCGTCATGATTATCAGCCTATTATCCTCACGTCCTTTCCTTTCGGGTTCTGTTTGATAAGTTCTTGTATTGTCAGGCATTTTCCTTTTGCCTGTTCGATGCGTTCTTTTGCACCGTTTGAAAATGCGAATGCAGCAATCACTAAGCCGTGTTCAAGTGTTCCTGAACCGAGCACTTTTCCCGGTACAACGACTGTCTCGTTTGCCTTCGTGTTCCTGTTAAGTTTTGAGAGGTTGACAACCCTTCTTTTTCTGGTTGGCATTTCGAGGTCTTCTGCGATTCTTGACCAGATTCCAGCTTTCTGAATACTGCTTTCTTTGCGCAACTCCATAATCAGCGCGCGTGTGTGCTCATTGGTTGGTCCGGTTCTTTTCATGTTGTTCCTTTGCTGTATTTGACCAGCGCCTTATACTGCCGGTCGTCCGATGACGGATGGCGGGGAAGGGATTTGAACCCTCGCACCCACTTAGGGACTACCCCCTCAAGGTAGCGCATTTGACCAGGCTCTGCCACCCCGCCAAAATGGAGTCCGAATGACATCTTGGCGACCAGCCGACCGCAGTCGGCGTTGCCGTCATAGGGTGTTGCCCGGCAAATCATTACTTGCCGAGCTTTTCCTCGAATTCATTTATTGACTCGAGGAGCATGTCAGCGGCAGCACTTGCGATTTCCTTGGGTGTTAATTGTCCCCATGGCTCTATGCTGAATAGGAAGTTTTCAGGGTTGTACTCTATTTTTACAACCTCTGGGCAGACGCCGTCGCAGGCATCAACAAGGTTGTTGCTTATGATGAGCTTCTTGTCTATCTTCCCGTTCTTGTCAAATATTTGCGGAGGAAGCTTGTTCTTGCTTTCCGCAAACTTTGGTGAATCATTGTTTATTGTGATTATTGGCTCATAAACATACCATGCAAGGCACGGGCTCCACTTGACGTGCTGTTTTCCCTGTCCAAGCACTGCTGTTGCTTCAAGTTCAAGCTCTTGTCCCTTGAGCAGCTTGACTATTGGCATATTGCCGTATACGGGCTTTACTTTAGGGTCTTTGCTTTTGATTTCAGATGCGTAAACAATGCAGGGACCTTTTGCCTTCAGGGTAAGCTTCAAGGTACACCTGTTGCACCCTTCTCCCTTGCACTTGCATTTGGACGGGAGCACGTAGCTCTTGAGGTCTGTGGTTAATGGAAGCATTCCAAGCCTGTGTGCTATTATTTCATCGTAAAGCGCAGAGCTGTTTTCCCTGAACTCAACCGTGTCAATTGCCATTGTTGGAACGCTTTCAATCATTGCCCTGCGCATTGCGTTAGCGAATGCTGGCGTTGCTCCCTTAAGCAGGAACGTCACGCGCCCTGTTTTTTTGTCCTCATTAAGGAATTCTATGTTCATACTCTCCTGCCTCGTTTTCCGCCTTTCTTCCTGCACCCTCCGTGAGGCATTGGTGTTACGTCTTCTATTATTCCAATGCGCAGGCCCATCCTGCTCAAAGCCCTTACTGCTGCCTGGGCTCCTGGTCCTGGATTGTGCGGTCCGTTGTGGCCTCCTGGCGCCCTCACCTTGACGTGCAGTCCGCCTATTCCTTTGTCCTTAGCAATTTCCGCTGCCTTCTTCGCCGCCATCATTGCTGCCGTTGGGGAGCTTTCCAAGCGGTCGCTTTTTACCATCATCCCGCCTGACGCCACTGCAAGCGTTTCTGTGCCTGAAATGTCAGTAATGTGTATTATTGTGTCGTTGTAACTTGAATAAATATGCGCAACTCCCCAGCGTATTTGAGGCGCACTCATTTGTCACCCTCCTTTTGGTGTGGTGGCGCGCGTCTTTTGCGTTCTTCTTTTTGCTGTTGTGGCGCTTCTGGCTTTTTTTGAGGCAATGCCCGTTCTGGATGGGCGGTATTTGCAAGCTTTGATGTCGGGACAAACACTATGCTTGTCTCTTCCTCAATTGGAACATGATAGCTAGGCGATGACACAATGCGGTTATTTACCATTACGTGTTCATGGGTTATGAATTGCCTTGCCTGGTTTATGCTTCTTGCGAGTCCTTTCCTGAAAGCAATTGTCTGGAGCCTTCTCTCAAGTATGTTCCTAAGTTGGACTCCGAGAACATCATCAAGCTTTGCTCCCTGCTTTACAAGCCCCATTTTTGCAAGCCTTGTTAGCAATTGCTGTTTTTCCTTTTCTGCTTGGCTTCCTCTTGCAGCGATTAGTTTCTTTGCAAGGTCTGAAAATGTCTTTAGCTTTGAGCGTGCCCTGTAAATTTCTGTCTTGTTTTTGAGCCCGTATTCTTTTAGGAGGGCTCTTTCTTCCTCAATTCTCTCTTTTTGCCATGGATGTCCTGGTTTGCTATACTTGCTCTTGGTTCTTCTTGGATCGCCCATTGTGCACCTTTATGTTGTTCCGCCTGAAGCTGCTTTTGCGCTTGCTGACCTGCGGACTCCCATCACCTTGCCCTTGTTCTTCCTGAAGTTGCTTCTTGTCCTCTGTCCCCTTACTGGCTGTCCGAGGATGTGCCTTATTCCCTTGTAGCACTTTGTTTTCTTCATTATCTTGATGTCATTTTCTATCGTGAATTGTAAATCGCCTGAAAGCAGGTGTTTGTTCTGTCCTGTTTCTGGGTCAAAGCGCCTGTTTACCATCCACGCAGGAAGCCCTGCTTTTATCGGGTCCTTAACTACTTCCTCCACTTTCCTGATTTCTGCGTCTGATAAGTGGCCTGCCTTTTTGTTGACATCAACTCCCGCAATCCTGCAGGCAGCGTTGGCAAATGGCACGCCCACCCCTTTTATTTTGCTTAGCGCGAATGCTATGCTTTTCTTTCCATCAAGGTCTGTGTTTGCTATGCGCACCAAGTGCCTTAGTTCAGGCTGTTTTGGCGCTGGTGATATTGCAGGCTTTTGTGCTTGTTGTTCTGCCATTTTGAGTTGTTATTCCCGACAGAATTAAACCAGAACTTTGCTGGCTTAACCCTCTCTCGCCAAGACGTTTTTGTCCTGACT
Source organism: Candidatus Woesearchaeota archaeon (assembly GCA_038884975.1). Taxonomy (GTDB): domain Archaea; phylum Nanobdellota; class Nanobdellia; order Woesearchaeales; family ARS49; genus JAWAAW01. Next base: position 15,429 of record JAWAAW010000006.1, read on the forward strand.
CGGGCTAATATCTCGGAGAAGAACGCAGTCTCTTTATAAAGCTTGCGGGAATCGGGCTACCTTTGGGAACATTCAACTTGATTACAATTCTTTTTGAGCAAAAACCACTTTCTTCTATGTAGTGTTTTTGTAAGGAACATCTCAATCAGGTCACAAACAACGTGGAATATCAAACCCAAAGCAACCGGCAGGACTGCAGGCAAAAAAAGTCCTGCAACAAGAACAATAGTGATGATTTCTGCTGTGTGAAACACGTGCAGTACCGGCTTGAATTTTTTGCCTCTTGCTTCGTATGCGCTCATTCGCTTAATTTCTTTTAGGGTCCAGAGGTATGCTTCGTGGAGCCACAATTTTTTTGCCTTGTGTATCGCCCAAAACCAGTGGTCAATATCAATAATCACGGAAGAGATTGCGAAAATAAGTGCAAATTTTGTTCCGAAAAACGGCTGCATGACAAAATATACAATCATTGCTAAAACCGTATGGGTTAAGACTTGCATTGAACAATCACCGAGGAAAGGCGACCACCGGGCAGCGCCGAACTGCGGTCCGGCTGGTCCGGTGCTCGCCAAACCTGTAATTTACACAATGAAGGCGACCACCGGGAATCGAACCCGGGTTTAGGGATGTCTGCTCGCAAGAGCCACAGCCCCTCGTGCTACCATTACACCATGGTCGCCAAACGCAAGACAATTTTGATTTGCAGTATTTAAAAAACTATCCAAGAATTTCAAAGTTTTCGTTGTTTTAGATGTTGTAAATGCTTTACGAGATAGGGAAGAGTGAATGCAAAAACATAAGTGACGCTTATCCAGAACGGACTGTGCGCTGGCGTGTGTAATTGTAGCAGCACCTCGAGCTTGTTGGTGAAATGCGTTATCAGATAAATATTGATTAATGCAAGTGCGGGAATAAATGCTCCTGCAATAATGTGCTCGCTCTCCTCAAGGTCCTCAATGTAATGTATGAGGACATTGAAAATAAGCCCGAATGCAGCGCCAACGACAAAGACAGTAAAGTAAAGCCCAATTCCTGTCAGCAAAAGCAAAAACGGCACTAGCACAACACTTACGATGAAGTTGCCGAAAATCGCGATGAATAGCGCAAGCCAGAATGCCATTTGTTCTATGAACCTTATCGTGGCTGTCTTGGACGCTTCTGCGTGCGCCATTATGTCTGTTGCTTTCCTTACTTCAGCCTTGCTCCATCCCTTTGCAGCGAGATCCGACGCAATGTCATGCATTATTGTTCCTCTTTTTCAATGATTTGTTCTATTAGTGCAATGAATTCCTTTGTCTTGTGGAAGTAATCGCTTATTATGTCTATCGTTATTTCAACATGATTTTCGTCAAGTGCTGCTTTCATCGTGACATGCCTACGGTATTCCTGCGAGCGCTCAAAATGCGCCTTGTCAAGTTTTCTTAGAATGAGGTAAAATTCGAGGTAATGCTTGAGGTGGGGGTCATCAGCGTATGCCTTTTTGAGCACCTCCACCTTGAGTCGGGGCAAGGCAGGCACTGCTGGAATCTTGCCTTTTTTCTTTGCAAAATGCAGTAGTGCGTCAAGCCCTGCTTCTATTGTTGCAATAAGCCTGCTGATGATGCTTTTGAGGATGTCAACCGTGCGCGTGTATTTTAGGCTGACATAAATGAGATGGTCTGCTCTTTTCAATTCCTGCCTGGCACGTTCAAGTGCCTCACGCGTGGACATCATGCCTTTGTTAGGTCGAGGATGGTTTCTGCAAGGTCGCCTTTGTGCTCCTTGATTGCTTCCATCGCCCGCTCACGATCGACTTTTGCCTGTTCCATCACCGTTTTTATGTCTTCCTCACTTATGACAGGCTCACGGAGCCTTTCTTCAGGCTCACCTGTGATTTGGAATGATACTTGACCCATTGCATTGACTTTTGTGACGCTTGGGTCGCTGAAGACAAGATCCCTGTCTGCAAGCTTGATTACTACTTCATGGGCCTCCAGCTCTTCCTGCTGTATGCCAAGGCGTTTCATTGCCTTGGCGAGGTCTTTTGGACTCATTCCTGGAAACATAATCTCTAACCAAGTAGCGTGCTTCCGTATGCATTCAACAGAATGACTATAATCATTACCAACACTGCCATGACAATAACATATGCAGGCTTTATCTCAATCTTGCTTCTGTAGTCTTCAAAATAACGTGTCAGCCCTGCTGTTGATGCCGGCATTGACACGCGGTCCTTGTTGCTCATTTTGCTGATTCTCCTTTTTCAGTTTTTTGGAGTTTTGTGTTAATGAAAAAAGTGGGTTGGGTCCGCATAAGCTTCCTTTTGTCCGCCTCCGACTCTGATATCAAGCCAGAGTTCACGGCAGTGAGCCGTGATGGACAGGCGGTTTTGGCATTCTACTGAGCACGGGAAATTCCCGCTTGCACCAGCCAGTTCCTCGCCGTTTCACCCATTCCCATGAGAACGTCAGGCGGTTAGCTCACTTCTGTCACCAGAAGCTTCTCGACCATCATCCTCCTCTTGGGCGGTCTCGTTTCTGTGCGGTTTGCCGTCCATTGCTGGACCTCTCTTGCGAGAGTGGCACTTACGAGGCAACTAGTTTTCCTAGTCAACTCGTGCGGTGGGAAGACTTTCCTCGGCGAATACTTGGCGCTATGCCAAAGCATTCACCGACAGCCAAAGTCGGTCCCAACCCGATAATAGTAGTGACACAGGGGTTTATAAACCTATCGTGCGTTCAGGAGGACAAGCTTTATATTCTGCCAAAAGGAAAACAAGGGTATGAACCCGCAGGAAGCATATAAAAAGCTTGTTTCAATGTACAGCAGCCGTGTTGGCATTTTGTTATTTGAAATTCAAAATCTTAAGTATCTTGTTTGGGAGCGCGGCCAAAAGCCTTCTGACAGGAAGGTTGCCAAAGCGCTTATGCATGACTATAAGACTTTGCGCGAAAAAGTTGCGTATTACTCAAATCTTATTGTGAAAGCACAAGAATCTTCCACTCTTCCTTCCCCTGGCTGATTGTTCTTTCGTGCTCGACTGAGAATTCATTTGCTGCCTGCCTGTATTCCTCAAATCCCTGCCTCAAGACGAGCCCGATTTTGCCGTTTTTCTTCAGGATTGCCTTGGCCCTTTCAAAGAAAAGCAGTGCTTGTTTTTTGAATTTTTCAGGTGGAAAACTGATTGTAAACTCCAGTGGCTGCGTTACTATTAAGTCCACTGAATCCTTTTCAAATTTTAGGTCAAGCCAGTCAACAGGAGTCCTTGAGAAATCGATTGCCTTGATGACTCCGGCTATTTTTGCGTTCTTTTTTGTTGCCTGTACCGACGGGAACTGTTCTGAGATTGATATTATTTGCCCACTTATCTTGTCTTTTATTCTAGCATCTTGTTTTTTAAAAAATTTTTCAAAGTCAAATTCCTTAAAAATTTTGAGCATTGGCATTTTGTCCTTTGAATAATATCTTACAGGCATTTCCAATGCTGATAGGGCTGCTTCTATGACTATGCTTCCTGCCCTGCAGTTCGGGTCAAGGAGTGTTTTTTTGTCTTCATATCCTGCAAGCTTTAGGGTTGCAAATGCTGTTATTCCAGTCATGGTTTCCCTGCCGACAAAAATCCTGTAGTCGCGCTTTGAAATGTCGCCTGTAAGGTCTATCCCAAGCCAGAAGTAATCATCCTCGAAGTGTAGATAAAAGGGGATGTCGGCGTTCTTGTAAACCTTGTTTGCATTTATACGCTCGGAGAGCTCGTTTGCTTTTGTTGTGGTCTTGCCTGAAATGGAGATTGTTCCTTTCAAGTATTCTGTAGGTATGCTTAGCTCGCTGATTTTTCCCTCGCTGACAAGCAAAATAACCCTGCAAACTGTTTGTGCACGGTAACAAACAGCAAAAATCTGTTCAAGTTCTGCTTCAAAAATAACCCCTTCTGCTGTTTGTTTTCCTGTTACGCCTGTTATTTGTTTTATTTCTTCAGAACAAACATCAGAAAGCCCTTGGAGTGTTATTGCGAGCGCCTTCATTGTGTTCCATTGCCGTTTTCTTTTTCTTGCACCACAGCAACGCTCGTGACCTTGTCGCCTTCGCCAAGCTTTATTATTCTGACTCCCTGAGTGTTCCTTCCGATTACAGAAATCTGGTTTGCCGGAACCCTTATTGCTATTCCGCTTTGCGTTATGAGGAGCAGTTGGTCATCGTCTTTCACTGTCTTTATCGCAACCGCCTTGCCGTTCTTGTCTGTTACTTTGATGTTTATTACTCCAATACCACCGCGCCTTATCGTGCCGTATTCCTCAAACGCTGTTCTTTTTCCATATCCCTGCTCTGTCACAGTCAAGAGTGTATTTTCCTTTTGCGCCAGCACTGCCCCAACGACTTCGTCTTTCTCGCGCAGACGTATTCCTATTACTCCCTGTGCTGTTCTTCCCATCGGTCTCACGTCTGCCTCGTTGAATCGTATTGCATTGCCGTCTTTGGTTGCAATAATGATGTCCTGTTTTCCATCCGTGAGTTCAACCGCTATTAGTTCATCGCCTTCTGTAAGCGTTACTGCAATTATTCCTCCTTTGCGGGGATTTGCGAATTCTGAGAGAGGTGTTTTTTTGACCGTTCCCTGTTTTGTCACGAGGAAGAGGAATTTGTTCTCTGGGAACTCCCTTACTGGCACGCAAGTGGCGACTTTTTCCCCTTGTGCCAATTCTACAAGGTTTACTATTGCTGTTCCTTTTGCATACCTGCCTGCTTCTGGTATCTGATAGACCTTAAGCCAGTGGACCTTGCCCAGATTGGTAAACAACAAGAGGTAATCGTGGGTGTTTGCTACGAAGAGGTCTTCGACAAAGTCTTCTTCTTTTGTTTCTGCCGCAATTATTCCCTTTCCTCCACGTCTTTGCGCCTGGTATGTGTCCACAGGGAGTCTCTTGACATATCCTGCGTGCGTGAGCGTGACCACCATGTCTTCTGGCTTTATGAGGTGCTCTTCCTCTATCTCCTTGGCTTCTGTCTGTATGATTTGTGTTTTTCTGTTGTCGCCATAATTCTTTGCGAGCTCAATCATTTCATTCTTGATTATGTTGAGGATCTTCTGGGGGTCTGCAAGAATGCTCTTGAGTTCTGCAATGAGTTTCAAGAGCCCTGCGTGTTCTTCTTTTATCTTGTTCTGCTCAAGGGATGTGAGCCTTGAGAGTTTCATTTCAAGGATTGCCTGCGCCTGAACTTCTGTGAGCTTGTAATCAGTCATTAGTCCTGCTTTTGCTGCTGCTGTGTCCTTGCTTTTTTTCAGGAACGCTATTATTTGGTCTATGTTGTTCAGGGCAACAATGAGTCCTTCTAGGATGTGTGCTTTTTTCTCTGCTTCCTTGAGGTCAAATGCTGTTCTTTTGCGAACAACTTCCTGCCTGTGCAGAAGGAATTTTTCAAGCAATGACTTTAGGGGCAATACTTTGGGTTCGTTGTTGTCAAGGGCGAGCATTATTATTCCAAAGGTTGTTTGCAGGCGGGAGTGCTGGAATAACTGGTTCAGCACAACATCAGAATTTGCGCCTGTTTTCAGCTCAATGACTATGCGCATTCCTTCCCTGTCTGACTCGTCGCGGAGGTCAGAAATTCCCTGCACTTTCTTGTCCTTGACAAGGGTTGCGATTTCTTCTATCAGTTGCGCCTTGTTGACCATGTAAGGTATTTCTGTTACGATTATTCTTTGCCTTTGCCTGAAATCCTCTATGCTTGTTCTCGCCCTTACGGTTATCTTGCCTCTTCCTGTCGCGTATGCCTCCTTGATTCCGGATATGCCAAGGATTATTCCTCCTGTTGGGAAGTCAGGCGCAGGAATATCGTGCATCAAGTCAGGTGTGGCGCATTCTGGATGGTCAATCAAGTGCACAACCGCGCTGCACACTTCCTTCAAATTGTGCGGTGGTATGTTTGTTGCCATACCGACTGCAATTCCTGCTGAGCCGTTTACAAGAAGGTTTGGGACTTTGCTTGGCAGGATTAATGGTTCCTTGAGCGATTGGTCATAGTTTGGTCCAAAGGGGACTGTCTCTTTTTCTATGTCCTGAAGCATTTCCTCTGCTATTTTTCTGAGTCTTGCTTCTGTGTATCGCTGTGCTGCTGCATTGTCTCCGTCTATTGATCCAAAGTTTCCCTGGCCATCTACGAGGGGATACCTCATTGAGAATTCCTGTGCGAGTCTTACGAGGGCGTCATAGACTGCCATATCTCCGTGCGGGTGGTACTTGCCGAGCACGTCTCCAACTATGCGCGCGCTTTTCTTGAATGGCTTGTTGTGCAATAGTCCCATTTCGTGCATTGCAAAAAGAATCCTTCTGTGGACCGGCTTGAGTCCGTCCCGCACGTCAGGCAAAGCCCTTCCTACAATCACAGACATCGAGTAGTCGAGATAGCTTTGCTTCATCTCGTCTTCAATGACTCGTGGCACTATTCTGTTCTTGCCATTTGTTCCATTGACTGTTTCTGTTCCGTCTGCCATGTTTTTATCGTCGAGAAACTCCACTTTTCCCGTCGATAAAACAAAATCAGCCGGGCTTTATAAGTCTTTCCTTTCTAAAACAAGTTTATAGCCTTTATAACGCCTGTTTTTGCCAGTTTTGGCTCGACGAGAATCTAGAAAAGCTGTTTCACAATGCTGTTTTTTACCCTGAAATTCTTTCCGCAATAAACACATTTTTTGATTTTATTTGTCAGTATGCTGTCTCTTGCCTCGTACTTCATGTGGTGTCCACACTGTGGGCATTTTAGTTCAAACCTAAGCAATTTCCTCTTCCCCCTTTTTCTTCTTTGGCTTTTCTTCTGCTGCATCTTCCTCTGCAACTTCTTCCTCTGATTCTTTTTCAGCCAACTCTTCTGCTTTTTCTTTCTCTTCGGCTGCTTTTTCTGCCGCTGTTTCTTCTTCCGTAACTTCTTTTGCTTCTTCTGACTTGACTTCTTCTATTTCTTCTGTTTTTGTTTCCTCTTCTTCTGTCATTGGTTCTGGAGATGGAATTTTTTCCGGCATGCCCAATTCAGCGGTTTCTTCTGCTTCTTCCTCGTGGGCTTTTTCTTGCCCTGTTATTTCTGCAACCCTGTGCTCTATCTTTTCCTTTACTTCCTCTGGAATTCCTTTTGCAAACAACCCTTCTGGTGTGTATTTTGTTTTTACTGGTTTTGCGCTTGCTGCTTCTTTTCTTATCTTTTCTATGGTTATTCTTCCTTCTGCTTCCATTTCTGCTTTTTCTTCTTCTGTGGCCTCACGGGCTTCTTCTGCAGGAGTTTCCTCTATGCCTGCTTCACCAAGGATTTTTTCTGCGAGTGCTTCTGCTGCTTCTTCTACTGTCTTTGGTCTTTCTTCTTCTGTTGGTTTCTTTTTCTTGTGCTTCTTCTTTGGTTTTGGAGCCTCCCCGTATTCTTCAAGTTCTCCCAATTTTCCGCCAATAACTTCAATTTCTGGGGCGAGTTTTGGAAGGTCGTCAGTAACAACCTCAACTTTTGGCTTTGTGTCTTTTGCTGCTTCTATTATTGCCTGTTGTGCCTGCTGTATTGCTTGTTCTTTTTGTTCTATTGCCTGTTCCAGGGCAGCGACATTCCTGAATTTCTCCTTTAGTTTTTCTGGAGGAACATCAAAATAATCAAAGAATTTGGGTGTGAGTTTGATGAGCTTGCTTCTTCCCTTTTTTTCCCTTGTGATGTAGCCCATTTCCTCTATTTCGTCAAGGTGCCTATATGCCTTGTTCGTGCGTATCTTTATTACTTGGCTTTGCAGGACTGGCGCCTTGTAAGCAACAACCGCAAGTGTTTCCATTATGCTTTTTGGCAGTTCAGGGGTTGTAACAACTTTTTTGACCATTGGCACGTATTTTTCCCTGACCGTGAGCTTGTAAGCACCGCCTTCTTCAACAAGCATAAGTGAGCTTTGCTTCTCGTCAAGCTCTTTTTTCAGAAGTTCTATGGCGGCCCTTACTGCATTGAGGTTTTCTTCCTTGCACAGCCTTCCGAGCTCTTCAAGTGTGAGTTTTTTGCCTGCAGAGAACAGCAATGATTCTATTTGGTTTTTAAGTTCGCTCATGGCATTGAGTATGTGTCGCCTTCTTTTTTCAGTTTTTTCTCCTCAACAAGTTTGTTAAGGAATGGCTCGAGCTTTGCAGGGTGGACTCCCACGTAGTGCGACATTTCGCTTGCTGTCTTGTGGCCATGCTCTACCATTGCAATCAGGAATCTTCTGAATACGTTTGTTGCGTTTGCGTCAAGGATTTGCTGCTTTATCTTTCCTGCCTTGATTATTGCGTCTGCCTCGTGCAGCCTTGCTTGGAGGTCGTTCAGGAATCCGTTGAGTTTGTTCAAAGGTATTGATAATTCTCCTGGCTCAACAACTTCTACAGAGCTTGGCATGCTTTCAAAGCAGAAGTCAAGCAGTTCTGCAAGGTCCTTGAACTTTATTTCTAATTCTGCGTGCGTGCCGAACACTTTACCTTCCTGCTCCGGCACTGCTTCTGCAATGTCTGACTTTAGTATTGTCTGTTCTTTCTTGAGCTTTTCAACATAATCACGCATGGTTTTTTCTATGTGTTCTTTTGGCGCTCCGAGCATTTCAATGATTACGCGTGCAAGAACTGCTTCTGTCATAAGATTATGCTGCACCTGATGGTTATTTATAAGTTTTGCTTGGTGTCAAGGGCAATAATGAGGTTGCTGAGAATGTATTCCTTTTGCTCCTCAAATTCTGCGGCATATGCATTTCTTGCATTTTTGTGCTTTTCTTTGTTTAATACCCAAAGGTATTCCTTGTTCTTCTTCATCTGACATGGCTCTAGTGCAGCATACTTGCTTGTAAACCAGAATGCAGGCAATACAAGCCGCAAGGTTGCTATGCAGTCAGGCATTCCTGCCTTTATAAGGCAGTCCTTTAGGGCTGCGCATATATCCGGATTACCTTTTACTGAGGCATATCCTTTTGGCGTGTTGTTTCCTTCATCAAGGTTTTCTTCTGTGTTATAGTTCAAATAGGGCATTTGCTCGTAAACGCCTCTCCAAAGCATATTTGCAAAAGGCATCAGGTCTTTGTTATCCTTATGCGCTTTTTTTGCGCCAGAAACAACTTCGGCCAAAGAAAAAGCATTTTGGTTTTCTATTGAGTTTTCTTTCATCAAAGAGATGGCTCTCTGAATAAGCCTGGTATTAAAGCATTGTTGTAGTCAGGAATACATCTTGACACCATTCATGAGTGCTAATAAAAGTTTATGAAGCGAAGGAAAGAGCATCACTATCTGGGTGTGGGAACAATGTTTGGATTTGGCAAAAAGAAAAAACAATCGCTTCCTGAACTTCCGCCACCACCTTCCCCTCCTGAATTTCCAATGCCTTCTGGGGACATTCCTGAAATAAGGCCGCGTGAAATTCCCGAGGCAGAGCTTCCTGAAATTCCTGCTCCTGAGGAAAAACCGATTGAGCTTCCAGAGGCTCCAAGCCCTGAAATGCCAGAGGCTCCAAAGGTTGAGGAAACTGTTCCGCCTCTTGAAGAGGTTCCTGCAGAACCTGTTGTTCCTGAGGAAACCCACGAAGTTTCTGAAATACCTGCAGAGGTTGAGGTTCCTGAGAAAGTGAGAATGCCTGTTGGTCCTGCATTTGTGGCTGTTGACGAGTACAACAAGATTATGGAAAGCTCAAACCGTGTCAGGGCAAAGCTTGCAGAAGCAGATGAGTTTATGCACCGTCTTAATGAAATAAAGGCAGAGGAAGAAAAGGCTTTTGACAAGTGGCGTTCACATCTTGAGGAAATTGAAAGAAAGCTCAGCCAGATAGACAGGGTTATTGCGAGGGCAAAAAGGTGATAATGATGGATGATCAAAAGGCGCCGGTCTTTGTGAAGGTTGAGGAGTACAAGTCAATACTTGACCTGCTTGATGCTGTCAGGCAGAAGCTTAACCAGGCAAGAACTCTGCTGGCAAGGGTCAATGAGCTTAAGCAGCAGGAAGATGCACAGATTGAGGCTTGGTCTCATGATATGGATGATGTTGAGGAAAGATTGTCATCAATAAGTAAATCGCTTCTGGAACCGCAGGTATGAAACGCACTGAGAATGACTTGCTTTTCGTGGAATTAAGGGAGCCTTCTGCCACTCGGAGGGATGTCCTGATGTCGACAAAGGATGTGCTTGATGTCCTCAAAAGGTACGAAGAATACAGGAGGACTTCTGAGGAGAAGCTAAGGGCTCTTGCAGAGCTGAAGCAGGTCTTTGATAGCCTGCAGTCATTGAACAGGCGCCTGCGGAGCAAGATGCCAAAAATTCCTATTCAAAGGGCAATTGAGCGTCCTGAATCAGCGCGGGAAGGAGAGGAAAGATTCACGGGTCCGGCGCCAGAAATGGCGCGGCCCAAATCAAAATTAGACCTGCTTCAGGAAGAACTTGAGAAGATAGAGTCAAGGCTGGGTGCTTTGGAGTAAAGGTTTTTAAATGGAATAAATGTCTGTTTTCTTTATACGCGCCGGTGCCGGAGCGGAAAACGGGACAGCCTCAAGCAGCGGTCAGCGGAGCTGACGAGCTCTCTTCGCTGATGCTCGAGAGAGCTGTTGGCTTAGTGCCTACGCAGGTTCAAATCCTGTCCGGCGCATAAATTCACTTGTTCTTCAACCGAACTATTTTTATATATGGTATGCCAGCCCGTCTATTATTCCTGCGACGGTCTCAGGACTATCTGGGAATGAGGCGAAATGGGTGTTGAAGTTTTTGCAGTCGGTGGTTATGGCGAGGTTGGCAGGAACATGACTGCCATAAGGGTTGATGATCAGGTTGTTATTCTTGATATGGGATTGCATATGCCTAATTATATTAAGCTTACAGAAGAGGAGATTGGTGAAATAGTGAAGATTAATGAGTCCGCACTGAAAAAGGTTGATGCAGTGCCTCAGGACAACCTGATAAAGGACTGGCGCCAGAATGTTGTTGCAATTGTGCTTTCGCATGCCCATCTTGACCACATTGGTGCAGTGCCTTATCTTGCTTCAAAATATGATGCTCCAATAATCTGCACGCCATTTACTGCAGAGGTGCTGAAGAGCATTTGCAAAGATGAAAATATTAGACTGCCAAACAAAATAGTGCCTTTGTATCCTAATCAGCGCACAACGATTGGTGACAATCTTGTTTTTGAGTTTTGCGCAATAACGCACTCAACGCCTCAGGATGTTCTCATAACTCTTCATACAAGGCACGGCACGATTGTTTACGGAAATGACTACAAGCTTGACGACCACCCGGGAATTGGGAAAAAGCCTGATTATGAGCATTTCAGGAAGCTTGGTGAGAAAGGTGTGCTTTTGCTTATTCAGGACTGCCTTTATGCCCCTGAAGCGAGGAAAACACCCTCTGAGGCTGTTGCAAAGGATATGCTTGATGATGTCCTGCTGGGTGTCGACAGCACTGGAAAGGCGGTTATTGTCACTACTTTTGCAAGCCACATCGCAAGGCTTAAGGCGATTGCTGAGTACGGCAAAAAATTGGGCCGAAAGGTTGTTTTTATGGGGCGTTCCATTGCAAAGTATGCACGGGCGGCTGAAGCAGCAGGAATTGCCAAATTTGAAGGTGTGGAAATCCTGAAGTACAGGCGTCAGATTGAGAAAAAGCTTAAGGAAATCCAGGCGAGGGGAAGGGAAAAGTTCCTAATGGTGATGTCTGGGCACCAGGGAGAACCCAAGTCTGCCCTTGCAAGGATTATTCGTGGAGAACTGCATTTCAAGTTCAAGGCTGGAGACCACGTTGTCTTTTCCTGCATAGTGATTCCTGCTGAAATCAACAGGAAAAACAGGGCAGAGATGGATGAGCAGTTGAGAAGTCTTGGCGTCAGGATATTCTCTGACATTCACGTGTCGGGCCACTCAAGCAGGGAAGATATAAGGGATATGATAATGTTACTCAAGCCAAAGCATCTCATCCCGACCCATGGTGAGCCTCATAGGATTGATTCCTTCATCGCTCTTGCAGAAGAGATTGGTTACAAGCATGATAAAATACATGGGATAATCACTGGTCAAAAAATACAGATAGTATAAAACAAAAAACTTTATATATGTTTAACCATTCCGCAGGAGTTAAGGGGGATGTGAGATGAAACTTGTTTTGGCAGACCCAACTTATTTGAAGGACAGTATTGCCGTAATTTCAGAACTGGTTAATGAGGCAAGGTTCAGGATATCTCGTGATGGGCTTGAAATGGTTGCGATGGACCCTGCAAACGTGGCAATGGTTGTTTACAAGCTGTTGTCAAGTGCTTTCACAGAATACGATGTTCCAAAGGAAACTGAAATTGCAATAAATCTTGCAAACCTCAAGCAGGTATTAAGAAGAGCAAAGGCAAATGACATCCTCACGCTTATAGTGACTGAGGAAAATAAGCTCCAAATAACGCTTAAGGGAAGCACGACAAGGACTTTCTCCCTGCCTATTATTGATATTGAGGACAAGGAGCAGAGAATTCCGAATTTGAGCTTTCCTGTCAGCGTTCAGACAAGCTCAAGTGTCCTTAACGATGCGATTGAAGACGCAGATATTGTTGCTGAATCAGTCACTTTTGCGGCAGAACCGAACAAGTTTAGTGTTTCTGCAGAAGGAGACCTGAGCAAGGCGCATATTGAAATCAATCACGGTAATGACACAAAAGTTACCACGGAAAGCCAGTCAAAAATCAAGGCAAAATACTCAATTGAATACCTCAAGAAAATGATTCAGGCAGGCAAGCTCTCTGATACTGTCAATGTTTGCTTTAACCAGGACTATCCGTTAAAGCTGGAATACAAGGTTGTTGACAGGCTCCTGTTGAGTTTCATTCTCGCACCTCGTGTTGAGAATGATTAATGTTGCGTAGTGAGTGAAGATGTCAAATCGTGTGAGTTTCCGCATTTATTGGAATAGTCTTTCTGCCCAGCAGGCTGTCAGCATAGCAAAAGCAGCAGATAGTTATATTGATTTTTGGGAGTTCAGGAAGCGCTTTGGATTTAGCAAGTATATTGCAATAAATGAGGAAAACGTGCGGCGTGTTGAACTTATGATGCGCATAAGGAATGGTGATGAAAAGGCGAAGTCAGAACTTTTGAGGCTTTTGCAGTTTCCTGAGGGTTCTAAGTTATTGTCGCTCAGCAGTGCTGGTGGAATTGTGAGGGCAAATTACAAGTGTGTTGATGAGGCGGTTGCCAACAATTGTTATGAAATTGAAGGTTGCCTTTCAAGAAACAATGGTCATAAGGTTGCATTGGCGAGTGTTTTTCTGTTTTCTGACGATGAAAAATATGCTGCTGAGGCAAAAACAAGAGAACAGCTGCTCAAGAGGCTGCCGAAGTGTGAGAGAGACGAGTGCAATAACAGGCTGAGGGGCCTGCATTACTCAATAAAAGACCTTTACATTGAGCGACAGGGTTAAGCAAAAATAATAAATAATTCATCAACAGCACTTAGTCTAATGCCGTATGTTAAAAAAGACGTGAGGAAATTCATTGATCCTGCGCTCAAGCCTGCTCTTGAAGTTATTGGTAAGTCAGAAATCGGTGACGTTAATTACGTGATTACAAGAATTTTGTGGAAGTATTTGCAGGAGAAGGGAATCAATTATTCCAACCTGAACAATGTTGTTGGTGTTCTCGAGTGCGCAAAGCTTGAATTGTACAGGCGGGTTGTTGCCCCTTATGAGGAAAAGAAGAAAAAAATGAACGGCGAAGTTTACAAATAATCACTTTTTCGTCCCGTAATAGAACATTTTTTGTATGTCAACGTCGCCCGGCTTCCAGTCTCCCTGCCTTGGATGCGCTACTTTTGGTTCTGTTTTCAGCTCAACCTGCTTTTCCTTCTGCTTTGGCTGTGCTGATTGTATTTTGTTGAGGTCTTCACGCAGCGCATTGACTTCTGTTATTAGTTGGTTCATTGCGTTGCGCAAAATGTCCAGTTCGTCGGAAAAAACTTTCTGCAGTTTTTCAAGCTCTATCTGGAATTGCTTTGCTGCCAAAGGATCATGAGCAGGCGCTGTTTCTACAATTACACTTTCCTGCGTGGCTCGTGCATTGTCTTTTGGTATCACTTGTATTATCTCTTGCGCCTGTGTGTAAGCGTCTTGCGATGATTCTGCCATGCCGTGTTTTTTCAATTCTGAGCTGAGCATATTTATCTTTCGCAGTTTTTCAACATCCATGTTATCATTCCTCACCTTAGTTCAAAGTATCCGTCTTTTCCGAGCACAAACCTTTTCTTGACAGCGGGCTCTTCAATTACCTGTGGTTCCTGCGCTGCAATTTGCGGCTTTCTTGTAACTTCAACAGCAGGTAGCTTTTCCCGCTTGAACGGGACAAGTGCTACAGCGCATGCCTCGCAGTAGTATTTTCTGCCTTCCTGTTTTGCAATGCACAGGGGGCAGAGTTTTTTGCCGCACCAGTTGCATGCTCCTTCGAATTCCTTCCTGTGTGTGTTGCATCTCATTTCTTTTCACCCTATTTTGTGTGAAAAGTTTTCTTTTATGAACTGAACCATCATTTCGTTGTTCGCGAGCCGGTACGCTTGCAATGCCATTGTGAAAAGGTTTTCCCTGAGGCAGACATCTCCAAGTGCTGATAGTTTTTCCTTGTTGTTCGCGAGCTCGTATGCCTTGAGTGCGTATCCGAGTTGGTTTTCCTGCACGCATTTATCGCCGACAAGCACAAGTTTTTCCGTGTTTCTTATTGCGGTGAAGACTTCTATTGCGTGGTCCCATTTTCCTCTTGCAAGGCAGTCTTCCCCAACCTTTGCGAGCCTTTCTGCGTTGTTTATTGCCCTGAATGCCTTGATTGCATCTGCTAACCTGCCGTCTTCAAGGCATTTGTTTCCAAGCTTCAGGAGTTTTGCGTGGTTGTCTGCAAGGTTGTAACAGTCAATTGCGTTTCCGAATAGTCCAACGCGCTCATAGTCCTCACCAATTTCTGTGAGCTTCATCTTGTTTCCTGCAAGGATGAACGCCTTTACTGCGTCATTGAGCTTCCCTTTTCTATGGTATTCGTCACCAAGAACGTTCAGGACATGTCTTCTTGTGACCTCGTTGAACATTGAGAGGTTGATGTTATCAAGTCCTTTCTCAAGCAGTGTTGGCAGGATTTTCTTGAAGTTGTCTGCGTTGGATGTTGTTTCTGACTGCTTGACAATGTTTGTCTGGTCAACAAGGTTAGAAACCACTTTTTTCATGAGTAATTCTTCGCCCATCTCTGCACCTCTTCTTCCCGCGCAAGCTGTTTATTCGCTTCTTACGGGATACTAAACACAATTATACTAATATATAAATGTTACTATTCCGTATACTAGAAATATTTTTATACTAAACGCCTTAAAAAAACAAAAGATGAAAGAAGCGAAAACAGTTCTTATAGACTGGATTGTTGAATACCTGAAAAGCAAGGATGCAAACATAAAGCAGATTACTGCCATAAAAAAGAATGAACAGAATGTTGATGTCGTTGTTGAAGGCTCGCTGAAAAGCCAATACATAATTGTCCAGCCACAATTCAACGATGTCAGCAAACTTGATTCGTTAAAGGACAAGCACGCAATCATTGTTACAGCAAACACGAAAGAAAATGTTGAATTCCTTATCACAAACTGGGATGCGCTTGCAAAATATCCTCACTTGAGCATTTATTTTGTCAATCCGAACTCTGCCTTGGACAAGCGCTGGATAATTTTTCCAGCCACGCACGATAAAATTACTGAGCGCAGGGCTTTGAGAAAGGGAATAGAAAGCATGTTCTCAACAGTTGAGGAGTGGAAGTAATAAATACGGCTGCCGGGAATCGAACCTGTGGGCTAGTGGTAGAAAAAGATTAACATAAGCACAAGATTCCGCATATTGTGGGAAAATGCATTATTGATGAGAGACTCGAATTTCCTAAAGGTCAACAAAAAGAATTTATTAGCCATATAAAGAATGTTAGTGGTCTTAAGTGGGATGAACTCGCAAAGTTGTTAGGAATTTCTTCAGAAACATGCGCATAGACTGGTATCTTGAGAGGGCAACAATTCCAAAGTCTTATGTAGGAAAAATGGTTAAAATTTGTGGAGATAAACAATCGATAGAGTTGATGCAAAAAGGGAGCGTTCTGCGCTGATGCTAAGGCAGGAAGGAAAAAAGACAGCACGCATACCTGAATGGCTCTTTGAGAACCAAGAGCTGCTAAAAAATTGTGTCCGCGGACTTATTGATACAGATGGCGGGATTTTTAGAAAAGACAAAAAAGGTAACAGATATATCGTTGACTTCAAGAGTACAAATCCAATGCTGCTTGCTGATGCCAGAAAAGCTCTTGAAATGCTTGGTTTTACTGTTTCGCGCAGTGGCCCATATTCAATACGAATTCAGGTTCGGGAAGAGGTAAAACAATACCTTAAAAAGATCGGTACATCTAATAACAAGAATACTTACGCAATAAATCAAATCCTGCACCAGTGATCTAGCCTGGTAGGATACGAGCTTCCCAAGCTTGGCGCCCGGGTTCAAATCCCGGCTGGTGCATAAGCTGGTTTTTAATTAAAAAAGAGAATCTAAAAAGCTACTCAGCCGTGCCTGTTGCTGGCGCTTCTCCCTCTTCTTCTTCGTTGTAGCTTGGCACTGCTGCCTTACTGATTATTACTATGTCGCCGATTGCTTTTACTAGCTGGTGGGGCACAACCACGCCTTTTGCCGAACCGAGAACTTTGCTAAGGAAGGAATTCTTTGTCGCGCGGACTCTCCAGCCGTAAACCTTTGATTGTGTCAGGAGCGCTTCTTCAACGTCTCCGAAATAATCGCCGGTGTCAGTAAAGACTTTCATGTCAAATGTTTCCGAGATTTTCTTCATCTTCAGCATGATGTCATCCTCCCTCTCAAGTGGTGTTATCGTCAGAGCATAACAGATATATAAATGTTTGGGGAATGTTTATTAATTCGTGCGGCAAACCAGCATTATGCACGAGGAAACAAGCAGGCGCAGTCTTGTTGGAACAGTAATTAGTTGTTTGCAGGACATTAAGAGATTGCTTCTCAAGAGGCGTTCTGCAAATCCTGAAGCAATATTGTCTTATATCGAAACCATCGAGAGCTTTACTCCAGAAGGATTCAGAAGGAATCCTGATGAGCTGGCGAGGGTTTCAGAACTGCTTGATACGCTTGAAGCCAAAACCAAGGATGAGGATGTATTGGACAGGATAAGGTCTTTGCGTGAACTTCTCAGAATAACAGCAAGGGAGTTTGAATACCGCGCAAGTTAGTTATTTAAACAGTGCATTTATTGCAATAAAAATGCATTACCGCAACCTCACAGTCATTGGGACTTCTCATATTGCTGCAGAGAGTGTTGCAGAGGTCAGAAAGGTAATTGAAGAGGAGCATCCGGGGATTGTTGCGCTGGAATTGGACAGGAAAAGGTTGCAGGCATTGCTTCACCCGCAAAAGAAAGGACTTGGCTGGAAGGACATAAGGCGGATTGGGTTCAAGGGCTGGCTTTTCAGCATTATTGGCGCGTGGGTTGAGAAAAAGCTTGGTGAGAAGGTTGGAATGAAGCCTGGTGCTGAAATGATGCAGGCAGTAAAGGCAGCAAGGGCGTTGAGAATTCCCATTGCCTTGGTTGACCAGGATATTGAAATCACGCTAAGAAGGTTCTCAGAAACTTTAAGTTGGAAGGAAAAATGGCACTTGTTCATTGATATAATAAAAGGGCTGATTTTCAGGAAAAGTGAGTTCAGTTTTGATTTGAGCACTGTGCCAAGCCAAAAATTGATTGAGAAAATGATAAGGCAGGTCAAGAAGCGCTATCCGAACATTTACAGGGTGCTTGTGACAGAAAGAAACAACGTTATGGCAAAGAACCTGGCTCATTTGATGCAGACAAATCCTGAAAAGAACATTGCTGCAGTGATAGGTGCAGGGCATGAAAAGGAATTATTGCAGTTAATCAAGAATGAATTAAAATACAATATTTCTTACACTTTTACAGCAGAATAATTTATATACTATAAATAGTCCGAGTGACTTATGTCTTGGGCGAACTACAAAGACAAGGTAAAAAGGTATTTTCCTTTCTCAAGCACTGAATGGGGGAGTTTTGCAATTCTTGTCATTGTTTTTGCATTCATCTGGTCTTTTACTCAGTGGGGGACTGCAAAGTTTGACATTGCAGAAGGCTTGAAGAACTTTCTCAAGGCAATAATTATGCTTGGAATTGTTGTTTTCGTTCACCACGCTGCCCAGAGATTGTACGGAATTTTCTTTGGCTACAGGATTGAGCACAGGGTCTGGTGGGCAGGGCTGGTTGGTTGCGTGCTTGCTGTGTTGTTGTCAAATGGAAAGGTCATGATTTTTGCCGCGAGCGCAATGCGAGCTCATTTCCTTGCTGTTCACCGTATTGGAGAACACAGGTATGGTCCAAGCATCTTTCAGATTGGGCTTGTTGCTTTTTCAGGACCAATTGCCGCAGTGATTGTTTCAGTCCTTCTCAGGCTTTTGGCTCCTACAATATTTTCAAGCGTATTTGAGTTCAGTCTTTTGTTTGCGCTCTATTGCTTAATCCCGATTCCTCCGTTGGATGGCGTGCATGTTTTTGCTGCCTCAAGGATTTATGGTTTTGTGTTTGTTTTCACAATATTTGCATTGCTGGCATTCCTTTTGCTTTATTTCATTGCACAACTTGGCTTTTTGTGGAGCATACTCCTTGCATTAATCATTGGCTTTTTGTGCTGGCTTGCGTTTGATTACTTGGTGGGATAATGGACAAGAAAGGACAATGGGAGTCGTTCTGGCTTGAATATGTTGCAGGCGCTTTGCTGGTTATTGCTTTTTATCTTGCCGCGAGGGGTGCTTATGTTGGAATGGCTTATGCCGTTGCTTTCCTCATCGGCGCAATACTTGGAAGGTTCTGGTATGATAGGATAAGGAAGCATAAGAACAAGCTTTACATCACAGTTTTAACGCTTGCGGTCCTTCTTGGCATAATCCTTGGAAGCGTTGGCACAGACAGGCGCGTTGTCGTCATTCTTTACGTCATTGGCATCCTGATAAGCTATGTTATCCATAAGGAAAATTGGATAAGAAGTGTCTAAAAGTTGCACTGGACACTGTTCAGCACCCACGTAAGCCTTTTAAACTTGAGTTTCTGCGATTTTGCTATGCTCACGTCTGGCTTTACGCCAAGGTTGTATCAGGAGACGATTCTTGCCACCGCAGCAACCAAGAATACGCTTGTTGTTCTTCCAACAGGGCTTGGTAAGACTGCAATTTCTTTTATGCTTGCTGCTCAGAGATTGCAGCATTTTCCTTTGTCAAAGATTGTTGTTCTTGCGCCCACAAAGCCTTTGGCAGAACAACATTTGCAGTCGTTCAAGGAACACTTGCAGCTTCCTGAAGAAATGTTTGTTTTGTTCACTGGTGAAGTGCCTCCTGCAAAAAGGCAAGAGTTATGGAAGACGGCAAGACTGGTTTTTACAACACCACAGGGGCTTGAGAATGACGTGCTTGGCTCAAAGATTGCGCTTGATGATGTCTCATTGATGGTTTTTGATGAGGCGCACCGCGCAACAGGCGATTACAGCTATAATTTCATAGCAAAGCATTATCATGCAAAATCTCGCTATCCGAGAATCCTTGCCTTGACCGCCTCTCCTGGTTCTGATGTGCTCAAGATTGAGGAGGTGTGCAAGAACTTGTTCATTGAGGCTGTTGAAATCCGCACTGATTCCGACCCTGATGTTCGCCCGTATGTGCAAGAGACAGAGATCAAATGGATAAAAGTGCCATTGCCTGCTGAATTTCTTGATGTTAAGAAATATCTTGAGTTGTGCATAAAGAGCAAGCTTGCCTCGCTGAGAGAGCTTGGTGTTGCAAAGCCTGTCGATTATTTCAGCAAAAAAGAGCTTCTTGGCCTGCAGGCAGAGCTTCATGCAAAACTTGCTGCTGGAGAGCGTGACTTTGAAACAATGAGGGCTTTGTCATTGGCAGCGGAAGCAATTAAAGTCCAACATGCCCTGGAACTTTTGGAAAGCCAGGGAAGCACTGCCTTGCATAAGTATCTTGAAAAATTGATGTTAGAGGCAGAAACGACTAAGGTCAAGGCGGTCAAGAACCTCACCAAGGACTTGAACTTTCGTTCTGCATATGTCAAGACGCAAAAATTGGTTGATGAAAAAATAGAACACCCAAAGCTCGCGGCGGCAAGGGGAATTATTGAACAAGAAATTGCAAAAAACAAGTATGCCAAGATTCTTCTTTTCACGCAGTTTAGGGATAGTGCTGTAAAAATCAAGGATGTGCTTGAGAAGGCACAGGGTGTTGTTCCCGCAATTTTTGTCGGCCAAGCAAAGAAAGGCGATACTGGACTGAGCCAGAAAAAGCAGGTTGAGCTTATTGAGCAATTCAAGGACGGGTTTTACAATGTTTTGATTTGCACTTCTGTCGCAGAGGAAGGATTGGACATTCCTCGTGTTGACCTTGTTGTTTTTTATGAGCCAATTCCATCAGCAATAAGGACAATCCAAAGGCGTGGCAGGACAGGAAGGCAGGAGAAAGGAAAAGTTGTAGTCTTGATGGCACAGAACACTCGTGATGAGGGTTACAGGTGGAGCGCTCACCATAAGGAAAGAAGAATGCATAAGATACTTGATGATTTGAGAAATGACTTGAAACGTCGTTTTGTCCAGCCAATTCCCTTGATGGCGTATGAAAAGCCAGAACAGCCTATTGTTGTTTTTGCTGACTACAGGGAAAAAGGCTCCGGAGTTTTGAAGGAGCTTGTGAATCTTGGCGCGAGTCTGAAGCTTGAAATGCTTGACGTGGCTGATTACGTGCTTAGTCCCCGGTGCGCTGTTGAGTTCAAGACTGTTGATGACTTTGCACAGTCAGTTATTGACGGCAGGCTTCTTGAGCAATTGAAGCAGATAAAGCAGCATTATGACCGTCCTGTGATTATTGTTGAGGGCTCGCAGGACTTGTTCAAGGTCAGGAACATTCATCCAAATGCAATTCGTGGAATGCTTGCCACGATTGCAGTCAGTTATGGAATTCCTATTATTTATACAAAGGACGCAAAGGATACTGCAGCTCAGCTTGTCGCGATTGCAAAGCGCGAGCAGGAATTCCGGAAAGACACATTTCAGCCGCATACAGAAAAGCCTGCATCAACATTGCAGGAGCAACAGGAATACATAGTCAGCTCATTGCCAAATGTTGGCTTGAATCTCGCAAAAGAACTTCTTAAGCATTTCAAGTCTGTTAAAGGCATAGTCAATGCTTCCCAAGAGGAACTAAAAAAAGTTGATGGTGTTGGTGAAAAGAAAGCAAAAAAAATAAAGGATGTAGTAGAGAAAGAATATAATAATTAAAATTTCAATTCTTGCAGTCTCTTTATTCTTTCTGCAGTCGGAGGGTGGGTGCTGAAAAGTGAGGCAAGCCCCCTTGCTGTGAACGGATTCACAATGAACAATGAGCTTGTTGTTGGGTTGCCACCGCGCATTGGATAAGCCCTGCAGCCGTGCTCTAATTTGCTCAATGCGCTTGCGAGCGCTTGTGAGTCCTTTATTGTCCTTGCCCCTGTTGCGTCAGCGTGATACTCCCTTGCCCGCGAGATTGCGAGCTGGATGATCAGCGCGATTATGGGTGCGAGTATTGACATTACGAGAAGTCCCAAGAGTTTACCCATGTTGTTGTTCCTGTCGTTTCCGCCGCTGAATACTGCTGCAAATCTTACCATGTACGCCAAGTATGATATTATTGCTGCCATTGTTGCGGCTATTGTTGAGATGAGCATGTCCCTGTTTTTCACGTGTGCCATTTCGTGCGCCAGCACTCCTTTGAGTTCCTTGTCGTTAAGCAAGTGCAGTATTCCTTCTGTGACCGCAACCACTGCTTTTTTTGGCGATGGTCCTGTTGCGAACGCGTTTGGTGTTGGTGTTGGGATTATGTAGAGCGCGGGTTTTGGCATTCCTGCCTTGTGGCTAATATCTTCAATCATGTGGTGCAGTTTTGGATACTCGCTCTTCTTTGCAGGCCTTGCCCTGTACATCAAAAGCACGAGTTTGTGGGAGAGAAAGAACATTCCAAAATTCATGAGCACTGCAAAAACAAGCGCTATAGTCAGTCCTGACGTGCCTCCGAAAAAGTAGCCTGTGCCAAGGACTAAGCCAGTCATTAATCCCAGCAGTATTACGGTCTTAATCTGGTTCCACATAGGCACAATCAACAATTCGGCTGTTTAAATATGTTGTGAATTTTGCCTTTGCACGTAATTATACAACCCCTCAATCTGCCTTAAGTCAGTCTCCTTGAACAAATAATTCCTAAAATTGTCGTTGATTTTTACACCGTGCTTTTGAAGCTCTGCGCGAAGGATAGAATAAAGTTTTTTTCCTTCTTTGTCGAGGTCTGTCAGAATCATGCATTCGCGCGTGAGTTTTGCAACAAGCTCAACCACTTTGTACAATGGCTTTCCGCGGAGTGAAATCACGTTTTCCAGTCCGAGCTTGCGCAATGATGCCTTGTCTTTCCATCCTTCTACTATTATAAATGGTTGTTCTTCTAATAATTTGTCAATCCACTGGTCAAGTTCTTCCATTGGCACAAACTATATATAGGAAGTTCTTAAGTGTTCTGGCAGGGGGAGCATGATTCATTTAAGTACTTTGTTGAAGCATTACAAGCGACGGGATATTCAGGAAGAAATCATTGAAGCGGCAAAGGACAAGGAGGTTGCTGTTAAGTATGGTGACAAGGGTTTTGGAAAGCGGCCTGATGTTCTGCTCAATGAGAAGGATGTTCTTGAATTTGCAAAGAATGGCGCTACAAGCTTTCATTGTTCAGAGGAGTTGTGGCACAACCCGTTGCAGTTGGCTACGGGAATGAAGAGGCAGGAACTTGATGTTCTCAGGAAGGGTTGGGATTTGGTTCTTGATGTTGACTGCCCTTGGCTTGAGTATTCACAGATTGCCGCGGACCTTTTAGTGCATGCATTAAGCTATCATGGTATTGAGCATCTTGGTGTGAAATTCTCTGGAAATCACGGCTTTCACATTGCAGTGCCTTTTGAGGCATTGCCTGAAAAGGTTCATAATAATGACACAAAGCTGTTGTTTCCCGATGGTCCAAGGAAAATTGCGGTTTATTTGCAGGAGATGATTCGCAATCATTTGTCATCCAGGATTCTTGAAGGTGAAAATATCAGCCAGATTATGGCAAAGACAGGTATGAAAAAAGAGGAGTTGCTTAAGAAAGATTCTTTTGACCCTTTTGCGCTCTTAAAAATTGATACGGTGCTCATCTCAAGCAGGCACATGTATAGGATGCCTTATTCCTTTAATGAGAAATCTGGACTGGTCTCGATTCCGGTTAACCCCAAAAAAATTTTGGAGTTTGACAAAAACAATGCTATTGCTGAAAGGGTTAGCATCGAGTATCCTTTTCTTCCAAGAAAACATGCGACTGCAGGAGAAGCAAGCAAGCTTTTGATTCAGGCGTTTGATTATCACCCTCCTACGAACAGCCTGATTGAAGCGCCAAAATCATTAAGGCAGAAGGAAGAATTCTCAGTGCCCTTGCAGGCAGTTCCTGAACAATATTTTCCGCCTTGTATACAAAACATAAGTAAAGGTCTGAATGATGGAAGGAAGCGCGCTGCGTTTTTGCTTATCAACTTTCTCTCAAGTCTTGGCTGGAATTATGAGCAGATAGAGGCGTATTTGAAAAGCTGGAACAGCAGAAATTCCGAGTCTTTGAGGGAGCAGTATTATCTTGGACAGCTGCGCTATCACCAGCAGCAGAAAAAGCACGCATTACCACCAAATTGTTCTAACAAGGCATATATGGCTGGGATGGGTGTGTGCAAGCCAGACTCATTCTGTGGGGCAAGGGGAGACCCATTATCGCAGGAATTCGTTGCAAAAATCAAGAATCCCGTCAATTATGCTCTTAAAAAACAGAGGTTAGCCAGTTTAACAAATAGACCAAAAAAAAGAGAATGAGTTAAGTAATTTAACAGGATTATTCCGGCTCGACAGCAAGCTTTATAAACACCCCTCTGAAACTCAACACTTATCTGACTAGCCTGAAAAGGAGTTTTTCAGTACATCGTCAGTAAAGTGGGACAACTGGCTTCTACGAAAACTCCGCAAAAGGCATTTTGTCGGAATAAGGTGCGGTAATTCTATCGCACTAGGAAAAAAACAAGAGAGAAGGCTCTATGCCACGCGTAAGACAACCAAGAAGGGGATCAATGCAGTTTTGGCCAAGGAAAAGAGCTAGTTCACCCCATGCCCGCATCAGGACATGGCATCCTGCAAAGGAAGCAAAAGCACTGGGTTTTGCAGGATACAAGGCAGGCATGACTCACTTGATTGTCACCGACAATAAGGCGACAAGTGCCACAAAGGGCGAGCCGATTGTGATGCCGGTGACAGTCGTCGAATGCCCGCCCCTCAAGGTTGCTGGCATCTGCTGTTACCGGCTCAACAACAACCGCCTCGTTCTCTCAACACAGGTCTGGGCTGACAAGCCCGAAAAAGACCTTTCGCGCGTTCTTCCAATTCCCAAAAAAACCAAGACAAAAATCACTGACATTAAGCCAGAGGAATACAATGAGTTCAGGCTTCTCGTTCACACACAGCCAAGGCTGGCACGAATAAAGAAAACCCCTGAAGTTTTTGAGATTGGCATTGGCGGGACTGCACAACAGCAGTTTGAGTATGCAAAGAACATTCTGGGCAAGGACCTAAAAATAACAGATGTTTTTGCAGCAGGTCAGCAAGTTGACAGCCATTCGATAACGAAAGGAAAGGGGCTTCAGGGCCCTGTCAAGCGCTTCGGCATCAGCATAAGATCTCACAAGTCAGAAAAGACTAAACGAGGACCGGGCGCGCTTGGACCGTGGCATGGAAACTTCAACTGGCCTGTTGCTCATGCAGGTCAGATGGGATATCATCAGCGTACTGAGAGCAACAAGTGGATAATCCAAGTTGGTGAGGACCCGTCAAAAATTAATCCTGCCGGCGGGTTTGTTCATTATGGCCTCATCAGTTCACCTTATTTACTAATAAAGGGCTCGCTTGCGGGCTCTGTAGCACGGCTTGTCAAGTTCACGACGCCAATGCGTCCTGACAAGCACACACCAAAGGAGGCACCGAGCATTACGCACATAAGCGTTGCTTCAAAGCAATAAAATGGATTTGACAATACGCTCACCCACAAATGCTGAAGAAGGAAAGAAAAGGCTTCCTGCACAGTTTTCGGAGCCGGTGAGGCCTGACCTTATCAAGCGTGCTGTTGAAGCGATATGGAGTCATGAGCGCCAGCCTTACTCTAGCGATCCGTATGCGGGCAAAAAGGCAAGTGCAAAACTCTCAAGGCGCAGAAGGGAGTATAGGGGCGGGTATGGTCACGGCATTTCAAGGGTTCCAAGAAAAATACTGAGCAGGAATGGAACACAGATGTACTGGGTTGCTGCAAATGCGCCAGGAACTGTCAAGGGGCGCAGGGCTCATCCTCCTGTTGCATCGAAGAACTGGGTGCAGAAAATCAATAATAAGGAAAGGAAAAAGGCAATCAGGAGCGCACTTGCCGCAACTGTTGACAAAAAATTTGTGCTTGAGCACCACCATGTCCTGCCAAAGGAATATCCGTTTATAATCAGCAATTCGTTTGAGGCGCTTACAAAGACAAGCGAGGTTAAAAAAGCGCTTAATTCACTGGGTCTTCAGCAGGAGCTTGAGCGTTCGTCAAGGAAGAAAATCCGCGCCGGCAAGGGAAAAACCCGTGGCAGGAAGTACAGGAGTGCAACAGGACCGTTAATTGTGGTTGGAACAAAGGACTGCAATCTGCTCAAGGCTGCAGCAAACCTCGCAGGAATTGATGTTGCAGAGGTCTCAAGGCTCAATGCATCGCTGCTCGCGCCGGGTGCGGTGCCAGGAAGGTTGACGCTTTACACTGCAAACGCAATTGACAAAATAGCAAAGGAGAAGCTGTTCGTATGAAAAAAACAATCAGCATACCCGCACATGCAATCGTCAAGTATCCTGTTTCAAGCGAGAAGGCAATCCGCCTGATGGAAGCAGAAAACAAGCTTGTTTTCGTGGTTGACATCAAGGCAGGAAAGCCTGAAATCAAGAAGGCAATAGAGGAATTGTTTAAGGCGAAAGTGGCGAACGTTAATACGCACATCGCGAATGGTCAAAAGAGGGCTTACGTCAGGTTTGCTCCGGAAAGCCCTGCAATTGACATTGCAACAAGCCTTGGACTGATGTAAAATGGGAAAATCGCTAATACAACAAGCAAGGGGAAAAGGCGGTCCTGTATACCGTTCGATTAGTTTCCGCTTCAAGGGAGATGCTAAGCTTCGCGCGCCTGAAACAAGGCAAATTCAGGGCACAATAATTGATTTTGTTCACTGCCCAGGACACTCTGCACCGTTGGCAGAAATCCAGTACGACGACAGCCAGACCTGTCTTTTGATTGCTCCTGAAGGTGCAAAAATCGGTGACAAAGTCGTAATCGGCGGCAAGGCAGAGCCAAATCCCGGAAACGTGCTTGCACTGAAAGACATTCCTGAAGGAACACCTGTTTACAATATTGAACTGCAGCCTGGCGATGGAGGAAGGTTGTGCCGGAGTTCAGGAGTGTTTGCAAGAATTGTTGCCAAAACAGAAGATTTTGTCACATTGCTGCTTCCAAGCAAGAAACTCAAGAACCTGCCTGCAGACTGCAGGGCAATAATAGGCATGGTTGCTGGTGGGGGAAGGGTTGAGAAGCCTTTCCTTAAGGCAGGGTCAAAACATCATAAGGCAAGAGCAAGAAACAAGCGCTACCCACGCCAGAGTGCTGCAGCACAGAACGCTGTAGACCATCCATTCGGAAACAAGCGCACGAGCAGGAAGGCAAAGCAGCGCCCTGTCGGTCACTTTGCGCCTCCGGGACGTAAGGTTGGAAAGATGTGGCCAAAGCGCACAGGAAGGAAGAAGTAATGAGGTAAAAAAAATGCCAAAGGAATTCATTTATCGTGGAAAGAAGCTGGATGAAATAAGGAAGATGGACCTGAAGGATTTCATACAGCTTCTTCCAGCAAGGGAAAGACGCAAAATGAAGCGCGGCCTCACAGAGCAGGAAAAGATTTTCCTTGAAAACCTGCGCGCGGGCGAAAAGGAACCCAAAACACATTGCCGTGACCTCGTCGTTATGCCTGAAATGCTCGGCAAACTCATCAGGATTTACAATGGTAAGGAGTATGTGCCTGTTTCAATCGAGCCTGAAATGCTCGGACACAGGCTTGGTGAGTTCGCACAGACAAGGAAAAAGGTCTCGCACTCCGCGCCAGGAATCGGCGCTACAAGGTCAAGTGCGTCCCTTTCGGTGAGATAAAAATGACAACTTACAAGTATGCTTCAAAGGCGTCAGGAAATGAGGCAAAAGCAGTTGGCGTGTCCCTGCCAATTTCGTACAAGCAGTCATACGAAATTGCAAAATTCATCAGAGGCAAGAATGTCCAAGTTGCCAAGAAAATGCTTGAGGAAGTGATTGAAATGAAAAGACCCGTGCCCATGACTCGGTTCAACAGGGACACGGGCCACAAGCACGGAATGGCTGCAGGAAGATTTCCAGTAAGCGCCTGCACTCACATACTCCGATTGCTGAAAAATGCAGAATCAAACGCTCAGTTCAAGGGATTAAGCACTTCAAGTCTTGTTGTTAGGCACATTGCTGCCCAGCGGGGTCCTACAAGTTTCAGGTATGGCAGGCATAGGAGAAGACAGGCAAAGCGCGCACATGTTGAAATCATTGTTTCGGAATTAAAGGAGCCGCAAAAGAAAATGGCAGAAGCGACTGCAAAAAAGACAGCACCTGAAAGCAAAGAGGTCAAAAAATGATTGAGCGCAAATTCGTTGCGGAAAAAGTAAAGGAATTCATGATACAGCAATATATTGAGAATACGTTGAAAAACGTGGGCCACAGCACTACAAAACTTGTGCGTACCCCTCTTGGCGAGAAAATAATAATCTCGGCATCGCGCCCCGGCCTTGTTGTAGGAAAGAAGGGCGAGAACATCAAGAAGCTCACAAACACTCTAAAGAGGCGATTCAACCTTGAAAACCCCCAGATTGAGATTGCAGAGGTTGAAAACCCAAACCTTGATGCCCAGATAGTTGCTGAGAGGGTTGCTTCAACTATCGAACGGTTTGGAATCCAGAAGTTCAAGGCGATAGGTCATAAGACAATGCAGGATGTGATGGGCGCAGGAGCATTGGGCATAGAAATAAAGATTTCAGGAAAAGTGCCGAGCGCAAGGGCAAAATCATGGCGGTTCTATTCAGGCTACCTGAAAAAGTGTGGGAATGTTGCAAATACTCAAGTAAAGCGAGCAACAACATTTGCAACACTGCGGGCAGGGACTATTGGTGTGCAGGTTGCAATAATGCCTCCTGGTGCAAGGCTTATTGATGACATAGAAGTCAGGAAGGAAGCATTGACAGAGGAAGCGCCAAAGCCTGAAGCCCTGAAGAAGAGGGCGCGCAGGAAAAAAACAGAGAGCCCAAAGAAAGCTGAAAAAGCCAAATCAGAGACAGAGGCAACACCTGCCAAAGAGGAATCACAATGAAATTCAAGGAACTTAAGGCAATGCCTGTCGCAGACTTGAAGGACAAGCTCCTTGAGCTCAAGAAGGAGCTCATGAAAGAAAATGCTCAGGTCGCAATAGGCACTGTTCCTAAAAACCCGCGCAAGCTCAGGCTTGCAAAGAAAACAATTGCAAAAATCAACACAATCCTGGCATCAAGACAGGAGGAGGCACCAAAGAAATGAATGTATGCGTCCGATGCGGCTTGCCGCAGGATCTTTGCGTTTGCGAAAGCATCGCAAAGGAAACACAAAAGATAACCATTCAGATTGAGCAAAAGAAATTTGGGAAAAAGTACACAATCATAACCGGAATAAGCGACATCGACCTTGACCAATTGGCAAAAAAGCTGAAGGCAAAACTTGCCTGTGGCGGCACGGTCAAGGAAGGGCGCATAGAGCTTCAGGGAGGGGGCGGCGACACATCCGCAGCAGAACGTGACCATAAGAACAAGGTGCGTGACCTCTTGATAAGCATGGGGTTTGCACCTGAGACAATCGTGATCAAGTGAGGAAAAATGGCAGAAAAATGCAATGACAACCACTGCCCCGCGCACGGTGGCATAAGGACTCATGGAAGGGCATTCACGGCTACTGTTGTGTCCGCAAGGGCGCAGAAGACCGCAATAGTTGAGTGGGAAAGGCGCTACCACGTGCCAAAGTACGAGCGTTACGAGCGCAGGCTTACAAAGATCAACGTGCACAATCCTGACTGCATCAACGCAAAGGCAGGCGACATTGTCCGCATTATTGAGTGCAGGCCAATAAGTAAGACCAAACACTTTGTGATAACTGAAAAGCTTGGTGCAGAACGCCTGTTTGCAGAGCGCGCCGCATTGCAGCAAGAGGCAAAGGTTAGGAAGAAGGAAGAGCCTGAAAAGGCAGAGGCAAAGGAATGAAAGACGTCAAGGCAAGGATAGGAAGGCCGTTGCCGCACAACGCAAGAATTCCGGTGTGCGACAATTCAGGTGCAAAAATACTCAAGATAATTACTGTCAGGGGTCACAAGACCCGCACTGGTAGGTACGAGGCTGCAGGAATAGGCGACGTGATTTATGCATCTGTTATTGAGGGCAAGCCAGAGATGCGCAAACAGGTCGTGCAGGCAGTTATTGTTCGCCAGAAAAAGGCATTCAGGAGGCCTGATGGAACAAGGGTTAAGTTTTCAGACAACGCGGCAGCAGTGCTTAAGGACGAGTTTGGCAACCCCAAAGGCACCATGATAAAGGGTCCTGTGGCAAAGGAGGTTGCTGAGCGGTGGCCTGCAGTCGCAAAAATAGCACCAATGATTGTGTGATAAAAATGGCAAGCAAATGGAACAAGTCGTGGAGGGCAAGCGTGCAACCGCGCAAGCAACGCGCATACGTACGCAAAGCACCAGTACACGCACGGGGAGACTTCGTTTCCGCACACCTCTCAAAGGAATTGAAACAGAAATACAAGTGCCGCTCGCTCAGGTTGCGTGCTGGCGACAAGGTGAAAATAATGAGGGGCTCTTTCAGAAACAAGACTGGCAAGATTGATAGGATTAATGTCAAGGAGCAAAAGGTGTACATAACCGGAATTGAGCTTACAAAGCGGGATGGAAGCAAGGCAATGTGTCCGGTCCATCCTTCAAACGTAGTTATACAGGAGTTAGACCTCACTGACAAGAGAAGGCTTGGAGGGAAGCAATGAGCAAGCACCTTAAGCGCTTTAATGCGCCAAAATCATGGATGATCTTGAGGAAAACGACAAAATACATAGCAAAACCCTTGCCTGGCGCACACAAGCTGTCAGAAAGCATGCCAATTGTGCTTGTGCTAAAGCAGCTTGGTCATGCCAAGACCAGTGCCGAAGCCAAAAAGCTCCTTCACAATCATCAAGTTTTGGTTGACGGGAGGCGCGTAAGGGCCCTGAAGATGCCTGTTGGATTACTAGACAGCATTTCATTACCAACATCAAAAGAGCATTATAGGATAATTGTTGACGAAAAAGAAAGGCTCCAGTTGGTGCCCATACCAAAGGCTGAAGCCGGAATTAAGCTATGCAAGGTTGTCAACAAGACAATGGTTGAAGGTGGAAAAACTCAGCTCAACCTTAATGATGGCAGGAACATTCTTGCTGACTCAGAGACTGCAAACACAGGGGACACTTTGATGATTGAGGTTCCGGGCCAGAAAATCCTGCAACGCATTCCGCTTGAAAAAGGCGCGCTTGTTTTCCTGCTTGGTGGAAAGCACATCGGCACTCTTGGAACTGTAGAGAAGATCGAAAATGACGAAATCACATTCATGCAAAACGGCAGACTGATCACCACGGCAAAGAAATACGCTTTAGTGGTTGGAAAGGAGAAGCCGTTGATTACCATAACAAAGGCACAATGAGCAACATAATGAGGCAACCGAGGATAGAGAAAGTAACCCTTAACATAGGGGCAGGAAAGGATGTGCAAAAGCTAGAGAAAGGTATAGCACTCATCAAGGCAATCACTGGAATAGAGCCTATCAAGACTGTGACACAAAAAAGAATTCCGAACTGGGGGCTAAGGCCTGGCCTTCCCATAGGCTGCAAGCTCACGCTCAGGAAGCAGTCAGCTACAGAACTTCTTAGGAGATTGCTGCACGCAAAAGAGAACAAGCTTAGGCCATCCCAGTTTGATGATAGCGGAAACATCTCGTTTGGAATACAGGAATATATTGACATTCCAGGAGTTGCATATGATCCGAAGATTGGAATTATGGGTTTGGAAGTGTGCGTGACTCTCGAGCGTCCGGGCTACAGGATCAAGCGGAGGCGATTGAAGCAGAGGAAAGTGCCGCGCAGGCACTTGGTCACGCGCGAGGAGGCAATCGAATTCATGCAGAAGAATTTCAATGTTACGGTAGGTGAGGTCGAATGACTATCAAGGACTGGCGCAAGGTATTTGTCCAGCTTAAAGCAAAACCTGCGAAGATGAAGAAATACATGAAGCACAATGCGCCGAAGAAAAGGAGTACGGGGATGACGGTTTCATCAAGATGTGAGAATTGCGGCAGGTTTGGTGGTCACATCAGCAAGTATGGTTTGAGCCTTTGCAGGCACTGCTTCCGCGAAATTGCGGTAAAATTAGGCTTCAAAAAATATTCGTGAGGAAATCAAAATGCTAAATGACCCATTAGCCAACGTGTTGTCGGGGATCTTGAATTATGACAGGGTGGGGAAAAAATTGTTTACAGTCCACCCCGCATCAAGAGTGGTTAGAAAAGTGCTCCAGATACTCAACGAGCAGGGTTATCTTGGCTCAACAGAGGTTGTTACAGAGTCTCGTGGAGGAGTTGTCAAAGTCAACCTGCTCGGCAATATCAATAAGTGCGGCGTAATAAAGCCAAGATTTTCAGTCACTATGGGTGAATACGAGAAGTTTGAGAAGCGTTTCCTGCCGGCAAAAGGTGTTGGGGTACTGATAGTTTCAACAATAAAGGGAATGATGACTCATGAGGAGGCGAAATCACAAAACCTTGGAGGAAGGCTGATTGCTTACTGCTACTGAAAATGAAAACGAATTATGAAGAAGTGGTTGAATTACCGCAGGGCGTCACCGTGACGCTTGACCTTGGCGAAGTCAAGGTGAAGGGTCCGAAGGGAGAAATAAGCAGGAGAATGGTTGCTCCTGGTGTGTCCATTACTGCGAGCGGCCAAAAAGTCGCCTTCAAGGCAAAGAAAGCCACAAAGCGCGAGAAAAAAATGCTTTACACATTTCTTGCCCACCTAAAGAACATGGTGCGCGGCGTGCAGGAGCCTTGGGTGTACAAGCTTAAAATATGCGCAGGCCACTTCCCAATGACAGCAACACTCGCCGGCAACAAATTTTCACTTAAGAACTTCCTTGGAGAAAAAGTTCCCCGGGAATGTATCATTCCCCAAGGGGTTGAAGTAAAGATTGCGGGACAAGAAATCACTGTAACCTCTGTCAATCGTGAGCTTGCAGGACAAACCGCAGGCATGCTTGAGCTGCTAACTTTCAAGCCAAACAAGGACCAAAGAGTGTTCCAGGACGGGATTTATATCACGCAAAAGCCCGGGAAGGAATTAGCATGACAAGAGAACAGGCATTGAAATTAAGGAAGGCATTAAAGGCAAGGAAGCCTGACTTTGTCAGGGAGGATTATCAGAAGCGCGCATGCATTCCAATGCCATGGAGAAGACCGAGGGGGCTCCACAGCAAGATGAGACACAGGTTTGCAGGACACCGCGCACTTGTTGACCCTTCGTATGGCAGCCCAAAGGAAGCTTATGGACTGCACCCTTCGGGCTTTGAGCCAGTTTTGGTACACACATTAAATGAACTTTTGCAAATTAATCCTAAACTGCAAGGCGCGGTCCTAGGAAGCACGCTCGGAATGCCGAGAAGAATTGCACTGCTTGAAAAAGCAAAGGAACTTGGAGTAAGGGTGCTTAACGTTAAAAACATCGATGATGAACTCAGGCAAATCAGGGAAAGCATTGCAGCAAGGAAAGAAGCAAAAACAAAGGCTGCAAAGGAAAAGGAAGCCAAGGCAAAGGAAAAGGAAGCCAAGGCAAAGAAGCCTGCGCTTACTGAAAAGGTAAGCGAGGAAGAGCAGAAGAAAAAGGCAAAGGAGGAGAAGGACAAGGTCCTTACTGCAAGACAATCATGATGCTACAAAAACGTCTAGCCGCAAAAATACTGAATTGCTCGCCGCACAGGATTATCTTAAATCCTGAAAAGCTAGGTGAGATAAAGGAAGCAATCACAAAGTTTGATGTGTCAAGGCTCATAAAGCAGGGAGTCATAACAAAGGCGCCTGTGCAAGGAATTGGAAAGTTCCATACACGGCAGGCGATGGTGCAGAAAAGAAAAAGCAGGAGAGCTGGGCAGGGTTCAAGAAAGGGAAGCGCAAATGCGCGAGCGAATGACAAGCTGCAATGGATGCGGCTTGTAAGGGCGCAGCGTGATCTCCTTAAGCGCTTAAGAAACCACAAACTGATCACCCAAGAAACATTCAATACTATGTATTTGAAGGCAAAAGGCGGCTTTTTCAGAAGCACACGCCACCTAAAAATATTCTTGCAAGAGCAAGAATTATTAATCAAGAAGTGACCCAATGAAAGCATCACCCACTTATGCAGTGCAGTACCGCAGGAAGCGGATTGGAAAAACAGACTACAAGACACGCCTTAAGCTGCTGAAAAGCGGCAAAATGCGTCTTGTAATCCGGCGCTCCCTTAGAAATATCTGGTTGCAAGTGGTGGAATTCACCCCTTCTGGTGATAAAGTGATTGCTAGTGCGCACTCAAGGGAGCTTAGGAAGCTTGGGTGGAAGGGAGGGATGAACAATCTTCCTGCAGCATATCTTTGCGGACTGTTGCTTGCAAAAAAGGCAAAAACAAAAAAAATACTCCACGCTGTGCTTGACTTGGGACTTGGTGTTTCAGTCAAGGGTGCAGTGTGTTATGCTGCGCTCAAAGGTGTTGTTGACGGCGGAATGAGCGTTCCCCACGCAAAGGAAATACTGCCTGACGAGAAACGCATAAAAGGCGAGCACATAGCAATGTGGGCAAAGGCGGTCAAGGCAAATACTGAGAAATACAAAAACGTGTTTAACAATTACACAAAGGCAGGAATAAATGCAGAAAACCTGCCTGCACATTTTGAAGAGATCAAGAGGAAAATAGCACAATGAGCCCAAAAAAACAAGCAGAGGAAAAGAAGAGATCTGAAGAAACGAATGAAGATGCAAAAACAGAAATTGCACCTGTTGTAGAAGAAGTAAAGCTGGAGGTTGAGAAGGACATAATAACTGAAATCCCTGAAGAAGAAGCGCTTGAGGTGCCAAAGGAAGGGGTTGATATTGCAGCGTGGCAGCCGAAGACCAGCATTGGGCAAAAGGTAAAGTCCGGCGAGATAACCGACATTGACCAGATTCTTGACAAGGGACATAAGATTCTTGAGTCAACAATAGTTGACGTGCTTCTTCCAAACATGCAGAACGACCTTCTGATGATTGGACAGGCAAAAGGTAAGTTTGGAGGCGGACAGAGAAGGGTCTTCAAGCAAACCCAGAAAAAGACCCCTGAGGGGAATAAGCCAAGCTTTTCGTGTGTGGCTATTGTTGGTAACGGTAACGGTTATGTTGGGGTTGGTTATGGAAAATCAAAGGACACGGTTCCTGCCAGGGAAAAGGCATTGCGCAAGGCAAAACTGAATATTTTCAAGATTGCCCGTGGTTGCGGTTCATGGCAGTGCGGTTGCAAGACGCCACACAGCATCCCTTTTGCTGTTGAGGGCAAGTGTGGTTCAATTAGGATAAGGCTGATGCCTGCGCCTAAAGGTAAAGGGTTGTGTATGGAGCAGGAAACAGCAAAAATACTTCGGCTTGCCGGAATAAAGGATGTGTGGAGCAAGACAGACGGCAACTTGCGCTCAACAACAAACCTTATTGGTGCAGTTATTGATGCTCTTAAAAAACTCACCACCACAAAGATTAAGCCGGAACATGCGGAGAGCGTGGCAAAAATATCAGGTAAGGTGATTACAGAATGAAAATTGCAGTCGTAAGGGTTAGGGGACAGGCAAGGGTGAGGCATGATATAGCTCGTGCTCTTGAACAGCTTAATTTGCGCAAAAAACACCACGCCGCAATTGTTGAGGAAAGCCCCTCTGTTCTTGGGCAGCTTAGAAAAGTGCAGTCTTTTGTCACTTGGGGCCCTGTAAGTGCAGAAGCAGAAAAGAAATTGATGCCCAGAAAGGTGGATGAAAAGAATGTTTATGCTTTGCAGCCGCCAAGAAAGGGGTATGGTAGGAAGGGTATCAAGTTGCCGTTCAGCAGGGGCGGCGCGCTTGGCAACCGTGGTGAAAAAATTAATGATTTGCTGATGAGGATGATTTAATATGACAGTCAAGAGACGCAAGAAAATCACGAAACAACGGGGCTCAAGGACTTGTGGTTGGGGTCTTGTGCACCGCGGTTCAGGACAAAAGGGCGGTGCAGGCAATGCAGGAACTGGCAAGAAAGCGAATGCAAAGGCCCCACGTTCAGGTCTTTGGACAAAGCAGTTGATGGGCAAGCAGGGTTTTGTCCATAAGGGCCAGAAAGTGGAAGATGTTGTGATTAACCTGCGCGACCTTGAAGACAAGCTTCCCTTTTTGTTATCACAGAAAATCGCAACAGAATCAAACGGAAAGTTCAGTATTGACGTTTCAAAGATAGGGTGTACAAAGGTTTTGGGTGCAGGCAAAATAAAGCGTAAGTGGAACATTACTGCTAAAAGGGCTGCGCCCGGTGCGATTGAGAAAGTCAAGGCAGCTGGCGGCGAGCTTGTCGTCGCGAAGGCAGAATAGACATGGTGTGGTACAAGGAAATCCTTTATAATCTTCCTGAAGTCATGCCACCGACGCAACGCAGGCTTGGCTTTAAGGAAAAGCTTAAGTGGACTTTGATTATTTTAGTGCTTTTCTTTGTCCTTGGTTTGATTCCTTTGTTTGGTCTTGGTCAGAATGCATTGCAGCAGTTCCAAATCCTGTCAATAATACTTGGTGCTTCTTTTGGTTCAATCATAAGCCTTGGAATTGGTCCTATGGTTACTGGAAGTATTGTGCTTCAGTTGCTGAACGGGTCAGGTCTTGTAAAGTTTGATCTTACAACGCATGAGGGAAAAAGGACATTTCAAGGGGTTCAAAAACTGTTGAGTATATTCTTCATAATTTTTGAGGGTGCGATTTATGTTTTTATGGGCGGTCTTGCTCCTCCGGAACAGCTTGTGGGAACTGGTTCTTATTTTACGCTTCAGCTTTTGCTTGTGTTTCAGCTTTTTCTTGGTGGAGTCATGATTATGTTCATGGATGAGGTTGTTAGTAAGTGGGGCTTTGGTTCTGGAATCTCGTTGTTTATTGCTGCTGGTGTGTCTCAGAGCGTTTTCATAAGGGCATTGTCGCCATTGCCTTCACCCAACAATCCTGAAATCATGACCGGTGCGATTCCTGCATTGTTCCAGAGCCTTGCAAGGGGGGACCCACAGACAGCAATACTCATGCTCTCAACAGTGCTTTCAACTGTTATAATCTTCGTGATTGCAGTCTATGCTCAAAGCATGAAGGTTGAGATTCCGCTTTCATTTGGAAGGATTCGTGGGCATGGTATCAGGTGGCCTTTGAGTTTTGTTTACACTTCAAACATTCCAGTCATACTTATTTCAGCGCTTATAGCAAATATTCAGCTTTGGGCGCACTTGTTGCAGAATTGGGGTCATCCTTGGCTTGGCACTTTTGTTGGTAATACGCCTGCCACGGGTTTTGTTTCGTGGATTCATTCTCCTGATGTTGTTGGAAAGCTCATCAGGGGCTCGCTGACAATGTCAGACGTCTGGCATTCTGCGGTTTATCTGGTCTTTCTTATTGGTGGTGCTGTTGTGTTTTCGTGGTTCTGGGTGCAGACTTCAGGTATGGATGCAAGAAGTCAGGCAAAGCAGATAATGAAGTCTGGCTTGCAGATTCCTGGCTTCAGAAAGGATGAGCGTGTTCTTGAACGCCTTCTTGAGCGCTACATCACGCCTTTGACTGTGATGGGCGCGATTGCAGTCGGCATACTTGCAGGTCTTGCTGATATTTCAGGCGCCCTGACAAACGGCACAGGGCTTTTGCTTACGGTCATGATTATTTACAGGCTTTATGAGGACATTGCAAGGCAGCACCTTATGGACATGAATCCAATGATGAGAAAGTTTATGGGTGGATAAAAAATGGGCTTCCTTGACTTCCTTAATCCTGTTTTTGATTTTCTTTTTGGTTGGCTCCTGCCTTTGCCGCCATTCTGGAGCATCCTTATACTCTCATTCATCATGTCACTTATTGTCATAATCATTACCAAGTACACGACAAACCAGGATTTGATGAAGCACCTTAAGGAGGAGAGCAAGGAATTACAGAAACAGATGAAAGAACTTAAGGACCAGCCTGAAAAAATGATGGAAGTCCAGAAAAAGCACATGGAAAGCTCGATGAAATACATGAGCCAGAGTTTCAGGCCTATGATTTTTACATTTATCCCAATAATCATTATTTTTGGCTGGATTTCAGCCC
>JAWAAW010000007.1:0-49113 GCA_038884975.1 Candidatus Woesearchaeota archaeon
GCGCTTGCCAGTGTTGCAAGAAGCCATCAGCACAAGAAAACAGTTTTGCTTGCGGGTATTGGTTTTGCTGCACTGCTTGTTTTGGGCATTATTTCTTATCTTGTGATTATTTATCCGGTATTTGTCAGGGAGCCAGTGCTTGCAAAGCCAAAACTGATTGAGCCTGTCAGGCAGGAGGAATTCTCAGGCGGCTTGCTTGCAGGAACTGCTTGGGCTGA
This sequence comes from Candidatus Woesearchaeota archaeon, assembly GCA_038884975.1. Classification (GTDB taxonomy): domain Archaea; phylum Nanobdellota; class Nanobdellia; order Woesearchaeales; family ARS49; genus JAWAAW01. The sequence continues at coordinate 219 of JAWAAW010000007.1, forward strand.
AAGCCAGAAATTGCAGGCAGCGCAGGAAGCGCTACCTGCGCCTGAAACTGCACCTGAAGAGATACCTGTCGAATCAGTGCCTGTGCAGGAAGCAATGCCTGCTTCTGCAACTGTGCCAATGATTGATGAAAAACATATCGCATATCTTCTCACGCAGATGGGTATGTACAAGCTTCACCCAAACCCATTCACTGGCGCGCTTCCTCAAATAGAGATTTTTGTTTCAGACTTGGGAAAGACGTTCTCTGCGGTTGTGCAGGACAATGAGGTTATTGTGAATCCGTGTAGTGCTGTTAAGCCTGATGCGAGAATTACGGTCACGCAGGACGCAATTACTGATTTGCTTGCTGCTGAGAACAGCGAGCAGTTTAAAGTAATTGCGGCAAAGCTCTTCAATGAGCGGGAACAGCGAGGTTTCAAGGGGGAACTCATTGCGGGTCAGACAGATCTTTTGCTCAAGGGCTATCTTGCGCTTTATAAGGAAGCAAAGGATGCGATGCCTACAGGCTTGGCTGTTTCGGATGTTGAGCTTGTTGGGTGGCAGGTTGTTGGCATGTTTGTTATTGTTGTCGTGCTTTGGGGCGTGTTGTTGTTGAGAATGGCGCTCTACCGCTAAATTTATTATTCAGTGATGCAAAAAGGGTGATTTATGGCAGGAAGGCGAGGAAATCCAAAGGCAAAACGCAAGGGGAGCACTGATGTAGATGTTTACGTTAATTGGCTAAGCCATATCAGGCGCGCATCAAAGGATTGTGCTGTTGTGGTCAGTCACAAGGCAGAGGCAGACATTCTTAGGCAGTTCAATGTCAAGCACGTTTATTATGTTCAGGAACCATACTTTAAGTTCATTGACACCCTTGTGAAGTTGAACAAGGAATGCATTCTTCTTTTTGACGCGACGCATAGGGGCAATGTTGAATGCGAACACATCAAAAGTGACCTTCTGCAGCATGGCATAATTGTTAACACGCGTTTTAGGAAAATACTCTTTACCAGTGCAAACAAGGAGTTGGGCGGGCTTTTGACCTTTATTCACAAGCATGTCGCAATAACCCCAAGGACTCACGAGGCATTGCCTGCTGGTTTGTAAAATGCCAATCATTGAGTCATTGATGGTTTTTCTTTCAAGCTGGGGTGTTTTTGTTCCTGTGCTTTGTGCATTGCTTACGAGGAACAGGAGGGTTATTTTTCGCACTGCAGTTGCTTTTGTGCTTGCGTTTTGCATTGCTGACGTCTTAAAGGTTGTTGTTGCGCGCCCAAGACCTTATGCAGGAAATGGTGGCTGGTTTTTCACGACGCCTGCTGACGTGTGGGGTTTTCCGAGCAAGCATGCAGCCGTGACTTTTTCAATAGCAACGTCCTTGAGGCACGAAAGGATTCTGGGCATTGTTGCTGCTGTTTTTGCTGGCCTAATCTCATTCTCAAGGATTTACTTGGGTGTGCATTATTTGACAGATGTTCTTGCAGGCGCAGTTCTTGGAATAGTTGTTTCCCTTGCGTCAGACAGGCTTTTTGACTATTTGGAGAAAAAAGAGCTGTGATGCTTGAGCAATCGTTATGTTTCTGCACATGAGTGCTCTTTTTGGGATAGATTTTTAAAGACTAGATTTGAGAATATTCTTGTAGTTGTTCGCGGCAGTGCCGGAGGGGCCAAACGGGCAAGCTTCAGGAGCTTGTGGCTTAGTGCCTACGCAGGTTCGAATCCTGTCTGCCGCATTTATTTCTTTGCCATCCTTAGAATTTCTTTTGTTGTTGTTGCTTGCTCTGCTGATTTTTCAGGACGGTATCTCAAGAAGCGTGGGAATCGCAATGCTAGTCCTTGTCCTTTTTCAAGCCCGCAGGTGTGGTTTGGGGACCTTGTTATTTCTGCGCCTGTCACCTCAATGATGACTGCTGGCTCAAACCATATGTCAGGAATCATAAGTTTGCTTACTTCGAGCAGGGCTGGTTTGTGCGGAATCTCGTATTTCTTGAATTTTTTTGGCAGTTCTTCAAGGTCTTTGTCTGTGAATCCTGAGCCGAGCTTGCAGAATGTTTCAAACCGGTCTGCAGAGTCGTTGTAAACAGCGCAAAGCAGGGCTCCGTATGTTCCTGCCCTTTTTCCTCTGCCTTTGTAAGCTCCTACTACGACAAGGTCAAATGTGTCTCTTAGTCCTTTGACGTATTCTGGCTTCCATTTGACCCAGTGCCATCCCCTGACTCCTGCCTCATAGGTTGAGTCTGGTTGCAGACTTTTGATGACTATTCCTTCTCCTCCGCGCTGGACTGTTGTGTTGAATAGTTCTTCTGCGCAGTCAGGATTGTCGCAGATTACTCTCAGGGCGAGTTTTATCCTGTCTGATTCCGTGATGTTCTTTTTCAATACTTCGTATCTTTTTGGGTATGGTTCGCGGATTAGTGATTTGCCGTTATAGTATAGTATTTCAAAAACAAAAAGGCAGACAGGAATCTTCTTGACGTATTCCTCAATGCCGTGCTTTCTTCTCCTTTGCATTAATACTTGGAATGGGAGGAGGTTTCCTTTTTTGTCAACAGGCATGCATTCGCCCTCTATGACGCAGTCCCTTGCCTTAACTTTCTTTTTTACCGCTTCAACAATGTCAGGGAATTGTGAAGTGATGTTTTCAAGGCGTCTTGAATAGAGCACTATTTTGTCTCCCTTCTTGTGGGCTTGTATTCTTTCGCCGTCGTATTTTTCCTCAACCGCAAACGGTTTTCCCATTTTTTCAGGAATTTCGTCAAGGTTTTTTACTCTCTGGCAGAGCATCATTTGTATCGGTATCCCGAGTGTCACTCCAATTTTTCTTATTCCTGCAAGTCCTTTTGTTGCGATTGTGCGGGCAATCACGCCAACGTCTGGAGAGATTGTGTAAGCGTGCTCAACTTCTTTCTTTGCTGCCTTTGAGCCAGTGAATGTTATGCACAATGCGTCAAGGACTGTCTTTTCGCCAACACCAAGGCGAAGGTTGCCTTGGACTATTCTTGCGAGATACCTTGCTTCGCGAGCTGAGGCATTCTTGAGGAGTCCTGCAAGAAGTTTGATTTTTTGTTCTTGACTTCCTGCGCCTGATGCTGCTGCTATTTTGTGCAGCGTATCAAAGACTTCTGTTATTGTCAGGTCTTTTCTTTTTCTGCCAACAAGTTCCTCTGCCACGAGTCCGATGTCGCCGAGCTTTTTGTAGTGGGACAGAACAAATGACTCATTCTTGTTTGCCGCAACAGCCACTGCCTTTAGGACCATTTTTTCTGCCATTCCAAGATTAATGTCTGAGTAATCGCTTGCTATTCTTCCAAGAGTGAGGTATGTGACTTTGTCAATTTCTGCTTTTGAAACTTTTTTGAAAAGTCCTGCAAGAATTGCGCGCAGGGTGTTTCCTGAGCTTGTTTTTTCAAGTTCTTCAAATGTTGCTGAAAGGTCTTTGAAGAGCAGGCCCATTGTGGTATTGCAGGAATGCTGGTTTAAAAACCTTTATGGTGTTTTTGTTAACAAAATGTTTTTATAAGCACTGCGTGTTGTATGAAGCATGTCGCAGAATGATTCTTTTTATTTGCTTGAGGAAACGATTGAACTGATAAGGGGCATTGAGAGAAATCTTGAGCTTCACAAGCTTGATCCACGAAAGGGGCTTGATTGGAGTGATGCCAATACTCGCAGACAGGTTGCTGAACTGATAAAGAATCTTAATGTGTTGTTGTCTGCGAAGGAACGTGACCCGAGACTTTTAAGGCTTGTTGTAGAGGTTCAGGGACTGCGTGAGTTTCTTCTGCTTCTGAGCAAGGCATTGGAAGGAAGACCAGAATATTTAGCATTGTTTCGGAAAAAGGAGGGTGTTAAGACCAGGAGGGAAATCAACAAGGCGATTGATAGGATTGTTGCAAAGCTTGAGGAGTGGTCAAGAATTGCTGAAGAAAAGGTTCACGCGCACAGGCAGGGTGTTGCAAAGAATAAGTATCTTGAGAATCTTCCATCTCCTGCGTCTCCTGATTATTTTTATGTCATGGTTAAGGAGCTTAATCCTTTGCAGACCAAGTATTTGCATCCTTTTGATCCAAGGCAGCTGGATTTTCAGAAAAGGCGGTCTACTGACGATTTATTGAATCCTGACCCAACAGATCCTATTTCGGGCTATCGGGTGTTTGAGCCGGGTGATAAGACTGTTTATCCTGGTTCTGGAATCAGGATTGTTGGGGGGCATCACAGGACTTTTGAGCTTTACCGAAGATACTTGAAAGGCGAATTGAGTGGTGACACGCTTGTTCTTGTCAGGAAAAGATATGCTGCCTGACTTAATTTTTTTTGTAAAGCGGTTGCTGGCTTAGGAATTCTTCCGTGAAATAGCCGCCGGGTGGATAATTTGCAGAGAATTCTTTTAGCGAGCATTTTATTCTTGCTCCGTCTAAAGCGTTCTTGACCCATTTGAATGATGTTTTGCTTGGCAGGTAGCCTCCTGAATGGTTGTCAACATATTCCACTTCAAGCGTTTTTTTGTTAATTCCGATTTCTCCTGCACCAAGCACGTCCTGTCCTTTCGCCACACAAACATGCTCGCTGCGTCTTGGTGCAAGCACAAGATAGCTTCCTTTTCCTTTGCCGAATGGAATATCCTTGTCGATTGGTAAAATGACATACGCGGCGTAATACGCTCCATTTTTCTGTTCATCTTTAATCATAGAAATCGCTTCTTTAAGGTCTTGTTTGCTCCAGATTGCTCGTCCTAAGTCCTTTCTGGCAGCCTCATTGCGTTGTGATTCAGTACCATTGAATGTGTAGAGCATTTCGGATGCAAACTTGCACGCATTTAATGCTTCTCTTGCAAGGCGTGCTGCATTATTATCTTTGGATGCGCAAAGACTCTCAAGGAATTCTGTTGCTCTTGGGTCCTCAAGTGTGCCGAGAGCGCGTATGATTGCATAGCGTTCAATAGAGTATTCTTCGTTGTCTATGCTTAGTTGGTTGTAAATGTTTACGAGTGGGAACAGGATTCTGCTGTCGTTAAGGAGGTATGCGCTGGCTATTGCTTCCAGCCTGATGTCTTTGTTTGCGTTTTGGAATGCTTCGAGGAGGACTGGGTAGGCTTCGTGCTTGTCAAGGTTGCACACTGCCCTTACTGCGTGAACTCTTGCTTCAAGTGCGTCATTCTCATCCTTGATTATTCCAGCAAGTATTTTGCATGCGTTTGGCTCTTTTTTTCTTCCTGCAAGCGTGATTGCATCAATTCGTTCTGTTATTCCATTCATTTTGTTTTGGGCGGTTAGTGTGTATTCCATTAAAAATCCCCTGATATTTTAGTAGGGGGGCGTTTATAAAGCTTCGTGGATAATCACTGAGATGTAGTGGTTTTGTTAGGGCACAACAAATTTCCTTTCGTGGTGGAGACCTGAAATCACTTTTTTTGGCTTTCCGAGCTTTATGTCGGCATAAGTGAACCTGTTTGTAATCCTTGCCGGCAGTATTGTGCCGCGCTCAATGTGTTTTTTTGTAAGATAGCTGAGTATGTAATAATGATCGTCTAGTTTTTTGAGCGTGACAAGGCTGTATTCGTGCCCGTCTTTTACAGGAAACACTGGTGCGGTACTTTTTATTCCATATACGACGTCTTGAAGCAATTCTGACTCGTTGTCAACAATGACGTCTGTTGAGTATTTTTTTGTTGCAGAGAATCTTTTCCAGAATTTTGGCGCAAATTTTTTCAGGACGTACGCGTATTTTTCATTCATTTTCCTTGTTGCCTTGCATTCTGTTGAGCAGGGTGTGTGCATTACCAAAGGGAATTTTCTTTCCACGTCGTGCAAATGCTTGTAGTATGAATAATGCGTGTATTTTTTTCTCAGGAATGTGAGGTTGTGTTCTTTTATGTAATGATTGATGCAGCACTTTGGGTAATCGTAAATCTGTCCTGATGTTTTGTCTGCTTGTGCATGTTCTTGTTTCTTGACCAATCCGAGGTACTTTTGGAATAGCCTGAAGCTTTTGTTGCCGTCGAAAAGGTCATAGCCATACCAAGTGCCCATTATTTTCCATTTGATGGTATTTCCCCTTATCCTGGTTATTTCTTCGTATGCCTTTGGTCTGCTGACGAGAAAGGGAATCCTGAGCGCCTTGAGGTGTTTTTCAAAGTGCGCTTTTTCGTCAAGGTTTTTAGGGTTTATTCTCAATTGAATAAATGTCGCTGGCTTGATTCCTGTTGCAAAAAGAATTAGTTTTATCTTGTTGTAGTCATCTAGGCCTTGGGCTGTCTGGGCGAAATCAATCAGTTGCTTTCTTTGCTTGTCCATCTGCCACCCCTTTATCTCGTAATTATGCAGAACGGTATATAAACGTTTTCTTTGCTGTGCAGGTCCCGGCTTATCGCAAGCTTTTTAAAGGCGCTACTGCTCCCGCGACGTTATGGGGATGTATGATTATGTTGGTGAGCTGTGGAAGCAGCCAAAGCAAAGAATGCCTGTGCAATACAAACAGCACTTAATGGAATGGAGAAAAGGTCCTGCAACCATTAGATTGGAGCGCCCGACAAGGCTTGACAGGGCGCGGGCGCTTGGCTACAAGGCAAAACAGGGAATACTTGTCGTGCGCCAGCGTGTTGATGCTGGTGGGCACAAGAGACCTGACTTCTCAGGAGGCAGGCACTCAAAGCATTTTCGCAGGACTCAAATTCTTGCCAAGAACTACAGGCTTATTGCTGAGGAAAGGGCAAACAAGCAATATCCTAATTGTGAGGTTCTTAACTCTTATTTCGTGGGCGGAGACAGCAAGCACTACTGGTATGAAGTCATCCTTGCAGACCGCGGAAGCCCTGCTGTTGTAAAGGACAGCCGGATAAGCTGGATTGCCAAGCCAAGCCAGAGGGGCCGCGTGTTCAGGGGAAAGACTTCTGCCGGAAGGAAGATTCGCGGACTGAGGCACAAGGGTAAGGGTGCTGAGAACCTGCGCCCAAGCAAGGACGCAAACAACTGAGGGTGATGACCCATGGCTAAAAAGGCGGCAAGAAAGAAGGCAAAGCCAAAGGCAAAAAAGCCCGTGAAAAAGGCATCGCGGATTGACAAAAAGGCTCTCCAGCAGAAGGAAACAAAGATGTCAGAACTCTTTCCACCACTAACGGAAAAGGAAATGCTGGAAGAGGGAACTGCCAATAAGAAGGATGAGTTCTTTGACGAGGAGGAAATGAAGGAGTTCTCCCTTATTGACGAGGAGGAGGGACAGGACGAAGAAGTGGGTGAAGGGGTGGAAGGGGAGCCTGCCTGGGACGAAGAAGAATATTAGTTATTCCTCCTGAGTGCTAACATTCCGAAGTTTTATAAATACCTGAACCCTCTTGGCCCTGATGGGGGGTTGGTGTGTGAATTATAGCAAAGACTGGGAGCCAAGCGGAAAAACCAATGCTGTGTACTCTTCTTGTCGTTATGCCAGCACTGCCAAAAATTCATCCTTCTCTCGAATGTTGCTAAGGGGAATCAGAAACTTTGGTGCCGGAATTGCACTGACCCTTTCTGCATGCGCAGGAATGCCTGCTCAGGCTGATTATTCTGCATTGGCAAAGAGGGCTTATGAGGCTTATGTTGAGCTTAAAGAGAAGGGTGAAAAGGACGCTATTTCAATCCCTGCCCTTGATGCAATTGATGCCCACAAGTGTTACAGGCTTGCAGAGGACGCAGACCAGTCTTCTGAGCAGTTTGCTGCAGAGTTAAAAGAAACCTCTGCAATAGGAAATGCGATTGTTGCAAAGGCACTCAGCCTTATTGGAAATTACGATGTTTTTGTCAAGTATGAGAAGCTTGAGCGTGATGAGGGTTTCCTTGATGACCTGTCCCCTGAGGACAAAGCGCAATACGAGGCTGCCCTGAAGAAGCACAGCATTGAAAGGCCAATTGTAAATGCTCCTGAAAGCATGCCACCTGCCCTGCCGAAACTGCCAACGCCTGGTGAGCAGCCAAATGCAGGTGAGCAGACAGGCGATAAACCAAAGCAGGCTGGTGCCACACCACCCCCCCAGTCAGCGCAGCCAGAGGCGCAAAAGAGTGTTTTTGAGCAGGACAGGATTGCAGTTGCCTTTGACATTGGAAGCAGGAGATCATCGCAGGACAGGGGTGCAACGGTTGACTTGCGAGGGTATTGCCTCAACGTACTCGGCAGGGGGGTTTCAGGAAAATACCGGGAGGATGCGAGCGATGACAAGGTCCGCGAAACAGGTGTTGGTGGGTATGCAAAAATAGACCTTGATGAGGCAGGGCTTGACAAATTGACAGGAATTCACTTGCAGGCAGGAGTAGGAACGTACATTGCAAAAGGCAAGCGCGGCTCAGAAGAATCTGGCATTACAGAGGACTCAAACTTCAGGATTACCACAAAGACAGAAACAGAACAGACAGACACCAACACCCTTGTTTCTGGTTTGGTAAAAGCAAAGGTGTCTGACACGATAATAGGGCTTGTTGCTTACAAGGGTACAAACGAGACAAAGGTTGATGTTACCACAGACCTTGAGGTTATTAACAAGCTTGACCCTGCAGGAAGTTATACAAGGCTCTGGACGGACAATTATGTTTACAATCTTAAGACGGTGGGCGGGCTTGCCTCGCTTGAGCAGGTTCTCTCAGAGAAACTTTCGGTTGGTGCTTTCTTTGGTGTTGACTTGAAGGAGCTCACAGAAATGGACAGAAAAATTGACCAATATACTCTTGATATTTTCGTAAAAGTTCTCTCAGAGGGGAAGAATAGGGGTTTGAGCCTGCTTGTTGGCCAGGGATTGCTTGATGACAATGGTGAGGAAAATGACAGGTTCACAAAGCCAAGGTATTCGCTTGTTGCCGGTGCAGAGCTTGCTGACTGGATAACTATCGGGGGGCAGTTTAACAGGCGAGAGGACCCTGACGGATCAATAATGCTTTTGCTTGGCGCAAACAACGCACTGCCTTATTTGCTAAACTATAAGTGGCAGGAGCACTTGTCAAGGCTTGAATTGATGAAGGAAATGCATCCTGAGCTGCAAAAGGTTTATTTGGAAGGTTTGTATAACGACCTTTTGTGGGGGATAGCGCAGCAGAACGCTTTTGCAGTGATTGTTGATGCGGGCGCAAGGCGTGTGCAGACCCTTGATGAAAAGGACAAGACAGTCTTCAATGGCAGGGGAACGTTGTTTGTTCCTGTCACGAAGGATTTCACAGGCACAGTCACTCCGTTCATTGAATGGGAAAACATGTCCAAAAGGTATGGTTTGAATCTTGGCGGTCATGTTGTTGGCAGAGCTTGGCGCTTCTTTGTTGAGGCATCAAGGGAAAAAACAGACGGAAGAAAGGAAGAAAATGAGGACTTCCGCGCTTTTGGGGGGGTGACATTCCCCTTCTGAGGAATGGATTATGAAAAAGCTTTTGGTGTTGCTGGCGTTGGTCGTATTGAACGCGGTTACAGCCATCGCCATTGATGTCCAGCCATCAATCTCGCTGGAGGCAAGCCCTGGCACTGTTGTTGATAACACGGTGACGCTTACTGCTGTTGCGATTGACTTGCTCGACAATGCAGGCCTGATTAATGTCACGCTGTACGAGGATGGTGTTTTCAGCGACTCAAAGCAATGTGCAGGAACGCCAACCTGCGCATTTGGAAAGACTTATTCGTACACTACAACGCAGAACCACACTTATTATGCTGTTGCCTTTGACATTGGCGGAAATTCTGTTACTTCCATGATTATTGCGGTAAATTTCACAGGACCCAACACGCCACCAAAATGGGTTAATCTGCCCTTGAACTTCAGTGTGCTTGAAGACTCTGGCTTCAATGACAACCTGACAAACCTCACCGCTTATGGCCAGGATGCGCAGACCTTGCCGGAAAACCTGACTTATGCCATTGTTAACCAGACAAATACGTCGCTTGTTCTTTGCTTAATAGACCTTCTTGCATTCCTTGACTGCAATGTGACTGCTGCGAACAGCTCTGGAATTTCTGTTTTGAACTTGAGTGTTTCTGATGGTGAATTGTCTGACAACAAACTCGTCACAATCACCGTGCTGCCTGTCAATGACCCTCCGTTCAACAGCGCGGTGTTTCCAAACATTTCTTTCCCTGAGGACACTTACTATGACTTGCTTAACCTTAGCAATTATTTCTCTGACATTGATGGTCCTGCTGCCCTCTTGTATTCGTTCATAAGCAATCCTAATGTTACAGTAACTGCAATAAACAACATCCTTAACCTTACTGCAAGAAACAATTATGCCAGTATTTTCCCGCTTACAATAATCGTGTCAGATGGCAGGAATGCAAGCAACCTGACAACTGCTGTTAACGTGACTCCTGTCAATGACGCGCCGTGGTTCCAGCCCGCACTTTCAAACCAAACCGCTTTCGTTGGGAGCATTTTCCTGTATGATATCAATGCCAGCGACGTGGACGTTCCAACAATTTTCACATTCATCACTAACAGCACTTCTTTTGAGATAAATGCCACGACCGGACTGATTAATAACACGTTCTTGTCTGTTGCAAACCACAGCATTAACGTTACGGTTTGTGATGATTCGGGAGAGCAAAACAATTGCACAAGCGGAGAGTTTGTTATTAGCGTAATTGATGTCACTCCGCCAAGCGTTGTTGCATTGATTGAGCCTCCTGACCCGTCTGTGTTCAGCGAAACTGCAAATTACACGTTCTGGATTAACTTGCTTGATTACAGTGGCGTTGCAAATGTTTCGCTTAATTTCAACGGCGTTTTGTTCAATAACACGCAGAATGTCAGCAACAGCATGTTTAATGTTACTGTAGGCAACCTTGCAGCAGGCAATTATGCGTACAGGTGGTTGTTTGCAGACATTTACGGCAATGCAAACACGAGCTTGCTCCAGAACTTTACTGTTTTGAGGGCAAATTCAAGCATCAATCTGACACTGGATGGTTTTGATGGCAACATTTTAACATATTCGGGTGCGGGGGTTTACGCTGTTGGCAATCTTTCAGTGCCTGCTTATGGAAACATAACTCTCTTGCAGAACGGCACAACAGTGGCAAGCGGCGGAACGCCATTGTTTGTCACTTTGAACTTCAGCATTAACACAGAAGGCTTGTTCAACATCACTGCGCGCTACAACGGCAACCAGAACTACACTTGCTCAGAGGACACGCATTTCATAACCGTTGTTGACATGACTCCACCAACGCTTGTTGGATTTGGAGCAATCCCGTCATCGCCTGTTGTTTATTCGCCAACCCAGAATTACGAGTTCTCAAGCACATGGACAGACAATATCAGGGTGAATGATTCAGTGCTTGAGTTCAGCGGGATGAACATCACATCATCAAGACAGGGCAATGCTTTTACAGCAACCCTTTCACCATTGGCAGTCGGCAATTATTCCTATAAGTGGTATGCAAATGATTCAAGAAACAATGTGAATGTCTCGCATGTCATGAATTACACTGTAACAGCAGCAATTCCAACACTTACGCTCACAGTGACGCCGTCAAGCACAGTGATAATAGGAACACCCACCACAGCAAGTTGTATTGCCTCAACAAGCCAGGTCACGCCTGTGCTGTCAAGGAACGGCACTGTTGTAAGCAATCCTGAAACCGCTGTGCTTCCTGTGGGAGTTTACAACTACACGTGCACTGCAGCAGGAACACAGAATTATGCTGCAGCAGTGCCTGTTTCGTCAATACTCAATGTTATCCCAACGCCGGCAACAGTCAATCTGCTCCTGAATGGCACTGATGCTGACCTGCTTGTGCCTGAAAACAGCACTGTGAACATTACAGGAATACTTGTTACTCCAAGCGAAGGCAATGTCGACATTTACGTCAATGGCACTCTTGTTGCTTCTGGAGCATCTCCACAGTCAGTTTTACGGTTCTTTGGAAATCCGGGGGCATTCCCAATCGTGGTAAACTTTACGGGCGATATTAATTATGGTGCTGCAAGCGAGACGCACTATGTGTTTGTCGGCGAGAATCTTGTCAAGTACAACTTCCAGCCTCCTAATGGTGCATTCCTGAATGCGAGCTATGCCGATATGAATTTCAGCACAAACCTTAACACAACATGCAGGTGGGCGCTGACAGACCTGCCGTACACTTCAATGACAAACACGTTCAACGGTGCGCTCACATTCCATTATGGCAGGGTGACTGGTCTTGAGCCACTGGGCTTGCATACGGTCTACATTGCCTGCGAGAATGACACAATCGCAACAAATGCAGAAATAACGTACAATGTCTCAAACATAATTGAGAACTCAAACATTGATGACGCAGTAATTGATTGGAGCATTGTCAGGTGGACTAACATTGCTCCAACAACAAGCGTTTTTGGCAGCAGGTTGTATTACGACAGCATACGTAACAGTTTATTGAGGAATGTTAGCAGCAATAATTCGGCAATCAACAACAGCATCCTGACAAACTGTGTTGTTATTAATTCAACTGTCAAGGACATTATTGCAAGTGATTGTTATTTTGTCAACAGCTTTGTTGACCCGAGCAACCTTACAGGAAGCACGCTTGACAACAGCCTTACTATTGACTCAAACGTGACTTATTCGCAGGTCGTTGATTCAACCATTGATGTCAGCAATGTTGACCACTCAACAATCATCGACTGTGTTTTAAATGGCTCAAACATTGTCATTGGCACGTTTATGGGCTGTGGGGCAAGAAACACGAACCTGACAAATGCAACTGTTATCAACAGCAACCTGAATTGTGTTAATGGTACTAACGTGAACATAAACAACAATGTTCTCATTGACGGAAACGTTACTATCTGCCTGCCCGGCACAGGCATTGTTTACAATCTTTCAAACAACAACACGAACCTAACGAATTATATGGAATTGCCTCCTGTGGCTTCTTACTCATTATCGCCGGGCGCATCAATTAATACAGGGGGAAGCGTGACATTCACTTCAACAAGTACTGACCCGAACGTGCCTGGGCCGTTGAATGACTCAATAACGCTCTTGTGGCAGTTCAGCGACGGAGCAACATCAACAAACGCGACTGTTTCAAAGACGTATCCTGTTGCCGGAAGCTATCCTTTCAACCTTACAGCCACTGATAGCTTTGGAATGTCGAGCAGGGCATCAGGAATAATCACTGTCACAACACCCGACAGCGGGGGCGGAGGCGGTGGTGGAGGTGGTGGAGGTGGTGGAGGCGGTGGTGGTGGCGGAATAGGCAGGGTGTATTATTACAATCTCTCGCAGGGCAAGACAAGAATGTTCACGCTTGGGAGGCTGGACACGCTGATGATTGAGTACAACAATGTTGTTTATCCGCTTGAGAACGTCAAGATCAGCCGTCAGCACGTCAACTTCACTCTTTCCGGCAATCCTGTAACAGAATTCTTTGTTGGCGAGGTGCGCAAGTACAACCTTAATGTTGACCAGTATTATGACGTTGTTGTCACGTTCACAAAGAATTATGTTTCAAGGGTTGAATTAAGATTTGATGCGACGCAGGAGCTTGCGCCTGGTTACAGTGTTATTCCATTGCCTTCTGCAATGCAGAACTGGGTGCAAAGGCCTGTTGTAAAGCCAGTGACTCCTCCTGTTCCTGAAGTTCAGCCAGAGCCCGAAATGCACCCGCCTGCCCAGCAGCAAGAAGTTGAGGTAAAGGTGGAAGTTAAGGAAGGATTCTTCAAGCGCCTGTGGGACTCAATCAGGGGAATTACAGGAAGTGTAACAGCAGAAGCAGGCAAGGTTCAGATAAGCGGCTGGCTGATAACACTCCTTGTTGTTGTGTTTGGGGTTGTGTTGTATTACTTCCTTGCTGAATTGCTTGATTGGTAATCAGCCGAGGTAAGTTGGTGTTTCTGTTTCTTTTTCTGCAGCGCTCATTGCTTTTTTTTGCTTTTTTTCTGCAATTTCCAATGGTTTTGGTTTCTTTATCCGCCCGAATTCTTGCTCGTAGCGCTTGATGATATTATTTAGCACGCTGAGAAGCGCTTTTGCATGCCAAGGCTCAATCATCACAACATTGTGCTTTAGCAGGAAACTTGGCTTTTTGCTTCTTGGGTCAACCCTTGGCGTTATGCACTTGAAGTCAAATGAGAACTGTGTTGGCGTGAAGTTTGCTGTCATTTCGTGCGCGAAGAACGGCTCGCCGTCAATTATTTGGATGTTGATTGGCTCCTTGTCAGGCATTGTTACCACCTCTTTTTGTGAGTTTTAATTAATTGCTTAATATGCCTTTCTTTTTTTAGCAGTTTTCGACAGGCACTTCTTTGGTGATTGAGCGCCTATTGTATTCTGCTGTGATTGTTATCGTGTGCATTCCATCCTTCACTAAAAAAGGCTCATTAAAGGTCTTGTACTCCCCTTCATCAAGCAAGAATGGTATTTTGCGGTCCAGCCCAAGGGATTTGCTTTCAAGCAGGAGGTTTCCTTTTTCCTCGTTGCTGCCTGTGTTCTCAAGCCGCACCGTGATTCTTCCATTATCATTGCATGCTGTTGCTTTTGCCTTGCGTATTGTGATTTCGTGTGATTGCTTGTCAAGTTTTAGCGTGACTGTTTTCTTTATTCTTATTCCGTTCTCGCGGATTGTGATTTTCAGCTCGTATTCGTCTTCATCAGTGAGGCGTGGAATAAAGAACTCATAATCAAGTTCTTCATCATCTCCTGGTTTGAGTGTTATTGTTTCTTTTTCTTCCTCGTCCAGCTCGTCGATTTCTGCTTCAACTGTTACTTTCTTGGTTGTGTTGCCTGCGTTTTTGAGTAATATTTCAAGTTTGACATCGCTGTCAGGATTGACTTTAAGTGATGTGTCTCCGTTGACTTTCTTTTTGCGCCCATTTGCTTTTGCGGTTATTTCTATTTCAAGCTCGTTGTTCTGGACAGCAGGCTGGGCTGCTTGTGTGGTGTTCTGAGACGGCTGAGTTGATTCATTTGTTGTCTGGTTTTGTTGCTGGCTGTTTTCAGGCAATTGGTTGGTGGGCGGTGTTGTGGTTTGGTTTTCAGCGGTATTTGCAGGTGGTTCTTGCTCAAGTGGTTCGGGTGTGTTGTTGTATTCAGGGGGTGTGTGTGGCGGCTGGGGCATTGGGTATGTTGCGCTTACATTTATCCACGTGTTCTTGCTCACAATGAACTCCCCATCCGTCACTTTGATTGTGGTAAATACAAGCCCTGGCTGTGGCGGGCTCCAGTATCCGTTGGAGTCAAACGGCGGTGCATAAATGATGCTTAGCTGGTTGTCATCGCTTGGGTCCTCATTCTCATTATCAGGGTCTGACACGTTAACATAATGCGCTAAGTCAATGTCATAATCAGAAGCAATCACGTCAGGAATATCTATGCGCGGAGGCCTGTTTGTGTTGGTAATCCTGATTGTTGCGGTCTTTGTAACGCTAAACTCATCATCAGTTACGGTTACACTCACGTTAAGCTCTCTTGGGCTGTCATAATCAGGCACAAAACTGCAATCATCCTCAAGAGGATAATCACAAAAGATTGTTAAGGTATTATCATCGTTATCAACGCTGTTTTCGTTGTCAGGGTCTGTGGCTGTTGCTGTTATTGTGAACTCATCCCCTTCTGCAGCATCTTGGAAGTCAGGAATGTCAAGCTCCGGCGGCCTGTTTGTGTTCAGAACAGTCAGCAGGATTATGTGCTCTGATGTTGTGATTCCGTCATTTGCCTTTATTTTTACAGGGTATGTTCCGCTTTCCTCGAACGTGAGCGCTCGTGTTCCGTCGACATCGAAAGGCGCATCGATTTCGGTTTCTGTTTCGTCGCCGTCAAGGTCCCTGACAACAGCTTCAATAAGGACTGTGTGGTTTTCTTCCGCGAATTTGTTTGTGTTCAGGATTGTTGGCGCATGGTTTGTGAACAATGCGTCACTTAAAAGAAGCGTTTTGCCCTCATACGTTATGCTTGCCTGCAAATCATAATAAATGTCATTGCGGTCAAGATTGTTTAATTCAAAAACCGCCTTGTTTTGTCCGGGCTGCAGGACAACCTGCCTGCTTATTTCCTGTAATTGTTCATTGTTTTTTGATAATTCCAGCAGGATTTGGGAGGTAATTGGCGTTTGCCAGTTGTTTGTTATGCTTAGGTTTATTTTTGCAGAGTCTTTCACAATCTGCGGAACCTCAAATTCTGCCTCTATTGTTTTAAGGTCTATGCCAAATGATGCGCGTGTCTTTTCCTCGCCGTCCTGCACGAATGCAACATAAAACTTGTATCTGCCTTCTTCTGCAGGAACCTTGAGTTCCAGCTTGTATTCTGAGATTGTCGTGCTTATTTCTTTGGCAGAAATGATTGTTCCCTCCGAGTCCGAGAGGGTCAAATTGCCTGTTGTTGGCGCGTCCTGCGTGTTTTCAATGCTGACAGTTATGTTGGTTGTTGTTTCTGGAAGCAGGTTTGATGGGGCATCAATGCTGGTAATTCTGACTGGCGAGAATGGGTAATACGTAATGTTATAAGTGGTTGTTTTGTAAAGCCTGAACTTGCCTGTTTCGCAATCAACCATTTCAACCGGCAGAATCCTTGTAAGAACAATTAAGCTCTCATCAGAATACGTTAGTGAGAAATCAGTGCTTGCATTCGCATTACTGGTGTTGCAGTCGCGTTCTGCATAACCAAAACCGTTCCATGCAGGGGTGTTTGCTGTTATGTCAACAGGGTCTGAAAAGCCAACAAGCTCTGCGCCTGTAATTATTGTTTTAAGGGGAAATTCTGTCATTATTGTGCGGACAGGAAGAACTAATTCACCAAATGATTCCTGAAACAAAGCATTCGGTGCTGTAATGAAAGTAAAGTTTTCCCATTCTACAACCTCATAAGATGGAATTGTAAAAGTAAGTGTCTTGGTGTATGCTTCCTCAACCGCCTGTATTCTCTGTTCATTGGCAGACTGCATTGTGAAGTCTTCGGTGATTCCTTTGCACCATTTTTTTCGCTCAGGATTGTCATACTGGGGCACGGTCACTTGCGCCAGCGGGTTCCCATAAAGCGCATAGGACAATAACGTGAGCCCGATAAGCTCGTTAGAATCCCTCAAATTCCAGTGATAATTGTTGCGCGCCCGTGCAAAAACATTTCCAAGACGGTCTCCATTTCCAAGGTTGCAAATAATTGTCTTCAAGAATTGCTGGCTTGTGTATGCTGTTGGCGCAATCAAGGCGGCATGCGGCGCAAGGGAGTTTCCAATGCTGTCTGTGTTGGGCAGCGCAAGCCCTGAATATTTTGAGTTTACAATGAACAATGACGGGTTTGCATCAAGGTTGTTGCTCCATCTTTCCGCGTCATTTATGTCAAAGGACGCCGCGCTTGTAAGTGTTCCCTCTCTGGGATAAGCGTCCACAACGAGCTTTTTGCCAGTATTTTCAATCCAGTCATTGCTTAATGAGTCTGAAAAATGGCCTGGGAAGCTTGCAGAAACGATTTCCCGAGGCTCAGAATACGACCATTTATAGTCCGTCACGACCGCATCCTCCAGATTCAGGTTTCCTTGTGTTAATTGCCGTGCCAGTTCATCAGGCGAACTTCCCACAATGCGTGACACAGAAGTTGACTCGTAGACAGAAGAGACTGCAGAGGCAAGCGGAATGGCTAGCAAAAGCGCCAATGCCGCAAGCAAAATTTGCGTTTTCATGTTTGTTTGTCAAAATCATTTATGCTTACTAATTCAAATCCGCGCTTGTGCAGTATTTCTGAGGCGTTTTGTTTTGCCTCTTCCAAATCATTGCCTGTGGCACCTATGTTGAAAAATAAGGTAAAATGGGGGTGTCCTACGTCCAGCATCGTTTTTTTCGTTCCATCGCGAAGTGTGTAGTTTGTAATGAGCACGCCAGTTTTGAATTCCTTACCCGTGCCCAGTTCACGAAGAGTGCATACCTTCTTTATTTCTTCGCGATTTGTTATTGCCTCATTATCGAATAATGTGTCAGTCTGGTTGAATACTACAAAGGGAATTCCGTTAATCATTTCTTTCCGTGCAGCAACAAGCTGGTCAAACATTTTCATAATATTCTGATCAGGCTCGTAGCGCCCGATCCACGCGACTCGGGTTGTATTTTCACGGCCAAAGCACGTGAAAGATAGTTCCACACCCGCAAATGTTTTTGCAATTGCAAATAGAAGGTCGATTATTTCAGTCTCTAACTTATCTTCGGTTGTTTCAAACTCCATGTGTAACGATAAGGTATTGCGGAACATTCCTGATTGAGCATATTCAAGATGTATTTGGTTTTTTTCGTGCATGTATTGCGAGGTGAAAATATCCTGCCCTTCTTCAACTTGTTTCCATTTTGTGAATATCTTTGGCAGACCGGCAAATATTTTTTTGCTATCTGCAGAGACGTACGTGCTCCATTTATCCCCTGTTTTCTCCTTAATGTATTGCAAAAGCGCCTGAGCTTCCTGCACAGGCGTGGTTGTTTTCTTGCGAATGCCCATAATCACGTCAAGTTTCATGGTTCAAACCCTCCAAAATCGCCAGATCCTTGCACACCAACAAAATTGTCATTCGGCACCCATTTGCGAATTGCTCCCGATGCATCAACCCTCCATGCGCCTTCAATATCCCTTGGGTCAATGTCTCCTACAAGAGCAATAACCCCTTCGTCTCCATTCACGTATTCTGCAAGATCAGTATTTCCGTTGATGATTGCCGTTTCAATTGCTGGCGTATTTTTCAAGTCTATGGCTTGGCCGCCGCGATTGTGAATCCTGTAAATCCATCCTGCTTCATCGCCATTGGTTGTTGCAAATTTGATTGCAATTTTTTTGGACAATGTTGTGCTCGTGAATGCAGTGTCCATTGAAGTGACAACGTGCGCAATCAGTTCCTCATTTGATGTGCGCGTCATGTCAGGGGCTTTAAGGCCGTTTGTAAACACTTTCAGCCGGTCTGCCTCTCCTCCCCGAATTCCGCGAAGAACTTCAGTATTTTTTGCGTACGCCCAACCGTTATTTAGGAAAAGATCTGCATTTTTGCCAGCGCGTTTTATTATTTCAGCACGGTAAGCATTCCATACTTCTTTGGATTTTAGAGTAGACTCAATCTCGTTCAGTTGCTTGCCAAGTCTTTTTTCATAAACTTCCGTGCCCTTAACAAGCGCAATTTCATCATCAGTGTTTTTTATTACTTTTTTCAGAACGTCACCAAAATGATTTTTCAGGTTCTTTCTGTGCTTTTTGAATAAGTCCTCAAAAGGTTTTAACGCTTTTACAACGTCATCATCAACCAGTTTTTTAAGAGCATTCTTTGTCCCGCTGTTAACACCAGGCAATACTGCAAAAGCAACAGACGTCGTGCACCAACCAGGACCTTCAGGATTAACCACGCAAGTATCAACAGCATCAGCAGCATCAACAGCAACTTCCGTAACAGCCCAGCCAGTGGCGAGCAGTGCGGGTGCCGCAACGCCGCCTGTTCCAACAATCAGCACAGCAGCAGAAACACCCATTACGATGTAGCCTGCGGTTTGCACTCCAACCCTGAAAAAGTAAGCAGACTCTGAAGTCAGGTTCTTGTAGCCACCACCTTTTATGACTTTAGTAAATGCGTGAATAACTTGTGCATCATCTGTATTTATCACGACTGCATAATTGTTGCTGTCCCACGGGTTTATTTCAATGAATGCTGCATCATGATTCTCAAGACCTGCAACGAATGGGAAGCAGTTGTATGCCTTGTTCGTGTTTTCTGAACCAAAAACAAACAATGTTGCCCCATTAAGATTGTCCCATAATTGCGGGTCATTGCAGTACACTTCTGAGCTTTTCTTTTCCTTGAAGTCTGGCTTGTACCCTTTGTCATTAAGCACTTGCTTGAAATAGTCAATTTCTTTTCTTTGTTCTGGAGTTAATGAGTCAGGAACAATCAGTATTACGTCTTTGCCTTCGTAAGTCTTGTCATATTCTGTCCTGTAAAACAGTTTGTCAAATTCCGCAAAGGTTTTGGTTTTTCTTTGGATGTATCCTATTTCTGTATGTATTGTGTTTGTTTTTGAGTCTGGCAGGAATGGCAGGAAATAATACCAATTAAGCAGGTCTGTCTTTCTTCTGAAGTGCGGGATTACGTAATCATCTCCAAGTATTATTGTTGTTTTGCAGTTGTTTCTGCATTTTTCCCTGATGAAACCAGCAATGTCCAATGCGTGGTCATTATTGGCAAGCAAGGTGTTAAATGGTCCTTCCCTGTAGTCTGAGAATTGCTTCCACGGGTTTGGTGTGCTGGTATAACGGCTTACGTCATAGAGCACGAGGTTGTTGGATTTGGCATACTCGTATGTCTTGCGCAGCAGCTTTGTCACTTCGTCTGCATTTGAGAATCTCTGGTATAGCTTTGGCTTGTTTGTGATGATTATGCCTGATGGATCTGAGGTTATGCGCACTGTTCCGCTTCCTGTGCCGTATTTCAGCCTGAATTGGTATTCTCCTGATGTGCCTTTGACTGTAAAGTTGCAGATCATATCGCGTGTTATGGTGAACGTGCTTCCTGGGCAGCTGTTTGTGTCAAGGGCAAATGCGTTGGCGTCGTATTCCAAGGTTATGGTTTCTTTTGTCCTGTATCCGAGTTTTACAGAGATTATGTCGCCTGTCTGGGCAAGAATTGTTGTGCTTCCTGCTTCCTCAACGCTCAACGATGTATCGATGGATGTATCCTGACACGTGCTTTGTCCATTAATGCATGAATACCCTGTTCCGCAAGTATTGATGTCCTTCCACTCAGTACAACCATCGTTGTTTGTGTCTTCGCAATGCCTGATTGTTTGTCCATTGCAGCTGTATGCTCCTGCTGTGCATTTGTCAGTGCAGAGTTTTGGCTGGCAGGTTCCTGATGTCCCTGAAAACGCGCAATACGTTTGTGAGGGGCAGTCGCTTTGTTGCCAGCAAATTCTATCGCGCACCTTGATGTCTTTTTTCAGCTTGTGTATGTATCCTCCTGCGCAGCGCTCATACAATCCGACTACAAGCGTGTGGCTTGAGTCCCATGCTGATTTTCTTTCTGGAACAGTCCCGCATGCATCTGTTGTGCTTGCAGTCGGGGCTTTCAGGGTGAACGTGACTGTCTGGCTTTCACCTGAATTAAGCGAAATGATTTTTGCAGCATAAAAATCATTGCCAACACAGCATTTTTGCGTGTCCCATGATAATTGCGGGTTGTATCCCTGCATGAAATAACCGTATTGTTCCCAATAATCAGGAGCAATGCCTGCCTCAACATAGAGATTATCAACGTACGTGCCTTGGTTTTTGATTGTGGCTTGCACAGTGATTGTTTGTCCTTGCTCAACCTCTGTAGGTGCGCTTATGCTAATTACCTTGAGGTCTCCCCAGCAGTCCTTGCTGCAAGTGGTGTCTGTTTCGCCGTAATCGCAGGCGCCATTTCCGCAGCACACATTGCCTTCATTTATGCTGCCGTCGCAGTCATTGTCAAACTGGTCGCAGGTTTCTGGAGCGCCGGGGTGGATTGCAGCATTGTTGTCATTGCAATCGCGTAATGTATCGCCTGCCTTGCAGCCAGAGCCGCTTGTGCCGTATCCATCGCCGTCGTTGTCAACGCAGTGTTGGCTGCAAATGTTGTTCCAGCAAAATCCGCTTTGGCATTCTGAATTGCCAATGCAGGCGTCACCGTCTGTTTTTTTGCAGTCGTTTATGCAATTGGCTGTGTTTTCATCACCTTCGCATACGCCGTCATAATCGCAAATCTGCGAGGGGGTGACTTGCAATATGTCAGACTGCTTGCTGCTTCCTGAAGTTGGGCGCACGATGAAATAATATTCCGGATCGCCGAATAAGCCATCAGAAATCCATTCTGCAGTCCATGTTGTGGTGAAACGCCCATTATTGAAGTTTATTCCGCTGATTGTCTTAAAGTAAGACGAACCTGCTAGTCCATCATCTTCGCGGATTTCGAATGAGGCGCTTTCGCCAGAGCAGCCTGAAGTGCCGTATGCATTAAGCCTGACAGTTGTTCCTGCCTGCACTGTTCCGCCAGGGGACCAGTATGCGTCTGTTATTGAGCACGCAACTGAGCAGACGCTGCCTTCATCTGTTTGCCCATCGCAGTCATTGTCTTTTCCATCGCAGACTTCTGTTGTGCAGCAGGCTTTGGGGTCAACGCCTCCTGAAGATGTGCAGTCAGGGTCTGTGCCGTAGCAAGCGCTTGACTGGCAAACACCATTGCACGAAGTGCTGCATGAATAACAGGGCTCACGGGTTGTTGAGCTTCCTGAGCAGTATTTGCCATTTCCGCACCAGTCCGTGTCATCAAGGGTCTCGCTGCAACCTCCTGTGCAGGCGGTGGTTGCAGTATACACGCCGTAATGAGTATCTGAAATGCAGGCGAGCCTGACGTCATAATCACATGCAGGGCTGTAGTCGCAGATGCTGTCTGCCTTGCATGCGCCATTGCTGCAGACATAATTTGAGCCGTAATCTGTGCAGTCCACAGTCCACGTCTCAGTCGTATCAAGGATGCAGGTAAATCCCTGGCAGGCACACCAGACATTGAATTTGTTGTTGCAGAGCAGATAATATTCCTTGAGCGTTGTGCTGTCACTGCAAGTGTCGGTCTTAGTCGTGCACTCCTCGTCATTATAAGTCGTCCCCTTCTGCCAAGGGTTTGCATGGTTGTGGCATGTGCCATCAGGAAGATCTGTCTTGTATGACTCCGCATCGCATGCATCAGTGCAGCCGGTATTTGTGATGCCAAATAATTGCTGGGTATTATTGATATTAAATGGGTTGAATTTGTCAATTTCTTCTTGGGAAAATTGCTGCTGGGTTAATGTAAAGTTTCCGTCAGGAGGATATGCAGTCACGTATGCAACAACTAATTTGTTATCAGGGGTGATGTTTTCATCATTCATAAAAAATATCCAGTAATATCTTGCGCCATGTGTCCAGAACAGGAAGTTTTCACGAGCGCTTCGATAAACTACATGGCCCGCAACATTTTCTGTAGACTTGTATGGGATGTAGTTTGTCAGGAATTTCTGGAGTTTGTCATTGCTAGTAAATGTTACAACACCGACGCGGGCTGTATACGCTTCTCCTTCGTGATAGCTGGCAACTCTTGTTGTGCCGCCATCAATAGCAGGGGGTGTTTTTGTTTCAATAAACGTTATGTTGCCTATGTCCTGCTCTATCAGTTCTGCTGGCAGCGTATGATTTGAGAAGTTTTGCGGTGTTTGATTCGGCTGCTCAGAGTTTAAGAAATTTGAAACATCCACCAACCCAGCTCCGTAACTTGTGTCCTTTCCGGCATCTCCGAGGTCTTCTGCTGTGCTTTCAAGTCTTTGTTTCACTTGTTCATTTGTCAGCCCTGGCTCTTTTTGGAGGAGCAGTGCAATGGCTCCTGAAACGAACGGCGCACTCATTGATGTTCCGCTGAGCGTTTTTTGGCCGTTGTTGAGCCATGCTGATGTGATGTCAACTCCTGGCGCAGTGATGTC
Source organism: Candidatus Woesearchaeota archaeon (assembly GCA_038884975.1). Taxonomy (GTDB): domain Archaea; phylum Nanobdellota; class Nanobdellia; order Woesearchaeales; family ARS49; genus JAWAAW01. The sequence continues at coordinate 23,615 of JAWAAW010000007.1, forward strand.
TGGCTTGGTGTAATTGTCAAACGTGTCGCCTGATGAGAAGCTTGCCACTACGTTGTTGTCATCAACTGCGCCGACTGCAATGACGTCCTGCAGGTTTGCAGGCGTGACAATGCCGTAAAATCCTCCGCAGCCCTGCCTGCAGTTTCCTGCTGCTGCAACAAAAACCACGCCCTTGCTTATTGCCTCTTTTACGGCAGATGCAAGGGGGCCGTCAAGTTCTGTGAACATTCCGCCAAAGCTCATTGAGATTATGTCAGCGCCGTCATCGGTTGCAGGATTATCGTCAGGATCAAGAGCCCAGTTAATACCTGCAATAATTTGTGATGTTGTTCCTGAACCTGTCTTACTGAGCACTTTTGCGTTAAGCAATCGTGCGCCCGGCGCAACCCCTTGTGCTATTCCTGCCACGTGGGTGCCGTGGCCGTTCTGGTCTGACGGGTCCTCGCTTATGACGAATGATTTTGCCAGCGCAACATTGACTGCATTGTGTGGTCCTATTCCTGTGTCAAGTATTGCGATTGTTGTGCCAGAGCCGGTAATGTTGTTTGCCCAGGCAGCAGTGTTGATTGAGAATGCAGGAATCCTGTCCTGCAATAGTGCGACGTATTCGTGCTCAGGCGCGATTTCCTCAACTCCTTCCTTTTGTGCGACTTCTGAGATTTTTTCAGCAGGCAACTCAACAACCGCAACGTCGCCCACACTAAAGGAGTGCGTGACAGTGCCTCCTGCTGACTCAACTGCCTTGGCAAGCTCTTTTAACGCTTTGTCATCTTTTGCCTCAATAATAACCCTGACGCGTTCAGCAGGTCTTTTTTCTTTGATTTCCTTGACTATTTGCGGGTGTATTTTTGGTCTTGGAATGTCAAGAACAACAGAAGATGTTGGTGTGGGCTGTGTTGTTTTCTCTTCAGGAACGGTTATTTGCGGTTCTGCAAGGCTGGCTTTTGTTTCCTTGCTTAATGGTTTTGCAATTATTTCCGACGATGAACAGCTATTCAGCGCTATGATGAGAATTATTATTCCGGCAAGGTGGGAGAGCGTAAGGACCCCTGTGTCCTCTTTTTTGGAGAATGATGGCCTGTAAAAGCCGGTCATGACACCCCCAAGCACTCGCTTGGAAGACTTATAATGCCTTTGAAGTATTTAAAGGTTGGGTTGTTTTTGGGTTGGCAGGCAATTTTAGTCCAGCGCAACTGGGCCGCGGCGCCATAAGGGATTTTATCTAGAAACTCTTTTATACGGCTCTGCAAACCTTCTTTGCATGAAGCTTGTTATTTTTGATCTTGACCAGACTCTTATTAATATTTTTCGCGTGCATGATGCTGCATTCCACAGGACAATGGCAGATGTTTTTGGGCTTAAGGCGTGCTACAAGCAGATGGACTACACCGGCAAAAGAATTCAGGACTTGATAAGGGAGTTTGCGCTGAAAAAGGGAGTGCCAAGTGCAGTTATTGAAATGAATATTGATGAGGCGGTCAGGGTTTATGAATTGTGTTTTTCAGCGCTCGTGAAAAACGTGAAAAAGCATTTGTTGCCTGGAGTGAAAAAACTTGTTGAGAAGCTAAGCAAAAGGCACAAGTTGGCAATCGTGACAGGTGACTTGAGGCCGATTGCCGAAACAGTGCTGAAAGAGGCAGGATTGATTGATTATTTTTCTGTGATTGTTACTGCTGATGATGCGCCTACAAGGGAAAAAATGATTAGGAAGGCAATAAGGAAGTCAGGTAAGGTGTCAGAGGTGTGGGTGATTGGTGACAGCACTCGGGATATTGATGCCGGCAAAGCAAACGGTGCAAGAACAATTGGCGTGATGACAGGAGAGCATGACAGAAGGACCTTAATGGCTCATAAGCCGACAAAAGTTTTTAAAGACCTCTCAAATACTGCAAAAGTGATTGAGGTTATAGGATGAACATAACGGTTGCTCTGGGTATTGCAGCGGGATTAATCCTTGCATATCAAGCATCCAGGTGGCTTGCAAGGAAAAATCTCGTAATGCTGGAGTACAGGAGAATGATGAATGATCTTCTCACGAACGAGAAATACAGGGTCAAGGGAAGGTTTGATTGATTTCTTTTTGAGTTAAAGGCAATATTCCGGATTAACACGTAAACGAAAAAATGAACAGCCCTTTCGGGCTGCCATTAAAGAATGCAGTTGGTTGGGACTGATTTGTGTTGTGTCTGGAGAGGTGGTAAGCCTAAAAGCGGAGAGTGGTAATTCTCCGCAGGGGAGGTGTGAGCATAATGCGGAGTTGGCAGGGCTCCGCAAAAAGAGGTGTTTAGATTGATGAGCTTCACAAAAGGCTTCGGACGTATTTTCTCATTTCGTGTGCGTCCTTGGATGTTATTGCGCCAGCCTTCAGCAACCATTCTATTAACTGCAAGTCGTTGCTGGCTTGTTTCGGGGTGTATGTTTTCATAACCATCACCTCCTTGTGTTTGTTTTTTGTCAGCCATACAGTACCTGGAGAACGGCTTTTTTAAAATACGTTGTGAAGGGATAGTCAGGACAGTCTGTGCATAAGCTTTATAAAGCGTGTCACGGTGAAATGACGTATGGTTGTGACAGTAACCGTGCGGGGTCCGTCGTGGTTTTTTGGAATTGACTGTCTTTTTGAGTGTTTTGCGGCAATAGCCTTGCTTCTTGTCACGCTGTTCAGCTTTAAGGCGTACAAGTTTACGAAGGACAAGCGCTACAGGACTTTTGCAACAGGATTTGGGCTTATGTTGTTAGGCATGGTTTCAAGGGCGATTGCTGACATGATAGTGTATTCTGGATGGGAAACAAAGCCAATATTGTTGCTCTTGTGCTATGCAGGATACATGGGATTGACCCTTGTGTCGCTGGTCGTACTGTTTGCCTTGACTATGAAAACAAGGCAGAAAGCACCTTTTATTGCGCTTCTTCTTGTGTCTCTTGCGCTGATACTGTATTCAACTTCATATAGGCTTTCGTTCCATACAATTTCATTAATACTTCTTGTGTTTATCTCGTACCATTTCATACGCAATTATTTTGAGAAAAAATCATTGTGCGCATTCCTTGTGTGTTCTTCTTTTGTTCTTCTTGGGCTTGCGCAGGTTGCATTCATGTTTGACATACTCAAGCAGAGGTATTACATTGTGGGGCACTTGATACACCTTCTTGCTTATGCCGCCCTTCTTGTCGCGCTGGTGCGGATACTCAGGTTGCCTATCAAGAGGAAGAAATGACAGGGCGCAGAACGAAGATGGACATTGTTTTTGACATGCTTCAGGCAATACAGGATAAAGGTGGCTATATTTTGCCGACTCATTTGCTCTATAAGTCAAATCTCTCGTATGGCAGATTAAAGCAGTATGTTGATGAGCTTAAAATCAAGGCGCTTGTAGCTGAAAGCGAAAGAAAGGGCAAAAAGGTATTTGTGCTCACAGAACAAGGGGCTAAATTCCTTGCGAATTACAGGCAATTGCGTGAGTTCACTGATGCGTTTGGATTGTAGATAAATTATTATTCTTGTCTTGGTTTTGGGTTCTTATGCGAAAACATTTGTTGTTTTGCATTATGACAATTTTATTATATTCCTGTTCATCACCTGATAGCAAGATAACAATTGGTGATTCGGTAATGAAGCTTTCAAGCCCTGCATTTGCGGACAAGCAAGGAATCCCTTCTGATTATACCTGCGACGGTGCAGATAAAATTCCGCCCTTGGAAATATCTGATGTTCCTGCAAATACAAAGTCCTTGGCTCTTGTTATGGACGACCCTGATGCGCCGATGGGCACTTGGGACCATTGGGTGGTGTGGAACATTCCACCAACTACGAAGCGCATAGACGCAGAGCCAGAAGGAGTGTCTGGGAAGAATAGTTGGGGAAAGACGGGCTATGGAGGACCTTGCCCGCCGTCAGGAACTCATAGGTATTTTTTCAAGATTTATGCTCTTGATACGATGCTTGACTTGCCTGCAGGCTCAAACAAGGCAGCTTTGCTTAGCGCAATGAAAGGACATGTTATTGCAGAGGCCTCGTTGATGGGAACTTATCAAAGGAGGAGATAAAAAATGCCAACAATGGTAGAATCAGAAACAGGAATTGCGATCGTGAGGAATTTTCTCACTGCCGCACTTTTGAAGGCGAAGGATTTTGAGCGGCAACCAAACATTGCCAACAAGGATGAATTGATTAAAACAGTCAGCGCGGCCCTGGCAGCAGCCAAACAGCTCAAGATTCCTCCGCCGATTTAAGAATTAATGATGTTGCTTTGTTTTGCTTAAACAGCGTTGAATCCCATATTTCTTAATGCTTGTTTCCACATCAGGCCGATTTTCATTAAGTCGTTTGAGAATTTCGTGCTTATCTTGTATGTCTTCTTGTATAAGTCGTAGTCAATTAAGCCCATGGCTTTCATTGGTGTCAGTATTCTGTCGTAGAACTGCCTTTTGTTGTATGAAAGTTTGACGCGTTTTCCCTTGTACGGCGCTTCCTCAAGAATGCACTCATATTTGCCATCGTGCAATTGGGTGGCAAAAATGCTCATTTCTGTCTTTGTGATTTCGCCATTGTTGCCTATGATGTACTTTACAAGTTCCTTTGCAACTATTTTTTGCTGGTTTGTAGAAAAGATGACGTCAAAGACGTCTTCAGGCAAATTAAACCTGTCAAATAGGATTACCATATCTCCACCTGCTTCTTCCACCACACCCCTACTGTAATGTGATGACGCGAGCGCACTTACTATATAAATGTTACGATTTCCACTACTGGAAGCATTAAAAACCCCAAAAAGTGCAAAAAGGAAACATTTATATACAAGAAGGATATTAGTATACAAAAATATGACATTTATGATACCGTACCTCGACGATACGGTACAGAGGCAGTGACGCTCAAAAAGGAAGGCTCTCCACTGTTTCTTCACAACCACCCCCCAAACCCACAATGGAGAGTCCTTCTTTTTTCATGCTCACACAAAGACAAAAAAAAGGAGGAGAGGGAAAATGGATTTGCTCGTCAAGAGCGCATTGGCGCAAGAACCTATCAACAAAGAGGTTGCCGACTTTGGTCAGGCAAATATAAAAGTCATTGGAGTAGGCGGGGCTGGCAATAATATGGTCAGCTGGCTCTACAAGAAGGGAATCAAGGGTGCAGAAGTGCTTGCAGTGAACACAGACAAGCAGCACCTTGACATCACTGAGGCTGACAAGAAATTCATAATCGGAAGGGACGTAACACGGGGGCTTGGATGCGGCGGATTCCCCCAGAAGGGTGCAGAGGCAGCACAGGAAAGCATGCTCCAGTTAAAGGAGACCCTGCGGGGAGCAGACATGGTTTTTGTCTGCGCAGGGATGGGAGGAGGAACGGGTACAGGAGCAGCGCCGGTTGTGGCACAGGTCGCGAAAGAAATGGGTTCAATTGTTATTGGCACAGTGACCATGCCATTCAATATTGAGAGGGCAAGGATTGACAAGGCAGAATTCGGGTTACAGCAATTGAGAAACGTGAGCGACACTGTTGTCGTTATAGACAACAACAGGCTGGTTCAGATCGCAGGAAACCTGCCGGTGCAGCAGGCATTTGCGGTCGCTAATGAGCTTATTTCAACTATGATTAAGGGCATTGTGGAAACAATTGCAATACCCAGCCTGGTTAACTTGGACTACGCGGACGTTAAGGCAATAATGACAAACGGAGGAGTTGCCGCAATAGGAGTAGGCAGCTCTGACACGAACAACAGGGTTGAGGAGGCAGTGCGTGGCGCGCTCTCAAACCCCCTCCTTGACATCAGTTACAAGGGAGCGACAGGCGCGCTTATCCACGTGGTAGGCGGTCCTGACATGACCCTTGACGAGATAAACCGTGTGGGCGAGCTTGTTACGGAGACCATGGATGAGGACGCAAACGTTATCTGGGGAGCAAGGGTGCAGGATGACATGAAAGGCAAGATAATGGTGATGACTATAATCACGGGCGTTTCATCGCCGTGGATACTGGGCAAGCCTACCGCGAAGGACGTGGCTGCCAAGGCCCAGCGCCTGCATGATGACCTTGGAATAGAGACCATTTAGGTCTTTTTTCTTTCTTTTCTCTTTATTTTCATTGTTTTAAAGCCAGCTTGTTTTCTTCCTATCTTTTGAGGGAGAATATGCAAAAACCGATTATAGGGGTTGTGTATGAGAATGCCTTTCCGATGCACTGTCAGGGGTTCATCACCTGGGCAGAAAAGCACCAGCTTCCTGTCACTGCAGTCCTGCTTGAGTCGTTGGCTGATTCCAAGACTCCTGAATTAAGGGAAAAGCTTGAAGACTTGCTGATGAGCACGAACAGTAGGTTTGACCGCGACGTGATTTTGCACTCCAAAGACTCCCAGAGGAGCATTGTCTTGCTGAAATGCAAAGCACCTTATGCTGTTCATTTGTTTGACAAATTCCTTTCCGGGATTAAGGAGCCAGAGGTTGCTGCTTACATACAGGAGTATGTTCCGGTTCCTGCGACTCCTGAGCCTGAGAAAACATTCTGGAGGAGGGCGCGTGAGCTTGTGAGGCCTGAAAAGCCAAAACCGATTGCAACATATTCTGCAGAGGCAGAGGGGCTTTACAATGCGCTTTCAAACGGGCTTGATGCCTGCAAGGCAAAGCTCGGCATATTCATTAAGAAAATGTCAGGATGCAGTGATTATTCTGCCAAAGTGGACTGTTCTGGAGCAGGTTAGGCAGAGAGGCTGTTCTCAACGAGCTTTTCAACACGCTGAAGGTCTGCCTGAGTGACTTTATCCCTTAATTCCATTCTTGCAGACGCTTTTGCGAGGTTCATCAGCCCGACAACTATTCTTGGTGATATTTCAGAAACATAGCGTTTTTCGTTTGCCTTTAGTTTTTCTGCAAATGCAACCACTTCGTCCTCAAGTTCCTTGTCAAAGCTGACCTTTATTTTGCTGGCATAATCAACATATGCCTTTACGAAGTCAATGTCTGCTTGGGCAACGCTTTTCTTTTCTCCCCTGACTATTTTCCTGCTTATTTCGGAAAATTGTTTGATGTCTGGCTTCCTGATTATGAACATTAGATGAAACCTTGTCAGCAATGCAGAATCAAAAGGCAGTTGCTTCTTGAGCCCTTTGATGTCGTCGCCTATGAACTTGTCTCCTCGCGGGTTTGCTGTTGCTATCACGTTGATTCTTGCGTCAAACCTTGCGTGTGTTCCGCCTTTGCTGTAAGTGACAAATCCTTTTTCCATTGCATTGTACAGTCCTGCCCTGTTCTCGTCCTTCATCAGGTTGAGTTCGTCTATTGCGCACAAGCCGCAGTCAGCCATCGGCAAAAGCCCTTTCAGGATTTCCTTTCCTTTTACTGTAGCCACCAGCCCGACGCCGCTTGTGCCTGAGCCAAGACCGAAGGCGCTGATTGGGGCAAGCTGCGATGAGCCCCTGAGAATGTCTGTTTTTCCTGTTCCAGGATCGCCTATTAAGAGTATGTGCACTGGTTCTGTGGCAAAAAGCTGGAGCGCCGCTGCTTTCTTGATGTCATCCATTCCCATTATGTTCGGCGCAATAATTGTTGGAAGCATCTCGTATGCCTCTTTTGCAAAGTCCTGAAACGTTTTTTGCATTACTGCATCTTTGATTTTTTGGTTTGTCTGCTCTGCAAATTCTCGGAGGGCAGGGTCTTTTGCAATTATTTGTGGTATTGGGGGATTCATTGCGATTGTTGTTCCGAGTTTTGTTTCTGAGAATTCTATCTTGAACTGCTTCTTGTATTTAGATACCTCTTTTGAGTCCTTGTACGGCAACATTTCCTCTATCTGGCTGACATAATTCTTTTCCTTTCCCAAAAGCGGTCTTGCCCTTAACAACAGGTTTCCAAATCCCATAGTGTTGCCAGACACGTTGCAGGTTTATAAAACTTATACAAAAATTATTATTTTCCTGATGCGTATTTAATTTGTATGGTGGAGCGCTGTTTTATGTGCGGGGATGTTGCGTATATTCACATTGACAACCAGTGGTTGTGTAAATCGCATTATAACCGGTTTGTTGCGGACAGTCCTGATGCGAGCGGTGATTAAATCTCAGAAATTTTTTTCTTTTCTTCTTTTCCTGTCTTCATGTCCTTTATTGTGAATCTTTTTGACTTGAGCTCTTCTGGACCAACAACAATCACTTTTTTCGCACCGATTGAGTTTGCATACTCAAACTGCTTGCTTATCTTTCTCCTCATTAGGTCAATATCCACCGAGTATCTTGTTCTCAATTGGCGTGCAATATTCACTGCTTCTGGAATCATTTCCTCACTTATTGGTGCAATGAAAAAATCAGGACCTGTGACTGGCGAGGGGAAGAGCTTCTTTTGTTGCAACAGCAAGGATACTGTTGAGTATCCTATTCCGAATCCTGTTGCAGGGCAGGGCTCTCCGCCAAAGACTTCTGTAAGCTGGTCGTATCTTCCTCCGCCTCCAAGAGCCCTGAATAATCCCTGGTTGTCAAATGCCTCAAAGACTGTTCCTGTGTAGTATGCAAGACCGCGGGCGACAGAAAGGTCAATCCTGACATTGTCATGCTTGACCATTGAGAGTATCTGCTTCAGGTTTTTCCATCCTTCAAGCGCGATTTCATTAAGTTCAAGATGCTCGCTGATTTTTTTGTCAACCTCCTGCAGTGTGCCGTTTATCGCAATGGCGTGCCTTATCTGTTCTGCTGCAGGCTCGCTTATTCCTGCCTTTTCCATCTCAAGGAAGTATTCCTTTTCATCAATTTTTGAGCTTTTGTCAACTACGCGCATTGCATCCTCAAGCTTTCCCTTTGGCACAATGTCTTGCAGGATGCCTGAGAGAAGCTTGCGGTGGTTGATTTTGACAGTGAAGTCCTTGCTTTTGATTCCTGTTGCGAGCAGGCAATCAACGAACAGGTTTATTATTTCGGCGTCTGCCTCTGGCTTGTCGCTTCCGTACTGCTCAACGCTTATTTGGAAAAACTCGCGCTCCCTTCCTTTTTGCGGAGCCTCATACCTCCACATTCGGTCAACAGAATACCACTTGACTGGCTTTGGTGTTTGCCTTTGCGTTGCCACAAACATTCTCGTCATTCCAGGCGTGAGTTCTGGCTTCAGGCTGAGCTCCTCGGCTCCCCGTTTTTCCAGCATGAATATTTGTTTCTTGACTTCCTCGCCTGATTTTGCTGAGAGGAGCTTGAATGTTTCAATGCCCGGAGTAAGCACTGGCAGAAAGCCGTAGCTTTCGCAGACCTTTGCCATTTTTCCCATTATTTCCTTGTGCGCAAGATAGTCTTTTGGATAGAAATCATTGGTGCCTTTTACTCTCTGGAACATAATGCAAAAATAAAAAGGATTGTATAAAAAGGTTTCTGCCTGAATCTGTCAAAAATTATTTCAGGTGATTTGTAAGGTGTGACTTTAGCTCCCTGTACTGGCCCATCAGGCCGTTGCGCTCATTTGCAGTAAGCCAGTTCAAGTACTCTGCTCTGCCGTCCTGTAATACGTACACTCTTGCGAAGTAAGGGCATTTTTCAAGTGTTTTTGCGTGCAGGACTGCTGATTTGCCTGTGGTCCTGTTTTTTGCGTGCAAATACAAGTCAAAGGGAAAGTGTGTTTGTGTTATCCTGATGGTTTCTTTTGGCAGCGAGTCAACAACCTCCTTGAATGCTTTTGCGTACAACCCTTCAACATTGTTTGCTGGCTCCACGCACCTGTTTGCAAAATACAGCCTGTCATCCTCGTAATGATTCCTGACAGGTGATGTCGTGTCATTTTGTTTGTGCAGCTGCTTTCTTGGTGCTGACATCATTGCTATTACATCTAAGCTCATTTTGATTGTCCTCTCTCACGACGAGAAGCTCAAGGAAAAGACGCCTTTTTTTAAACCTTTTGTTTTTTATATAAATTATAAGTATTTGTCTTTCTGGGTTTGCCTTTAGTGCTTGGCATTCAGCAATCGTCCTTAACGTTTAATGCCAAAAAACAAAACATGAACGTGGTTGTGTCGTTACTGCCGCTACAACGCACAAATTATAAGGGCGTCTGTCTGGAGTTTATTCAAAAAAATGTTGTCTAGAATCAGTTCAGAATTTGGTGGTTCGTTTAAGGATAAGCATTAGATTTCATAATCTTATTGAGTGTTTTTATTTTCCCAATCGAATCCTTTAAAAACTACGATAAGAACTTCTATGCGTACCGGGGCTGTCGGCTAGCTTGGTAGGCTTCACCCTTGGGGTGGGTGCGACGGGAGTTCAAATCTTCCCAGCCCCATAGAACTATTTCTTCTTGTTTCTTCCTCTTGATTCCACTTTTTCAAGGCGTTTGAGGACTTCTTTCCAGTTTGGGTTTCCTTCTTTGTAGCCTTCGAGGACTGCAGAAATGCATTTATTGTAAATGTTGTGGTGTTTTGACTCGAGGGCTTGGTCAAGCAAGTGGAGGTCTACTGCTTTGTCTTCTGCCTTGGAGGAAACAAAGCTCAGGCCGAAGTCAATGAAGTGCACTTCGTTATTGCAGTGTATCATGTTTGAGGTTGTCAAGTCAGAGTGGATTATGTTGTTGGCGTGCAGTATTCCAACCTTTTTGCCAATTTCCTTGCTGAATTCAACAGGGTTTTCGTGGAGGATTTCTTTGAGCATTGGTCCTTCAATAAAGTCCATTATTATGTTCTTGTTTTTGTCATCCATTTTTTGTAGTCTTGGGGCTGGAAATCTGAGTTTTTGAAGTTTTTTCAGTATGTTTGCTTCCCTTCTTGTTCTTGTTGTTCTTAGTTTTTCATCTATTTCAGGAACGCGGTAATCCTTTGGTATGCGCTCCTTGATGATTTTGTTTTCCTGTTTTCGCAGTATTGCTTCTGCCCCTTGTGCTATAATCATGATTCATCCGGGTGTTTTTGTATTTAAAAAGGTGGTGAGAATTATTTATTGTGGAACTGCTTCTGGGCTTTTTTGCTCTTCTGCAGTTGGTGGTGTTGGTTGTTCTTGTGCTGGTTCTTTTTTCTCTGCTTGCTTTGGTAGTGGTGGCGCGGAAATGATGTTTTTCAGGCCTTTTTCGCTTGTTTCAATGTGGACATCCCGCAGCTCGCACACCTGCAAGGGGTAAATCTTCCTTAAGGAGTCCTGTAATTGTTTCTGGAATTTGTGTGCGACAAGCTCTTTTATGAAATCAACAAAACTCATTCCTGTGATGGCGCGTGCAATGAATGTCCTCATTTGGCTTCGCATTTCCTTGAGGACTCCGCCTGTTGTTCTTCCGCGGGTTATTAGAACTGGTTTTATTCTCACAGCAATGTTGTCCTTTGTCTTTACAACAAATGAGTCGTCAATGCGTTCCCTGCTTCGTCTCATCATTTTCCTGACAGCTGCGGGGATGATTGAGTAGCCAACGACTTTTGTTAGCAGTTGTTTGTTTTCTTCTTTTGTGATTTCGAAGCTTACATGGATGTTCTGCCTTTGCGGGTCACCTGTGAGGACTGTGAGGCTTGCCGTGACTTTTCTGCCTTTTGGGTCAGCGTCCTCAGAGATGTACATTTCGCCTATTTGCTGGTTGTTGAAAAGCCCTGGCGCTATGATTGGAAGCCAGGATTTTTTCTTGACAAGCACTGCTGCCTTTGACGTCTTTTGTGCCATGATTAGACGGAAAAGCAGGGCAGGGGTTTATAAAAGTTGTGGAAATCTGCAATACGTATGTGCATATTTAAAAATAGCATTGCGATATACGCCCTTTATGATTGAATATAAAATCCTTTTGCTCAATCTGGTGCGTTCTGAGGCGAGAATGCATTATTTCAAAGAGAGCGGTCCTGCGTGCGCCTTAAAAAAGGAAATGGAGCTTTATGAGAGATACAAGTCAATGCTCTAAACCCACCCTTGCCGTTTGCCAAGAGCAAATGAACTGGAGCTTATTCTGGAAACCATTGATGAGCTTGCAAGAAAGGAGTCCCTTCCATGTTGCACGTCCTGCGTGAACAACAATGAGGAGGCAGTTGTTGTTGCTTTTGGCAAGGACTGGGTTGCAAGGAATAATCCTTCTCTTGCCGAAAAGGCTGAACAGTCAAAAGACTTGAATGAACTTTTAGGTCATCTTACACAAAAAGAGAGTGCGTGCCTGCAAAGAGATTTTGGTGATTATAATCCTGTAATTTGCCAGAAAGTAAATCTTAGGTATAAGGATGCGCCACTTTATATTTGTCCTCATTTTGAAGCGGATGATTATTATGTTGAGTCAGATGGTGTTTTTGATGAATTGCAAGAACGCGACAGGCGCATTCTTGTCGTGATGAGAAAAAAATACTCTGCAGAACTTGAGAACTTGCTAGGAAATCCGCCAGCCCGCAGAATTTGATGATTAAACGTCCAGCTCCTTTACTTCCTTTGCGTGTTGTTGTATGAAGTCCCTTCTTGGCTCTACTTCTTCGCCCATTAGTATTGAGAATATTTCGTCTGCTTCTACCGCGTCTTCTATTGTGACTTGTTTTAGTATCCTGACTGTGGGGTCCATTGTTGTTTCCCATAATTGTTTTGGGTTCATTTCTCCGAGGCCCTTGTAGCGTTGGACTGTTACGCCTTCCTCCCCGAATTCCTTTACGAGCTTGTCTCGCTCTTCTTCTGTGTACGCATAAACTTCTTTCTTTCCTTTTGCAATCCTGAATAGTGGTGGTTGTGCGAGATAAACGTGTCCGTTCTGTATTAATTGGGGCATTTGCCTGTAGAAAAATGTGAGGAGCAGGCAGGCAATGTGGTGGCCGTCAACGTCAGCGTCTGTCATAATTATTATTTTGTGGTATCTTAACTTGCCGATGTCAAATTCTTCTCCTATGCCTGTTCCTATTGCTGTTATCATTGCTGCAATTTCGTTGTTTTGCAAAACCTTGACAAGCCTTGCTTTCTCAACATTGATTATTTTTCCCCTTAAAGGAAGTATTGCCTGGAATTCCCTGTTCCTGCCCTGTTTTGCGCTTCCGCCTGCACTGTCTCCCTCAACAAGGTAAAGCTCGCATTTTTCTGGCTCGCTGCTTGAGCAGTCTGCAAGTTTTCCTGGCAGCATTCCTGTTTCAAGCGCGCCTTTTCTCCTGACAAGCTCCCTTGCTTTTCTTGCTGCCTCGCGAGCCCTTGCGGCCTCAACGCACTTGCCAACAATTGCCCTGATTGCTGAAGGGTTTTCTTCAAAGAATTCGCCAAGCTTTTCGCTGACTATTGAGTCAACCATTCCTTTTACTTCGCTGTTTCCGAGCTTTGTTTTGGTTTGTCCTTCAAACTGAGGGTCAGGGACTTTCACAGAAATTATTGCAGTTAAGCCTTCTCGGACGTCGTCGCTTGATAAAGTGATGTCTTTTTCAAGCAGGTTGTGCTTTTCTGCATACTTGTTTATTGTTCTTGTGAGTGCTGTCTTGAATCCTGAAAGGTGGGTTCCGCCTTCGTGTGTGTTGATGTTGTTGACGAATGAATACACTGTTTCTGAATAATCTGTTGTGTACTGGAGTGCAACTTCAACCACGTAATTGTCCTGTTGTTTTTCAAAATAAAACACTTTGTGGAGTGATTGCTTGCCCTTGTTGAGGTGCTCGACAAAGCTTTTGATTCCGCCGTCGTACTTGAACACTGTTTCTTTTTCTGTCCTTTCATCAATTAGTTTTATTTCTACTCCTTTGTTTAGGAATGCGAGCTCCCTGAGTCTTGCTGCGAGCGTGTCAAAGTTCCATTCTGCTTTTTCCATTATTGTGAAGTCAGGGATGAACTTGATTGTTGTTCCTGTTCCTTGTGCAGGACCAACAATGATTGCGTCGTCTGTGACTGGCTTGCCCTTGCGCAGCTCAACGCGCCAGAGCTTTCCATCCCTTCTGACTTCTGCTATCAGGTGTTCGGAAAGCGCTGCAGTCACGGATATTCCAACGCCGTGCAGGCCTCCTGAAACCTTGTAAACGTTTTTGTCAAACTTTCCGCCTGCGTGCAATACTGTTAGAACGACAATGAGTGCTGACTTGTTGAATTTTGGGTGTTTGTCAACAGGGATTCCTCTGCCGTTGTCAATCACGCTGAGGTAGCCGTCCTTGTGGATTATTACTGTGACGCCTGTGCAAAAGCCTGCCAGTGCTTCATCAATGCTGTTGTCAATGGCCTCGTATGCCATATGGTGCATTCCGCGCGCGTCTGTTGAGCCGATGAACATTCCCGGCCTTTTTCTGACTGCATCCAGCCCTTCAAGTACTTGAATTTCTTTTGCTCCATATGATGCATGTTCGTGTTTTACAGGTTCGTCTGGCATGTTTTATCGTCGTAAAAAAGACCCTTAAATCACAATAAGAAAAACCGGCCAGGGGTATATAAATCTTTGCTTTAAAAAACGGCGTTATAAGCCTTATAAAGCCAGAAAAGGGGCTTTTTAGCCCGTCTAATTGCGTCTTTTTTCGGCTTTAAACGAGTCCAAATATTTATTAAGCATTTCTTCTGTGATTGCTTCAAGACTGCATTGTGGCGTGATAAAAACAACCTGCTCTTTTCCTTCTGTTATGATTTGGGGCTGATTCAGTAATGAAACATAAGGCAACAGATGGAATTTGTGGGGAAATATTTTTCGAGGCTTTCCTATTGCAATTGCGGTATTAGCTCCACGTATGAAAACCCATGTGTCAAGATATTCGCGGTGGAGATTACACGTTTCTAGGTATTGTTCTACCTCTTTAATAGTTGTAGGAAAGAAGGTCTTGAACTGTTGAAGCTGAATTCCTATTTCGCCGTCTTTTATTATGTATCTGGCGCCTGTGTCGTCAAGCATCATATAAGGAGCCTGGTCAAAATAAACAAAATCGTTTTGGTCTGTGGTTTTGTATCTTCCATAATGATGCTCCGTTTCTCCAATTAATGTATACATATACCATTCGCCTGGCTTTCCATACCTTGCGCCAAAGCGTTCCTCGTTTTGCGGTTTTCCAAAACCCGTCATAAATAGCCTAAACCCGCAGGGTATTTAAAAAAGTGGGCTTTTTAAAACATTCATTGCCCCTGTAGGCTAGTGGACAGACTTGAGGGTTCCGGTCCCTTAGACCCGGGTTCGACTCCCGGCAGGGGCGTTTATTTTTCCTGCAATTCCGGTCCTTTCTTTTCTCCCCTGAGCTTGGGGAGGACGTAATATGCAATTATTGCCGATGCTATCGCCACAACCCAGAACAGTCTCCAACTCATTATACCAAGTGCAACAAGCGTAAGCGAGGCAACCAGAACTGCAATGACGAGAATTGCCAATGTCTTTATTGCTTTTTCCATGTTATGCCACCTTTTTCAATGCAGCAATTGCGACTTCAATCTGTTTTTTGTCGGGTTTTTTTGTTGTGATTTTTTGTGCCCAAAGTCCAGGAATCATCATTATTTGCAGTATGAGGTTTTTTGGGAATCTTGCGCTGAGTTTGAGCAGCTCGTAAGAAATGCCAGCAATTACTGGGATTAGCAAAATCCTGACTGGTACGTTCACATACCATCTTTGGTCGTGAATGAGGGAGAACAAAAGGATGCTGACGATAATCACGAACATCAATAGCGATGTTCCGCATCTTGAATGCACTGGTGAGAACTTCCTGACATTATCAGGCGTCAAGGTAAGATTGTGCTCTTTGCAATGGACGGTCATGTGTTCTGCGCCGTGGTATTGGTAAAGCCTTTTAACGTCCTTGAAAAGACCTATTGCCCAGATGTAGCCAATGAATATTAGTATTCTGAAAATGCCGTCAATGAGGTTAAACATTATTCCGCTTGTTTTTGTGAGGATTCTTGCAAGATAATAAGGTGCAACAATAAATAGCACCACTGCAAGTGCGAGTGACGAAATCAGGGTGATTCCTGTCTCCCAGCCTGATAGTTTCTCTTCTTGGCTCTTTGCCTGTTGGTTTGCGCTCCAGTTAAGCATCTTGATTCCGAGAACCATCATTTCACCAAGGAATATGACCCCCCGCACGAAGGGCATCCTCAAAAACCAGCTTTTCTGGGTTAATGAGCCATATCTTTTCCTGACAGTAACGATTTTGCCGGATTGTTTTCTGACAGCGGCACTTACCCAGTTTGGTGTCTTCATCATTACTCCCTCTATGATTGCCTGGCCTCCTACATAAAACTGTTTTTTCTTCATATTTCTGTCATTTCTCCTGGTTCCAGAATAACAACTTTTTGGTTTGGGCTTGTTTCAACAAGCTCCTTGAATAATTCAGCATTATCTCTTGTGCCTGTTGTTGAGCCCCAGTGTGCTGGAATGGCAATCTTTGCCTGCATTGCATTGACTGCCTTTGCTGCCTCTTCAGGACCCATTGTCGTGGTGCCGCCAACTGGAATAATCACGACATCAGGCGCAAGACCTATCATTTCAGGCAAGGGATCCGTGTCTGATGTATAATACACTTTTTTTTCTTCTATTTCAATCCAGAATCCAATGATAAACCCTTCTTCGCTATGTCCTCCAATATGATGCAATGTTCTTGCAGGCATTGCCTTAATCACGATGTCGCCGACCTGCTTTTTTTCGCCAGCTTTCATTGCTGTGCAGCCGTAAAATTCGCGGCTGGCATCAATTGTTCCTATGATTGTTGTCTCATCGCTCATTAGCTTTTGCACGCTTTCTTTTGTGCAGTGACTGGGGTGCCAGTGTGAAATGAGTATTATGTTTGCCTTCGGAAGCCTGACTGGTAAGTAAGGGTCGAGGTAAGGGTCTATGTAAATGGTGAAACCCCCGCGCTCAATAAGGAATGTTGAATGTCCAAGCCATGTGATGCGCATACGCTTGTTGCGTGTTACAATTATAATAATGTTTCTGGGCTTCACTGATTAAAGCGAAAAGTTTATAAAGATCCTTCAGATTTTGAACATCAATAAATTTTCTGGATAAGTGGTTATTAATGACTGAAGCAAAGGATTTGCAGCCGAAGACCGGGACAACAACCATTTGCGTGATGTGCAAGGATGGTGTTGTGCTGGCAGCAGACAGAAGGGCAAGCGGGGGAGGAATGGTGCTCCACAAGCGCGCCCAGAAAATTGTGCCAATTACTGATATGATTGCGGTTACGACTTCAGGAAACGTTTCTGATGTCCAGCTTATGACAAAGCTGGCAAAGGCAGAAATCAAGCTCAAGGACGTTCAGGTTTACCGTTCAACAACTGTCAAGGAGGCGGCAAACCTTGTGGCGGGCATGCTTTACAGCACGTTCCGCAGGCCGAGCATGATACTCAGCATTGCTTCTCTGATGATGGCAGGTAAGGATAGTGAGGGCTTCCATGGTTATGAACTGAGCCCTGATGGCAGCGTTATGGAAATAAAGGATTTTGCTGCAGATGGGTCAGGAATGGTTTTTGCCCTTGGAGTACTTGAGACCTTGTACAAGAAGAATATGACTTTGGATGAGGGCATCAAGCTTGCTGTCAAGGCAGTCAATGCCGCCCTTCAACGTGACACTGCATCTGGCAATGGCATTGATGTGGTGACCATAACTGATAAGGGAATTCAGAAAGTGCTTGAGAAGGAACTTGAGATAAGGCTCGAGGCGTAAGACCCGCTTTCTTTTCTGTCGGGTCAATTGATAACAACAAAAGGTGAAATAAAGATATGGCAGATATTATAAAGGAAATCTTAAAAATGCTTCCAGAGGGCAAAATCTCCGATGCTGTCTTTGAGGGCGCAAACATTGTGCTCTATACAAAAGACAAAAAGTATTTTCTTGATGATGGCGGAACTGTCAGGGCTGCTGTGAGCGCATTTAAGAAGCGCATTGAGTTACGTCCTGACCCAAGCATTGCAGAAGATCAGGAAAAAGCAGAAAAGCACATAAGAAAAATCCTTCCTGAGGAATCAGGAATTGCAAATATCCTTTTTGAGCCACAGCGTTCAATTGTTACGATAGAGGCTGAAAAGCCGGGATTGGCGATTGGAAAACAGGGCGCTTTACTAAAGGAAATCAGGGAAAAGTGTTTGTGGGTGCCAATCATACACCGGACTCCTGCAATCCGCTCGGTCCTGATTGAGAACATCAGGGCTGTGCTTTTCCAGAATTCTGAATACCGCAGGAAATTCCTTGACAAAGTGGGGCACAGGATTTATGATGGCTGGATAAGGGAGAAAAAGAGTGAGTGGGTAAGGCTTACGTTTCTTGGTGGTGCAAGGCAGGTTGGCAGGAGCTGTATCCTGCTTCAAACTCCTGAGTCAAGGGTGTTGATTGATTGCGGAATAAACGTTGCTTCAGACCAGGAGCCGTATCCTTATCTTGATGCGCCGGAATTCCATCTCAATGAGCTTGATGCGGTAATCGTGACTCACTCTCACCTTGACCATTCAGGATTTGTTCCGTATCTTTTCAAGTATGGTTACAAGGGTCCTGTTTATTGCACTGCGCCCACAAGGGATATCATGTCTTTGCTGCAGTTGGATTATGTGAAATTAATGAAGGCAGAGAACAGGGACCCGTTGTATGACACTGACCACATCAAGGAAATGGTCAAGCACACAATCACTCTTGAATATGATGAAGTCACTGACATCACCCCTGACGTTAGGATAACGTTGTACAATTCAGGGCACATTCTTGGCGCCTCAATGGTGCACTTTAACATAGGCAATGGTTTGCACAACCTGCTTTACACGAGCGATCTTAAGTTTGGCAAGACTCCTTTGCTTGAGCCAGCAATAATCCAGTTTCCAAGACTTGAAACAGTAATAATTGAGGCTACATATGGTGGAAAAACAAATGTTCTTGGGTCGCCGCAGGAACAGGATGAGTTGCTGAAGAGCATTATCAAGGAGACTACAAAGCGTGGCGGCAAGGTTTTGATGCCTGTGCTTGGTTCTGGAAGGGCTCAGGACGTAATGGTCATAATAGAGGAAATGGTGCGAAAAAAAGAGCTTGACCCAATCCCTGTCTATGTTGACGGCATGGTCTGGGACGTGACGGCAATACATACTGCTTATCCTGAATACCTTAACCGCACAATCCGGAAGGCGATTTTCCACAAGGACGAAAATCCGTTCCTGAATCCAATATTCAAGCACGTCGGCTCGCCAAAAGAGCGTCAGCAGGTGCTTGAGGAAACAGGGCCTTGCGTCATACTCGCAACGTCAGGAATGATGGTCGGAGGGCCGTCTGTTGAGTACTTCAAGAACCTTGCAGACAATCCGAAAAATAGCATAGTTTTCACGTGTTACCAGCCAGAAGGTGCTCTTGGCTACCGCATAATGCACGGCGAGAAAGAGTTCGTTTTCACAGAGGAGGGCCAGCAGCGCGTTGTGCCTGTAAAAATGGAGGTGTGCCGTGTTGAGATTTCAGACCATTCTGACAGGAAGCAATTGATGAACTTTATTTTCAAGTCAACGCCGCGGCCGAAGAAAGTCATCATCAACCACGGAGAAAACGCAAGAGTGCTTGACCTTGCTTCCAGCATTCACAAACTTGGCAGGATAGAAACTGTTGCGCCAAGGAACCTTGAGAGCATAAGGCTGAAATAAGTTCAGAATGGCGGCAAATCGCAGTTCCACCTGCATGCATCGTAGTCTGCCTGGCACCTTCTGAGGGCTGTTGTCTTCACGCTCTCGCATACTGTTTTCTCTGCTGTGCACGAGGCGTCTGCCCTGTAAACCTTCTCGGCGCAGGCATCTCCTTCTGCTCTGCAGGCATTTAGGCACTCAATTCTCTTTCCCTGAGACAAAACAGTGCCTGCAATGGCAATAATGAGGACAATGCCGACAATCGCAATTACCAAATGCCTCATGATGCTTTGTTTTCGTGCGTGAGTATAAAAATGTTTTCCAAACGATACCTTTTTATACAGCCCCGAGGAATGTCCTTGCCGTGGGGAAGTCAAATCCTTTTGAAAACGCGATAAAGAATCTTGAGCAGGCAAACGAATACACAAGAATCAAAGGGGAAATCTTTGAGAAGATAAAAAAACCAGAGCAAATCCACCAGTTCACAATCCACGCTGCAGGGAAAAAATACGAGGGCTACAGGGTGCAACACAATTCTGCACGGGGCCCGTACAAGGGCGGAATAAGGTTTCACCCGCATGTTGACATTGACGAAGTAAAGGCATTGGCAACATGGATGTCATTGAAGTGTGCTGTTGTCAACATTCCTTATGGTGGTGGCAAGGGTGGTGTTGCGTGCAATCCCAAGGAAATGACCAAAGAGGAGATTGAGGCTGTTTCAAGGGGCTGGGCTAAGGCAATGGCTCCTCACATTGGTGCCTGGAAGGATGTTCCTGCTCCTGATGTTAATACTGATGGTCAGGTTATGGCATGGATTCTTGACGAGTATGAGAAAATTAATGGAAAAAAGGAGCCTGCTGTGATTACAGGAAAGCCCTTGGAGCTTGGTGGCTCGCTTGGCAGGGACAAGGCAACTTCGCAGGGTGGATTTTTTGTGCTTCGTGAGGCAATGAAGGCAAACAAGCTGAAGCACAACACTGTTGCAATACAAGGGCTTGGAAATGTTGGAGGCTGGCTTGCCGAAATTCTTCACAGGGAAAAGTTCAGGGTTGTTGCTGTTTCTGACTCAAAAGGCGGGATTTACAACGAAAAAGGGCTTGACATACCAAAAGTGTTGGAGCAAAAGGAAAAAACAGGCAGTGTGAAGGACTTTCCCGGCGCAAAAAACATCACAAACGAAGAAATTTTAACGTTGCCTGTTGATATTCTGGCACCATGTGCTTTGGAGAATGTCATTACCGGACTAAACGCTGGCGCGATAAAGGCAAAATTAATACTTGAAATGGCAAACGGCCCCACAACGCCTGAAGCAGATGAGGTTTTGAGCTCAAGAGGAATTATTGTCATACCTGACATTCTTGCAAACGCGGGTGGTGTCACGGTAAGTTATTTTGAGTGGGTGCAAAACCTCTCAGGCTATTACTGGACGCTTGAAGAGGTTGACAGAAAGCTTGAAGCGCTGATGGCAAAGGCATTTGATGACGTGCACGCAACAGCGCAAAAGCACAAGATTTCTTACAGGCTTGCTGCAAACGTGCTTGCGCTCGAAAGGATAGCAAAGGCAATGGAATTGCGCGGCTGGTAAGATCATCTAATTCTTCTGAGAATCCTTAAGAGCGTGATGATTATCAGCACGTGCAGTACTGCGATGATTTCAGGAAGTGGAAGGTTAAGCCCGAAGATTATCATTCTCCGCTCACCTCTTCCTCTTCTTCCGCAATGCGCTTCTGTACTGCGCGGTGTTCAGGCCTTGTTTTTATTTTTCTTGATATCTTCCAGACCAGCAGGAACTCAATCAGGGTTGCCAGTATGTTGAATGCTATGAGGATGTTCAGTTGCACGTCAATGCCAAAAATGTACACTTTTGTTCACCTCGATGGATGGCTTGCTTTCATCACGCCCTCTTTTGTTATGAGAGTGGCATCAACCCTGTCTGCACTCATTGCCTTTTTCCCAAGCCTGTATTCGTGTGCATAAATCGTGACTGAGTCAGCAGGCAGTTCGAGCAGTCCAAGCATTTCTGACTCAAGGGTGCTCTTGCCCTTGTTCAGGTCAAACTCAATATTTATTCTTTTCTCTTTCTTTCCTCGGTTATCAACAACAAAATAAAGCGTTATCACGCCAGGTTGGGTCCATTCTGCAGCTACCTGGAACGGATGCACTTCAACAATTAATGGAGCAATTGTTGACTTGACCCTTGATGGTCCTGAATAAGCGCTCACGCCGATATCAACGACTTTTGGCTGCATTACTGGCGGGATGATTGTGAAGTTGTAGGGCTCAATTGTTCTTGGCCTGAGTACCGGCAAAGGGGCGGGCGGATAGACCCTGAAATGCATTGGTCTTGCTTCTGCAGGTCCGTGGTCTTTCCAGCCCCCAAGCATTGAGTTCCATAAAATCATTGGGTATGGGTGTGCTTCTGAGAATGCGGTGTAAATTATTGGTGTTGTTACTTCATAGGTTATGTCTTCAAGGGATAAGTAATTCCAGTTTGCAAAGGTTCCGTTCATTATTTTTGGCTCAAGGATGTATGCAAGGTCAGGGGTTAAATTCAGCGAGAGGTTTCCCAGGAATCCCGGTCGGAATATTTTTGTTTCGGGGATTATTTCTGGCAGTTCTTCACGTGGTTCTATCCTGCATGCCCTAATTGTGGCTGGTTTTAGGCGGCCTGTCATGTTCGGGCACGCCCATCTTGGCCAGCAGTTTCTGTACTGGTAGCCGTCGGGCATGCACGGCCCCCACGGGTCGCACACCCAGTAGACTATGCAACCGCCGGGGTATCCTCCTGAGCCGCCCCCAGGGCCTGGTGGTGGGCAAATGAATGTTATGTCTGCAAACAAATAATAAGGGATTGTTTTTTTGTATGGGGCAAATAACAACGATTGAAAGTCAAAATAACTTCTATTATAGCCCATCATGTTTATGTCTATGGCTGTTGCAAAAACAATGTTTGCTCCTTGGTTAAAATAGCCCTCTCTAAAGACTGTGTTTTGTGGGGCTTCGTTGACGTAAGTGAATGTTGTTGGAACATTTGTGATGCTGCCGCTTGTGAAGTCAAACGTGCTTATTGCCGTAAATGTCTTGCTTCCGCTGTCAGAACCGTTTCCACTTAGTTTGTCAAGGATGCTTAAGTCGCCCGGAACCAGTCCTATTGGTGGTGCTGTTGAATTGCTGAATATGATGAATCCAGTGACGCCTGTTGGGTTGTCGCAAGGGACTGTAAAATTGATGTTTGAAATGTTTACGAGGCTTCCTGTTGCGTTTAGGTATGTTGGTGTTTGCGGTGCTGTGCCGAAGTAAACCCTGCCTGCATAGCCCTGCCAGTGCTGTGTCTGCAGTTTTAGGCACATGTTGAGCCAAGTGATGTTTCCTCCTTGTGCCATTATTTCTGCTGGTGTTCCTGGCTTGCAATAATCAGGCAGTTCTGCAATTGCTGGCAATGCTAACAATGCAAGAATTATGAGGGTTGAGCTTAATGCGGCTTTGATAGCCATTTTTATCTCCATTTACGGTACTCAAAGTGCTGGCTTAATTTTTTATTTTTTGTCTTGCGCCAAAGCACGAATATTATAATGATTATTATCAGGAGAACTGCAATGATTCCGAACAGGATTATTCCTGCATAACCGCTTGACTTTCTGAACGGCACTATTGCATCAAGCGCCTTGAAAAGCAGGCCTTCGCGCTCGCCGTACACTATTCGGACATGGACTGTTGGGTTGTCTTCAAGGTCTACAGGAGTCATTCTTTGTTTTATCTTGAATGTCTCCCTGCTTCTTGGTGGTATGTATGCCTGTCCCGGATAATTGATGTTTTGCTTTTTGTCCTCAATTATGACATCAATGAGGCTTATTGCGGCGTAGCATTCTGAACTTGTTGGGTTTTCAAGACCTACTGAGATGCGTTGTGTTCTCTCGTCAAAACTTACTGGTCCCAGTCTTAATTCGCATTGGTCGTCAGCACTTCCCACGCGCACGTCTATTTGTGCTGCTATTGCCCGGTCCATTATTTCTGGGGATTCGCCGTAAATAGTGAGTATGTCTGCTGTTATTTTCTTGTTCTGGCTTATGTATTCGGAAAGGTCAACGTCATACCTTATGCCTTTTGTCTCATTCTTTTCAAGGGTTTGGACGTCCTTGTCACCGACTGTTGCAACAGTCTTGCCGTCAACAAGCAAACCGATTGTTCCTGAAAGGAATGCTCTTACGCCGCGATTTCTATAAACAATTTCAAGCTTTTTCTCAATGGTGTTGTACTGGATGTATCCCAAGTCGACTTGTATGTTCAGTGTTGGCAGGAAGAACATGTCAAGTGCCTTTATTGGTTGGTATTGTGCTTCTCCCATTGGAACTCCTTGTCCCAGCTTGACAAAAACAGGGCGTCCGGTTTGTTCTTTGAGTAGTTTTGCCGTTCCTGTTAGTTCGTTGCCTATAAGCACTGTTGTTTTCAGGTTGCTGTTCTTCACAAAGTCAATTGTGTTCTGGACTACTCTTTCCTTTCCCACAAGAATTATTGGTTCTCCGCCGATTATTTCTTGCTCAAGGAATTCTCCGCTCGTGAGTATTGCTTGTGGTGTTGAGGGATTGATTTGGAAATACCTCTTGAGGATTTCTATGTTGTCTTTGTACCTGTTGCCTGTGTTTATTATTTCTGGTGAGAATGCTGAAAGCTTTTTAAGCACTGTATCCGAGACTGCTCCGTAAATCACTATTTTTTCAATTTTTGGGAGTGATACAAGGTAAGTGAATACTTGGTCTATATTTTTGTCTTCTGCAAAAAGCACGTATGACTTGGTTGCTATTGCGTAAGGCGCGACAGAGACTGCGTTAAACCCGTAAGTTGGGTCTACAATTATGAATTTGCTAACATTTATGCTTTTTGCAAGTTCAAGGTTAAGCGCATAGCCTCCTCGCGAGAATATTGTTGTCTTGGGATTGTATCCTTGTCTTCGTAATGTTCCTGCAGCGTTTGCTGCATAAGGCAACCTTTCTGATTCTATTATTATCAGTTCTTCGCCAGGACTCAGCAAGTTTGGCATTATTGTGATGTATTTTTTGCTTGTAAAGAATATTGAGGGGTTGCCAGTGAGTCTTGCATAGAGCATTCCGCTGTAAACGTCTATCCATTCTTGTGAGTCAATGACCACTGTTGTTGCTTCAGTAACAGGAATGAGCATTCCTGCAATGAGTATTGCTGTTAATAGCGTTATCCCTCTTTTCATGCGAAAATGAAAAGAAAATAAATAGAATAAAAAACTATCGTTTTATTCCAGTTCTGCGTACAGGCAGTATGTTGTAAACTTGGAAGACCTGTTCACTGGAACAAGCATCTGGAAGTCGTACAAAAGGGTGTCAAACCCATTTGTCTGGTATTCAAAGTTTGCAACATATATTGACTGGTTGCCGTTTGGAACTGTTCCTGCTGTCAGAATTGTGTTCTCAAACAAGTATGTGCCTGACTGCTTGCTGTCATTGACGTATGGCCATGCAGTGCAGACACTGCTTGCATTGACAACGAGGTCATATACCTGATATGAAATATTGTTCGCGCTGGGCGTGTATGTCCTGCTGACTGCGTCAGAGCCGTGTCCTGTTAGCGCATTGTCAACTGTGCAGTCATTCTGGATTGATATTTGTGTCCAGTCTATTGAGCAGTTTTGTGATGCATAAAGCTGACCTGACAGGTTTGAGATGTTCCAAGCATAAAGCGTGTCATTTGTCAGGTCATCCAACACGAGCCCTCCTGTCATGTTACCAACAAAACCCTGCCAGGACTTTGTTTTTTGCAAGTGCGTTATTGCAAGCCAGGTTATGTTTCCTGCTTCTGCTACTATTGGCACTCCTGTTGTTTTTGGTGTTCTTGACTGGGTAGATATTATTGTGTAATTGTCAATTCCCTCTGGATAAATAGCGAGAACTTGTGCTGAAGCGCCTGCCAAGAACAATGTAGCAAATAATAGCAAAACTGCATATTTTTGTTTCACTCTTCTCACCTCTTTTTTTTACGTGAATACCTTTTACATCAATATACATAAAAGGTATACTTGTTTAGTGTCAAAGTAAATCGGCAATATATAA
>JAWAAW010000008.1:0-44286 GCA_038884975.1 Candidatus Woesearchaeota archaeon
GCCGGAGACATGGGTGGCGAGAGATTCAATGACAGCTTTGAGGACGGCACGCTTGAACCATTTGTAACTTACGGAACCGCGAACTGGACAATCTCAACAGTTTCTGCAAGAACAGGAACTTACAGCGCAAGAGCAAACACAACAATAAGCACAGGAACAAACTATCTTGCGGTCAACATTACCGTGCCAGGAGATAGGTACATAATAAGTTATGCAGTAAATTACACAGGATTGGGCAAGAGCTATATGTACTTAGAAGCTAACGGATATACAAAAAGATACATATACCCTGCTGTCGGCTGGGTTGTCTATAACACCACTATTGACAAAAAAGGCAATTACACGCTTGCATGGATTTACTCAAAATACCAGACAGGAGGAGACGGCGACTTGTTCATAGACGATATTGTCCTTCTCCCAGCATCACCTTCCACAAACAACAGCTTTGAGAACACAACACTCCAAGCATCAGAATGGGTGTTTGTTAGCCAAGGAAATGAGAACAACACGTTTACGAACACGCATTTTGTTGAGCCAGACGGCAGCATAAGAATACCAAACACAATCCTTTCTAATACCGAGCTGAATGTCTCAAAAGCAAGACTCAATATCTCTTACAACAAGGCATTCCTCAATTCCAGCAACCTGACAAGCCTGAACACGAGTGCAATAATAACACTTAATGGGATTGCATTTGCTGACCCAAGGCCGATGGTTGATTATGAAGATGATGGCAGTTATGCTGCCTGCCCTGCCAGCCAGTGCACAGAGATAAGCTATGCCGGAGGGGTGTTCGTGTTCAACACAACACACTTCACTGGATATATTGCAGATGAAAGCCCTGCGCCCGGACTTAGCAACTTGACAATCACAAAGACAGACAACCCAGACCCTGTCAACGTAAGCTCGTACCTGAATTACACGATTATTGTTAACAGCACTGGCAATGGCACTGCTTACAACGTTACAGTCAATGACACTTATCCATTGCAAGTCATTTATGTATCATCACAGCCTGCTCCTGTTGGAGGAACAAACAACACGTGGTTCTTCAGCGAAATAACAAACGGAACAACGATTTACATCAACATAACAGTCCTCACGCTCAATGTCAATAATGGAACAATTATTAACAACACGGTTAACGTCACTTATCAGAATGCGACAGGGGCTTTCTTCATGGTCAACACGACAGAAAACACAACAATTGAAGCGCCGACTGGCATGGTGTTTAACTTCACCAACCTGTCAATAATCAAGACAGACAATCCAGACCCTGTTTATGCCGGCACCTTGCTCAATTACACCATTAACGTAACGAGCAATGGCAACGGCACAGCACATAGCGTAACAGTGAATGACACTTACCCATTGCAAGTCATTTATCAGTCATCACAGCCAGCACCAATTAGCGGAACAAACAATTCATGGGCACTTGGAACAATGCATAATGGAACATCCATAGAAATCAACATCACAGTGCTTGTAATGGATGTAAGCAACGGAACAGTAATCAATAACACCGTGAATGCGACCTGCAATAACGAAACAGGAGCATTACTGACTGTGTTTGACACAGAAAACACGACAATACTCAATCCGCCAGTGCTTAATTTCAGCAACCTGACAATAAGGAAGCTTGATTATCCAGACCCTGTCAACGTAAGCTCGTACCTGAATTACACGATTATTGTTAACAGCACTGGCAATGGCACTGCTTACAACGTTACAGTCAATGACACTTATCCATTGCAAGTCATTTATGTATCATCACAGCCTGCTCCTGTTGGAGGAACAAACAACACGTGGTTCTTCAGCGAAATAACAAACGGAACAGCAATTCACATCAACATAACAGTCCTCACGCTCAATGTCAATAATGGAACAATTATTAACAACACGGTTAACGTCACTTATCAGAATGCGACAGGGGCTTTCTTCATGGTCAACACAACAGAAAACACGACAATAGAAGTGCCTCCTGTAATACTTAATTTCAGCAACATGACTATTGTGAAGACTGACAGTCCTGACCCTGTCGTTGCAAGCCAGAACCTGACTTATCAGGTTAATGTTTCATCAACAGGAAACGGAACAACATACAATGTTACTGTGAATGAGACTTATCCAGAACAAGTCATTTATTTGACATCGCAACCAAGCCCTGTTATTGGGAAGAATAACACGTGGGTTCTTGGTAATTTGACTCCGGGAAGAAACATCAGCATAAACATCACTGTTCTCGTGAGGAACATAACGAACGGAACAACAATCAACAACACTGCCAACGTGACTTTCCAGAATGCAACCGGCAGTGTTATTGTGCTTGGCGCGCTTGCGCAAACACTTGTGCTCAACCCACCTGTCTTTAATATTAGCAATATCAGCATTGCCAAGACAGACAGTCCTGACCCTGTCACGCAGGGAGGACAACTCAATTACACAATAATTGTGACAAGCACTGGCAATGGCACTGCTTACAACGTTACACTGAATGACACTTATCCAGAACAAGTCGTTTATGATTCAGCACAGCCAGCACCAATTACCGGCACTAATAACACGTTTGTCATAGGCAACCTCACTCCTGGCACAACAGTCAGGATAAACATCAGCGTAATAGTCAATGCAGACCTGCCAAACGATACAATAATCAACAACACTGCAAATGTCACGTGGCAGAACGAGACAGGAATCTTATTGTCAGGCAGTGCAGGCGCTTCAACAAACGTTTCTAACATAACACCGCCCACCCCGCCACCGCCGCCATCAGGAGGAGGTGGAGGCGGAGGAGGAAGAAAAGGAGTAATAATTGAGCCAGAAAAGGAAAACGTAACCCTGCCTTGCGTTGAGAACTGGGTCTGTGACGAGTGGACAGAATGCACTGACAGGACAAGATCGCGCAATTGCTATGACTTAAACAATTGCGGCACAACAACACTTATGCCACAAACAAGGCTTGCATGCATTCCAAAACCAGCTCCCAAACCAGCAATTAAGCCTGAAAAACAAGAACCAAAAGAAATCGTGACTGACAAAAAGCCGGAAAAAACAGCCCAGAAATCAATAATGCCGACAGCAATAATTAATATGTTCAAGGCAGTGCTCTGGCCCTTTGTCTTCACAATAGTTGGAATCATTGTAATAACAATTGTTTACGCATCAGCAGGTCGCAAGAAACAAGAACCAAAAACCTCACAGAAATTGCCTTTAGCCAAGAATTACAGTGATGACTTAAACGCAAGATTCAGGGATATTGACAAGAGGCTCAAGGACATTGACAGAATGCTTGATTCAATAAACAAGGGGATTCCGCCAGGACTGCGTAAAAAGTAAATATAAACAACAAAAACTTAGCTTATGACAATGAACCACACAATCGCAAGGGCAGGACAAGTTGTAAACGTGCTTTTCAGGAACGGCTTAAGCTATTTTGTGCACGAACTCGGCCTGAAATGGCATCTCCCGTTCTTCAAAAAAATAGCGCCAAAAGGAAAATCCCCTCCTGACCTGCCAGCAAGACTCCGCAAGACAATGGAAGAACTCGGAGGGGCCTACCTCAAGTTCGGCCAGTACCTCTCATTGCGCCCTGACCTTTTGCCAAAAGAATACTGCAACGAATTCAAGAAATTACTGGACAAGGTGCCACCCATGCCTTACACAAAAGTCCAGCACGTAATTGAAACAAACCTCAAGGCACCCATAAAGACATTTTTTTCTCACTTTGACACGCACCCAATCGGCTCTGCAAGCATTGCACAAGTGCACAAGGCAAAGCTGAAGAACGGAAAGAACGTTGTTGTAAAAGTGCAAAGGCCAGAAGCAAAAGCCCAGTTTTCAGCAGACATTCAGATAATGTATTATTTTGCCCGCAAGATAGAAAAAAGATTCCCAGATGCCGCAATAAACCCCGTCACATTAGTTAGGGAGTTTGAAAGATACACTGCGCAGGAATTCAATTTTGTTTACGAAGCAAGAACAATAGACAGGTTCTACCAGCACTTCAAGGGAACAAAAGTAGTCATACCTCAAGTACGTTGGGGCTCAACAACATCACAGGTTCTTACAATGGACTTCCTTGACGGCATTCCACTCACAGAATTCGCAAAAACCGCAACAAAAGCACAAAGCAAGACATTGGCAAAAACAATAGCCAATGCCTCATTCGAGCAGGTCTTTGAACTTGGGCTTTTCCATGCAGACATGCATCCCGGAAACATACTCGTACTGCCAGGCAATAGGATAGGACTGCTTGACTTTGGCATAGTAGGAACCCTTAATGACGAACTGTTGAGGACCACAGCAAAACTTTATGCAGCGCTTGTTGACAAAGACATTACCGCAATAACAGAAATCCTGCTCAAGTCAGGAATCCCTTCGCCTGACACAAACCTGGAAGACCTAAAAGTGGACATTGAACAAATAATCAATGCGTGGTATGGCACAGAACTTGGGCAGGCAAGAGTAACTCAAATGATGCAAGCATTGTTTGAAAGCGCAGTCCAGCACAAAATAACGATGCCCTCAGGATTTGTGCTCTTCGGAAAAGCTCTGGCGACAGTCGAGGGCACCTGCCTCTCCCTTGATCCTGAATTCAACTTTGTCGAGTTCTCACAACCAAAAATAATGCGGTTGCTGAAAGAACACAAAAAACCAAAGGCATTATTGAAAAGCTTCACAAACCTATCAAAAAAATACGGCGAACTCCTCGCAGGACTTCCCAAGCAAACCACTGAAGCTCTTGAAAGGCTCAAAAAAGGTTCGATAGACCTCAACATACGCGAAACAGACATCAAGCATTTAGGAATGGACCTGAACAGAAGCAGCAACAGGCTCGCTTACGCAATGATAATTGCGGCATTACTGATAAGCGCTGCAATGCTAATTGATGTCCCGCCAAAAATAGGAAATTATTCGGCATTCACAATAATCGGGCTGTTTTTAGCAACAATATTCCTAATCGCATTGGTAGTGAGTGTGTGGCGCGAGGGAACAGCACCTTTTGATCCGCACAGGGAGGGCAAATAATGAAGAATGAAATTAAAAAGCTAGTCAGGATTGCAGGAAAAATTGCAGAACTTGCAGAGGCAAAAGTCAAAAAAGAGCTTTATCATTTGCAAAAAAGCGGACTCGTAAGCAAAAAAGAAGCAAAACAAACAATGAAGCTTGCCATAAAAGAGGCAACTGCTGAAAAAGAACGCATAAAAAAGTTCATAATTGCAGAACTCAAGCGTGAACTGAAAAAAGCAAAACCATTGATAAGAAAAGAGCTTGAAAAAAAGAGAAAGCAGTTTGCAAAATACCGCAAGACAAGGAGGCACTAAGATGGGAATCCTGGACTTTTTCCGCAAAAAATCAATGCAAGAAAAAACAGTGCTTGAGCTTGGCAAAGACAAAGAATTTGCCAATAAGATAGAAACAGCTTTCAGCAGCCTTCTTAATTTTGAGGACAGCGCAATAAAATTCCTTGAAGACCTCGAAGCGAGCGCCAAAGCCAAAAAGAGCAACGCGCTCAGGGACGCAATTGAGAAACACGGCTTCAGAATTTATTCACGATACGCAGGCATGATGGAACAATTAGATACTGAACGGCTCGCAGTAATGCGTTTCAGGTCTGCAAAATGGAATGCAATACACACAGAAGCAGAAAAAATTCTTGAAATCCTGACTGCAATCAGGCAATTATTAAGAGGGAAAAAATCAGCACTTGCAGAAAAGGCAGCGCTCTCAGTCCTTCTCAGGGAAAAACTAATCAGCCTCAAGAATACATTCTCGCAAAACCTTGAAGAGCTATTAGCAGGCCTTAAAAAATATCCCGAACTAATAGACAGAAGAATTCTTGACAAAAAATTTGAAGAATTCAAAAAACAAACCAATGCGAAGCTTAATATCCTCAACAGCATAATTGAGCAGTTGATAATCGCTGAACGGGAAATCACGGGCTAAATCGCACACATTTATAAACAGCAAACAAGCAGTATGTTCTTATGAACGAAGCATTCCAGAAGGCATTATTGGGCAAGGACCCATTTACAGACATTCTAGGGCTTAATGCAACAAAAGAACAGCTCAAGTCAGCACTGCTCATGAACAGGCACGTCCTGATAATCGGACCGCCCGGAATAGGAAAAACAACCCTTGCAAAGAATGTTGCAAAAATAATGGGCGCTGCAGAAGACAAGTTTGTCCGAGTCCAGGGCTCTCCTGACCTAACAGTTGAGGACCTACTGGGAGACATCGACCCTATAAAAGCGCTCAAGTTCGGTCCCACAAGCAGGGAAGCATTCACGCCGGGCAAGATTTTCCGCGCAGACGGCGGAGTATTATTCTTTGACGAACTCAACAGGTGCCCTGAAAAAGTCCAGAACGCATTACTGCAAGTGCTTGAGGAAGGCAAGGCAACAATAGGCAACTACCTTGTTGATTTCCCTGCCAAATTCGTGTTCATAGGAACAATGAACCCTGAAGAGACTGCAGCAACAGAAAAACTCAGCGACGTCCTCATGGACAGGTTTGACATAATCCATATGACCTATCCTGACACTCCTGAAATAGAAAAGGAAATCGTGCTTGCAAAAGGAGAAAAAAAGAATGTTACGTTTCCTGAAGAGCTGCTTGTTCTTGCAATACAGTTTGTCAGGGAATTGCGCGAGAGCAAGGACCTGCAAAAAAAGCCCTCAGTCAGGGCATCCATAGGATTGTATGAACGGGCGCAGGCAAACGCAATACTCAGAAAGGCAAAGTCAGTCAGTGCAGAGGATATATCAAATGCAGTAATCAGCGTCCTCTCACACAGGATAGAGCTCAAGCCGTCAATAAAATACCTCCAGACCACAGAAGAATTCATTTCAAAAGAATTCTCCAGCTTTGCACAAAAGCACAAGGAACTTGAGCGTGGTGATGGCCTTTAGCGTTGAAGGCCAAGTAAAAGAAATTGAACAAGCAGAAGAGGCGCAAGGCAAGCTCGCAACGCAGTTTGTTGAAGACAAGCTGATGCATTCTGTCATTTCTGCCGACAAGACAACAATTGACAATGGAAAACTGATTTCAGAGGCATTCAACCAGTCAATCGGAAGCTTTGTTCCAGACATGATTTTCGCCAATATTGTCAAGAACTTTTCCATTGCCAAACAGCTTTATGGCGAAACAATGCTAAGAATACTTACAGGGTATGACCCTAATTACGTCCAAAAAAACCTTGGCATTCCTGAGTTTCGCAAGGCGCTTCAAAAAGCAATAACAGAAAAAATAGAGGAATTAAGGAAAAAAGGGCTTGTAGATGATTACGGACAGGTTGAACAAAAGGGAGTTGAACTTGCCAGCATTGTGATGTATGCTGAAGAACTTGACCGCATAATCTCAAAAGGAACCCTTGGATTCTGGGGCACAAAGCAAAAGTCCGTTTACGGCGAACCGGGAGAAGCGCACAAATACAGAAAAGGCGAGCGGTACAAGGACATTGCAATAAGGCGAAGCATAAAGACCGCAGTCAAGAGAAGGCATAATGAATTAGCCATTGAGGACTTGTCAACCTATCGCCGCGAATCAAAAGGCATAATTAACGTTATTTATGCACTTGACGCAAGCGCGAGCATGAAGGGAAAAAAGCTGGAAACTTGCAAAAAGGCAGGTGTTGCGCTTGCGTACAAGGCGATTTCTGACAAGGACAAGGTAGGCCTGGTTGTTTTCGGCACAGACGTAAAAGACGCTGTAGCGCCTACTGATGATTTCGGTTTCTTATTGCAAAGGATTACGCGCATAACAGCATCAAAACAGACAGACTTTGCAAAAATGATACAAAAAGCATCAGAATTGTTTGCAGAAGAGGGGACAAAACATCTAATAATACTCACAGATGCCCTGCCGACAGTGGGAAAAGAACCCGAAAAGGAAACGCTTGAGGCGGTCAGTGAAGCGCGTGCTTTAGGAATAACAATCTCGCTGATAGGAATACAATTGGATAAAAAAGGGATTGCGATGGCAGAACAAATGGCGCGGTTGGGTGAGGGAAGATTCAGCATAGTGCAAGACATTGAAAACCTTGACAGGATTGTACTGCAGGACTATTATGCCCTTGCTTCACGATAAGTTTATATACCCAATAATCCCTTCTCGTCTATGATTAAGACACTCAAAGAGGTGAAAAGTATATGGCTGACAATTCAACAAAACTGATAATAGGCATAGTTATTATTCTGGCAATTGTCGGAATAGTGTTCCTGATGAAGGAAGGCAGCTACACCTACAAGCTTGCATCCCGCGAAACGCCAGGAGCATACGGCTGGACTGGCGAGTGCTGCACGTGCACAAGAGCACAAACAACCTTAAGAGGAGCAGTACTGCCACAAACAACAGAGGTGCTCTTCAGGAATGCCTATGTTGCTGACTGTGTTGCAGTATGCGAACAAACTCATGCAGAGACTAAAGCAGCAGGAGTCAAGTATGCCCTGATGTCAATAATCAGCAATGACGCAGAATGCAGGACAAGCCTTCCAGTGCCAAGGACATACGCAGGCGCAGGCGGGTTTAACGACCAGCCAATGCAGGACAAATACTACATAAGATAAACCTGCAATTTTTTCTTTTTATTCATATTCTTAACTTACTTATAGCAAGAGGTAGGCAATGAGATGGAACACCGACCAAAAGAGGCTGATGTTCAGCGGCGCCGTATGGTCATTTTACGAAGCGCTCACGGCAGGATTCCTCATAGTGTTCGCAATCTCGCTTGGCGCCTCAAACACAGTCGTGGGAATCCTTGGCGCGCTTCCGTACCTCGCAGTAATCCTGATGGAATTCCCAGGCGCAAAACTCGTGGAATACTTTAAGCGAAAGGCAATATTCGTAGTTGCAACATCAATCTCAAGATGCACATGGCTCCTGATACTGCTAACCCCTTACCTATTCAAAGAATACACCTTGTGGTTTGTCGGCGGTTTTTTCTTCCTGATGAGGTGCGTTGAGTACACAGCAGACCCTGCTTGGTCATCATGGGTTGCTGACATTGTGCCTGACAAGGTAAGAGGCGCATTCTGGGGAAGAAGAAACATGCTTGTTTCGTTTGCAGGAATGATAGCAACCCTGATAGGCGGAGTATACCTTGACCTGTTCCAAAAAGAAAGCCATGTTGGGTTTGCAACAATGTTTGGAATCGCAATCATCATCGGCTTGTGGTCAACAAGAATAATGGCAAAAATAAAAGAACCGGAATACAGGGACCATGACCACCACGGAATAAAGGATTTCTTCAGTGTCGATGGCCAGTTCAGGAAATACTGCTGGACAATAATGGCATTTTATTTCGGTGTCAACATTGCATCCCCACTTTTCACTGCATACATGATTCACGACCTTGGCCTGAGTTACACTTATTTCGTGCTCGCAGGTGCAATAGCAACGGTATGCAGGATTCTGTCACAACCCCACTTCGGCTATGTGTCAGACAGATACGGCGACAAGCCTGTCGGCCTGATATGCATGCTTGGCACAGCGCTTGTGCCATTATCATTTATTTTTGTCACAAAAGAAACATTCTGGCTGATAATCCCTGCACAAATACTATCAGGAATTGCATGGGCAGGAATGGACTTATCAATATGGAACCTCCTCCTTGATCTCACGCAGAAGGAAAAGAGGGCATTGCAGGTTGCAGAATTCAACTTCCTCACAAGCATACCAATGATAATCGCGCCAGTAATAGGCGGAATAATTGCAGACAACCTGACACTAATCCTCACAGGAATCCCGCTCGTGTTCGCAATAGCAACAATACTCAGGGCACTGCCCGCGCTTGCTCTGATGCGGATTCACGAGACAAGAACAGGGCCAGAACATCCAATCAGCGAAGTGTTTGCGCACGTCATCACAATACACCCATTCCACGGAATGGAACACGCAATAAAAGTTGTGGTGAAAAGAATAAAAAGCGAATTCAGTCACATCAAGGCGCCTTATCCAATAAATTCTTTCAGGATCAGACAAAAATTGTAAATAGCATAGCTTAATAAACAAGGCAGCTTCAAAACCCCTTAATGGAGCTTAAAGAAGTTCTTAGCATGATTGAGAAGAGCAACGAGTTTTCCGAATGGAGAAAAACGCATGAGAAAGCATACCTTGCACACGCATTCGTAATGATGGATGAAGCAAACAAAGATGTGTGGCAAATTGGTTATTATGACGCTGAAAAAAGCCTTATGAGCACATTTGTTGTTGCTCCAGACAAAATTGCAATTATTCCAGACCAGGAGGTTTTCAAGGCGCGACAGAAAATACTTGAATTAAAACCAGAAGAAGTCAGGCTTTCTGTAAAGGAGGCAATGGAAAAAGCAGAGAAAACAAGGAATGAGAAATTCAAGAACGAACTTCCTGCAAAAACATTCTTCATAATACAAGACATTGAAGAACACGGGCCTGTATTCAACATAACATACTTCACGCAAACATTCAAGACAATAAACATCAAGTTATCGACTAAAAACGGCAAAATTTTCCACGCAACCTGCCAGGCTCTTGCAGCATTCGGCTGAAAATTTCTCTTTTGAGTGATAACATCACAACTCAAGCATATATTTTATGAAATGATATTTTGATTTCAGCAGTGTTTAAATACCCATTCACTTTTCAGGTTTTTCAGTTGCGCGGCCAGCGACGACAAAGTCGGATTGTCCGCACAACTCACAAAAAAAGGTTGCGCGGGAAAAAAGGTGATAAGACGGGTAACAGGGCCTTCGGGCCTTGTGCCTCGCGCATCACGCTCAAAAGGCGTTGGCAGGGTTACAAAAGAGGTGATGAGTGATGACAGTAAGTTACCATGAAGGACGAAGGAACAGGCAACTCGGCGACTTTTTCATTGTTGACGAAGAAACTGACGATTACATAGAAATTCCCGCGTGACTTTTTAAAATCCTGTCAAGAATAATTCTGTTCTCGGAAGATTGCTCTGTCGGCCAATACATTTTGCGTATTTTGCAAAATACTTTTTAATCACCGAACCCAGACGAAATTTTCACACGAAAGTATAAATACAACCCGAAAGCAATAGAGAACATATGATTGTGGGAATAACAGGGGGGTATTGTTCTGGAAAAGACACCATTGCGCAATACCTCTCTGACAACGGATTCACGCATATCTCACTCTCTGATTTTCTCCGTGCAGAACTCAGGCTGCGCAAAAAGGAAATAACGCGTGAAAACCTGATTGCGGTGGGAAAAGAACTTCGCGAAAAGTTTGGTCATGCCGCGCTTGCAAATATGGCGCTTGAATCAATGGACATTGACAAGAAGTACGTTGTTAGCTCGATAAGGAATCCGGCAGAAGTGGAGGCTCTGCGCAAGAGAAAAAATTTTGTCCTGGTTTACGTCGACGCTCCTGCAAAGGAAAGGTTCAGGAGGATGGCAGGAAGGCAGAAGCCCGGTGAGGAACTTCCGACATTCTCTGATTTTCTTGCAAGCGAAAAAAGGGAGATGAGTGAGGACCCCTCTGCGCAACAATTGCACAAGGTCTTCGGCATGGCAGACATAACAATAAGGAATGATGGCACCATAGAGCAACTTTATGCAAAGATTGACAAGTTCCTGAAAATGTGGAAGCCAAGGCTTGACAAACGGCCAAACTGGGATGAGTATTTCATGGGCATAGTCAAGCAGGTGGGCAGACGAGGAACGTGTGACAGGGGAAAATCAGGCGCAGTAATCGTGAAAGACAAGCGCCTGCTCTCAACAGGCTATGTTGGTTCACCTGTTGGAATTGAACACTGCGATGAAGTCGGGCACCAGATGCACAAGGTGACAAACCCTGATGGCACAACATCACAACACTGCATAAGGACGGCGCACGCAGAACAAAATGCAATAGTGCAAGCAGCAAGGTATGGCATAGCAATAGACGGCTCAACAATCTACTGCAAAATGGAGCCGTGCTATACCTGCGCAAAAATGATAATCAATGCAGGAATCAAAAGGGTTGTGTGCGAGAAAAAATATCACGGCGCAAAGCTCTCGCGGGAAATTCTTAAAAAGGCAGGAGTAAAACTGGATGTCTTGTATGGAGAAATTGAGAAGTACCCTAACCAATAAAGGTTGGTTGCCATGTTTGAGCTGAATGACTACATAACACTGCTTGCTGATGCCCTGAAAAGGAATGAAACAATCGTGTTTGGCTGCAACTGCACGATAAGGTATTCAGGAAGGGCAGAAAGCTTCCTCAACGAAGGCGACCGGGTAATCATGATAAAGTCAGACAATGCCCTGCTCGTGCACCAGCCCACAGGAAATGCGCCCATTAACTATATGAAGCCAGGCACTGGATACACAGTCAGAACTGATGACAACAAGCTCGTTCTGAAAGCAACAAACATCCTTGAAAAAGAGAGCATGGAAATCGTGATTTCACGAGTCCACTTCTTCAACTCTCATAAGCTTGAGGACGGACAAGCGATAGTCATTGCGGGAACAGAAGAGGACATGTCAAACATGCTTTACAAAAACCCCGAACTCGTTGAACAGGGATTCAAGCCGGTATCACAGGAAGAACAAACAAAATACGGATTCATTGATGTCCTTGGCACAGACAAGGATGGCGTGCTGACTGTTGTTGAGTGCAAAAGGTATGCTGCAGACCTTGCAGCAGTCACCCAGCTGAGAAGATACGTTGAGAAGATTATGGCAAGCAAGGGAATAACCAAAGTAAGGGGAATACTTGCGGCACCAAAAATAACACCAAATGCAGAAAAAATGCTCAAAGACTGGGGCTTCTCATTTGTTTCAGTAAAACCGCCAAAATATCTTGAAGAATTTGACAAAAAACAGAAAAAACTGGACTCTTTTTAGCTTCATACCTCTATTACCTCAAACCCTTTCTTTTTTGGGATGAACGCGTCCTGCGAGCTGATTATCATCTTTTTGTCATAGTCGACGATTATATACCTGGCATCCTTATACCTTGCAGTCATTATGCCTGTGAGTTCACCAGTTCCTTGCTCAAGAATTCTCAATGCAGTGCGATAGTGCAGGTGCAGGTTGCAGATCTTACTATTCTTGATGATAAGCAAAATGGACAAATGACATGATGCACTGCACGCTTCCCTATTTAAAGTAGGTTTTGCAGAAAAAATCGCAAACATTCCGGCTCAGTTCTCAGAAATCTCAACCATCTTGGAAGAATTACCAAAACCAGACACGATTCTCACTTGTTTTTTCAGTTTTTTCGAAAGAAATTTGACAAGTTCGAGATTTGCTTTTCCTTTTTCAGGAGGGGCTGCAACATTAACAACCATTGCATCACCTTGCTGTGAGACTATTTCTGTCTTCCTTGCGTTCGGCTTTACTTTCACTTGTAGTCGCGCCATGTGTGCCCGCACTTCGTGCACTTGAAGAATTTTGTTGGAGGCTCATCGCCTGCCCTTGTCTGGACTTCCCAAGTATACGCTTCCTTATTGCCGCACTTTGAACAGTCCGCTTCTGTCTTTGCCATGACCTCAACTTCCTTTTCAACAGCAGCTATTTCGCGATGCTCCTCCTTCTTTTTTGTTTCTGACAGCTTGACTGCCTCAGCATTCTGCCTATAACCACACGAACAGACAAGAATTACTTTTGCACCTTCTTTCTTTGGCATCATTATTGACTTGCACTTAGGACAGAAAAGCATTTCAACTCACCAGCCCAAGCAGATACAGAAGCTCAACAAATGCGATTTTTATCCAGCCAAGGAAAGGCACCCTGATTACTCCTTTTCCAATCATCTTGTCCTTTGCAATGCTCTGTTCAAAAGCAGCAGAGTAGCAATTGTTGTCTCCTCTTGTCTTGTAAACATAATCATTAGCAACACCCTTTACCTGCACAATACGGTGAATAATTGGTTCTTTTCTTGATTCTGACCAGAAGACAAGAATGTCGCCAACGGCAAGCTCCTTTGCCCCCCTAAGAATCATTATATCACCCTTGTTGAAGCCGTTGGCAAAAGGAAACTGCCGGAATTTCTCATAAGTAATTCCGTAATCACCATAGATTTCAGAAGGCGACACTCTCTTTGAGCATAAGGAATCAAGGCAGCAACGCGCTGTTGTCCACCACGCATCAAATGAAGCATCATGCTCCATACTGCTCGAGACAACTGCAACAATCGGGTAGCCAGTGCCGAGCAAAAGACCAAGGCCTGGATAAATAACGAACTTGATAATCACAAAGGCAAGCACTATGTTTGCAATCCAGCTCCAGACGCTATTGTCCTCCCACAAAAACCACCAAAGCTTCCTCAAAACCTTTCTTGCTTCCATCAAGACAAAAAACACCAGCGCTGGGTTTAAAAGCTTTTAGTTTTGCGTCATATTTAAATATCTTGTTTGCGGGCAAAGCATTATGGAAAAACCAGCAAGCTATTTTGAGGGTATTATGCAGCTTAGGGGTTGTTCTGATGAAGCACTGGACTGGCTGCACGATGAAATCATCAGGGCAGGAAGGACAAAAATAGCAAAGGCGAAGGAAGTGCCCGGCGGAATAGACCTTTACCTATCATCACAGCACTACATGCAATCGCTTGGAAGAAAGCTCCAACAAAGGTTTGGCGGAATACTCAAAATCACATCAAAAATCCACACAAGAGACCCGATAAGAAGCAAAGATGTTCACCGCTTGACTGTCCTTTTCAGGCAGTTCCCGTTCAAAAAAGGGGATACGATAAAATACAAGGGAGAACAATGGATAATTATTTCAATAGGCAATCAAGTGCAATTGCAAAACACAAAGTCAGGAGAGAAAACAAGGGTGCATGTTGAGAAATTATTGTGATTTTCTGCCTGCCTGATACTGCTCAATAAGCCTTCTAAGGAGTGCCTTGCTGCTCCTTGCCTTTTCCAGTGAAGCCTTGTCAAGGAAGGCAAAATAATCATCCTGCGTGTGCGAAACATTAGAAGCATTAATTATTGTGAAGTTCAGCTTTTCCATCGTCCTTGGGTGTACGCTCTTCACTGCAATAATAAGATCGCATATGGGCGTTAATTGCTCAACAACCTTCTCGCTCAGCACATTGCAGTCATCCACAAAGAGAATGTCGCCTTTCTTGAATCCAAGCACGCGGGAGACTCGCTTGAACTCGTCCTGACCAAGATTTTTCATCTTTTTTGCAATAACGTATTTTTCCCGGTTGAGAAGAACATGCTGCCACCTTTGCTGCCTTGAAAGAGTCTGCTCAAGCTTGTGCTTCAGGTCTGCAATCACCCTTTTTGCCTGCTCAAGCTCTGCAGTCGGCCGGATAATCCTTGTTTCAGGCTTTACCGCATTGCTTAGCTCGCTTGTTTTTTTGCTGAGCCTTTCAACAGTCTTGTTAAGCTTATTGTTCTGCTGTTTCAGCAGATTGAGCTCATGCCTTGCAGTTACGAGCTCGTCATAAAGCATCCAGTAGTCCTCTTCCTTGAATTGTTTTTTCTCAACAACCTTTTTCAAAATCTGAGCTTCCTTTCTGGGGGCGGTCAAGAAGTCAAATGCGCTCCTGATGCTGATTCCCTGCCTTACCACGATTTCAGAGATTGTTTCAAAAAGTTCAGGACGTCTTCTGTCGCGAAGGAACTGCCTCACTTTCGTGAACAAGCGCTCGTGCCGCTTCAATGCCACGATTGCTGCGGCAAGCGCATCCATTTCATGATGTCCATTGTAGTTCCCTGACCTTGTTATTTCACGCTTGTCAGACACCAGCAAGTCCTGAACAGGAAAGCTAACCTTTGCGCCAAGCTTTGTGGCAACCTCTGAAACAAACGAAGGCACCTTTGACTTGTCAGTCGCAACTATTATTACTTTGCCGAGCGCGCTAAGCTCTGAAACAACAGCATCACGGTCAAGCTCTTTTGCCTGCCTTGCTGCAACAAGCTTTCCGTTTGTGTCAAGCACCGCATACCCTACTGTTGTGCCTGGGTCAATGCCTGCAATAAGGATTTTTTTCATTGAAGTATGATGATGTTGCCCCTTCCCTTCTTAATCTTTTTCACCTTGCCCTGCGATTCAAGCTCTGCAAGCATCAGCGAAATCTTGCCTTCTGAATAAGGGATTGCCTTTCTCAATTCCTTTTGCGTGGTCCTTCCGCCCTCTTTTTTTATGAACGCAAGTATTTCAGCAAGGTCTGCCTTCTCTGCCTTTTTCTCCTCTTTTATTTCTTCCTTCTTCTCTCCAGTGGCCTTTTTCATTCTTCTGAGAAGCACTGCAGCGATTCCTACAAGGACCGCAAGCACAAGAAGCACATACGCCCAATACGGAACATATTCTGGCTCTTCGTATTCAGCAACATCAAGGGTTTCACTCAATAGAGCCTCTTCCTCGCTCAAGTCAGGGAAAAGAATGAGGTCAATGACATAACTGCCTTCCTGCACCACTTCAATCTCCTCAGAAGCAGCAGTGTTTTGCTTTGGAAGTCTTGCCTCAACAACATATTTTCCTGAAGGGACAAGAAATTCATAAGTACCGTTCCTTGAAACCATTGTCTGCCTTGGTGTT
The DNA here is from genome assembly GCA_038884975.1 of Candidatus Woesearchaeota archaeon. Classification (GTDB taxonomy): domain Archaea; phylum Nanobdellota; class Nanobdellia; order Woesearchaeales; family ARS49; genus JAWAAW01. Next base: position 16,482 of record JAWAAW010000008.1, read on the forward strand.
GTGTTAATCTCAACCACTGCCTGCACGGTGTTAAGGTCAAGGTCATACACAGAACCATGGATTACTGCGCCAAAAGAAGTACTGGCTAATAAAATAAAGAATGCAAGATATAACCCCCAATATGCCTTCATTTGCAGGAATTACTTGAGCTTGGTATATAAATCTTTGTAAAGGAAAAAGAGCCTGTTTCGGGCTCCGTAAAGTGTTAAAAGGCAGAAAAAACCTTTATTTTTCTGGCTTAAAAAGTGTATTTATAAGATACATCGCCATGAATATGCCTTGTTTGCGTGCTTTGACAAGCAAACCTGATGTTAAAAAAACAACGGAGGATGGTAAGATGAACGTGAACAAATTGGTGGCACTTGTTGTGCTTGCCCTGTTTGTTGCAAGCATTCCGCCATTTGTTGCTGCAAAAGGCCAAGGACAAGGCGGCAATGAAGACACGGTTAGTACAGCAGAACAGCCAGGCGCAGGACCAAGTGCATTTGAGAAGTCGCGCGAGGAAATGAGAGCCCGCGCACAAAAAATGAGGGAAGAACTCCAGCAAAAGCGCGAGGAATTGCGTACCGAACTAAGGGAGCGCAAGGAGTCCCTTAGGACAGTGTATGCGGAGGCAAAGCTGAGGCGCGAGGAACGAAAGGAACTCCACAAGCAGTTCAAGGAACAACGCCAGCAAATCAAGGCAGACCGCGAGGCTGCACGAAATGAAATCGGACAGACAAGAGAGCAGGTCCGCAACTGTGTTGGCAAGTCTGACGAGGCATGCGTGCAGGTGCGCACCAAGGCAAAAATTGCTGCAGGAAAATTCCTGACAAAGTCTGCAGAGCACATAATTGCCTTGATTGAAAAGGCAAAGGAGCGCGTTGAGGCGTCTGCATTAAGCGATGAGGAAAAGGCAAACCGGATTGCAGCCCTTGACGCAGTGCTGGTAGATGTGGATGCTGCACAACAGGCAACAGCAAGCCTTGGCGAGAATGCGACAAAGGAAGACCTCAGGGAAGGCGCGCAAATGATACGCGATGTCTGGGGAAGAGCAAGGAAGGAAATCAAGAATTGCGTAGGCCTTGCAGTCAGCTCACGCATCGGCGGAATACTTGTGAAGATGGAAAAACTTTCCATCAAGTTTGACCGCGTGATTGAAAAGCTCAAGGCAAAGGGCAAGGACACATCATCTGCAGAAGCCAAGAAGGCAGAATTCCAGGCAAAGCTGAACTCTGCAAAGGCACTGCAGGATGAGGCAAAGGCATTGTTTGAGTCAGGCAACCATGATGCGGCTGCAGAAAAAATAAGGGCTGCTCATGCAGAGCTCAAGGCAGCAAACGAGCTCCTCAGGGGCATTGTGCAGGAAATCCGCGGCATAGGCGGAGAAAAGGAACTTGAGGAAACGCCGACAGAAAGCAACGAACAAGCCGTGCCTGCTGCTTAAACTTTCAAAAGGTTTATATAGCAACAGCAAACAAACAGAACAAAAGGTGGTTTGATGAAAGGCACACTTGCCATGATTGCACTGGTTACGGCACTGCTCGTGGTTGCCGGATGCGCGCCAAAAGGAACACCGTTTCCAAGCACAACCGGAACCGACAATGACGTCAACGCAATAAGTACTGACGTGACAGAGATAGACTCAATAAGCGTTGACCTTGACACGTCAGACCTGGACTCATTGGACCAGGAACTCTCAGACGTTGAAAGCCTTGAAGTGCAGTAAGAACCTTTTTATACCCTTTTTCTTTTTTATTTTTCAATGATTGAATTAGACGGCAGTCTGGGGGAAGGGGGAGGACAGATTGTCAGGACAGCTCTTGCTCTCTCAATGATTACGCAAAAACCCTTCCACATAACTAAAATAAGGCAGGGAAGAGAGAAGCCAGGACTGAAAATGCAGCATTTGAACTGCATCACTGCTTTGCAAAAGCTATCTGAATCCAAAGCAGAAGGGGCAATGCTTGGCTCAACAGAACTCACATTCATTCCTGCACCACTGAAAGGAAGGTCGTTGGCTGTAGATATCGAGACTGCAGGCTCAATAACACTTTTTTTACAAGCAGTGCTTTTGCCATGCGCATTGTCAGGAAAACAAATGAAGCTTGAGCTGATTGGTGGGACAGACGTTGCGTGGTCAATGCCAATAGACTATTTTGCCAGCATCGTTGTTCCGCACTTGAACAGATGGGCAGAAATTAATGTCAAAGTTGAAAAGCGTGGGTATTATCCGGCTGGAAACGGCAAAGTTGTGATACGCGTAAAGCCGAATGAAGAAAAAAAACCAATAGAACTCCTTGAGCAGCACAACCTGATTCACACAAAAGGAATATCACACGCCTCAAAATCATTGGAACAGGCAAGGGTTGCTGAAAGACAGGCAAGCGCGGCAAAACAAGTCCTTGCAAAATACAGCTGCCCAATAAATGTCAGGACAGAATACTCAGAAACGCTCTCGCCAGGTTCTGGAATAACTCTCTGGGCAGTATTCTCAAAAAAGAAGGACGACATAGACATTAAAGAACCAATAATACTTGGCGCAGACGCATTGGGAGAAAAAGGGCTGCCTGCAGAACAGGTGGGAAAAGCAGCAGCACAAAAACTCATTGATGCAATTGAGTCAAAAGCTCCTGTTGATTCCCATCTTGCTGACAACCTGATTCCGTGGATGGCGTTGTTTCCGCCAAGTAAAATCAAAGTTCAGACAATAACCCCTCACACACTGACGAATATTAATGTTGTTGAGAAGTTTTTGCCGGTAAAGTTCAGCACAGAGAATAGTGTAATAATTTGCAATAAAGCTTGTTAGAGTCAGGTGCTCCTTCCAGAATCATATCATTGCGAGCTTGATGCTTGCCTGCAAGTCCTTGATTTCGTAAGAAAGCCTCCTTCTGTCCTCCTCATTAAGCCTCCTTGCGGCTGACTCAATGTCATCAAGAATTCTCATCGCAGTGCTGACATCCTTTGCCTCAATGCTTGCCTTTGCGCCTGAAATCATTTCCTGAAGCTCGTCAAGAGTAACCTCTGCAATTACTGGCTTCTCAACTTCAACATGGCGGCGCAACGCTGGCTTGACTGCAGGAACAACAGGCCTGACGCGCGGCGCCTTTGCAATACGCGCCTGCAGTGGCTGTACGCGTGGCTCCAGCCTGACAACACGCACCCCGCGCCTTGCAGCAACCTTAGATAGCGTTGAAATCTCCCTCTTGAGCCTGACTGCTTCCTTCTTAAGCCTTGGAACATCAATCTTGAGCTGCTTTGCCCTTTCAGCAGCAGCAAGTATTTTCCTGGCAGCCTTTTCCCTTTCAATAAGCTCCTTGTTTGCCTTCTCAAGCTGAGCCCTTGATCTTTCAATCTCCTTAAGCCTATTATTGACAAGCATTTCTTCCTTTGCAATCTTGCGCCTATCAGATTCAAGCTCATCAACCATTTGCAGAATTTCACGCTCTTTCTCACGCAATGCAGCAATGTCCACATTCACAAGACGATTGATTTCCCTCTTTTGCGAGCTCAGGAAAGGCCTTATGTCCTGTAATGCCTCAATTGCCGAGTCCCGCTGTTGTTTAAGGTTTATAAGTTCTCCCTTGCTTGCAGCAGTAATGTCGGCAAGCTCGCGCTTTGATTTCTCAAGTTCCTCAATCAGCCCTTTTAATTCGTTCTGGTGTGCAAGCCAGTCCATCTCCCTCTTTATTGCTGCCTTTTCCTTAAGCTCTGCTTGCTTTAGCTTCTGCTCAATTTCATGCTTCTTGGCATCAATATCGTGGCGTTCCCTAATTATTGTGGCCTCTGACTTGCGGATTTCCTCAAGCTTTCTTGCATTCTCCTCAAGGGTCAGGCGTGCTTCTTCAACAGCCCTCCTGTTCTCCTCAACAGCCCTCTCAGATTCTCTCTTTATCTGTTGTGATGAAAGGATTATGCGCTTTGCTTCCTCAAGGGCAATGATTTGCTCAGTAAGCTTTGAGGCCTTTTTCTCAAGCTCTTTTTCGCGCTCCCTGAGCCCAAGCTCAGCAGCGCCAACTTCTTCTGCCTTTCTTGCCAGCGCCTCCCGCGCCTTTGCCAAGTCCCTTCCCACTTCCTCAAGCGACTTTCTCTGATTTTCAAGGGCCTGCACGTCCTTTTTGCGCCTTTCTGCCTCCTTGCGCAATTCAAAGACCTGCCTTTTGAGTTCATTGAGCCTTTGCTCTTCTTTTGCAACAACACCTGCAAGGTACTTCTGCCTTCGCTCAAGGGCCTCAGTCCTTGCTGTCCTGAGCTCTGAAAGCTTTTTTTCCTCAAGTGCAATCTGCCCTTCAAGCCTCTTCCTGCGCCTCTCAAGGGGAACTTCTGCATGCCTTATTGCGTGTTCTATCTGCTCAGCCCTGCGCTTTCTTTCCTCAACAACCTCCTCGCGCTGCATCAAGGCCTCTTCCTTTTCCGCAAGCAGTCTCTTTTTCTCCTCAAACAATGCCTGCTGTTCTTGCAATTCCTGCTCTGCCTTCCTGATTCTTGCCTCCCTTGGCGCAAACTCCGCTTCTGCCTTTTTGAACTCAGCAAGCTTTGCCTCTGCCTTTGCGTGAAGCTCGTCAAGAGCCTGCTGCTGCTCCTTCAGGCGTTCATCAAGCTGTTCTGCCATTGCTGCCTTTCTTCTAAGCTCATCAAGCTGGTGTTCAACAGCACGCAATTCCTTCATCTTCTGCCTTAAAGTAAGAGAAACATCCTCAAGCCTTGCTTTTGCTTCAGCAGGCGAACTGCCAAAAAGACCGAACAATGCAGTTATCCCACTCCCCCAGGGCAATCCTGTCCTAACAACCATCGACGATGCAGTAATTGTTGGCTTTAAGTATTTTTGTTGTTCCTACTCAATGAAAACGCTTTGAGTGGATGTGGATTTAAAAACCACAAGCTTTTTAAGCATGCCTGCAGAGGATGGGGTTATGGCAGCAATGACAGAAAAATGCAGTTCGTGCAAGACAGACATCACCAACATACAAGGCACTGCAAGGTTCAAGTGCCCAAAATGCGCAAAGCAGGAAATTGTGCGTTGCGAGAAATGCAGGCGCTTTGCAGCAAAATACCTTTGCCCCGAATGCGGGTTTGAAGGACCAAACTAAAATGGCGCGCGTAGTGGTAACTGTCACAATAAATCCTGACAGCCCTGATGTTGAGCTGAAAAAGCTTGAAGAAGAAGCAAAAGGCAAAATAGAAAAGTATGGCGCTGACTACGGCAAGACAGAACTCGAGCCGATAGGTTTTGGACTGAAGGCGCTAAAGATAATATTCATAATGGACGAGTCAAAAGGAGTGCCTGACGAGCTTGTTGACGAAATTGCAAAGCTCAAAGGAGTTGCGTCTGCACGCATAACAGACGTGCGCAGGACAATAGGGTGAAAGCTTGGCAAAAAAACAAAAAAGAAAACCATTGTTCTGGATAATCCTAATACTAGTCATTATTGCAGGAACGCTGTATTATTATAGGACTCCCAAAGAAGCACTGCCTCCTGTCCAGAATGCTTCACAACCTTCAGGAATCCAGATGGGAGACCTTGCAGCCATTGATTATGTGCTGATGCTGCAAAACGGCACTGTTGTAGACACCAACAACGAAGCGCTTGCAAAGGAATACGGCATCAGCACTTACACAAAAGGACATTACAAGCTCGTTGTTGGCCAAAGCGGAAAAATAAAAGGCTTTGATGATGCAATAATCGGAATGGAACCCGGCAAGAATTATACGCGCATCATTCCACCAAGCGAGCCAGTGCTTTCATACAAAGTAAACAGGACAAGAATTGTCTCGCGCAACCAACCATTGCCCAGATTCCAGCCATTCCCGCTCAGCGCCTTTGAAAAACTATTTGGCAAAAAGCCAGTGCTGAATGATGTTGTGCTAAACCCAACAATGCCCTGGCCTTACAAGGTAATCAACATAACCGAAACACACGCAATCTGTGACCCTGTGGTCAAGGAAGGAAAGTCATACAAGCTTCCCTCACTTGAATGGAATTCAACACTACTTGTCATCACGTACAACGACCTGCTGTTCAGGCACAATCCGGTTGATGGCCAGGTAATACACACAGAATTCGGCGAGGCAGTCGTGCATCCTGATGTTGGCAGGATAAACATCACTTATCAGGCAAAGTTTGGTGATGTCCTGAATTACTCAGTCCAGCTTGACAAGGTTTCAGGCATGACTTTGCCGTATAAGTTCAGGGTTACGGAATCCAATGACGAGCACTTCATAATCACGCGCATTGATTATTTGCCGCAGGAAACCCTTGTCTTAAAGGCGGAAGTGCTTGAGTGGAAAAGGAATGTCAAGGAAGTTTCAGGCAAAGTACCGGGAACGACAAAAGCCGGTTAATTGAATGGGCTTATTTCTTCTTTGCATGCTGCAATCCTACCTTTGCGCATTTCTCGCTGCAGAAGTTGTATATTATGTGGTTTATTTCGCGCTCAACGATTTTTGACTCGTCCTGGCTGAGGATTTTGCCGCAGGCTGCGCAATGGGCTTTTTCAGGCTCTGCCTCGCCCTCTGCAAAGCCCTCCTCCCACTCGCTCACCTCATCGTCCTCCATAAGCTCTTCCCTACCCTCTTCTGTGTACACATCAATTTCCGCGCCCCCAACATTCATTTTCTGTATGAATTCCTCAGGATTTTCAGGATGCTCCTCAAGCTCCCTGAAACCTTCAGGCTCCTCTGAAATTTCCTCTGCATCCTCTTCCTTGGGCTTGTCAAAAATGCTTGGTTTTCTCTTGGCCATAATCATCTTGCTTCCTCATCGCTTTATTAATTTTTCTGAAAAAAACTCTGAATTTCCGGAACCGCATCAACAGAAATCCTCAAATTCCAGTCTGCCGGGAAGCACGTGAAATACCGGGGCCAGGCATAACGCTCATCAAGGAATATTATTACACCCCTGTCTGTTTCCGAGCGTATGCACCGTCCTGCGTTCTGCATTGTCTTTGTCAAGGCAGGCATTGTGTAGCCATAATCCCACCCCTTGCCAAATTTCTTGTCATAATACTCAATAAGCTGCTGTGTTTCAAGGTTTGGGCGGTCAAGGGGCAAGCCCACAACAATCACACCCTTAAGCACGCCAGGAAGGTCAATTCCCTCGCCAAAACTTCCTGAAGCCACAGCGAGCAATACCGCGCCAGAATCCCTGTATTGCTTGAAGCGCTCAAGAAAATCCTGTTTTTGCTCCTTTGTCATGTTTGGTTGCTCAAGGAACAACGTCTTTTTGCACAGACTGCTAAAATCCCTGTTAACAGCGTCACGGATGGTATAGCTTGGGAAATACATTGCAACACAGCCGGGAATGCTGTTTGCAAGCCTTGCACAGTTCTCCCCAATGCTTTTGAACTGCAAATCATTTCTTTGAGAGAACTTAGTTGTTGTCCTTGGCACCACAAGCGCAAGCCTGTTCCCTACAGGAAAAGGCGATGGATATTCCTTTGCAATTCTTTTTTCAGAAGGAATGCCGAGCAGGTCTGCAAACATCTTAACAGGCGAAAGAGTGCCTGACATTGTGATTGTGCAATAAGAATTCTCAATAAGATCCTTTGTGGCCAGCGAAGGATCAAGGCACCTCTTGCTAAGCCGGATGTTGTCCTGTGTTTTCACAAGAATCCTGGAAAATCCTTCATCGCCCTCTGGCCAGAGCTCAAGAAATTCCGCAACATTTCCAAGCAGGCTCCTCTGCCTGTCCTGCCTGACAATGTCTGCTGCCGCATTCAGCTTTGCTATCAGTTCGTCGATGTCAGCAAACGTGCTAATCGCATCAATGAGCTGTTCGCGCTTTACAAGTTTCTCGCCACCTGGCTGAAGTCCCTCCCCCATTTTTTCCATTGCGCTGTCAAGCTCTGTCAGGGACAGGGCAAGATCATTGAATTTGTATTTCTTTGCTTCCCTTATCGCAGCACGCAAAAGCCTTGTTGAAATCCTCTGCGTCATCAATTCCCTGGCCCTTGAAGGTAAATTGTGCCCCTCGTCAAAAATAATAATTGTTTGTTCAAGTGTCTTTCTTATCTTTTTCAAAAATGAGTTTCTGATGTGGGGATGCAGAAGGTAGTAATAATCAGTAACAATCACTTTTGATTTTTCAGCCAGAAGCAGGGAAACTTCGTAAGGACACAGGTTCTTTTCGGAACATTTCACAATCACTTCCTCTGTCGGCACAGGCGCATCATTTTCAATCTCCTTGAGCACAACACTGCAATGAACGCTTGTCTTTGATTTCACGTTTTCATAAGGCTCGCAGGTTTTGTTTTCCCGCAACGCCTTGCAGTAAGGAAAGAAGTCATTTGAGCGCATTGTCTTTGTGCCCGGCTGAGTGCACATCCATTTCTTGCCTATAATTGATGCCGCAATGAACTGAAGGTTGTGCTTTTTCCTTATTGCCCGCAGGGTATCAAGGACAATCTTGTGCTGTGTGTGCCTTGAAGTCAGGAAGAACACAACTAGATCGCGCTTGAGAGCAAGTTCAAGCGCAGGACTCAAGGTTGCAGCAGTCTTTCCAAGCCCTGTGGGCGCGTGCACAACAAAATGCTTTCTTTTTTCAAGCGCTTCTGCAACGTCCTCCATCATTTGTTTTTGCACGCTTCTCACTTGCGCGTGAGGAAAAAGAACGTTCATTTTTTGCGTGAAGTCCTGCATTGTTTAAATTCTTTTGCAAAAATTTTGTCGTCGGAAAAAAATGCTGATATACATATTTCATCACTGCCATTCGAAAGATTTAAATACAAACCAGATTTGATAAAAAACAGAGCAAAACAAAAAAATTTTGCTTGCGCGGGTGGCGCCTGAAAAATTCTTTTGGGCGAAACCTTTATATATTGCTTGCATAATAATGGTCGTAACATATATGAATAAGACGATATGTGGGGTGGTTGCGTGAAAAACAAGGAAATCTTCAGCGTTTTCTTCCGCGAAAAGCCAGCAATGATGCTCGTGGAGCTGAAGAATGCCAAATCAGAGGTTTATGCATCATCACTCGCAAAACAAATTGACTGCACTTATTCTCACGTTGTCAAGATACTTCAGCAAATGGAGCGCGAAGGCCTGGTTAATTTTGACAAGCAGGGAAGGCTAAAGCTTCTAACCCTTACAAAGAAAGGACAGGACGTTGCCTCACGCATTGACGACGTAAGGGGACTCCTGTAAATGATTCCGCAGCTGGCTTATCCCAACTGGCTTCTTACAACAATATTCGTTCTTAGCATATGGGAAGCAATATGGAAAGCAATCGCAATGTGGAAGTGCGGAAGGAACAACCAACTCGCATGGTACATGTGCATTCTTATATTCAACACAATAGGAATACTGCCAATAGTTTACCTTCTCTGGTTCCAGAAAAAAAATAGATAATCTTGCAAGAAACGAATCTTTTTATTTAACCAGCATTAAAGCACATTCACATGCATCAGGAACAATACAAAAAATTCTGGGATATCATAGCTGACTGGCGACATTATTATTCATTGCTGCAGACATGCCATCCTCAGTTTAGGGAAACTGCCAAACACAAACTCGAATACCTCACAGATCATCTGAAAACAATTTTCAAGCTTGCAACAGACCGAGAACTGCAGATTCTTGTTGGGTATTATGGGGTCCTGTTTCCTGAATGGGATTATCCAGAACCAAACCTTTACGGAGAACAATTATACAAGGCAATCCAATCCACAACAAAAAAATTTGACAAAATTGTGTGTTCCCAGCGCATCACCTTTGTTGATGATATCGAATAAAAAAAAACAAAAAAATCAAGAATCATTCGGTATACATCTTGAGCTTTTCCGGCTGGTATTTCCAGTCAACAGCCAGACGACCAATGCGCTTATAATACTTGATCAATCGCCTGATTTTGGACTCTGTCAACAGCAGGCCCCGATGAGCTGCCTCATCCTTCTTGTTTTCCTCAAGATGCTTCCTTATCGCGATTGACTTCCTCATTAATGCGACAAGGTCATCAGGAAGCTCTGGAGCAAGCTTTTTCTCAGCCAAGATTTCAGAAACAGACTTTTCTGTTATTGATTTCACGTCAGGCACGCCGTAAGTATCCCTCAAGACAAGACCTATCTGTGAGCCGGTCTTGCCCTCTTTTGCGAGCTTGACAACAAGCATCTCTATCTCCTTTGGCTTATACCTCAACCAAGTTGGCTTTGCCGGCTTCAAAGGCTTATGAGGTCCTGACTTTCCCTTCTTCCTTGAATGCATCTTTGCCATAATTCATTCTCCATTCGAGAACTGAGAAATTGTCTTTCTCCAGCATACGGAAGCTTTTAACCGCCGTATCTCTCGAATATTATGAAAACCAGAAGAGGTATTTATAAAGTTTTTGCATTCAGTCAGGCTCCTCCCTGCAATAACCGCCAAATGTCTTCATTGACTCAACATAAACATATGCAGAGCCATTAGCAACAAGACTTTGCTCATCAGGCCTCAAACGCCGCGTTGTATCATTATTCACTTTCAGGTCAAACAATGGACCTTCAAGAATATTCTCAAGCTTTATTGAGAAGTCACCAATTGGAGTCATAAACCTTCCAACAGTTCCCTCGGGAATCATGCTACACTTTGCGGTTGTTGTCTTGATGCACACAGAAGCCGAATAAGTTGTGACAGCACAACGCTGATCGCCCTTGCAATCAATGTTCTCACAACAATTATCCTTTGGAATGCACTTGCCCTGCCTGCTACAAAACTTAGTCCCCTCTCCACAAATGCACTCTTTCTCCACATTATCCCATTCCTCATTAAAACCACACACAGGACGTTCTGCACAAACCCCATTTTCGCAAACCCTCCCAAACGGACACTCCGCATTTGTGCAGCACGAACGCTCAGGAATACAATTGCCACTGCATTCCTTAAATCCACCAAGACACATACACATGCCTGCCTCACAATAAGCATTATCACCACACTGCATAGTTGCACAAGCATCAGAAAGCTGAGGAACTGTATTATTCAGCGGCTGCGCCTTAATAGTCTGCTGGGAACAAGCAGACAGAACAACAAGTAATGCAAACAATGCCGCAATTAACCACCGAACCATCATAAAACTAATACGAGAAAGGTATTTTTAAAGCTTCGGAGAAAAACAAATAAATGCCCCGCACGGATTCGAACCCAGCCAAAACGCATTTTTTGGCGCGGTTCGAATCCGTTAATTTGTTTTTGTTCTTAATGACTTTTGTCTCTTATTTTTTTTATAGCCCCGCACGGATTCGAACCGTGGTCAAGAGGGCCAGAGCCTCTTATCCTTGGCCGCTAGACGACGGGGCTGAATGCAACAACGAGAATTTCAAGCCCTTTTAAATATTGCGCTCAAACAAAGAAAGGGGCAAGCTTAATCGCAGCCCACGAAATGATTGCGCCAAAAACAATCCCGCCAACCACGTCAGAGACATAATGACGCCTCAGACGGACCCTTGTGTAAGCAACAGCAAGAACAACAATAGCAAGCAAGACCCTAATTGTTGCCTGCGTGAAAACAGTTCCAAGAATGATTGCCAGCACCAACGACCTTGCAGAATGCATGCTTGGGAAAGAGCCAGCATCAATCTTTGTGAAAAAGCCAGAATACTTCTGACTGTCAGGACGCTTCCTGAAAAACAAAACGCGAATTATCGCTATGACTCCATAAAGCAATGCCAGCGCAACAACTAACTCAACAAAAACCCTGTAGTTGTCGAGCAGAAAGAAAATAACTGCAATAACAACATAAATTGCAAGCCCGCCAAGGGCCGTCGTGTCACGCATCACTTCATCCAACGGCAATTCTATTCACCCTTAAGTATTGTCTGCGCCTTTGTCGTGTAATTAAGCACGTGGTTGCTTGTAAGCACGCCCTTGACATTAATGTAAGGCATAAGGTCATTCTTTATGCGCTCAAAAACCCTTTTGCCTTTCTCTGTCAACGCAAGATTCTTGTTGTCATAAGAGATAAGCTTAAGGTCCTCAAGAGCTTCAAGGTTCTTGTAAAGAGCGCGCTCTTTCTTTGCAGTAATGTTTGCTTTTCTTGCGAGCTCGATGAAAGCAACCTTGTTCATTGAGACACCCATAGGCTTCCCTGCAAACCGCTTTGAGCACTCCTCATAACAAGTACCAAGAGCAAACAAGATATACGCCTGCACCCGAGTAACCCGCATATGTGTGTGTTAGCAGAATAGAGATTATAAAGATTTCGTCGTGAGGAAGAAAGCTAAGCATTTCATAACGTATTTAAATACAGAGATGCTGCCTGTTTAGCAAGATGAATATGGTAAAAGCACACACCACGGTAATGGTTCTGGCACTGCTGATTCTGGCAGGATGCAGCGGAGAAAGCATCTGCCAGAAAAAAGGGACAAAGCTCGCAATGAAAACAACAGATGCGCTTCTAATCGCGCAGAACAGCGCCTGCATTGCTGAAGGAACAGTAAAAGAAGGAAACATATGCAATGACTTCACAGGAACAATCTGGTTTGATTTTGAGCCGAAAGAGCCCAAAGAAGGCTGCAACCCAGCTTGCGTCGTAAACATTGAGTCAAGGACTGCTGAGATTAACTGGAGATGCACAGGACTTGTGGTTCCAAAGAAAAAATAAAAAATCTTTTTTTATTTATGTTCTTCTGCCTCTGCCTTGTCAGCATCTGCTTTTGTCCTGTGAATTGTATCGTCAGGATGGTTTGGCGGCGAATAAATAGTGTAAAGCTTCAGCTTAGATGTCTTTGAGGCATTTATCACATTATGATAAGTGCCTGCAGGAACAATTACTGCGTCTCCATCCTTCGCAGTGTGTTTTTCAGTGTTGTTGAAGACAAACAATGCTTCTCCCTGCTCAATGCGGAAAAACTGGTCAACATTGTTATGCACTTCATTGCCAATTTCTTCCCCCAGCTGCAAGCACATAACAACCAACTGCGCATACTTCCCTGTAAACAAAACCCTCCTAAAAAACTCATTCTCTACAGTCTGCTTCTCGATTGGTCCAACATAGCCCGTCATTTTATCACCTTTTTACTCTTTTCCTGCAACAACCTCTTTGCCTTTTCCAACTCCCTTCTTCTTGCCTTAGGCAGACCCTTGCCAGCCCTGTTAATAAAAAACTGAACCATCCTTATGGCAGAACCTATCCCTTTAGGACTCACATCAGGCCTTGCCAGCGTATCAGCAATTGTTATCGCATCCTTGGTAAATATTCCCTCAGGAGGATAAGTTGACACTGTCTTTACGCTCTGAATCCACAACTTCCTTTTTCTTACCATCATAGCCCCGGGCGGATTCGAACCGCGCCAAAAAAATGCGTTTTGGCTGGGTTCAAATCCGCTGTGCTGTTTTGTTTTTGGAGTGACTTTGTCTTTTAATTTTTATAGCCCCGGGCGGATTCGAACCGCCGTCAACAGGGCCAAAGCCTGTTATCCTTGACCACTAGACGACGGGGCTGTAAACAAAAGGACAAATCAAGCGTATAAAAAGCTTACCTGAATTGTTGCAGAAACTCCTCTTCCATGAAATGGAGCTTTGCCGGAACAACAAGACAGTGCACTGGCCTGCCAAAATCAGTTTTGAGAAGGTCTTTTGCCTTTCCTGCCTTGATGAACTGGTCTTTTGCTCCAATGCGTGCACAACCAACGCATAAAGTATCCCTTGTGAAGACTTTCCTGTTAAGCTTGAGTTCTGTCTTCAGGAGGTAATCAATCGCGTCATTTATTGTCATGAACTTGTTCTCTTCTGGCTTCAAATCGAGCAAAAGCAATGTATGAGCACCTATTTTCTGGTTTTCCTCAATAACAAGATAAGGAGTTTCAGAAGCATAATCTTTCTGCGGGAATGGAATGCTTGTTGTCTTTCCAAACTTGTAAACCTGCAAGCCAGTAGCACCAATGGCTGAAACAATGCTGGCATTGTGGACAACTTTTACAGGAATGTTTGCCTTTCTTGCCCTTTCTATCAGGTCAATGTGGGTTGTTGCAACCAATGGGTCGCCGGTGACAAGCAAAGCACAGTCTCCGTCTTTGGCTGCCTGCAGGATTGTTGCTTCTGCTTTTTTCTCGACAATCTCGCGGTTGGCAAATTCAATAGACTTGCCCACGACTTTTTCCAATTCCTTGACATCACAGTTAAGGACAGAAGTGTAGTTTTCCAAATAAACCTTGTCTGCCTGTTTGAGCAGTTCAAGCCCTTTTAGGGTAATGTCATCGGCATCACCCAAGCCAATACCAACAAGGAACAATGCCATGAGAATAAATTGGTGAATCGCGTTTAAAAATCTGCTCCTTTATTTCCTTGCAGCCCCATTGTGCGTCAGGGCCTTTTTCTCCCACACGCCAAGCCAAAGCACAAGCACAACCATCAGCGTAGTTGCTGACGCGAACATATAATCACCAATGCCTACCATCAGCCCGATTGCGCCAGCAATCCATATGCTTGCTGCTGTTGTAAGGCCGTGGATTGTGTCCCTCAGCTGGAAAATGACTCCGCCGCCTATAAAACCAAGACCAACAACAATCTGGGCTGCAATACGCGAAACATCAGCATTAGGGCCTGCAAACTCAAGCGAGGCAAGCGTGTAAAGCGTTGCACCGACAGAAACGAGCGAGATTGTCCTCAAACCTGCTGGCGACTTATGGAGTTCGCGCTCAAAACCAATAAGCCCGCCAAGCACAAGCGAAATCACGAGACGCATCAAGCCGATATCAAGCGCAATAGCCATAGTTTACCTCGGAATTATTCTTGAATAAAAAAAAAGAACCCCTCCTTTCGTGGAGGGGCCGGGTTTTTTTGCCTTCATATACGATGGGGGTGGTATGAATGAAGGCAAAGAATGTACACCACCAAAGACCAAAGGGGTGACCATTAGTTAAGGAGCTCTATGCCGAGCTCATCCTCAATCTGAGCCTTCTTTGTCTCCCTGACCTGCTGCCTTCCAACAATCCATGGCGAGGTGACTCCTGTGATTATTGTCATCACCATAAGCTTTCCTTTCATTTCGTCAGTCACTCTTGCTCCCCATATGACATTTGCATCCTCATCAAGCTCTGCTGTCACGAGCTCGCCGACCTTGTTGATTTCCTCTAAGGTCATGTCAGGACCTCCAATCACGTGGATAAGGGCTCCGGTTGCGCCGGCATAATTGATGTCCAGCAAGGGGTTCTCAAGCGCGCCCTTCACTGCTTCCTCCACCCTGTTTGTCGTGTCAGAACTGCCGACTCCGATTGCCGCAACACCGCCATTTGTCATGATTGCCCTGACATCCGCGAAGTCAAGGTTCACGAGTGATGGAATTGCTATTGTCTCAACAATTCCCTTAATCATTGTTGCAATAAGCTCATTGGCAACAGCAAAAGCCTGCTGTATTGGCAGGTTTCCTGCAATCTGCACAAGCCGGTTATTGTCAATCACTATTACAGTGTCAGAATGCTTTCTCAACTGCTCAAGCCCGAATTCTGCCTTTTCAATGCGCGCGCGCTCAATATTAAACGGCATTGTGACAGTGCCAATAACTATTGCGCCGCTGTCCTTTGCAAGGTTTGCAATTACAGGAGCAGCACCCGTTCCTGTTCCTCCACCCATTCCTGCACAAACAAAGACCATGTCAGCATCCTTCAGTGCTTCCTTAAGTTCTGCAAGGCTCTCCTGAGCCGCCTCTGCTCCCTTTTGCGGGAAACCGCCGCAGCCAAGCCCTCTCGTGACATCCCTGCCAATGATGAATTTCTTGTCAGCCTCAGAAACCTGCAAGTGTTGCTTGTCAGTATTCACCGCAATGATTTCAGCACCCTTTATTCCGCGCTTGTAGAGCCAGGTTACCATATTGTTCCCAGCGCCACCAGCACCTATGACCTTGATGTTTGCCTGTCCGACCTTAAGGTCGTCAGTCTGTACTTGGTTGTTTTCCGCAGCCTTCTGCACGATTAATTCCATTCGTCATCCCCCCTTTTAGGTTGGTCTTTTATTATGCACTCTAACATACACATTCCATTGCATTTATCCCACATTCGAAATGCTTATATGGAAGTGCTGTTTGTTCTCCTCTCAGAAGTCAGTTGATAAGATTCCGCCAAGACTCTTATCACAATCGCCAAAAAGACTTCAACGTAAGAACGCCAAGTTCAACGTAATACTCAAACACACACGATTCAACGCGAGTTCGCCAAAACTCGTGTTAAATCAATTATTTTTTTCTCTTGTTTGATAAACCGCATATATAAATAATTCTGTGATGCAAAATAAATATCTGAGTATATAAATTCAGAGTATATCATATGCTGAATTCTACGAAGGCTTTTATAGACCAGCAGGTTGCGGCAATATTATGAACATTGGAATCATAGGGATGGGCTTTGTGGGAGGAACAACCGCTGAAGTCCTGAAAAGAGCACACAAGATTTACCCGTATGACAAGTACAAAAGCAATTACAATACATTTGAAAACCTTGAGGCAATCGCTAGAAATGCAGAAGTGTGCTTTGTCTGTGTGCCCACGCCAATGCAAAAAAGCGGAGCAATGGACTATTCTGCAATCTACAATTCCTTTGACTCTATCAACCACGCCGTAAATCTGGTTGGAAGAAAGCACGAAGACCTTCTTATGGTGGTGCGCTCTACTGCGGTGTCAGGAACTTCTGACACCCTTGCAGGCAGGTACGCTTTCCCTGTCGCATTCAACCCCGAATTCTTAAGGGAAAAACACGCATTAGAAGACATGCTGAACACGAACAGGATTATCATTGGTGCAAATGACGAAAAAAGCAGGGAAAAACTGAAAGAAGTTTATGCTCCACTGTTCCCAAACGCAAAATACATAATGGTTGACAGAAAAACTGCAGAAATGATAAAGTACGCAGCAAACGTAATGCTCACACTCCAAATCGCTGCTGCAAACGAAATATACCAGATATGCCAACGGGCAGGCGTTGACTACAACACCATCAAGAATGCAATCCTGAATGACGAAAGAATAGGAAGAAACCTTGACGTGCCAGGACCTGACGGAGAACTCGGGTTCGGCGGCAAATGCTTCCCAAAAGACCTGCGGGCATTGACTTACCTCGCCCGCGAGCTCGGCTATGAGCCAAGACTCCTGCAGGCCGCGTGGGACCTTAACCTACAAGTCAGAAAAAAACAGGACTGGCACGACATCCCAGGAGCGGTAACTGGAAACAACAAGTTCAGTTAAACAACATATTCTGCCTTTATGAGCTTGCATTATCTAAAAGGAACTATTTGCTCCACTTCTCAAGAAATCTTGCAATAGCTTCCTTTGCGTACTTTGCAGTCTTTGCGACATGCGTTGAATAATAACCAACAAATGCCGCAAAATCCTTAATCCTGTTGCCCCATCGCTCAACAAAAGTCACGTTGTCAATGGCAAACTTTGGCGTTTTTGCAGGCTCCTCATCAGGATAACCAATGGTGATTATTGCCATCGGCTTGACGCTATCAGGCATTTGCAAAGCTTTGCGCACCATTCCTTCCTCAAAAGCACCAACCCAGCAAGCACCAAGCCCCTGATCGTGTGCTGCAAGAAGCATACTCATTGCGGCATTCGCACAATTCTGTATCATGTAAAGTTCCTTCCCACGCTTGCCATACTGGCGCTCCTCCTTTTCAGGAGAACTGCAAATGACTATGTGAACAGGCGCCTTTTCCATCCAGTACTGCTTCATTGCAGCCTCTGCCAACTCCTTCCTCAAGCCCTCCTCTGTCACGAGAACAAACTTCCAGTCCTGCAGATTGCCAGCACTCGGAGCAACCCTGCCAGCATTAAGAATGTTTCCAATCTTTTCAAACTCAACAGGAATGTCAAGATACAGCCTGCAACTCCTCCTTGATTCAATACACTCAAGCGTTTCCATTACAAGAAGTTTTTAAAAGGAATCAATATATAATGTTTTCTATGCGCTATAAGGAACTTGTGGGGGTATACTCTCAGCTGGAAAAAACCACGAAAAGGCTGGAAAAAACAAGCATTTTATCAACACTAATAAAAAAAATTCCTGACGAAGACCTAAATCATGTAATGCTGCTTCTCCAAGGCAGAGTCTTCCCACAATGGGATTCACGCGAAATAGGAATGTCAACACAACTGTTGCTCAAGGCAATCACGCTCGCAACAGGAATTCCTGCTGAAAGGGTAAACGAAAGCTGGACAAAAACAGGGGACCTTGGCGAAACAGCAGCAGCATTCATCAAGAAAAAAACACAATCAACACTATTCTCGCAAGAACTAACAACAAAAAAAGTCTTTGACAACCTCAACAGGATAGCCACTGCAGAAGGAGAAGGCACTGTTGACAAAAAACTTGCATTGTTTGCAGAACTGCTGACAAGCGCAACACCAGAAGAAGCAAAATACCTCGTCAGAACAGTATTGTCAGAACTACGCATCGGGCTTGGAGAAGGAACACTCCGCGACGCAATAGTCTGGGCATCACTCGGAAAAGAACTCGGAATAAGCTATGACGCGCAAAAAAACGAACTTTTACTACCAGACAACAACAGGCAACCCTATGACAAAACAATTGAAACAGTGCAGGAAGCAATAGACATAGCAAACGACTACTCCCTCGTTGCCTCAACAATAAGGCAAAAAGGAATCCGAGGGCTAAGCACAATCTCACTTGAACCATGCAGACCAGTTAAGGTAATGATGTACCAGAAGGCAAAAAACATACAAGACGCCTTTGCAACAGTAGGAACACCTGCGGCAGCAGAATACAAGTACGACGGATTCCTGATACAGGTGCACAAGCACAACGGCAAAATAATCATCTTCACACGTCGCCTTGAGAACGTCACAACACAATTCCCAGATGTTGTAGAACTTGTAAAAAAGAACGTAAAAGGAGAAAGCTATATCATAGAAGCAGAAGCAGTAGGCATAGATCCCAAGACAGGAAAGTATTTACCATTCCAAGCAATATCACAGCGAATAAAAAGAAAATACTCAATCGCAGAACTTGCCCACCAATTCCCTGTTGAAGTAAATGTTTTTGACATACTTTTTTACGAAGGCAAAAACCTGCTCAAAACACCTTTTACCGAGCGAAGAAAACTTGTTGAAAAAATCATCAATGCAGTCCAGCAAAAAATAAAGCCCGCAGCACAGGAATTAGTCAGCACCGCTGAAGAGGCAGACAAGTTCTACAAAAAATCCCTTGCGGCAGGAAACGAAGGAATGATGATGAAAAACCTCCAAGGCATTTACAAGCCAGGACTCAGGGTTGGTTATGGCATGAAAATAAAGCCAGTCATGGAACCCCTTGACGTCGTAATAGTCGGCGCAGAAAAGGGAGAAGGAAAAAGGGCAGAATGGCTTGCCAGCTTCGTAATAGCAGTCCGCAACAACGACACAGGAGAATACGTGGAGATAGGAAGGGTTGGAACAGGACTGAAAGAAAAAGAAGAGGAAGGAGTAAGCTTCAAGCAGATATCAGACCTGCTATTGCCCCTCGTCACGCAGGACCTTGGCAAGGAAATCAAAGTCAAGCCATTCATAGTCATAGAAGTCAATTACGAAGAAATACAAGCATCTCCAAGCTACAGTTCAGGATACGCCCTGAGGTTTCCGAGGTTTGTCAAGCTCCGCGAAGACCGAAGCCCTGAAGAAATAAGCACAATAGAAGACGTCAAGAAACTCTATGAGGAACAGAGAGGAAGGGGAAAACAAGAAGCTATTTAAACCCATTATTCGTCAATTCTGTCATGCCCCTGTAGGCTAGCTTGGACAGACTGGAGGGTTGCGGCAGCGCGGACTGCGGTCCGCTGGGCTCGCAGCGATACGCTGCAAACTCCCTTCGACCGGAGTTCAAATCTCCGCAGGGGCGTAATGAAATTGAGCTCCTGCGGGCTCGTCAATTCGCAAATTGACCGCTGTCCGCAGGGGCGTATTATTCCTTCTCCCACTGCGCAAGGTTGTTTGGGGCAGGGGCAGGCAATTCCTCAACCTCAGGAACACTTTCGCCAACCTGCTTCTTGATGCTCAGGGCAATTTTCTTTCCAAGAATGTTCTCAAGCCTACCAAACTCGGCTTTTCTCACGTCGCCGAGGTCTTTTATACCTGCCCTGAAAAGAATTCTTGCCCTCACCCTGCCAATGCCCTCAAGCCGCAACAACGGCAGCAATTCTTCTTTCACACCATACTTCAGGCGGAAGCGCATTTTCTGAATTTCCTTAAGCAAATCCATGTGTTGCCTTATTCTTGCAACTTCGCCAAGCGCATACAAAAGCCAGTCGCCAGTCGTGAGCTTTACCCTTGTTTCTCCAGGACGGATATCATAATGCTCAAGCAGGTATTCCTCATCCTTTTCCTCGATCCAGTCATGAAGCATCAGGCCTGTCTTGAAGCCATGCAGCCATTCCTCATATTCTGGCTCAAACATTGACGGCTCAGGAAGAAGAAAGTGTTTGCTGTTAAGCGCAAGCTGCTCCTGAATTTCATCATATTCCTTAGCCCTTATCTTGAGGTGAGGCCTCATTTCAAGAGTGCCGCCAATCAAATGAAGCCATGACAATGGCTTTGTCTTAATCATAGATGCATTGTCAACCCCGACAACGAACTGGTGTGCTGTAAAAGGGTCAATGTACAATTCTGCAATGCGCTTTCCAAGAATTGTTGCGCGATAGGAATCATTCATGTTCTGTATGAATTCCCATTCCTCAAGCAAGCAAATCATTTTTTCAACAATACGCAATAATTTTCTCAGGTCCTTGAACTGCTGAGCCCAGAAAGTCCTGCTGAAAAACTCAAGAATCTGGTCTTTTGACTGCACAAACCTTGCCGCAATCAAGGAAAGAACATAAGTCCTGAGGACAGGCTCAACAGCAAGCTTTGAATAAATCTCTTCAGGAAATCCCTTGACGTACTGCTCAAACAATGCCTCTTTTTCTGCATCTGAGCCAGCAACAACTATTGCTTCGCCATACGGGTCAAAGCTCGGTCTTCCAGCCCTTCCTGCCATTTGATGAAACTCAAGAACAGGAATATTAGTCATTCCGTGCCCAGAAAACCTCTTGACGTCCCTTATTATTGCCCTGAAGGCCGGAAGGTCAACACCAGCAGCAAGAGTCGGCGTGCAGCAGATAATCTTTATTGTTCCACTGCGAAAATGCTCCTCCACAAGTTCTTTTTGCCTGGAATGAAGCCCTGCGTGATGAAATGCAATACCTTTCTTGACGCATTTTGCAAGACGCTCGCACTGCTGAGTCGGCTTGGGCAGAACGTGAAGAATCTTTTCAGAAAGCTCAATGGTGTGTTCAGTCTCAAATCTTGATTTTCTTGCAATGTCCTCTGCCGTCTTCTCAGCAGAACGCTTTGTATTCACGAAAACAAAAGCCTGCTTGTTCTTTTCAAGAGTGTCAAGCGCAAGGTTAATTGCAGGCTCTGCAGCAAGAGGTTCAAGCTTGACTATTCTCCCCATCAAGCATTAATGGAAAGCATAAGTTTAAAAAACCTTCTGGAGTTCTCCCGACGTGATGGACCCGTAGCTTAGCCTGGTGGAGCACTCGACTGATAATCGAGCGGTCCTGAGTTCAAATCTCAGCGGGTCCACTTATTTTTTCCAAACCTTTAAAAAATACCCTCTTGCAACACAAAAACAATGAGTGAAGTCACGATTGGCATTGATGGGATAGGCGGGGACACAACAAGCGAGGGACCTCCGCACGTGCGCGCGCTTTACGGAATCAGCCAGGCGAACCTTGAGGACGTGACATACGTTCTTGCGGTTGAGGCAGGCACGCGCGTCCCTTACAGGCTGCCAAACCTTAAAGTGATTGAGTTCTCACCTGGCGATGATGTCAAAACCCAGGAAAAAACGCTTGCTCCAGAATCATTCCACAAGCTAAAACAACAAAGCCTGCTAAGCCAAGTCATTGATTATTTTACGAACAAAAAAATCCCGCTGGTTACCGCATTTAATACGCGCGTAGGCTTGCCAAACAGCCTCCGAAGCAGGATACCAGGAATAAGGCGAGTAGCACTTGCGGTTGAATTTCCAAGAGAAAACAGCGGCCCAACATATCTCGCTCTTGACATGGGCGGCAATGCAGACCTTTATGACATCAGGGACATTGAGGACCCGCCAAAACTGCCTGATGAAATCGGAAGGGACCGTGACGCAGTGCGCGAATACGTTGCCCAGCACCTTGGCGAGGTAAGCGAATACATTCTCAGGCAGAAAGACTACAATGACAAGCTCATGAACATATTCATGCCAAGCAGGCAGTATGCCAAGAATGCAATGGATGTTGTAAAGCTTGCAAGACTCGGCTCGCTTTACATGAGTATTTTCAAGGGCGTGCAAAACCCACGCGTCGGCTTGGTAAACATTGGCACAGAAAATGACAAAGGCACGCGCTTTGTGCAGGCTTGCCACGCCCTTTTGGAGACCGAAAGGAGGCAAAACGGGCTCAATTACCTTGGGTTTGCAGAACCGGATGACGTTGATTCAAGGCACATCGATGTAATGGTAATGGACGGCTATAGCGGAAACCTCGGATTAAAACTAATTGAAAAAACAGTCAAGATAATCAAGGCGCATACCAAAAAATCGTTTTTTGGAAAGGTTGCAGGCGCCCTTAAGCGAATCGGACTTTCCAACAACATTGACGCATCCCAATACAGCGCAGCATATTTTCTTGGGCTTTCTGACACCATAATAAAAGAGCACGGCACTGCAACACCAAAAGACTTTGCAGCAGGATACCGCAAGGCAAAGGCATTCATGCAACGAATCGTGGCAAAAGACGTAAAGGATACTGACTCGTTCAGGGTATACGAAAACCTTAGCCAAGCGATTTCTGCAGAATACCAACGAAAGTATCCTGCCTGAATTAGAAACCTTTTAAAACAACACAACAAAATCCTTACTCAATGGAATACGACCTTGAACTTGAACGGGTAGCAAAAGAAATAAAGAAAAACAAAGCAAAAAACGTGTGCATACAACTTCCTGACGGGCTAAAGCCAGAGGCGGGAAACATTGCCAAAGAACTTGAGAAAAAGACAGGAGCAAACATCCTAATATGGGCTGGCTCTTGCTATGGTGCCTGCGACATCCCTCTGTCTTTAGAAAATCTTAAGGTTGACCTGCTCGTGCAATGGGGGCACAGCGCATGGGAGCAATAAGCACTCTTTTGGCGCTATTGGTTCCTTCAATAGCCCCAATCGCGGGATTTATCCTTGGAAAACACACAAAAGAAGAACTAAAAGCAGGCAAAAAATACTTTGTCGCAATGCAACACGTCCTGTTCATTGCTCTCGCAACGATATTCATTTATTCGCACAAATGGTCCCTCTTCGTCAACATTCCCGCACTCACAGCAGTTTTTGCTTATCTGGCATTCAAGCAGGCACGAGACCCCTTTATTGCAGAAACCTTGTTCGGCATTGCATTTGCATTATCAGCAAGAACAAACAGCCTCTTCCTGATTAGTGCCCTCACATTCCTTTACGGTCTTCCAACCGGCTCATCATTTGTCACGCAGAAAAAAGGGTTCTGGAAGGCAATAATTGCCGGACTGCTGTTTGCAATAGTCGCGTACGGCGCAAGCTATCTCTTATAAGAAAAAAAGCATCAATAAGTGACCTGCAAGCCCTGCAAACACAGGAATAGTTACTGCATCATCAATCTTGAACGTTAAGCGTTCTGCAAACGTGGCAACAACACCCATCATAACACCAATCCAGCCGAAAACAACCCAACCAATTAGTACGCTGACAACAAACATTGCAATCGCCCGCCACAAAGCAGAATTCTTGTTTCCATACAGGATTCCTGCAATTGCGCTGGCAGCATCACCATAAATCAACATTGCAATGGACGCAATAGCAACAGGAAGGGCAAACAACTTGAGCACAATAATGCTGCTCATCAAGCCAAGTGTTGCGGTATGAAAGCTTTCAATCTCATGATGCCTTTGCAAATGATGGTACAAGGGCAACTTCCAACCATAATCCGCAATCAGCACGTCCGCCAACACAAGGACTGCCAGAGTTGAAGCAAGCGCCAAATCAAGAGCATCACTACCGTACCTCGCAAGGAATAGCCAGCCACCAAAAAGACAACAAGTGCCAATAAGCACGTGCGCCACTTTCCTCCAGAACTCTCTTTTGCGTTGTTTCATGGCACAAACTCTTTCCTTTTGGTATAAAAAAGTTTGCACAGAAACATTTAAATAGCAAAATTCCAGAACCATACAAAAAGGAGGCGAATATGCTTACAACCTATGATTGGATTTACGGAAGCTGCCAGATAGGTGCTGTTTTGCTCTCATTCGTGGCAGGCTTCATAGCCCTTACAATGCTGAAGCAAGCAAAACAACGCAGGCTACTTAGGGCATGGCGTTTCCTTGTATGGTCGCTGGTATTTTTTGTAATTGAAGAATTTGTTGGAGCCCTCAAGACCTTTGGCATATGGAGTACCCCCTGGCTGACGCACGTGCTGCCTGCAGCCATCCTTGGCTTCCTTATTGCAGCGCTCATAATTCAAATACAAGTAACAAAGGGGTATGATTAATGGTAGAATTCGGAGTAGCACTGGGAATGATTGCACCATACTACAATCTCATCCTTGTCCTTGTGGCAGTCCTTTTGTTCATTGCACTTTTCAGGACAGAACAAAAGGCAAAAGTGTTCCTGTTTCCATGGAAACTCGTGTTCTTCTCACTCATCATTTACGTAATTGAAGAAGGACTGACAATCCTTCGCGCATTAGGCATTGTTGACATCCCAGTTCACATCAACGGCTTCTTTGAGCTCATAATAGTTTCGGCGTTCATTTATGCATTGCTGCTGCAAAAGGAATACATAAAAAAGCGCTTTGGATAATTACTCATCACTTGCCCAGTTTTTTGCTCATTTTGCCCAGCCTTTCAAGCTTTCTGTTAATTGAGGCAAGCTTCTTATCAATTCCTTTGTAGAACGACTTACTTATCCTTGGAGGCCGCATTTGTGTTGAAACAGGCGGCAAGGCCTGCTTGGGTTCTGGCAGTTCTTCAGGCTTTTCTTCCTGCGCTTCAGCAGTTACAGGCATTTCCTTTACTGATTCCTTTCTGCGTCCTGTTGCCACATAATACGCGGTAAGAATGATGATGCAAAGCAGTGCTGTCAGAATTACCCACGGCAACACACTCTTGAAATCAACAACAATATTGCCAATGCGTAATTCTGACACGGTGACGGGCTTTTCCTGCTCCTCTAATTTTTCTTGCAGCGTGATATTCTCACTTGAGGGTGCTGTTCTTTTGGGCACTTCTGCAGGCAGGACCATTACAGGAATATTGCAGGCGCGCGTTGTTGCAGGCTTAAGCTTTGTCGTATTGCAATTGTTAAGGTCAACGCAGATTCTTGACTGGACGCTGTCACTGCACATTGACCATTCCTCACAAGCCCAGTTCTCAACACAAGGCAGGGTTACGTTTTCCTTTTCTGGCTCAATTATTACTCCCCTTCTCCCGCCACCTCCTCCGCCGCCAGGGCTGGGTGGCGGCGGGGTGGGCGGTGTTATGTTAGAAACGTTTGTTGAAGCGCCTGCACTGCCTGACAATAAGATTCCTGTCTCGTTCTGCCACGTGACATTTACAGTGTTGTTGATTATTGTATCGTTTGGCAGGTCTTCATTGACTAGCACGCTGATGTTTATCCTGACTGTTGTGCCAGGAGTGAGGTTGCCTATGACAAACGTGTTATTAGTGCCGGTAATTGGTGCTGGCTGTGCTGAATAATAAACAACCTGCTCGGGATAAGTGTCATTAACTGTAACGTTGTAAGCAGTGCCATTGCCAGTGCTCGTAATAACTATTGTGTAATTAAGTTGTCCTCCCTGCGTGACAGGGTCAGGACTGTCTGTCTTGGCAATGCTGATATTGCTAATATTAAAGACAGGGGGATTGAGCACGAGTGTTTGTGCAACCGCACCAAACAAAATAACACTGCCAGTCTCATTCTGGAAAGTCACGTTAGCAGTATTGTTGATTGTTGTTCCATTCGTTATGTTTCTCACAAGAACTGTTACGTTAATGCTGATGTTTCTTCCCGGAGTCAAATTGCCAAGCACCCAAGTGTTGTTATTTCCACTAACAGGGCTTGGTTGTGATGTTAGGTAAATTACTTGTTCTGGATAAGTGTCATTTATTGTAACGTTGTATGCGGTGCCGTTGCCTGTTGATGAAACATTAATCTGATAAGTCAGGTTCTGGCTTGCACTCACCGGATCTGGAGTGTCTGTCTTTGTTATCGTCAGATTGCTTGTGTTATACACAGGGGGCTCCAGGATTGTGGTATTTTCCCCTGCTCCTACAATAAACCAGCTGCCTGTTGAGTTCTGGAATGTGGCATTGGCAGTATTGTTGATTACTGCGCGGTTTGTGAGGTTAATAATCCACACGCTGATATTGACCTGTATTATTGCCCCTGCGCTGAGGTTGCCAAGCACCCAGCTGTAGTTTGTGCCTGCCACAGGTGCTGGCTGTGAGCTCTGGTATATTACCTGTTCAGGGTATGTATCATTAAGCGTGACATTATAGGCAGGTCCGTCCCCATTGCTCGTGACAGTGATTGTATAATTAAGCATGCTGTCCATTCTTGCAGGGTCAGGATTGTCGGACTTTGTGATTGAAATATTGCTCCTGTTCAGAACTAATGGGTTGTTGATTGTTGTTTGTGCTATTGCAAAGTCTGTCAATAATGCACTTGTCTCATTCTGGTAAGTGGCGTTGGCGAGGTTTGTGATTATTGTTGCATTTGGCACGTCAATGCTTACGTTTACTGTGATGTTTATCTGTACAAGTGTGCCGTTTGTGAGGTTGCCAAGCACCCATGTGTTGTTAGTCCCAGCCACAGGGTCTGGTTGCGAACTCACATACCACACCTGCGACGGGTAAGTATCATTGACAGTCACATTGTAAGCAGTTCCATTACCAGTAATTGTAACATTAATCGTATAATTCAGCAGAGTCCCGACATCAACAGGATCAGGACTGTCCTCTTTTGTAATGCTGATGTTTGTAAAGTTAAAGACAGGCAATATGGGCGCCAGCACTGTTGTGTTCTCTGTGACAAATGCGCTGAGCAGGGCATTTGTTTCATTAGTGCAGGTCGCATTTGCAGTATTGTTGATAAGCGTATTGTTTGTTATGTTCAATACCAGCACTGTGATGTTTATTGTGATGTTTGTTGCAGTAAGATTGCCCAATACCCACGTGTTGTTTGTTCCTGAAACTGGTGTTGGTTGTGATGACTGGTAGATGACCTCTGGCGGATAAGTCTCATTCACAGTAACATTATACGCAGTGCCATTGCCGCTTATTGTCACATTAATTGTGTAATTAAGGTATTGGCTGACATTAACAGGGTCAGGTGAGTCAGTCTTTGTTATGCTGATGTTGGTAAAATTATACTGCACTCCTGGCGTTTCTTCAAGCGTGTAAGCTGTGAATCTTGTTGTGTTGAAAACATATTTCGTTTCAGAATAACTCAGTTTTGAGCATTGGGCTGGAGGACAGACAATGTATGAGCCGTCATCTTCGTAATCAACCATTGGTCTTGGGTCTGCAAAAACCGCGCCTTCAAAAGTGATTACGGCTGATGTATTGAATTCTGAAAGGTTGGTGCTGTTCAGGAATGCATAAATTGAATTAATCCGCAGCCTTAACTTTGTTGCGTTGGTGCCGTTCTCAAGCAGGACAGCAGGAACAATCCTTATACTTCCATCAGGCATCTGGAAAGTGGTATTCTCCAGATATGTTTCGGTGCATGGGCTTGCAAACACCCAATCAGCAGGGTTTGTCAGTGTATTGTTTCCGAAAAAGTCATAATTGCAAGGGTCAAGCATTATTGCATAACCCTTGTAT
>JAWAAW010000009.1:0-41495 GCA_038884975.1 Candidatus Woesearchaeota archaeon
TGATATTTGTGTATTCTTTAGTCATTAACAACCACGGACTTGCTGCGGCATTCTTGTTCTTATCATATTACGCACTTATAAACGCAAAAAAAACAACAAATTACGCTCTTGCAGGACTGCTGGCAGGACTTACTGCTACATTTGAAATTGCAGGAGGACCAATCTTTCTGGCTTGTTTCTTTGGATTATTGCTCTGGAGAAAAGTTGGAATAAAAAACATCATTTGGTTCTGTGGTTTAGCAGCAATTCCAATCATTGCATATCTCGGGATTAATTATGCAATAAGCGGCAGCATTATTCCAGTACAGGTCAGGATTGAATTGTTTGATTATCCTGGCTCTGAATTTGCGGGCGGAACAGGCGTTTCTGGCCATGTCAAATGGGATTCATACACCGACTTGCTCAAATACGCGTGGGGAATAACATTTGGCAGAAAAGGGCTATTCACGTACTCACTGCCATTATTCTTCTCTTTAGCAGCAATTATTCTTGCCATAACAAAAAAGAATAAGTACCGCGATGAGGCAATTACTATGGGCACAGGAACCCTGCTGACATTATTGTTTTACATCACAAAAACAAACAATTGGGGAGGATGCAATTTCGGATTCAGATTCACAGTCCCACTAATACCTGTTTTATTTGCTTTCACCCCAATACTTTTCAAAGAAGTCCAGAACAAAAGACTTTGGCACTTGTTCGTGATTGTTTTTTTCTTTTCATTACTGATAACCGCACTCGGCATTTACTTGCATACTTGGAATTGTGATCCTCAAATGATACTATTTTTGACAACAAGGTGATTGCATAAATGATTTACAACCTTCAGATATCCGTGATTTTGTTTTTGCTTGCTGTTGGGCTTTATTTGCAGATATCAAAAAAGGCTGATGCTTCAAGGTTAAATAGGCTTTTCATTAGTTTAGGCGTTCTTGTTTCGGTTTTGTTTTACACTTTTTATTACGCGGCTAATTATTTCACAGGCAAAGGAATAACAGGCGCAGTTGCGTATTCTGTCAAGTACTGGCTGTCCGGAGCAGGTTTTTCAGAACACATTGACGTGATGCTGGTTTCTGGCTTGTTTATTTTGCTTGGCACGGTTTTTTCATTGTGGGTTTTATTCAAAAAAATATTACAAAAAAAAGCAGCAAACAGCTTTACTTTTATATCGTGTTTTTCCTGATTTTTTTATCTTTATTTTTTAATCCCGTAACTGCCTTTGTGGGAGAAATTATACTGCCAAAAACTGAAAAGTTTGATTTTGACAAGAATTCAGACTTTTATAAGTTTTACAAAGCACCCAAAATGACACGGATCGGCGAGCCGAAAAATCTCATATTTATTTATGCCGAAGGACTGGAAAGAACATACTTCAATGAGGACATTTTTCCCGGACTGACTGATAAGCTCAGGCAATTAGAGTCAGAAAGCATTTCTTTTACCAATATCCAACAAGAGGGATATGCGCATTACACAATAGGCGGCATTGTTGCAAGCCAATGCGGCATTCCATTAGTTGCACCAATTCATGGCAATCAGATGACTAATCTGGATACTTATTTAGGCCAAGCGCTTTGTCTTGGTGATTTGCTAAACAAAGCAGGATATTACCTAACATATTATGGCGGTGCAGACCTTGGCTTTCAAGGTAAAGGAAAATTCTTTTTAACACACAAGTTTGATGAAGTTTATGGAAAACAAGAATTATTGCAAAAATTAAATGATCAAGATTATGCCAGTGGGTGGGGTCTTTATGATGACACGTTATTTGACATAGTTTACAACCGTTTTATTGAATTGTCAAAAACCAAAAACAAGTTTGCAATGTTTATGCTTACTTTAGACACGCATCATCCTGATGGACTGCCCTCAAAAAGCTGTGAGGGCATAATTTATGATAAAGGCAAAATCCCAATACTAAATGCAGTGGCGTGCTCTGATTACTTGATTTCTGAATTCATCAAGCGAATAAGACAATCAGAATACAGCAATAAAACAGTCATTGTGTTAGTATCAGACCACCTTGCAATGATTAACAGCGAGGTTTTCAAAAATGCAGAAAGAACAAACCTTTTCATAATAAACACGCCTGACATGCGTGAAGGAATTAAAATCAACAAATGGGCATCAACACTGGATATATGCTCCACAATCATGCCATTTATTGGTTACGAAGGAGATGTTGGTTTCGGGAGGGATATAATAAACAGAAAAGAATCAGATGAAGAAATAAAAAACATACACAAGAACCTAAGCAAATGGGAACCTTACATAATGCAATTCTGGAATTTCCCTAAAATCAAAAAATCCGTTGAAGTAGATACGGCAAACAAAAAAATATACATTGACGAGAGACAATTTAAGATTCCATTGTTTATTGAGTTGAATGATGATTTGGAAACAATACTCAAATTTGACTGCGACTTGTCTGTTGAGCTTGGGAAAAACTCGCGAGTTTTAAAGACAAATCAGTCTTTCATATTAATTGAACAATGTAAAAACACAAATCATTTTGTTAACAAAACAACAAATTATGAAGGCTTTTGTTTATTGGCAGGAAAAGGCAGCAAGTTTTTGACGCACATGATGCTGCCGACAAGTTCTACATTTACGGCAGAAGAAATCAGAAAAATGACTGGACTGGATAATAACGATAAAAAAGAAATAGACCAATAGTAGTACCACAAAAAACCTTAAATACACCCCATCGTAAGTGCTTTGTTATGTTGGCCAAGAAAGAACCAAAAGAGGAAGAAAAACAGCTTGGTATTACTGTTAAGAAGGACAAGGACTTTTCTGAGTGGTATACGCAAGTGATTCAGAGGGCTGGATTGATTGAGTATACTGATGTTTCTGGTTGCATGATTATTAGGCCTTATGCTTATGCTATGTGGGAAAGGTTTCAGGAATGGTTTAATGCCAGAATCAAGGCAATGGGTGTTAGTAATGCTTATTTTCCGTTGTTCATTCCTGAAAAATTATTCATGAAGGAAACAAAGCACGTTGAAGGCTTCTCGCCAGAAGTCGCGTGGGTAACAATGGGAGGACACACAAAACTGCCAGAAAGACTTGCAATAAGACCCACAAGCGAAACAATAATGTATGATGCTTACTCAAAATGGGTAAAGAGCTGGCGAGACCTGCCCTTAAAGATTAATCAATGGTGCAATGTTGTGAGGTGGGAATTCAAACACCCAGTTCCCTTTTTACGAACGCGTGAGTTTCTCTGGCAGGAAGGACACACTGTTCATGCCACACAAGAATCAGCAGACAAGGAAGCACACCAAATCCTTGAATTATACGCACAAGCTTATGAAGAATTGTTTGCAATTCCAGTCATCAAGGGCAAAAAGTCGGAAAAAGAAAAATTTGCAGGAGCCAATTACACGTTAAGCCTTGAAACATTCCTGCCAGTAGGAAAGGCAATACAGTGCTGCACAAGCCACTCACTCGGCCAAAACTTTGCCAAGCCATTTAACATACAATATCTTGACGAAAAAGGCAAAAAACAATACGCGTGGCAGAACAGCTGGGGGTTCACGACAAGAAGCATAGGCATAATGACAATGTTCCACGGCGATGACAAAGGACTTGTGCTTCCGCCAGCCATTGCACCAATAAAGGCAGTCATCATCCCAATAGTATTCGACGAGACAAAGGCAAAAGTGCTTGCTGCAGCAGAAAAACTTCACAAAACACTCCAAAAAGAAATGCCTGTGCACCTCGATGACAGGGACGGATACACGCCAGGCTGGAAATTCAACGAGTGGGAAATGAAAGGAGTGCCTGTCAGGATTGAGATAGGACCAAAAGACCTTGAAAAAAACCAGGCAGTACTCGTCAGAAGGGACACTGGTGAGAAGAAAACAGTTGCGATTGCGGAAATTCAGAAAACACTGCCAAAAATCCTTCAAGACATACAAAAAAACCTTTACTCAAAAGCAAAGAAGTTTCTTGAAAGTTCAATCACAGAAGTAAAGGACTGGGATGGTTTCATGAATGCAATACAAAACAAGAAACTTGTCAAGGCATACTGGTGCGCCAACGAAGAATGTGAGGACTGGATAAAGGACAAGTCAGGAGGAGCAAAAAGCATAAACATACCCTTTGACCAGCCCTCAAGAATAACAAGCACTTGCGTGCAGTGCGGCAAGCCAGCAAAAGTGATTGCGTACTTTGCAAAGAGTTATTGATTGCCTTCTTCAAGCGATTTTCGCCAGTCTTCAGCAGGCTCGGGTCCTACTGAGTCCTTCCAAGACTCATCACACAAAAACGAGACCTTGTAGCAGGGGGATTCCTTAAGAACCTCAACCGGTCTTGAGTCAGCAAAGGACTCGGCAAGTCTTTTGTACTGCTTCAATGTGGGCTGAAGTTTGTGGGACAATTCAGCAGTGCAAACAAGAATAACCTGTGTTCCAACAGGATTGTGAACACGCGTAACAGGTTTTTTATCCAAATAAGTGGTGTAATGAATTTCTCTGTTAAGAAATGCCTTTACTAATTCTGCCTGGCGTCCCCGCGAAGTCCTGAAACAACTCACGGCAAACTCAATGTTGTCTTCATCAAATGGATAAGACAACAATTCCATGCATTCCTTGTCAACCC
Source organism: Candidatus Woesearchaeota archaeon (assembly GCA_038884975.1). GTDB lineage: Archaea > Nanobdellota > Nanobdellia > Woesearchaeales > ARS49 > JAWAAW01. Next base: position 4,606 of record JAWAAW010000009.1, read on the forward strand.
ACAAAACAGCATTATGCCTGGGCTTGCCGTCATACGTCAAGCGTTCCACCTCTGTACTGTAAAACTTTTCAGAAGTCAATTCTGGAAAATGCATTATTAAGTGGTCAACAAGACTGTCAAGATCACAAGGGTCATGAAAGTGCTTAAGAGGATACTTTGTTTCGCACACATAAATTGTTTCAGTCAACCCTATCAAACCCCACTGTTGAGTAGTGTCGTTAAAGTGGCTTGTTTAAAAAAATTGTTCTTCTCCAAAATACACATCGCTCTTGATTATTTTGTTCTGAACTGCTTTAATGTTTTTTTCCGCAATATTTAAATACAAACACAAACTTGCAAACAATCGGGGGTGAAACATAACATGCCAGATGCACCAACACCAATTGGAAAAATCACGCACTTCTTCAGCAAGATCAGCGTGGCTGTTGTGAAGCTCGATGCCCCACTGAAAGTGGGCGACAAAATCAAGATAGAAGGACACGGACAGAGCTTTGAACAAACAGTTGACAGTATGCAGGTAGAACATGAAGCAATACAGGAAGCAAAGAAAGGCATGGAAGTTGGAATGAAAGTCAGCCAGCCCTGCAAAGAAGGCGACCTGGTCTACAAGGCCTGATTTTTTTTTTATTTGATTCATAATGCATTATTTTAGTAACGCTTAAATACCCTTGTTGTTCTTTATCGCCTTGAATAGGGTTTGGTGAATAAAGAGGGATAGTTTGGCTACAAAGCATAGCAACATAGAAGACCTGCTTTTGGCAGTGGTATTCCTGATTCTCATACTATTCGTGTTCTCATTCCTGAACAACACACCAGTACTGGGCGGGATAACAGGAAAAACAACCGCTGAATTAAGGGATGATACTGGAGCTGTTGTTGGAAAAAAAATAATTGACGACCCACGTTTTGAGACACGAATAGTCAGCATAGAAAGAACAGAAGACCTGCTCAGGATAAGGTTCACGCACAACGCGCCACAAGCACTGCCTGTCTGGGTTGAGGGAGATGTAACACACACCTTCTCAGTACTAGAAAACGCAAGCCCTAATGACGTTGTCACCCTTGCAGTCCTTCTCGAAGACAAGAAAGTGCCAAAATTCAGGCTACACATCGGGCAAGAATCAGAAGTCTTTGAGTTTGGAGAACAACAAATAGGCATTGGAATAACAGGAGGCCACACTACAGCAGCACAAAACAAGAATTACAAAAGGCTCATAGTAATAGGCATTGATGGATTCCAGTACAACCATTACGTTGATATGCTTAATTCAGGAAACCTGACAAATTTCACACGGTTAATGCAGTACGGCGGCAGGAATGTCACGCTTAACATAACCGGGCACAATTACACAGTCACTGCGCCAGGAAACGCAGAACTCCACACAGGACTCAATGCGACTCACACAGGAATCTGGGACAACACGTGCTACCAAGCAATCCCTGACGGAAACACCACATTTGAGCGCCTGAAACTGTTCAATTCAAGCATAAAAACAGGACTCATTTATGGAAAACAAACCTGTTACGTGCCTGACGGCATACTCGCAAACGCAAAACAAGACATTGACTGGTATTACAACAGGACCCTTTACGAGAACACTAATTGGATAGACGGAACAAACTGCGCTTATGACAGGAACGTTTCAACAAAGGCAAGGGAATTCATAATCAACAACACAAACGAATCATTCTATCTCTTTGTTTATTTCGGAACACCTGACTGTTCAGGACACGCTCACACAGACCAATCACTAAATTATAACCTGTCATTCATTGAGGTTGACAGGGCTTTGGGAATCATCCTTGACACCCTGCGCGACCAAGAAATTGAGAACATAACCAGAATCATTGTGACATCAGACCATGGCTGGAACACAGGAACAACAAGCCACTCAACATGGGCAGCTGATACAACAACCCTGCCATTAATCACGAACAACGCAAGCATGATTGCCAACATGACGGCAAAAGGAGTGAGACAACAATGCGACATTGCACCAACAACATTTCATTATTTTGGAATGCCGCCACAAAATTATTCAGACATCGTTGCTGACGGGTGCGGTTCTCTGTACGACCCTCTTTACGGACTGCCACCACCAACAACTCCCTGCACATACATACAAATCAACGAAAGCACGTCACTCACACAAGAATTTAATGCCAGCGAGTGCTTTGTGATAAACAACAGCAACATATTCTTTAATTGTTCAGGATACAAAATCACAGGCAAAAATGTTGGCGGGCCAGCAATAAACATAACACAAGTCAGCGGAATAACAATCAAGGACTGCATTATTGAAAACCACACGACAGGAATACTAATTGAACTTGCAAATTACACAAACATCACTAACACAACAATCACTGCACCATACGGCACAGGAATCACGGCAACAGCAAGCATCAATGTTTCTCTCACAAACACAAGCGCATCAAGCACGCTGAACAATGCAACACAAGGAAGAGGCATGGTCCTGAAATTCTGCCTTGATGCGCAGCTGACAAACTTCACTGCATCAGGAACAAGATATGACGGCCTGTTGCTAAATCTAACAAACCTAACAACATTCAACAACGTAAAAGGAACAAGCCTTGCAGGAAGCGGAATCAGGCTTGTGCTAAGCAACAACAACGTGTTCCACAATAGCACAGGAACAAGCGATAACAGCTCAGGAATACTCATAAGCGCAAGCATAGGCAATAACATTTACGGCATAAACGGCACAAGCACAAGAGGCATAGGAATACTTGTCAGTTATGGCAGCCAGAACAACATAAGCAATGCAGGAGGAACAAGCAACAGCACAACAGGGGTGTCCATTGAGTACGCAAATTACACAACACTTGACAGAATAACAGGCACAAGCACAACAGCAAGCGGAATAACACTCCTTTCAGGCCACAACAACACAATCAAGGACTCCTCAGGAATAAGCACATCAGGAAGAGGAATCACAATCACAAGCATTGACAGCCGCATAGAAAACACAACAGCCCAGAGCAATTCAACATACGGAATAGCCCTCATATCATCAGCGAACGTCATTTTGTTGAATGTCACAGCAAATAGCAATTCAAGTGCATCATTTGGAATAATAACCGGCACGAACTACAGCACAATCACGCAAAGCAGGGCGTCAAGCGGCAGTTATTACGGGCTCTACATGAACCCAAGCAATAACAACACCATAACAAACAACTGGTTCTGCAACACAACAACAGGGCTTATGCTTAACAATGCAGACTCAAACAACACGATCGCCAACAACACGTTCTGCAACAACCAATATGGAATAATCCTGCAGGGAAGCGTCTCAACAAACATTATTGAGAACAACACGTTCACCAACAACACAAACACTGGATGCCTCCTACAAGGAACAGCAACACAAAACACTGTAAAAACAAACACGATCTCAAACAGCACATCAGGAATCAAGCTATCAGGAAACTGCAACAATAACACAATACTGAACAACACAATCTACAACAACACCATCGGAATCAGGCTTGAGTCCAATGCGCAAAACAACACAATAGAAAACAACACCCTGCTGACCAACACCCAGGCAGGAATCAGGATTGACCCCACAGCAGCAAACAACACGCTGAGAAACAACGTGTTAATTAACAATCTCTGGGGGCTCATACTCACAGGCGGAAACCTTAACGTAATAATCAACAGCACAATCAACGGAACCCTTGGCTCGCTCAACATTTCAGGCAATGGCTTCAACAACACCATCATCAATTCAGTGCTTGTTGCCAATTCCACGTACGAAATACAGAACTCGCAAGCAGGACCCACAATCCTAACTTACACTGTTGACCTAAATATTGCCACACAAAGAACTTTTAGAGACATAATCAACCTCTCATACAACAAAGTAAGGGTCAACAGCACAGCAGCAAACGAATTCAACACTTCAGCAGTAATAACCCTTTTCAACTTACAGGTCTCACCAAGCCCTGTTGTTGACATCAATGACAACGGAACATTCCAGTACTGCGCGTGGTGCACAATAATACAATCAAGTCCGGGAATCCTTATTTTTAATGTTTCCCGCTTCACAACATACTCCTCAAACGACACTGAAGTGTATGCCTGCAACAACATATCAAACGCATCAACATCAGTAATAAACGGCACAATACTGCACAACATGACCGACGGCGACCAAGGAGGAGAAGGATTAGGGTGGGCGGTCACAGCAGGAGACTTCAACAATGACGGAATAAAGGACAGGGTAATAAGCGGGCCATTCGCGCCAAGAAACCAAACAATACCACAAGCAGGCAGGGCTTACGTGATTTACGGCATTCTTCCAAGACCAACAACCAGCGGACCAATAAACACGCTTGCAAACATAACAATCCACGGACTCAATGCAGGCGAACACCTTGGCTGGGCGCTCTCGGCAGGGGACCTCAACGGCGACAAGATTGATGACATTGCCATCGGCATTCCCGGAAACCACACAGTAAGCATATTATTCGGAGCGAATAGGAGCAACCTGAACATAACACGCGAACAATTAAACGTCAGCATCAACATAAGCTCAACAGAAGAAGTATCTTTAGCAATAGCAGACCTAAACAATGACAACATTTCTGACCTAATAATTGGACAACCTGATTATCCCAACGTGTCAAATAATTCGCCAGGAAGGGTTGATATCCTGTTCGGCAGACAAAACTGGCCAAGACTGGTGAACCTTTCAGAAGACTCAAATGCCACCTTCAATGGAAGCGCAGTAAGGGATTACTTCGGGTTCTCTCTCGCAACAGGAGACATTAACAATGATTCCATCAAAGACCTCGTGATTGGCGCGCCAGGCATGAACGTTTCAGGAGTTGAGCAAGTAGGAATGGGTTATGTGTTCTTTGGCGCGCAAGACTTCAGAAGCCAGCAACTCGTGAACGCAAACATCACATTCGTGGGCGAACAGGTCATTAACGGAATTAACAACACATTTGCCCTGACAGGGTTTGCTTTATTCATGAGCAAGGACGTAAACAACGACTCAATAAATGACCTGATAATAGGCGCTCCAAGAAGCAATGCGCCCCCTGACAAGGAAGACGCAGGCGCCACACACATAATATTTGGCAGCAACACAATAAGCGGAACAATCAACCTGGCCAACGCAAACGTAACCCTTTACGGCACATTCGGAAACCCGTCAGGAATGCCTCCGGGAGAACGTGCAGGCGCATCATTGTACGCCAGCGACAAGAACAAAGACAGAATCCCAGACATCATGATTGGAGCACCAAAAGCCCACGCAAACGCCCTATCAGAAGCAGGAATCGTGTACATAGTTTACGGAAGAACCACTTGGCCACGCTTCATGAACCTCACCAGCTCTGACCACACGATTTGCGGAGAGGCAGAAGGCCAAGCGCTGGGCTTCTCGGTAGGGAGCGGAGAAAGACAATCAGGAGGACCAAGCACAAACACAATAACAAGCACAAGCGTCAACCCCACAGGAATTTCCTGCACCAACGTGCGCACGTTTGGTTTCGTGTGCTCTGCAGGCGCAGGAATTGCGGCAGACGAAGAACCGCCCTGCAGTGATGAGAGCGGTGCTGTTGAGTGCTCAAACAACGCAGACTGCAGCACTTACGGCGAAAACTACACTTGCGACCTCTCATTATGCACGTGCCAAGCACCACCACCACCAACACCACCCACTTACATTACGGGCGGAGGGCCCTGCGTTCACAGTTATTACTGCGACAACGTTGGCGAAGAAAACGCAGTGGCAAGGTTCACGCGAGAAGGAGAAGTTTACCTAAACAACGAATGCAATGCGTGGGAAAATGTGGCAGGAGACCCGTGCGAAGACCCGAGCGGACCAAAACCAACACAGGACGAACTGGACGCTGCATGGAATGAATGCTGTTGCAAACAAAAATACACTTGCGAAGGCTACGGTGAAACACGAGGAATACACTTCACAGAACCCTATTACGGCCAAGGATTATGCAAAGAACCCGAAGAAACAATCCCCGTCGTGCAAAGGTGCGGAAAAGAAGGAGTCACGCAAAAAACAAAGGAAGAAGCAATAGCAGAATGCTGCACTTGCGGAGACAATCTTGTTGAGGTTTATCGCGGAGAACAATGCGACCCGCCACACACGAGCTGCGAGTTTGAAAAAATTGAAGGCCAACCAGACTCACAATTTGGTGACTCGAAAGGAGTTTGTGATTATGACTGCAAGTGCGGGTATTGCGGCGATGGACGCGTACAAACAGGAGACCCGTGGAATGAATACTGTGATGACGGACCATTATTCCCGGGCGAAGCATGCCTTGCGGGCACAAACCCAATAACAAACCAACCAATGGGCAACTTGTGCGGACAAGACGAGATGCCATGCCACTGCTACCAGGAAGAATGGACTTGCGTAAAGGTAGCAAAGGACAAATGGAAATCAGGAATGTACAAAGTCCAGGCAAGAGACAATACTGCAACGCACAGGTATTATGACTGCACGCAGTTCGGCGTTGCTGAAGCGCTGGCAGATGGTGCAACACAGGACTTTGTTAATGACTGCTGCCTCCTACCGTGCGTGACAGATGCAGAATGCCCAAGCCCGCCATATCCAAACAATGAGTGCTGGGAACCGGGGCTTGGCTGCTGCAGGAAAACCGACGAGCAAGGAAACCTGTTGCTGCCAGAAATGTGGAAGTGCGGGTTCAAGGAAAAAGACGGAGTGTGCCAAATAGGCCTGCCGGACAAGGGCGCTGTTTACAAGAAAACAGCAGACCCTGAATGCAAGCCAGCAGCACCAACACCACAATCATTCTTTAACCAAAAATACACTGTCCCGAATGCCTGCAAGGTAACACTGTTTGGGATCACGCTTTATTCCTTTGGCGTGAACTGCCAGAAGAACTGCACTTATGGCTGCCCGCCCTGCCCGCCACCATCAGTAGGAATACCTCCTGATTGCGAATGCCCGCCAGGAACAGTAGGAGTGCCGCCGGACTGCACGTGCCCACCAGGAACATACGGCACTCCACCAAATTGCGAATGCCCGCCAGGAAGCACAGGAACACCGCCAAACTGCCAGCCTCCAGGACTCACTCCCTGTGAAGAAGAAGGAACCTGCCCAATGCCACCCTGCCCAGAACCGCCTTGCGCAACAGAACTTCCTGCAATTCCGCCACCACCAATACTGCCCACAGAACTACCAACAATAATTGAGCCGCCAATAAGCCCGCCACTCATAGAAATACCAGGCGAGGCCCCCATAAGCCCCCCAGTCATCCCACCAGTATTGCCTCCTGTTCCGCCAATACCTCCTGTTTATTGCGCGGTAGCAACATCAGAAGAAGGAACAGTCAGCCTTGGCTCAGGAGGGTATAACATCACAGGACTGCCAGAAGGGTATGAGTTAATCACTGCAGTAAACGTGACATGCCATGGCAACTACATTGACATGACAATCAACATTCCTGACAATTACAAGGACATCAGGGCATTCTGGAAGTATCTTGTTGGCGGAGAAGGAAGCATAAGCACAGAGGTTGTGAGTTCTGCAGTTTGCGGTGATGAGTTCATTGAGACAACAAGAAGACAACAAATAACAGGATGGGGCGGAGTTAATTACACGCACAAAGAACTCAACATAAGCGGAATAATACAGGAAGCAATCACTTCAACTGATGCTGACCGCATTGTGCAGTCAGGAAGGTACGGCGTTGAACTATTAGAGCAAACAAAAGGAACAGTAATAGTCAAGCTATCAGCGCCCACGTTTGACGTGCCAAAGCCAGCGCACCCCAACCTGATAATTATCGGAACACCCCTGCTCGTCACAATAACACCGCCTTTTGCAGGAAAAATCAAGGTCAAAATGCCTTATGAAACGCCAGACTTCATAGACCCGCACAGCCTTTCAATTTATGTCAGGGTTGGTGGCGAACAATGGAAATACTTGGACAGCAGAATTGATTACGAAAACCGCACAATAACTGCAGAAGTGCCAAACGCAAACCTATTCCTTGATTATGCAAACAGCGCAGTATTTGCAGTGATGGGAATCACGTGCACTTCCTGCATGGAAGTGGAGCTTGAAAAAATATATGACGGCGGCTCAAGAAAGGCGGTCGTACTCGTACACGGCTTCACCACTGACAAACTAAGATGGCAGGCATTCATTGATGACCTCGTGCACACAAACAGCGACTGGCAGGCATGGCTTGTGGGCTACCCGGTATCGCTTGACAGCAACGACATTGCCGAACAGCTGTCAGCACTGTTAGAGCAGAGGGCGTCAGAATTTGACAGCGTCTCATTCATAATGCACTCAATGGGCGGCATCGTGACCCAGAAGGCAGTCAAGCACGCAAATGACAACGGACTCAGTTGGGCAAAGAAAGTAAAGGACATGATTCTTGCAGGACAACCCGGACTCGGCAGCCCGAGCGCAGAAACATACGGCAGATTGTTCGCAACCCTTGTCAACCTCAAGTCCTCAGTAATGCTGTGGGATAGGCGTTCGCCGCTGTTGAAAGAAGCAGTACTGGGCAGGCAAGTGCCAAGGTCTCCAGATGCAGAATACTTCGTGGTTGCAGGAAGCCAATCATACCCATTCACTTACGACCTGTTCAGGATTAACGAGACATACTTACCAAATGACGGGATCGTAACGGTTTACAGCGCAAGAATGGTTGGAGGAATTGAGATTACTGATTCATGCAAGCACTATTTCGAAGTCCCAAGAACCCACACTGACCTGCTTGACGACTGGCTCTCAAGAAAAATAATGCAGCGCGTCCTGTTCAGGAATGATGCAGAAGAAAACCCACTCCAGGCAATAGCAGGCTACAACAAATATGTCCGCGTTGTTGATGACGAATGCAGGTCAGGAACCATAGTAGTCATAGGAAAACGCATTTCAGAAGCAGAAACAGAAGACCCATTGAACTGCAAGTGTGGCAATGGAGTCTGCGGAGAGGGCGAGAACGAACTCAATTGCCCATATGACTGCGTGCTCGGCTACAAGTACATGTATGTCTGCCGCGCCCTGCCATTCATCCTCGGACCACTAATAGCCCTGCTCATGCTGTTAACAGTGGCATACGTTTATACCGCAATCAAGCGGCATGAGCGCGCCAAGGGAGCATTCCAAATCTCACTTATTGCAGCAATAATATTCCTGTTCCTCATAGGGATGTACTTGTTCTGCGGGTTCACAATGCCACTCGCAATACTCGTAATGGTGTTCGTCCTTGCACTCCTCATCTTCACAATAATACACTTGCATGGAGAGAAAAAAGAAGGGCAGATTCACAAGGAAAAGCCAAAGCCCCCTGTGATTCCCCCACCCAAGCGTGAAAAAGAAGAGGAAATCACGCTCATAGATGACAAGACTCTGAAAAAACTTGAGAAGCTCCTCCAAAAGGCAAGAGGCAGATAGTAAGATTTATATACCACTATTGCAAAATATCGACGTATGGAAAAGAGGGTATTGATAGCAATAACAATCGCTCTTCTTATAATTCCGCTTGTTGTGGCAATTCCGCCCACAGGAAGCGTCATTTACGGACAATCACAAGGAATAGTCAGGTCAACATCACTTCCTACAGAGAACGTCCACATAGAAGCACAACAGCAAGCAACAATAGCATCACTGGAACAAATGACTGCCTTACAAAACAAGATTGAGGACGTCACAAGGCAGGTTGAGAATCTCAAAGTGGTTGCAGAAAACCAGCGAACAGAAACATCCTCTCAACTTGGCAACATTAACAGGGAGCTTGGAGCGATAAAATCAAGCATTAATTCATTACAGGGCATCCAACAACAAGTAAGCGAATTAAAGCCAACGCTTGAACAGCCACGAGAAATAATACCGCCAATGAGCCTCACCCTGCTCTCAGTTGCAAACGCAATACTGCTCATAATCGTAATCGTCCTCATTTTCTGGCTCAAGGCCCAATGGAAGGCAGCTGAAACAGAATCACACATTGAAGAACACTCAATGATACACCTCACTGACTTCATAAGAGAAGCAATGCACAAGGGCGCAAGCCTTACAGAAATAAGACGCAGACTTCTCCAAAAAGGCTGGAGCGAAAGCAAGATAGACGACGCAATACAGGAAGTCAGGACGATGCACGCCGCTTAAACATATCGTCTTTTAATCAGCGAGGCGCCGCTATTAAGATATATTTATAAATCGTTAATAGCTGAAAAACCAATATGGTCTTGGAAAAGCTTGGCGAGTCCCTGAAGAACACATTGTCAAAAATAGCAAAGGCAATGTTTGTTGACGAAACACTCATTAATGAGCTTGTCAAGGACATACAAAGGGCATTATTGCAGGCAGACGTAAACGTAAAGCTCGTGTTTGAGCTCACCCAGAAGATAAAAGAGCGCGCACTGAAAGAACAGGCACCACACGGGCTCACAAAAAAAGAACAACTAATTAACATCGTCTATGAAGAATTGGTGAAGTTCCTTGGCGGCGAAAAAAACGAAGTCCAGCTTGCTGACAAGAAGCCAAACAAGATAATGCTCGTCGGGCTTTTCGGTTCTGGAAAGACAACACAAGCAGGAAAACTCGCAAAATACTTCACAAAAAGAGGCAAAAAAGTCGCTTTGCTGGGTCTTGACGTGCACAGGCCTGCAGCAATGGACCAGCTCGAACAAGTGGCAAGAATCGCGCACGTTCCTGCATTCATCAAGCGCAATGAAAAAGACCCTCTCAAGATTTACAAGGAATTTGAAAAACAATATGCTGAGTATGACTTGTTAATAATAGATACCGCAGGAAGAGACGCGCTAAGCCAAGACCTCATTGACGAGCTGAAAAAAGTCCATTCGCTCGTAAAGCCAGATGAGTCATTGCTCGTTATTTCCGCAGATATTGGCCAGGCAGCACAAGCGCAAGCAAAGGCATTCCACGAAGCAGGAGCAATCACAGGTGTCATAATCACAAAGATGGACGGCACTGCAAAAGGAGGAGGAGCACTAACAGCATGTTCTGTAACAGGAGCGCCAGTCAAGTTCATCGGCGTAGGAGAAAAAATAGACGACCTTGAGCAATTCAACCCTCAAGGATTCGTCAGCAGGCTTTTGGGAATGGGAGACATTGAAGCCCTTCTTGAAAAAGCAAAAGAGGCAATAACCCGGGAAGAAGCAAAAGACCTTCAACAAAAACTTCTCAAGGGCGAATTCAACCTCCTTGACCTCTATCAACAAATGGAAGCAATGCAAAAAATGGGACCTTTGGCTAAAATAATGGAAATGATTCCTGGAATGGGACAACTAAAACTGCCAAAAGAAGCGCTACAAGTGCAGGAAGAAAAACTCAAGAAGTGGAAGCACGCAATGAACTCAATGACGAAAAAAGAGCTCGAGGATCCTGAAATCCTTGACGCAAAACGCATTGAACGCATATCAAAAGGTTCAGGAATATCACCCAATGACATCAGGGACCTTCTGAAGCAGTACAGGCAGAGCAAGAAGCTCATCAAGATGCTCAAAGGTGCAGGAACGCCTGAAAAACTTATGAAAAAGCTTGGAGCAAAAGGAAAAGGTCTGAAGTTCTGATTAATCAGACGATTCTTTCTTTATGATTCTGTATGCTTCTTCATTACTTTTCAGCCTTTTGATAAATGACTTTCTCTCAGGCGAGTACAAACGAACCATGGCACCGTGAACGCCCGTCACAAGCATTCTGTCGTTCTTGAATTTTATCCTTCCTGAAGCATCAATCGTTACCTTATGGCCTGAGTTCTCAAGAAGAGTGACCCTTGCTGCAAGCCCATCCTTGATTTTGCAACAAAACTTTCCGTCTTCTGGATACATGCCTGTGAATTCAGTAAAGCCTTTCTTAATTGCGTCAATAATATCATAAGGCTCAGTCTCTGGCTCATGTTTAACCTGTGTTGACCTGCAACCAAGAAATTCATCGCCTACCCACGAATAAGGATCCTCAGGATTAGAATACCATAAAAGCGTAAAGACCTCTGACCTTGTGGGGAATTCAGGAAAGCCGGTGCCTGCGGACTTGAACTCATTCTCACTAACAAGCTCTGAAACACCATTCTTGCGCAGGACATAATACAAGTTTGCTGTAAGAACTGCCCTGTAATGCCTCGTTGTGCCTGCACTTGCAAGGTCAAAAATACTTACCTGCTTTACTAAACCGCCCATACCAATTAATCACTATGACGGGACGATTTATAAATCTTCGGTTTAGCGCAGTCCAACAAGCTTTTCCATCTGCCTTGGCGTCATCTGTACAAGCACTGCCTGCGCCCTTGCATCTGTCGGAACAAGCCTTAATTCCTTGTCAAGAAGTGCATCAATGCCAATCCTGAGCCGCTCAATCTGCCTTGCATCCTTCTCCCGTATTGCCTGCTTGAGCATTGTCCACAAGATTTCTTCCTGATTCAAGAGCTTTATCAAAGCAACGTGCTTTTCAGTTACAAGGTCTGTAATGCTCGTGACTATCCCTGAAAGGGCAATTTCATTAATCTGTTTTTCAGCGGTTTCATAAGACATCCTAGCAACTCCTGCAGGAATAAGCAGGTTCTTGCGGTGCGCAATAAGAGTCCTCAGTTTGAGAATTCCATTCTTGGCAAAATATTTCCTAAGCTCAGCAGCAAGCCTTGCCTCATCATGCTCAAGGTCAACTGGCATAATAATCACATTTGTTTGCTGAAAACCCGCTCGTTATAAAAGCTTTTCCAAAAGCTCTGCCTGCTCTATCCTGTAAATACCTGCAAAATCCTTGTATTCAATGCTACTCTTTTTTACTATTATTTTTTTCTTGAAAAACGGCGCGTCAAGAACTGTTGTCTCTATTTCCCCGCCCTCGCCTGCAGGATTTATCTTGTGGGTTTCTGCTGCTTTTGCCAGCTTCTGAATAATTTCTGTGTCAATTTGTTTGCCAAGCAGTTCTTTTTCCAGGGGCTCTGCAAAAACACCTGAAATAATGACTTGCATTCCTGACTCAAGAACCTCATCGAGCAGCCGGATTTGGTCCATCTGCCACAATGGATTAATGCAGGCAATATCAAGCTCGTCGCAAATCTTTTTTATCCTGTCTGCCTGGTAACTTGACTGGACAGCACCTGTGACAATACCCTCAATCTGGTGCTTTGCCTTGGCTTCGGCTATTACCTTTTTGAGGTCTTCAAGCTCTTTTTCCTTCTCGCCTTTTGTCTGAACGCTTACAAGAGGCAACCCCATTGCCTCTGCCTGAAGCCGGACGATGTGAATATTCGGAGTGTGAAACATAAAGCTCTCAGGATTTTCGGAAACGACAGTAATAAGGCAGACTATCTTGTGCTCCTTCATTGCCCTTAGCATTGCAAGAGTGCTGTCCTTTCCGCCTGAAAACAAAACTCCAAGGTTCATAAGGCACTCAAAAACTTGTTTGTTTAAAAGGCTTCACTCCTTTAATGCCCATCCCAGAAGCCAAATTCCAAGAAGGAACAGGACGGTGTAAAGGACAAAACCGCTCCAAGTGTTCGAGAGGACTGCAGAGGGAATGTTGAATATGCCGAATATTGTCAGTACCGTGCCGACAATGACAAAAAACACCTTTGTGAAGCCTTCTGGCATTTCATTCCTCTTTCTTTTCCTTTGACGGCAGCTTTTCTATTTCAAGCCTTCCTTTTGTTATCCTGACAGCAACGTCATCATCCTCTGTGAGTTTTGTGACAGTTGTTACGATTTCTGGCAAGAGTATTCTTGCTCCCCTGAAGTCTGGTTTTGTGATTATTTCCTGCATTTCCCTCTTTGGAGCGGGCTCTGGAATCATCTCCTTCTTGTGCTTTGCCTCAATCTCGCGCTTGAATTCCCTTGTTCGCTCAAACAGGTGCTTGGCAATTTTTTCAGCAATATCGATTCCCGTTGCCTTTGTTATGCCCTGAAGGCCGGGAGAAACATTAACCTCAATAACCTTTGGTCCCGTGATGCTTTCAAGCATGTCAACACCGCAAATCTCTGCACCTAACGCCCTTGCAGCCATCAATGCTGTCTTTTTTGCCTGAGCGCTGAGTTCTGTCCTTTCTCCCTTGCCGCCTGCGTGTATGTTTGCCCTCTTTTCGCCCTTGACAGCAATGCGCTTCATTGAGGCAACAACCTCGTCGCCAACAACAAAAGCCCTTGTGTCAGTGCCGTCTGTCTCAATATATTCCTGCAGCAAAAAGGGTTGCTTCAATACAGCAAGGGCATCAATCATTGAGCTCGCACTTTCATAACTGTCTGCAAGCATAACGCCCTTTCCGTGAGTTCCTGTAGGAAGCTTGAGGACTATTGGATAAGTCATTTTCTTGATTATTTTTTTAGCTGCCTGCGATGTTGAGGCAATATACGTCTGGGGCTGAGGCACTCTTGATTTTTGGAGCATAATGTGAGTGAGAAGCTTGTCATGACAGATTGTGAACGCACTCGGCTTTATGGGGACAAAAGTCTTGTCGCCAAGCATGCTCGCAATAGAGCGCAACAAGTTTGCGTATCTTCCTGAGCCCTTCATGTAGAGGCAGTCATAATGCCGCAATGGTTTTCCCTCATAAAGCACCCCGCCCTCTTTTCCAAGGTTGACTTCAAATTCCTTTATGTCAAGAAGGTCTGCCGCATCAAAGTATTTTTTAAGGGCATCAACTGTCCATTTTGAGGAAATACTGCCCATACTTATTACGCCGGCACGCATAATCATCACCTTATTTTCTTGCCCGGATCTATCAGGAATCCGCGCTTGAGTATGTTTCTTCCAACAAGCACTGAATACTTCATGTGCTTCCTGTCTGCGAGCGTAAAAAACACCTTGAACCTCCGTCCGGCAAGCATTATCCTTGCAAGAATGATGCCTCTTGTTGATATGCCGTGCGCTGACTTGACTCTTTTCTCGCGAAGGACAGGACCAAGACCAAGCGATTGGGCAAGCTGCGAGTCAATGCTGCATTTTGATGCACCTGTATCAATGCGAGCAATAACTTTCTTAACCTTGTCCTTGCCAAATATCGTCACGTATTCCTTTAGGCCAATTATTGTTTTCATCTTACACCTTCATGAACGGGAAGAAAATAACATCCCGTATGCTTGGAGAGTTTGTGATAAGGAGCACCATCCTGTCAATTCCGATTCCCATTCCGCCTGTTGGAGGCATGCCATACTCTATCGCCTGTATGAAGTCCTCATCAACCTCATTGCCCCATTCAGGCCCTGACTTTGCCTGTTCCTCAAGCAATTTCCTCTGGAGCAAGGGGTCGTTGAGTTCTGAGTACGCATTCGCTACTTCCATTCCTGCAATGAAGGGCTCAAAGCGCTCAACAAGCGACACGTGGTTTTTGCACGGCTTGCACAACGGCGTGGTCTCAATGGGGTGATGCGTGATGAAAGTTGGCTGTATCAGTTTTTCCTCGCACAACTGCTCAAACAATGCTTGTATTATCATTCCGCGCGATGGCTTTGGCGGCAACAATTCCTTTCTTGGAACTTTTGCAAGCAGGCTTTTGTCATCAAGAGCTTCAACATCAACATCACCAAGCTCACTTATCGCCTGAATCATAGTCATTACTTTCCACGGCTTTTTCACGTCAATCTTGTGTCCTTGGTATTCAAATTTTGTTGTGCCGTGAATGGCTTTTGCTGCTGCAACATAAATGTCCTCGCACAATTCCATCATGTCGTTAAAGTCGGCATATGCCTGATAAATCTCCATCAGCGTGAATTCGGGGTTGTGGAAGCGGTCAATGTCCTCATTCCTGAAGTTTTTTCCAATCTCATAAACCCTATCCATCCCGCCCACAATGAGTTTTTTCAGGTAAAGCTCAGGAGCAATGCGCATAAAAACGTCCTTGTCCAAGGCATTTAGATGGGTCTTGAAGGGCTTTGCAGCGGCACCGCCATAAATCGGCTGAAGCACAGGGGTCTCGACTTCCAAAAACCCCCTACTATTAAGCAAGTCCCTTATCGTTGAGATGATCTTTGTGCGCTTCCTGAAAGTCTCCCTCACTTCAGGGTTCATTGCAAGGTCAAGATAACGCTTCCGATAACGTATCTCAACATCCTTCAGACCATGCCATTTCTCGGGAAACGGGCGTATGCTCTTGCAAAGCATTTCAAACTTTTGCACCCTGACAGTCACTTCACCCGTCTTGGTCTTGAAAATAACTCCCTCAGCACCTATCCAGTCACCAATGTCATACAATTTCAGAAGCGAATACTGTCCGCCTATGTCGCCGCCAAGCTCATCCTCCCTGAAATAAAGCTGAAGCTTGTCAGTCGCATCACGAATGTGCATAAATGTTGCCTTGCCCATCCTCCTGAGGGCGATTATCCTGCCAGCAACAACAACTCTCTCGCCAGAATCCTCCTCAACCTTCAAAGCGCCATACTTCTCAAGAATCTGCCTTGCATTATGCGTAGGCAGGAACTTGTAAGGATAAGGGTTTATCCCGAGCTTCCTGAATTCCTGAAGCTTCCTTACGCGCTCGTCAATAAGCTCTCTTTCAGTAGGCATAACGCAATGTTTGTGAAGGGTGGTTTTTAAACATAACGGAAATAATAAATTATTAGCCTGGCAACTCTTTTTGATGTTACCTGCTGTGTTTTTGAACTGTGTTTATCATTTTGACAAATAGAATGCAAGCTCTTTTTGCTGACATTGGCTGATTATCTCAATAGATTATGTTCCACAAGTATTTTCTTGATAACCCCTGCCAGGATAGTGCAATATCTTTTAGGACCAAGAAGCGTGTATGACTTCAGCCGTGTCACTTTTTTGTTCATCTCAATCTCGGACACCCATTCCGGCGGTCCAAGGTCAAGATTGACTGCAATACCCCCTGCTTCCTCTACCATAAACATCTGGGCCCCTGCCCCATAAATATCACTCTCCCGCCGCAAGTATGCCTTTGCCTGTCCTTCTAGAACTTGCCTTGTGCGGTCAACAGAACATAAGTTTGGGAGGTGAAGAAAAGTAAGCCCTCCTGCCTGCTCACAAAGAACAGGACCAACCCGGTTATGGATTCCGCCGCCAAGCAGAATATTATCACCAATGCGTGGCGTTATCTCTGGGTCAAGCTTGACTTCAATGCCATCAGGATTCTCCGGGACGAACTTTCTCAAACCCTCCCCCTCTGTTGCGAGGTAAAGTATTTTTTCCTTTGGCTGATACATTGCTCCAAGAACATACTTCTCATTTTCCCTCAAGCCAATAACCGTTCCAAAAGAAGGCTTTTTGTACATAAACATATAAGAACCATCAAGAGGGTCTATCACCCACTGTCTTTTTTTGTCTTTGTTCTTTTCAAAAAGCGAAACAATAAAGGTATTTTCTTCAGTAAGCACGTAGTCATTTTTAAATTTTGATAACAACTTTTCCAGAATGTAATTTTGGCACGAATTATCCACTTCACTAAACACCCTCTTTCCATCAGGATTCCCAAAGGCATCGGCATCAATTTGTATATCCTTAAAGCTCGGCGGTACAAATCTGCCAAAATGAGACATTTGCAAATCCCCCACTTCCTTGACTAACCCCATCACGAATGCCTTTTCCTCGTCATACTCCCCCATAATCACTCTTACGTGTTTAATATATAAAAAGTTTTAGCAACAGTAATGCACATAACCAGAACCTTTATAAATGATGATTTTGTATGAATACGTAGAATCAGAAGTTAAGTCGAAGGGTGAAGGCAAACATGTATTCATCTTCAGTTGAACCCAAAAAGGACTTCAATGAATCAGACACCAAACTTGCTGTAGCACGCGAGTTTTGCGGCCTGTATCACAATCTTGCAGAAAAAAGAGATCTTGGATTTGCACGGGCTGTTCTGGAAAATGCATTCAAGTCAAACCTGGACTACAGCACAACAAAACTAACCCTTGAAGCAGCACTTTCACTTTTAGAACCACCGAAGGAATCATCTGTCGCTTGCGAAAGGCAGCAAAAATCCAACCACATTGAATCGCTTCCCGAGGCTGTTGCGCTTGTTTATGCACTCACTCCTGAAAAGACAAAGGAGTGCAGGGTTGCTTTTCTCAACGAGCTGAAAAATCAGCCATACGTTGACATGCAATCACTTATGGAAAAGGCACTACGTTTTTATTTCCCGCAGGAATATGAAATCAAGCAGTACGTAGCATCACTACCAGCAGAAGGACATGCCCTGATTTTGAAATCCAACGAGTCAAGATGGGACAATCTAGCTGCAACTTTCCAAAAATACAGGGATTTAATAATCCATTTTTCACGCATAGAATCCCAGTTCAAGGTAAGGTTGCGTGACTACCTGCCTGCTTCGTCGGGTTCTTAGAAAGCTTTATAAAGAATTGCTACTAGGAAGTAGGTATGGGTGGATGTTGAAAAAATGACAGACAAAAGAATCCTCATTGTTACGCAGAATCAGCAGCAAGCAACAAATGAGCTGAGCGACATCATTCTTAATTTTGATACGGACCGTAAGGACAGGATTCCTGAAGAATTTGAACACTATGACGCAATCATAATACACAACATTCCTGACAACATTAGCGTGCTTGCTGAAAATTATGAAATTCCCGTTATTTCACTTGAATCACTTGCTGAAACCCTGAAAGCAGGCGGGCATGACAAAATTGCCGAGGTAATGCCGCAGTCACAGCAAGTTTCATTCATAAAAAATAGGCTTGAGCAAAAGGATCACCTGCTGCAGGTATGGTCTGAAATTCAGGATAACCTAAAAATGCATTATCTTGACATAAAGCCATTGCTGGACCAGGCAATTGCACAGAAGCACACTCCCAGGTACGTGGAATTTTATACATTTGTCGATTGTTTCACAAAGACGGTTGACGAAATTAACAAGGTAATTGGCGTTGCATCTAATCGAATATATTTAAGCCTTATGTCCAATCTCAACAATCTAGAAAAATGCCTTGGGACTCCAAACGAAGAATTTTTCAGGAAAGCTGCTGAAAAAGACCTAAGCGAATACCTGGATTACTTGCAAAAGCGTATCGAGCATTTAAAAAACGCAATGACGCTCAAGGGGCAGTCAATCGGCGGCGGTTCACATTATTTTGTCAAGATTGACCTCAAGCAGGTTTCCAAAGATAAACCTGAATTCACTTTCCTAAAGGAAATATGTGACGAAAAAGGAATTCCAAGCGACGTCATTGCACGCGTAGTTTACAGGGACGTAAAACACTACAAACAGGTGGGCGGTCTGCTTTTGCCTGACAGCACGCCTCAAATCAGGCATGATAATAAAACATACCTTGTGCGTGAAGGCATCACAGGCCCCACATTGGAACGCACATTGTATTTTATCAGAAAGAGAATTGGGAAGAATGACCCAAGAAAGGCATGGCTTCGCCAGTTTCGCGACATAACAATTTACCAGGTTTTCAGGGATATCATACATTGGCAGAATAGTGCACCGCCTATTAACGAGCCACAAATTCCTGCAACACCCGAATGGATTGTTAGCCATATGCGTTCCAATCTTAATGATGCATACAACACATTCTCGCGTTATCTGCCATTGAATGCCACTGTTGCAAAGCTCTGGCAAGAGTGCATTGATATTTTCAACACAAAATGTTTGGATCTTAACAAAAACACAATCAAACGGCATTTTGACGCCAGCACTGAAAACATCAAGCTCTTTTATTCAAGAGACATAAAAACACCTCAGATTGAGGATTTGGAAGAACTGATACAAACAAAGAGTTCAAGAACGATTGACGATTCTGCCAAGAAGCACCTCAAAAGCAGATTGTATTATGTCGACACGGGCTACACACACATGCATGAAGATGAGGATTTCTTCCACGCCGCGTGCAGCTTTGCACTGCATGAGGAATTCACAACAAGTGGCCAGAAACAGTCACCACAAGACAAACTAGAAACAATTGCGAATTATTATAGCAGATTCAACAGGTTCCGCAAACGGGGAAATAAGAAGCCAGATTCCCTTGGCTACCGCCTTCATGGATTCTACAGGTGCTTCGTATCAGGACACCTCAACATCAACAAGTATGAACAGGAAAAGAAACACCCTCATTTTTTTGCTGAAAAAGTTGCTCATAGGCTAGAGCTTGCTGAAGCATTTGCGGAAAACGGCATACCATTCCTGAATAAAAACTCACAGTTGATGAACACTGTCAGAGATGGAACTTATGATCCTCAGCGAGCACTTGATCGCATCCAATCGTACAAAGAGAGAATTTCCTCAGCACCCCATCAAAATTTGTGCGAGGGATATGAAAAAGCCCTTCTGTGTGAACAACTAGCCGGCCTGCAATATGTTGCCCATAACTTTTCGAGAATTAAATTGCAGAATCTGCCTGCATCGCAACAAACGGGCCGGTGAAGTTTGCAATCTTCTGGCTTATCGTGAGCAAATGATGGGTGATTGCGACCTGCTCTGCTGATTTATTTTTCGACAAAAGAAGTGACTGCCATTTCTCGAGCACAACATCCTTTATCTCATGAATCTCCACCAGTTTCTGCGGATTAAACTTATAAAAGCACTCCACGAGATAACGCAACATTATGTTAATTTTTGCGAACAGAGGCACCATTGACGCCTTTACAGCAGGACTCATTCTAAAACTGGCAATGTACTTATAGAAATACTTGTACTCATCAGCAAGCTTTTCAAGCTCCTCAATAATGAAATAAAGCGGGCCGGTCTTGAACAGCGAATGACCCTTTCGATTCAAAAACCTCCTGCAGCTGATTGTAAATCGGTTGTTTGCTTCCTCAAGCGTCACTAGGTGCTCCAGCTCGTTAAACTTGTTTGCCTTGATGAGATTAAGCCCCTCATCTGCCATGTTAAGCAGAAGGATAAAGATGCGCTTCAACAGTTGGTCAAAGCTTTCAATATCACCTGAAATGTTCTTAATGACGCAATAATTTGCACCCTGCTCCACAACTTCAAACCCAACATCTTTTCTCAGCGTTTTCTGGATGCGTGCAAGGTCCTGGCTGTCCTTGATGTGCACCTTGATTTCGTCAATCCCTCGCATATAAAGCCCGTGAATATAGCGCGTCAGGAACGAACCGAGAACGTCGCCCTGAATTTCAATCCTGTGAAGCTCAGGGACGCGTTCAGTCGTGATGACAATCTTCTTGTTATCAATCTCCAGTTCAAGCTCGTCACCCTTCTTGATGCCATTGTCAATACACCATTTCCTCGGAAGTGAAACAAGCTGCGTTGAATCTGCAATTTGAATTACCTTTCTTTTCATAATCCTTTATACTCCTTTAAAATTTTAAAGCGGGCTGTAATGCGCTATATAATTCCAGCTCTGCCTATAAACCACCCTTAATTATTTGTATAGAAAGTAGGTGAATTATATAAAACTTGCGTTAAATTATAAAAGATTGTGCTTTATATAAAGATTATAAATTATAACCTGAAAATATAAAACCATTCATAGTAACATAAGTATTGTCCGAAAAGTTTACGGACAAGACGTTATGGGGTAGTCCCGTAAGGGGGTGCAAGAAAAATGAGAAAAACAATACTTGAATTCGAGCACCAAAAGGCATTCCACCAGCCAACACTGCCCGTGTCCCTTCCGCCAGAAAAGGACACAGACGACTACGAGGACTTTGACGACGACGAAGAAATGATGCAAACGCTCTGGCACAAGGGCGAGGAATCATTTGAAGACGAGATGATGAAGGAAGGCGAGGACTACTGATGGAAACAGACAGCGTCTTCATCACGGACATACAATCAATCAAGGCATTCATACAATTGCAGAAAAAGGAAGAGGATTACTTCAACCACGTCATGGACAAGGTTATGTCCAAAAGAAAGGCATGAAAAGGCTTGTGTGCATTTCATGCGGCAAACCAATAACGAAAAGCGCCTTCGGCGACCCGTACATCTGCAGGCGGTGCGAGGCAAACCACGGGACAGAAGAAGGGCGCTACTCGTGGCTTGACCGCGAATAAGGGTCTTCACTCACGAATCGACGGGTCCGCCGGCGTAAAAAACCGGCGGGCCTCTGATTCTTAACACATAAAAGCGTCAATAACGACTACAAATTAAGGCCCCTTATAGTCGCAGATACCAACAATAATGAAAGAACTGAAACTATAGTTCTGTCTCTTTGGGCGTAGCCCACCAAAGTTATATAAGCTGCATTTTTCTCATAACAGTTCATGACGCACGTTTACCCAACATACTGCCCGCACTGCGGCAAGTTCGTAACAGGAATTTCAAGAAGCTTCTGCCCTCATTGCAGGGAATGCTTTGAGGACGTCAACACGTACTGGTTCAATACAGAAGAGGTTGAGAAGATTGATTCTGACGGGTGTTTCATGCACTGACAAATAATTATATAAATGCAATAACGGTTCTGTGCGCAAATGGGGCTTGACAAACTGCCGTCAATCATAAGCAAAACAAACTGGAATGAGAACGGCCTTGCAAGGACAAAATCAGGAATGCTTGTTCCGGCATACATTGCGAACCAGTTCGGCTTCAGCACTTCAGGAAAAGAGCTTTTAGACAAGTTTTACAACCGCCTGGAAAATGAAGCAGGAATACTGCCACTATGCCCCTTCAGCGCCTGCGAGGAATTCTTTGACAAAAAAAGACTTGGCTCTTTAAAAACAATTGATGAACAATTAGCATTCTGGGATGAGTTTAACAGAATAGTGGGCAGAGTTAACTATGAAGTCCTGATGCCAAAATCAAAACTAATGATTGCTATTCTTGACGGCAGCCATTCCCTTGATGATGGCGTTGCCGCAGAAATCGGCTTTTACGCAGCAGAATACAAGGGCAAAAAACCAATAGTGGGAATAAGAAGCGATTTCAGATTGTCAGAAAATCCTGCGGCACCAATAAACATTGCAGTCAGGTATTTCATTGACAGAGGTCCTTACAACGGATTTTTCTTCAACGGCCCAGACGCATACGATAAGGCGGTAAGGCGGATAAAAGAACTGGCTGACAAAATCAGGGCAACTCCCTAACCCTGCCGAACCCAAGAACCTTCTTCATGGCATCATCAACAACAAAAACCTCAAAATCACCAAAGTCCTTGACTAAAGGGCATTTGACTTTCTCTTTTGTGACATCACTGCCCTCCACTGAGGGATGGAAGCTTGGCTGGACTATCAGAACGCTCTTGTTGTATTTTCCTTTGAGGAAGCACTTGAACCTCTCAACCCGTCCATTGTCGCGTAATGAAACAGCAGGATGAATGTGGCCGACGATAAGTACTTCTGCCTCATTTTTTGGCATTGAGTCTCCGTGGCAAATAAGGACTTTGCCAAGCTTTAACTCTGTGACAACCTGTATCCCTTTCTTATCGGCAAGTGGTCCAAGTGACGGGTCATGGTTGCCTTTTACAACAACTATTTTTTCGCATTTTCTCTGCAAATAATCAAAAAAGCGCATTGTTTCCTTCCATTCCTGACTTGAGGCAGCACCGAATTCATGCTTCAGGTCACCATTAAGCACAACCCATCTTGGCTTTATTCTTGCAAAAACTTGCTCAAGGCGGTCAATAATGTCCTTGTAATGAAACCGCGGAACAAGAACACCTTGCCTCATCAGGGATTCCTCAAAGCCAATGTGCAGGTCTGATAATACAAGCACATCCTGCTCTTTCAGGTACAAGGCAAGGTCAATGATTTCAATGCCCGGATAAAGTTTCATATTGCTGGCGTAGAATAACAATCTTTAAAAATGCTGTTACTATTATGCAAGAGTGATGAAATGGGTTGTTATACTGCTGATGCTCTCAGCCCTTGCAACGGGCGTCAGCGCAGTTCTTCTTAAACACTGGAGCGTGTATGATGATGCCCCGTTTTATGAGCTTGTTGAGAACAATGTCGACCTTGATGTTTCAAAAATGAGGGCGGATGAAATAAAGGTTGTCTTTGCGATTCCCGAGCTTGGAGTCAGGGAAAGCAGAGGCCCCTATGACCCTCATGAGTTCAGGCACGCAAGCATTCACAAGACGCTATTGCTGCCTTGGAATGCTGATTATGGTGAGTACGCAATAAGAATGACGATTAGCGATAGCAAAGGAAACAAGAAGGTAAGGCACAGGATAATCGAAATCAAATAAAAAAAAGAATTATTTCTGGGACTGTGCTGCCATTTGTGCCTTGACGAATTCTGAGCGCTCGCAGGTTACGTAAACCTCGCCCTGCGCCTGCCCGCCAGCACTCGCGACAGGAGTTGTTACCTTCACCTTTGCACCAATCTGTCCTCCTGGCAGGTTGAACTTGAGGTTTCTTCCAGTGTCCTTCTTTGTTGTCTGCTGAACAAAGATGCCAAAGCCAGAGAGGCCCTCGTTCATGTCAGTGGCATCATTGTAAAGCATCTGCACCCCGCCAGTAATGTCAACATTTATTCCTGGCGAGAATGCAAAACTTATGGTTTCAGGACCACCACCCTCTGCGAACAAGGAGGACTCAACATACACCTGTCCAGTGAATGCAGCAGGATTGAGTATCACCCTGATTCCTCCTGCGCTTACAATGTCTGCCTTTCCACCAACTGCGCCGTTGCCATCGTGGTCAATAAGCAACTGGTGTGGCGGAGCAGGATTGACCATAAATGCATAATGATTTCCTCCAAGAATCACGTCACCCGCACCTGTTGCAGGATCATAAGGCGCAGCAACATCCTTGCCGCCAAGGTCCCTGAAATAAACCTTTTGTTCATCAGTATTTATTGAACTGTATTCTACAATGTTGGTTATGCTGCGCTTGTTGTTGCCGTTAGTCACTGCAAAAATGTCATTAGGCATTATTGGTGCTCCTGAGAAGATGAAATTCTTGGACTGGTCACCCCACTTCAAGCCACCGCCAGCATCATAAACCAGCGGGAACTTGTAGTATTGCCCCTTGTTGTTCGTGAACTTCATGTTGTACTTTACATTGCCCACGGAATCAAAAGCAATAACGTTTGATGATTCAAGGTCTTGCGGATATGTCTTTTTTGGCAGGGCAACTGTTTTTGGAAGGCTTCCTTCAAGCCCGCGGAAAAGAATGTCAAAGTCGCCAAGGAATCCTGCAGGAGTTCGCAAGAACTGTTTTGTGCCGTGCATGCTCGGAACATAAACATCACCGCTTGCAATCGCGATTGGCGTGAAGCGATACTCAATGCTGTTAATGCTGAATGTTCTTCCGTCGTATGTTGCCCGAATTCGGACTCGTCCTTCCATTATGTTTTGGCCGTTAGCTTTTATGTATTGGCTGAACAAGTTATCATCATACTGGTCTTGCATGTCAAGCGTACCTGCAGGACCCATAAGCCGCAAAGCAACAGTCCTGTCAGCAGTGTTTGCTTCTGCACGCACTATTGTGTACATTGCGCCAAGTATTGGCAGGTCTTTCTCCAAAATGTCTTCAAGCTCACCATCCTTAATCTCGCTTCTCAAACCAGAATCAAATTCCATGATTAACGCAAGCATGTCCTCGGTTGACGGGCAGCGCATAAACAAGCCAGTAATGTCCTTTTCTGTCTGTCCGAACTCAATCCTGCAACCGTTAAAGCCGCCTGCAGTAGGGTCACGCAGCAAAAGGGTATAACGGACTGTGGTCCTTCCTGCATTGGTCGTTATTTTCCTGTCCATCATGCACGCAAACTCATTGCCAGTAATGCTTGGACTCTTGTAACCAATTGGTTGTCCAATGTCTATGCCTGATATGACCAATGTGTTTGTTGGCTCTCCCGGCTGTTGCAATCCCTGAATTACGTTAGATGTCGTTTGTATTTGCGCGTACTTGTTTATCTGCCCATAAGTCATTTCCTTTTCTGGCACGTCAAGAATCACAAGCACGGATATCAACCCAACAAGAACAACAACAAGAAAAACCCTCAATTCAAAAGGGACTGCGAGCTTCATAAGACACCTCTCTTGTATAATACAAATCTTTAGATATTTGGTATTTAAATGTTTCTGACGAGAAATCAAATAATGCGCTTTCTAGTTCTCAAGTCTTCAATGTGGATTACAGAAACAGGGCACGCCTGCGCAGCATCCATCATTTGCTTGAATTCATCCTTAGTAATTTCCAGTTCCTGCACAGAATTGTCATCATTTGACTTGCCGCCCTTAAGGTCTGCCTTGCCGTCATCAGCCATTTCCCATCGCTCCGGAAACGCTGCAATGCAGGCAGCAGCACCAATGCAGTCCTCACGGTTATAGATTATTTTGTACCTTTTTTTGCTTCCATCTTTTCCTTTTACTGAAACATTCTGCTCCATGGGTATCAGTCAAGATATATTATAGGTATATTATAGGCTTCCGCTTTAATAACCTGTTTGTTGTTCCATGCCAGTATAAAATTCTTTCTTCACCCTCCTGCCAGCAAAGACTGACCTCCTTGCCATTGAGCTTGTGAGGAAAATCAACTAAACCCCGGTCAAGATCCTGCAGCACAAGCCCGAGCTCGTTCAGGCGCTCAAAAGTCCTGAAGAAAGCGCACATGTGCCTGTGCAATTCTTTATTGAGCATCATGTCCTGTATGAACGCAAACCTGTACGCCTGCTCCTCTGTGAAAGGGTCATCAAGCAAGACAGGGTCACGGGCATCCTCTGAAATCAGGCTTATTTGCGCCTTTATGGTGTGAAGTTTTGAAAGAATCCTTTCCACCTTTGGAAGCAAACGCTCTGCTTCTTCAAGGGTGAAAAACCTCTTTTCCAACATAAGGAAAAAAAAATAATCCAGCAGTTTATAAACATATAGCAACTGCAAAACAATATTGCAAAACTAGGTTTCATCGCCATCCATTTGTTCATCGTCAAGCGTTTGTTCATTGAAATCTGCTTGTTCTTCATCATCTGTTTGTTTTATCTTGTTTTTCTTGCGGGCCTCATTAACAGCCCTGACTGTTTCGATGATGTCCCTTTCAAAAGATTTGCTTTGTTCTTTCGAAAGTTCTATCTTTTCTCCAAAGTTCTCAAGGTCGTCCCTGAAGTAATCAAAAAGCCTTATGAGTTTTTCGACTGTTTTCTCAGCTTTTTTCTGCTTTGCACCTGCATTTAGGAGAATCTTGACAGCATCTTCACGCATGCCGTGATAGATAAAGTAAGACAAATCCCCAAGCTCATCCATGCTGCCCACATTCAGCGAGCATAACAGCTGGTCTGATTTTGCAATAACAAATGCCCTGATGTTGTGTGAACGCTCCATTTCTTCAATTCTGATTTTTGATTCTGAAACATCATCGTCTTCCACCAGTTCTTCCAGCTCTTTTCTTTTGCTTATCCCTTTTCTTTCTGCCTTCCTGGCATTTGTGACCTCAGAAAGACTGGTTGTGCCCTGAAACTGAGGCGGTATGGCTATTTCAGAAAACTGTTCCAGCCTGGCTAGAGTGAACTTTTCAGCTTTTGCAGGCAAATATTTCTTTTCGTCTCCACCCATAACCCACAAAAATACATACTGCAGAATATAGTCGGGGCTTTAAAAAATCTTTGTTATTGTTATATATACTTCAAGAATTCAACCAAAAGCCTGACTCCATACCCTGTCCCGCCCTTCTCAAGATAATGCTTTTTGTCAATACTCCAGGCAGGGCCAGCAATGTCAATATGCGCCAATGGCGTGTTTTCAACAAAGTGCTGGAGGAACCAGGCTCCTGCAATAGGGCCTGCCTCATAACCCTTTCCTCCAGGAACGTTTTTCACATCAGCAACCTCACTCTTGACGATCTCCTTGTAATCATCCCACATTGGCAACTCCCACACTCTTTCACCAGTTGCCTCACCTGAAAGCTTAAGCTTATTTGCAAGAGAAGCTTCCCTACTCATCAGACCAGCAGCAAAATAACCAAGCGCAACAACACAAGCACCTGTCAACGTGGCAAGGTCAATGATGTATTTCGGATTGTAATTCTTCTCGGCATAAGCTATCGCGTCTGCAATAATAACTCTGCCTTCTGCATCAGTGTTGCCAACCTCAATGGTTTTTCCGTTGTACGCAGTTATCAAGTCACCCGGCTTGTAGGCATGACAGCCAGGCATATTCTCGGCACAAGGAACAATCCCAACAACATTCGCGTTGGCATCAAGCATTGCAAGCGCCTTGATTGCGCAAATAATTGCTGCCCCTCCTGCCATATCACCATGCATACCCTCCATGAACTGGGGCTGTTTCAAGTCAAGACCACCTGAATCAAAAGTCAGCCCCTTACCAACAAGCGCAACAAGAGGCCTGCTGCCTTTCTTGTATTCAAGAATTATGAATCTTGGCTCTTCAGCACTTCCTTTGCTAACAGCAAGCAAGCCATTCAGCCCAAGCTTCTCAACGCCCTTCTTGTCATAAACAGTTACTTTCACGCCAAGCTTTCTCAATGCAAGCGCTTCCTCAGCAAGTCTTGAAGGCGTCAATAACGAAGCTGGCTCGTTAACAAGGTCGCGACAATAATTCTGGCAGTCAGCAATTATTTTTCCTCTCCTGCTGCCTTCTTCTGCTGCCTTTTCCGCACCAAGCAAAGTAACGCTTTCAATGTTTTTTATCTTGTCCTTATTCTGCGTCTTGAATTTTGTAAAATGATAAGCTCCAAGGATTGTTCCTTCTGCAACTGCCTGAGCCTGTTCCCTCAAAGTTGCTTTTTTTGCAGGAACATTGTGCAGTGTCGTGGCAAAATTAGGAATTCCATTATCCCGCAACACTTTGGCAGCAATCCCTGAAGCCCTTCTCAACTGCTCAAGACCGAACTCATCACGCTTTCCAAGCCCTATCAGAAGGACATGCTCACAAGGAAGCTTTTTCAGCGTGTTAATCAACCTGACCTGCCCGAACTCGCCAGTGAATTCCTTTTTCTTTATGACGTGGTCTATTGCGCCGTCAAGAAGCCTGTTAATTTCATTAAGCAACGTGTCCGGTTTTGGCTCAAAAACACCAAGAACAACAGCCTCTCCATCAAATTCCTTCCAGCCGCGCCTGTCAGTCAGAATGTCAACCATGAAATTGCTGTTTTTACGGTATTATTTAAGGTTTTTGGGATGCAATTAGTGCAAAACCAGCAAACTTCGCATTCGCTTCTTCAATCAATTCAAGAGCCCTTCGTTCATTACCTGATTTTGCTGCAATCAGCCCTTCCTCAAACTGATTGTAGCCTTCTTCCATTATTACAAGCCGGTTCTTCAAAGCAACAGATGTTGTTGCAATCTCAATGAAATCACTTGAAGTAAGCCTGCTAAACTGCTGTTTTGCTTCTGAATTAAGCTGCCGTGCACCCCTAACGTGCTCTATTGCTTCATCAAGCCTGTTTGACTCCACCGCACCAGCAACCTTGGCAAATCTCTGCCCGCTGTCCACAAAAACACCAACAGCATCAAGATATGCGCCCACATCACCAAGCCCTTTTTCAGCAGAACCAATTTGGTTTTTGTCAACGCTTATGAAAACACGAATGTCTGAAGAAGCACAGTTAAGGTTAATTGAATTAATTTTGGACTTTGCATTTGCAAGCTCTGATTTTGCCTCTGCAACCTGTTTTTTTGCCTCGCTTATAAGATACACCGCAGGGAACATCAAATGGGTGCCTGCTGAATATAATTTTGTCAGCACTGACGCCTGGCTTTATGATAACAAAGTTGTTGTAGTCTACTGGCACGAACATCCTTTGCGCATTGAAATCATTGAGGACAAATCAGCAACTCAATGGTACAGCACAGTCTTCAAGGCATTTTGGAAAAATATTGCCCTAAAGCATAACGAATACTTAGAACAAAACGTTTGGAAAAAGGCACTAATCAGCTAATAATTTCCCACTCCCTTTTCATCATCAATGCATCGCCCTCAATGTTTGGGCTTTCTGATATGATTACTCCTTTTGCCTTGAATTCCTTTAATGCCTTGAGGAGTTCTTTGTATTTTAGGTCGCTTTGTGGCAGGTTGAGGTGGTTTCTTTCTCCTTTTTCTGTGTAGTTTATGCCTGAGACATGACAGTGCATGTTTTGAAGGGCTTCCTTGCCAAGCCCTTTTTCCACCAGTGCAAGATTGTTTTTGAAGTCATCAAACGAATTGTTCTTGCCTTCCCTTGCATGCATATGGGCAAAGTCAATGCACGGCAAAACCTGCTCAACTTCCTGAGCGAGCCTGATGCATTCATTCAGGTCACCCCATTGCGACTGCTTGCCTGTTGTTTCAGGACGAACCCAGACCTTGCTGCCATAATCCTTTAGCTTTTTGACAAGCTCTTTCACAACAGTTTTCACCTGTTCAAACACTTTTTCTTTTGGCTGGCCTTGGTAGAATGCCATATGCCACACTACGCTCCAGCACCCGCAGTCAGCTGCTGTTTTTGCTGCAAGCCACATTCTTTTTTTGCTCGCCTCAACCTTTGCCTTCTCTGGCGATGCAAGATTGACATAATACTGACCATGGCAGGTAAGAACAACATTTTCCTGTTCTGCCGTCTTCCTGACTTCTGTAATCATTTTTTCAGAAATGTTAACGTTCTGCACGAACTCAAGCTCCATCGCATCAAGACCAAGAATTCGCACTTGTTTTATTCCCTCAATTGTTCCCTGTGCTTTTGTGCTTAATGGAATCCCTGCTGTGCCAAATAGAAGTTCCTTCATTAATACAGAAGCGTGCCAGAAGTATTATTTATACTTTGTTTATTAATGCCTCAAGCTGGTGGTGCACTTCTTTTACTCTTGCACTGATTGTTTCGTAAAGCCTGCTTTTTTTGCAAGGCTCTATCTGGTCAATCAGTTTTTTAAGGCTTTCAAAACCGGCAACAAGCCCGTTCACGTTTTCTTTTGGAGGATTTGCCAGCGAGAGCATTTGTCCGCAGGAATTGCTTATTCTTGCAAGCTCAGAATGGGCAGAACAGTATGCATGAAGCACCTGCAAGGAATTTCTCAAAGCAGTAGACTCGTTGCAAAGCTGGTGATAAACCGGCAATTCCTTCACTCCAGCAATTGCTGAAGCAAGCTTTTCAGCATTAACAAGCGGTTCAATAACACTGCTCAGGCTTTCAGGAGCCACGTGCTTTCTACTGCAGTATTGCTCACAAAGATCAAAAACCTGCTGCCTGACTTTTTCAATAGCGCCACGTAATGACTTAATGGCAGTGGCTCCCATACGGAATCTTGTGTCATAATCATCGGAAATCTTCCGGTATTCTGCGTGAAGCGTTTCAAATTCTTTTTCTGGCAATTGCTGTATGTGATTTTTTGCCTCGTCAAGCATTCCTTCTGCACCCAGAACGTCCTTGTCCTTGAGGCGCCGTTTTGTTTCTTCAATGTGCCTGATTGCTGCCTGCCTTGCAAGCTCCTTTATAACTGTTGCCATCATACCCTCAAGCCTTTGCCTTGTATCACTGTCTGCACAATTCAGGAGGTCTTCCAATTCTTTTTTTGCAGGCTCGTAAAGCCCAACCTCAATTTTTGACTGAACGTCCTTCAAACGGTCGTCAAGAATGCGCGACTTGAGCTCTTCAGAAAGCTCCTCTTCCTGCATTGCGCTTGTTTTTTTGCGAGCACCAGCCCTTGCGCGCTCCTTAAGCAGGACGATTGTTGTGGAATCACGCGGAGCAGGCCTATTGTACTGCTTTTTTTCCCTGATTTCATCAAGCCCTTGCCTGAACTGCTCCATCGTGAGCCTTTTTTCAGGGTCTTTTGCCCTTGCTGCCTCAACAAGATAAACAAGCTCGTCAGAAATGCTTCCTGCAAACTCAGTAAGCCGTGTAGGATGCCTCTTACCGGCAACCTTTTGCATAATCTCGTCAATATTTCCCTCATAAGCCCGCCTTCCTGCAAGCATTTCAAAAAAAATCGTGCCAAGCGCATAAACATCAATCAGGGGAGTGGCTGTTTTTTCAGTAATTCCCTCCCTAGCAACTTCTGGAGCCATGTAGCCAGGGGTTCCCATGCGCGTACCAGCCATTGTCATGCTGGTATCAATGTCCTTGCAAATCCCAAAATCAATTATTACAGGACTCAAGTCAGGCCTTAGAATAATGTTTGATGGTTTTATGTCCCTGTGAATCACTCCCTGACCATGCATGTAATCAACAGTTTCCAAGAGTGACGCCATTATTTCTGATGCCTTTTGCGGGGCTATCCTTCGGTCAGGCTGGGCGTTCAGGTACGCGTCCAAAGCAATGCCATCAATGTGTTCAAGCAAAAGGCACGTGCCAACTGCATAAGCATCAACAATGCCAAAAGTGCGCACAATGTTCTTGTGATTGAGCTTTTTCAGTATTCTTGCCTCCTGCAAGAAGCGGTTTCTGGCATCCTCATTAAGCATTTTTTCAAGGTCCTTGTCTGATTCTGAGCGTTGCTTAAGCACTTTAACAACAACAGGAATCTGTCCATTGCGCTGCTGCCTTATCAAGACAGGGTCGATGTGCTCAAGCAGGACAGAATACTGCTCAAGAGCTGCCTGCGGCTTTGTCTCGTGCGGAGGACCAATTTGTGTGAAATAGCCTTGTGCAGCATCATGAATCCTTTTGCGATGCTCTGGATTCCTGATTTGCGCAGGATTTGCCTCATCAAAAGGAATGTCTTCAAGCCCGAAAAGGCGCGGGTTTTCCTCACCGTGAGTAATCCTGCTTGCAAGAACATGCAACGGATTTGTCAGGTCTGCAAGATAAGCAGCACCAAGCCCTCCCTGCCCCAGCTTTCGGACTATCCTGCCAAATTCATGACCATACAATGTCTTAAGCGCTTGTTTCTGTTCGTCTGTCATTTCTGCCTGAGCGAGACGGCTAGAACACCCTCACTCACAGGAAAAACACACGTTTTGATGCTTATAAAGGTTGTTGCGGGATTGTAAAGCATCAGCCCTTGACATTTCCAATTGGCTTGAAGCCGACAAGCTTTTTGCTAATGCCGAGCTTGTGCATAACATCAACAACTTCTGAGATTGACTTATAAGCAAAACCTGCCTCTTCTGCAAGTCCTGAGAACGAGACTGTGCGCACGTAAATGCCACGCTTTTCCATCTCCTTTTGCAATTGCTCCCCCCTAACAATATGCTTGGCTTTTGTCCTGCTCATTGTCCTTCCAGAACCGTGGGCAGTGCTTCCCCAAGTTTCTTCCAATGCCTTGTCAGTGCCGAGCAAAAGGAATGAGCCTGTTTCCATACTGCCGCCAACAATAACCGGTTGCCCAGTATCACGACAGAACGGCGCAAGCTCTTTCCTTGAAGGCCCAAAACAACGGGTTGCGCCCTTCCTGTGCACAACCAGTTTTTTCTTTTTGCCATCAACATTGTGCTCTTCCACTTTTGCAATGTTGTGCGCAACATCATAAACCAAATGCATTCCCAAATCATCAGCAGGGATGTTGAATACTTTTTCAAAACACTCCCTTATCCTGTGCAGTATGACCTGCCTGTTTGCAAAAGCAGCATTTGCAGCGCACGCCATTGCCTGAAAATAATCCTGCCCCTCTTTTGAGTTGAAAGGCGCGCAGGCAAGCTCCCTGTCAAGCACCCTGATGCCATAATCCTTCATTTTTTTCAGGAAAACCTGCAAATAATCAGTCGCCACTTGATGCCCAAACCCCCTTGAACCGCAATGCACCATCACGCAAACCTGGTCAGGGCTTGTTATGCCGAACTTTTTTGCTGTTTTTTCATCAAATATTTTTTCTGCAACCTGGATTTCAAGATAATGGTTTCCAGAGCCGAGAGTGCCAAGCTGGCTGATTCCCCTCTGCACTGCCCTGCTTGAGACCTTGTCAGGATTTGCCCAAGAAATGCATCCTGAATCTTCTGTGTGCTCAAGGTCCTCATCCCAACCATAGCCCTGCTCAATGCACCACTTGCTGCCTGCCTTCATTACTTCAGCGAATTGAGAATTGTTGAGCTTCAGGAATCCCTTGCAACCAACACCTGCAGGAACGCGGCTGAATAACGTGTCAACAAGCTCCTTGATTTTCGGCAGCACATCCTTTTCTGTCAGTGTTGTTGTCACAAGGCGCATTCCGCAATTAATATCAAAACCAATCCCACCCGGCGAGATTACCCCGTCCTTTTCAGGGTCAAATGCAGCAACACCGCCTATGGGAAAGCCGTATCCTGAATGCGCGTCTGGCATGCAGTAGGCAAACTTCACAATACCCTGCAAGCAAGCCACGTTTGTCAGCTGGTCAAAAACCTGCTCATCCATTTCATTCATCAGCTTGTCGCTCGCAAAAATCCTTCCGGGAACAAGCATTCCCTGCTTAAATGTGGGGGGGATATCCCATACGTTTTCCCTGACCTTGACAGCAGCTGTTCGTCCGCTTGGCCGGCTTGGAAGCTCAGGCTTTTTTTCCTGCCCTGCGCCTTCCTCATTGCTCATATATCTATCACCACCCTGCACTTCCAGCCTTTTGGCGTTTCCTCAACACTGAACATGTGCATCGTAACTGCCTTCAGGTCATTGCCGAGCTTGTGCTTCTTCGGGTCAATCTTTTCACCCTTTAATTCAGCAACAAGCTTGTAAGCCTTATTTTTGGTTATTGCAACTTTCACTGTTTTGAATATCAACTGCTCTGCGTCCTTGAAAAAAATAATCTCATTAAGGAATTCAAACAATAACTGACCAATGTCCTCATTCTCCATCACAATTTTCTTTGTCACTTTTGGCTCAACTGTTTCAAGCTTTGCCTGCGACTCAAACACTGCAAGCGCTGCATTCGTGAACAAGTCATTCAAGTCCTTTCCTACAGCCTCAAATGCAAGGTCTGCTGTCACAACGCCTTCAAGGAACCTGTAACCAGCCATGCAAATGACGTCAGAAGGTGCGTATATAAAGTTTTCCGCAGAATCACTTCTTCTTTTCCCAGTCAACCATCACTGCCTTGTCGCCAACAAGGTACTTGTAGCACGACAACGCTGCTTTTGCGCCTTCACCCGCAGAAATCACTGCCTGCTTGTAAGGAACTGTCGTGACATCACCAGCTGCAAAAATGCCGGGAACAGAAGTGCAGTTGTTCGCATCAATCACTATCTCGTTCTTTTCGTTGATTTTGACCAAGTGCTTGACAGGAGTGACATCAACAGCGTAACCGATTTCCTTGAACACGCCGTTGACAGCAAGAAGTTTTTCCTCGTTCGTTTCCACGTTCCTTATTTTGAGTCCTGTCACGAACTTGTCACCAACAATCTCAAGAGGCACATAAGGAGTTATTATGGTGATGCATTTTTCCTTTTTGACTTTCTCAACGCTAACCTCATCGCCCCTGAACTCATTCCTACGATGGACGAGATAAACCTGCTTGGCTCCTGCGTGCACGAGCTCAAGCGCTCCCTCAATTGCAGAGTTTCCTCCGCCAATGACTGCAACAACTTTGTTTTTGTACAATGGCGCATCGCACGTGGCGCAAGTGCTCAACCCCCTGCCAAGGAATTTGCTCTCGCCAGGAATGCCGAGCTCACGCGGAACAGCACCAAAAGCAAGAATAACCGCCCTTGCCTGATAAACATCATTATTTGACAGCAAGACCTTGAATGCATTTCCTTCCTTGTCAATTCTTGCCACTTTGCCCATGATGAATTCTGCACCAAACGAAAGCGCATTTTTCTTGAACCTCTGCACAAGCTCTGCGCCTGCCATTGGCTCAACACCAGGATAATTCTCAATATGCGTGGTAAGATTCATCTGTCCGCCAATGTCAACAGAAATGACTGCAGTCTTGAGGCGTTTCCTGCACGTGTAAATTGCCGCAGTCAGGCCAGCAGCCCCAGCACCCACGATTATCACATCATATTCTTTCATCGGCACACAGACTAAGCCCGAGCTATAAAAAACTTTGTGAAAACAGGTTCTGTTAACTTATTGTAGGCAATTAATCTTCTAATTAAAAGAACTCTAAAGCAGATTTGCAAGTTTCTTAATGTCTTTATTCGCCACGTGCGTGTAGATTTGTGTCGTTTTCAAATCTTTATGACCCAGCAATTGTTGGATGTAACGGATATCAGCGCCGGATTCCAAAAGATGGGTCGCAAAACTATGCCTTAGCGTACGAGGCGTAATTTTCTTCTTTATTCCTACTTTCTTGGAAGCAAATTTGACAATCTGTTGGATTGTCCGCTTGTTGTATTTTCCTTCACGTTGGGAAACAAAAATTGGGCCTTCTTCCTTGGTTCCATACATTTTCAGCATATCAATCAGTTTTTTATGAAGGAATACAATCCTTTCTTTGTCCCCCTTTGCTGTTTTTAGATGGATTATTTCTCTGTCAAAATCAATATCTTGCCAATTGAGGTTTCTTGCTTCATCCAGACGCAAGCCAGCATAATAAAGAAACATAATAACAAGCTTGTGCTTCAAATTGTTTGTAGCTTCTACCATCTTGTTTATTTCTTCTTTGCTCAAAACTAAAGGCAGTTTCAACGACTTTCTCGCGAGTGGAAGTTTTTCTTCAAATCTGGTATTTAGTACGTTTTCATGAAAGAATTTCAGAGCAAAATAAGCAGACCTCATTGTTGATTTGCTTTTGGTTGTGTAGGATAGCAGAAACTCTCTTAGCGTTTTGCCTGAAGATAAAAAAATCCTTCACTATAGAAATATAGGACTTTCCTGTTTGATAGGAATACCTTCTGAGTTTTACCTCCTCAATCAGCTTGCCAATCAGTTCATACTTTTCTTCTGGAGAATAACTTCTGCCATTATCGGCCATATAGTCTATTATGAAGATCAACTATATAAAATCTCGCTTCTTATCCTAAATAGGTATGTTAAGTGAACATTTATCTCGCTTAATAGTTGTTAGTTGCAATAATTTTCGGGGGCTTAACGAAACATTTATATCTCTACATAAAGTTATTAAAAATATGAGTGCTGACACGTTCAAATTTGATATGAAAGCAAAGAGGTTTAGAATTTCTAACAATGAATTATTGTCCTCTTTAGAGAAATATGCAAAACAAGTAAATTTTCGATATTTTACAACCACAGAATATAATAAGTGGAAGGATAAAATTTGCC
>JAWAAW010000010.1:0-40968 GCA_038884975.1 Candidatus Woesearchaeota archaeon
ACATATACACCAAGTTTATTTGGTGTATATTCCCAATATATAAAGCTTTGTATAGTGCTGATGGCCTTTGTTTAAATACGCTGTGTCCCTGTGTCCAGTGGTAAATTTTTATCGTCACGCAAACTTTTTGGATGTCCAGTGTGAATTTCCGGAATTCATAGGATTCTGGCTTTTTTTGGTGACTGAATCTCGGAAATTATATAAGCAAAGTCTTGGTTGCTTTTTGGTTATGCAGATAAAATCGCTTTATGAGCATCTTCTTGCCAAGCACGGTCCTCAGGGCTGGTGGCCGACAAGAAATATGGGTTATCATCCTAGCAACAAGTCAAGAAAGCTTAGTGAGGATGAAATGCTTGAGATTTGTGTTGGAGCAATACTTACTCAGAACACTGCTTGGAAGAATGTTGAGAAAGCTCTTGATAACCTTTTTTCAGCCAGAGCAATGAGTCTGCGCAGGCTTGCCTCAATGCCGCGCGCAAGATTGGCACAATTAATACGCTCGTCGGGCTATTATAA
Source organism: Candidatus Woesearchaeota archaeon (assembly GCA_038884975.1). Lineage (GTDB taxonomy): Archaea > Nanobdellota > Nanobdellia > Woesearchaeales > ARS49 > JAWAAW01. Next base: position 517 of record JAWAAW010000010.1, read on the forward strand.
CCAGAAAGCTGAGAGACTGCAATTGTTTGCCAGGCACGTTCTGAAAGAGCACAGAAGTTTCTCACGAATGTTTAAGCAGGATTTGGAGCCGTTGCGCGAGGAATTATTGTCATTGAAGGGCATAGGACCTGAGACTGCTGATTCGATGCTGCTTTATGCCGGAAGAAAACCAATATTCGTTATTGATGCATACACAAAAAGAATATGTGCGCGTGAAGGTATATGTAAGCCAGATGTGGAGTATCACGAATTGCAGGAAAAATTTCACAAGCAACTTCCCCCAAACCATAAATTGTATAATGAATTCCATGCTTTGTTTGTGGAAGAAGGTAAAAAGAAACAATGATTTGTTTTAACCAGCCAATGTTCTTCTTTAAAAAGTACAAATCCACTTTTATTAAGGCATTTGTCACAAGTTTGGTCTTGATCGCAATTATTATGTTGGGATATGCTAAAATATACCCTTATTTGCACGAATTCGGCCACAGCGCAACAGCAGTGATTTTCGCCCTTGGTTCCGGTAATGAAAATCTTACTTTGTCTTGGGTTTATGGAGATAACGGTCCCAAGCAAACAAGAATCACAACCAAACTAAACCCGCTTTCTTATGCATTTTTTTCATTAGGGGGTGGACTAATAGAAATACTAAGCGCATACATTGGATTCTGGATTTTAAAAAAGCCTAAAGTCAAGATTCTGGCAAAATGGCGCGATTGGTCTGCGAATATTTTTCTGATATGTTTTGTATTGTACGCAATCTTTGTTTCAATAATATTTGCTGATACTGACGGTTTGGCTCTCGGACCGAAAATGCAAGAAAAACTCGGCACAATATGGGGAATACTAAGCACAACCATACAATCAATCTTACTTATAATTGGGACAGCAGGAATGATAAGCGCAACAACATTGGACATTGTTCCATTTTTTATACGCAAATAAAAGTTAAAAGCACAAGTCTTATAAAGACGCCAGTATTTACACAAGTAAATACAAGGGGTGTTGTGAATGGACATCAATAATTGTGTAAAACGTGAAAACCATAGAAAGTCAGTGATAATGAATATCAGGATAACAAAAGACATAAGCCGATGGATGAAAGAAAAGAATCTGAGTCCAACTGCCATATTCTATGAAGCGATTAAGGAATTGGGGTATAAACCGAAAGGTGGTGAAAACCATTGACTAAACAAAAAAACACAAGCGGCGCAAATCTTGGCTTTGAATCAAAGTTGTGGCAAGCGGCTGATAAATTACGTAGCAATATGGACGCTGCTGAATACAAGCACGTTGTTCTTGGGCTAATATTTTTGAAGTATATTTCTGATGCTTTTGAGGAGAAGAGAAAGCAATTAGAGCAGGAGAAAGGCGCAGATCCTGAAGATCCAGATGAGTATCGCGCTCAGAATATTTTTTGGGTTCCTAAAGAAGCAAGATGGTCTATTTTACAGCAAAATGCAAAACAACCCACTATTGGCAAGCTGATTGATGATGCAATGATTGCAATTGAGAGGGATAATGCATCTCTTAAAGGAGTGTTGCCGAAGGATTATTCTCGTCCGGCTCTTGATAAGCAACGTCTTGGCGAGCTTATCGACTTGATTGGAACGATTGGGTTGGGGGATACTGAGAATCGCTCTAAGGATATACTTGGAAGAGTTTATGAGTATTTCTTAGGCCAATTCGCTAATGCGGAAGGAAAGAAAGGCGGTGAGTTTTACACTCCAAGCAGCATTGTCAGAGTGCTCGTTGAAATGCTTGAGCCATATAGGGGAAGAGTATACGACCCTTGTTGTGGTTCTGGCGGGATGTTTGTTCAGTCAGAGAAATTTGTCCAGGCACATGGTGGTCGAATAGGCGATATTTCCATTTATGGTCAGGAAAGTAATCAGACCACTTGGCGCCTTGCAAAAATGAACCTTGCTATTCGTGGAATAGATGCAAACATTCAATGGGGCGACACATTTCATAATAATCTGCATAAAGACTTGAAAGCCGACTTCATAATTGCGAATCCACCGTTTAACATGAGTGATTGGGGTGGTGAAAGATTAAGAGAAGATGTTCGCTGGAAGTTTGGAGTTCCGCCACCTTCCAATGCAAACTTTGCTTGGGTGCAACACTTTATTCATCATTTAGCACCAACTGGTATTGCTGGTTTTGTATTAGCTAATGGTTCAATGAGTTCTAATACTTCTGGCGAGGGCGAAATTAGGAAGAAAATAATTGAAGCAGACCTTGTTGATTGCATGGTTGCTTTGCCTTCACAATTGTTCTATAACACAATGATTCCTGCTTGTTTATGGTTTATTGCCAGAGATAAGAAAAACAGCAAATTCAGAGATCGAAGAGGAGAAGTGCTGTTTATTGATGCTCGCAAAATGGGAGTAATGATTGATAGACGACATCGAGAACTTACAACTGAAGAGATTACCAAAATAGCATCAACTTATCATGCCTGGAGAGGAGAAGGCGGAAAGTATGATGATATCTTAGGATTCTGCAAATCAGTAAAAATTGATGAAATCCGAAAACAAGGCCACATTCTAACTCCTGGCCGTTATGTTGGCGCTGAAGAAGAGGAAGAAGACACAGAAGCCTTTGAAGAAAAGATGAAGAAACTAACTACAGAACTGGCAAAGCAAATGGAAGAAGGAAAAAAACTAGACGAAGAAATAAAGAAGAACTTGGGAGGAATTGGGTTTAAGGTGTAAGATGGGGAATAACCAGTTTGAGCAAGATTGCGAGATATTTGAAGAATTGATTGAGAGAGGTAAAAATCTTGCTGTTCAAGCACACCCAGTCGGTATTGGTAGTGTGGATGACTCTCCAGAACCAGAACAAAAATGCACAAGCTGGTTTATAGAAACACGAAACTTTCTTAGTAATTTATTTGGAGAGGATGATTTAGACATAATTACATTCAGAAAAAGTTTTGGAAAATATAGATCAACCAACGTACTTGGCATTTATCTAGGAGACAAGCAATTTGTTAAAGAGGACATGTACAAAGGCATCGGCGTATTAGAAGGAATTTACTATTCTTACAAAAAAAACATTAAAAAAAGAAAAGAAGAATTAGTTAAATCTCTTAAGCAAAGTAAAGACAAAATCAGAGTGATGTTTGATAATGATGTTTTAAATAAGATTGCTGAAGGACAAATAGATATTGATAAAATCATACAATCCGATAAATTTGTATTTTATGCCACACACATACAAACAGACCAAGTAAGCAGATGCCCAGATGAAGAAAAACGCAAAATACTGACTTTGAATTTAACAAAACTTGAGCCGATAATTCTACCCACCGAATCATTTATTTCAGGAACTTCCAGATTAGGGGAAGCTAAATTAGGAGATACAAAAGCACTAGATAAGATACGACAACAAAACCCAAATCACGCCGAAGATGCTTTAATTGGAGAAGTCGCTATTAAAAAGGGAATTTTACTCGTAACAAATGATAAAACATTGAAGGCAAGAGTAAATGCAAATGGTGGAAGAGCTGTTAATTTGGAGGAATTTAAGGACTTAATATAAAATACAACAAATGAGATTGCAAGAGGCAGGAAAAAATGGATGATCTTAATGTGCCGGACACACTAACAGACGCGCAGAAAGCACATTACCTTTTATTATGGATTCCATTAATCACCCTGATATTCTACAAAGCGAATATTTGGATGGTTATAATTTTTACAATAGTTGTTGCCATAATGTCAGTGTACATACATATTCTTATTTCTTTTAAAAATCAAGCTACAAAATCTGTCGTATATACAAAAAAGAATAAACTTAGTGACTTTTGGTATATCCCTTACTTGTGGCTTTTTGTAATTCTATCATTAATTTCAGTATCTGTATTCATTTATTCATTTATTTTAACTATTAAAGGTATTAAGGTGGGAAGTCCATATAATTACATTTTATTTTTTGGTCACATTTTTGTTCTAACTTTTGACATATTCATTCTTATTGTGATAAGATACTATAGAAGATTAGGGAAAATTAAAAATGGAAAAGCAAAAAACAAAATTTAAACAAACTGAAATAGGAATGATTCCTGAAGATTGGACTCTTGGAAAACTAAAAGATTATTTGACTTTGTTAAAAGATGGTTCGCACAACCCCCCTAAAAGAGTGAATAAAGGAATTAAATTCATTGCTGGCGCTTCAGACATCAAATACAGAAATATTGATTTTACAAATTGCACATATATCACTGAAGAAGACTATAAAAAGATCCACAAGTTTTATGAACTAAAAGAAAACGATGTACTTTTAACAATAGTCGGGACTGTAGGAAATGCAGCGATTGTCAGAAAAAACAATTTACCATTTTCTCTTCAACGAAGTATTGCAGTTCTTAGATGCGCACCTAGCTTAGATTCAGAATATTTATTTTACTGGCTAACAAGTAAAAGATTTAAGCAAATACTTTATGCTAATATCAACCCTACAGGACAACCAGGGATTTATTTAGGCACACTAGGCGATTTGTCAATACCAATTCCAATCAAACCAGAACAGCAACGTATTGCCAAAATCCTCTCCGATCTCGACAGCAAGATTGAGCTTAATCAACAAATGAACAAAACTCTTGAAGCAATCGGGCAGGCAATTTTCAAGCATTGGTTTGTTGATTTTGAATTTCCAAATGAAGAAGGAAAGCCTTACAAAAGCTCAGGCGGGGAGATGGTTGATTCGGAATTAGGAAAGATACCGAGGGGGTGGAAAGTATCAAGGATAGGAGATGAACTAAGCACAGTCCTCGGTGGAACACCAAGCACCACTAATAAAGAGTATTGGGAAAACGGCAATATTCCATGGATCAATTCTGGAAAAATAAACGAATTCAGAATAATAGAACCAACTGCACTCATTACTGAAAGTGCGGTCAATAATTCAGCGACAAAACTTCTCCCAAAAGGAACAACCGTTCTTGCCATCACAGGAGCAACTCTTGGACAAGTAAGCAGAATCGAAATAGATACTTGCGCAAATCAGTCAGTTGTTGGCATAATAGAATCTGAAAAATTACAATCAGAATACATTTATTTTTGGATTAAGAATAATATTAAAAAAATAATTTCAAGCCAAACAGGCGGAGCACAGCAACACATAAACAAAAATAACATAAACATGTTCGAGATATTAATACCCTCGGGGAATACAATGAATGCATTTAATAAAATAATTAAACCAATATTCAATCAAATTGCAAGGTCTTGTTTTGAGAGCAAGAACCTGTCACAAATCCGCGACTCACTTTTGCCAAAACTAATGTCTGGAAAGATAAGGGTTCCTATTGAGGTCAAGCATGGATAAAGAAACAAAGACATTACTATGGACTATTGGCGGGCTTGCATTGCTTGGATGGCTTTTAAGCAGAAAACACGGAAAATGCCCAAGATGCAATTATCCTGTTACAAGCAATAATCAACAGTGTCCTAACTGTGGTCAGTGGTTGAACTGGGGGAAATTTAAATGAAAAAGAAAGTTCCCCTTAAACCAACAAAACAAGAAACGTTACACTCAATAATTTATTCAACTGCCTGTATCATGGTGTGGTTTTTCTTAATAGGCGGCATAATTCATTTAGTAAGTTATTATTTCTTTATATCTGTCAAAGAAGGATTTTTCGCACCAGAGAGCATTAAAATTTGTACATATATAATAATTGGTGCATTTATGTTTTTATTTATTTACAAAGACAAAGCAAAAGAGATATTTAAAATAAAGGCGTGTTCAGATAACACAATAAAATGCCAAAAATAATCACTGAATCAGCTGTTGAAGAAGAGTGCCTTGAAGTACTGAAAGGAATGGGGTATTCTGTGCTGTATGGGCCCGATATTTCAGAAGGCGGACCGCGCGAGGAAAGAAAGTATTCTGAGGTTGTTTTGGTTGGTAGATTGAGAGATGCGCTGGAAAGAATAAACAAGAACATTCCAAAAGAAGCAATTGAAGAAGCAGTTAAGCGAGTTTTAAGGACTGAAAGCCAGAACTTGGTTGCAAATAATCACTATTTCCATAAATTACTTGTTAATGGCGTGCCTGTTGAATACAGACAAAAAGATAGGAGTATCAAACAGGATATTGCTTGGTTGTTTGATTTTGAAAATGTAAATAATAATGAATTTTTGGCAGTAAATCAGTTTACTGTTATTGAAAACAACAATATCCGGCGTCCCGATATTGTTCTGTTTGTAAATGGTTTGCCTCTTGCAGTTATTGAGCTTAAGAACCCTGCTGATGAAAAGGCAACATGGGAATCAGCATTTACTCAATTCCAAACATACAAACAAGAAATTCCTTCATTGTTCCAGTTCAATGAAGTTCTTGTTGCAAGTGATGGATTAATTGCTCGCGCTGGAACAATCACATCAAACAAGGAATGGTTTATGCCTTGGAAAACAATTGATGGAAAGACGATTGCCCCCAAAAATGCATTACAAATAGACATAATGCTTAAAGGCATGTTTGAGAAACAACGTTTCTTAGACATTATCAAAAATTTTGTTCTGTTTGAAAAACATCATGAAAAGATTAGCAAAAAAATTGCAGGGTATCACCAATACCACGCTGTTAATAAAGCAGTCGAGGCAACGATTAAGGCTACAAGTGCCAAGGGAGATAAGCGTTGTGGTGTTGTTTGGCACACACAAGGTTCTGGTAAAAGTCTTACAATGGTATTTTATGCAGGCAAGCTTGTACTTCAGCCTGAGCTGGAGAATCCGACAATAGTTGTTATTAATGACCGTAATGACCTTGATAATCAGCTTTATGATACTTTTAGTAATTGTAGTGAATTATTGAGACAAAAACCAAAACAAGCTAACACTAGAACAGAGATGAGAAACTTACTCAAGGTTGCTTCTGGAGGTATTGTTTTTACAACAATTCAGAAGTTTTTGCCAGAGGTTAAAGGTGATAAGCACCCTTTATTATCAAGCAGAAGAAATATTGTTGTTATTGCTGATGAAGCACATAGAAGCCAGTATGATTTTATAGATGGTCTTGCAAAGCATCTACGCGATGCTTTACCTAATGCATCATTTATTGGATTTACTGGAACACCTATTGAAAAAGCAGATAGAAATACTCCTGCAGTATTTGGAGATTATATTGACACTTATGATATTGAGCGTGCTGTTGAAGATGGTGCCACAGTCAGTATTTTCTATGAAGGCAGGTTAGCAAAGCTTGAATTAAAGCCAGAAGAGGTTCCTAAGATTGATCCTAAGTTTGAAGAAGTGACAGAAGGTGAAGAAACTGAAAGAAAAGAACAATTGAAGACTGCTTGGGCAAGGCTTGAGGCTGTTGTTGGAACTGAAAAACGAGTTAAGCTCATTGCCAAAGATATTGTTAATCATTTTGAGAAGAGATTGGAAACGCTCAAAGGCAAAGGGATGATTGTTTGCATGAGCAGACGCATTTGTGTTGATTTGTATAATGCAATTATCAAACTGCGCCCAGAGTGGCATAATAAGGATGACGAAAAGGGTTTCTTGAAGGTAGTTATGACTGGTTCTGCCAGTGATCCTGTGGAATGGCAGCAGCACATTCGTAATAAGAAAAAGAGAGAGAAAATGGCTGATCGTATGAAGGATGAAAATGATCCTCTTACTTTAGTTATTGTTCGTGATATGTGGCTAACTGGATTTGATGTTCCTTCTTTGCACACAATGTATCTTGACAAGCCTATGCGCGGGCATGGTTTGATGCAAGCAATTGCCCGTGTTAATAGGGTGTTCAAAAACAAGCCAGGTGGCTTAGTTGTGGATTATTTGGGTATTGCTGACCAGTTGAAATTAGCGCTTGCTGACTATACTCTGGGTGATCGTAAACATGTTGGTATTCCTCAAGAGGAAGCTGTAGCAGTCATGCAAGAGAAGTGCGAAATTGTTCAAACAATGTTCCATGGATTTAATTATTCAAAATTGTTAGGAACACCAAAAGCAATTCTTGCAAATCTTCCTGCAGCCATGAACCATATTCTTGCTCAAAAAGATGGTAAAGCAAGATATCTGAAAGCAGTCACTGAACTTTCAAAGGCATTTGCTCTTGCAGTTCCGCATGAAGAAGCATTAAAAATTCGTGATGAGGTTGGATTTTTCCAGGTAGTAAGGTTAGCACTGGCTAAGACTGAGTCTCCAAATGGCAGAACATTAGAAGAATTGGACACTGCAATAAGACAAATAATTTCACAAGCAGTGGCTTCAGAACAAGTAGTGGATATTTTCAAATCCGCTGGACTTAAAACACCAGACATCTCAATTCTTTCTGATGAGTTTTTGGCAGAAATCAAAGGATTGCCACATAAGAATCTTGCATTAGAGTTGTTACAAAAATTGCTTAATGATGAAATTAAGACTCGTGCAAAGAAAAATCTTATTCAATCAAGATCTTTTGCCGAAATGCTGGAAAAAACAATAAAGCGTTATCAGAATAGAAGTATTGAAACTGCACAAGTCATATCAGAACTTATCAATTTAGCAAAACAAATGAGAGACGCTAATAAACGTGGTGAAAGTCTACACCTCTCAGAAGAAGAATTAGCGTTTTATGATGCCTTGGAAACAAATGATAGTGCAGTTAAGGTATTAGGTGATAAAACCCTGAGAGATATTGCTCGAGAACTTGTAAAGACTGTCAAAAATAACGTGAGCATAGACTGGACACTTAGAGAGAGCATACAAGCACAGCTAAGAGTTATGGTAAAGCGAGTTCTGAGAAAATACGGGTATCCACCAGACAAGCAAGAAAAAGCAACACAAACAGTCTTAGAACAAGCTAAACTAATCGGTTACGAATGTGCAGCAAGCAGTTAATTCTAAGTTAATCCGCTTGAACAAAGACAGCAAAGTGTATCGTCATAAAGATAAAGGCGATCGCCACATGCAGCACATTTTCTCCGAGTTAAGTAATTTGAGGTCACAGCAAATTAACAAAATCACACATTTATATACGCCACGCGTCCTTGTCCAGTGCCAAAATCTCTCGTCACGCAAACTTTCCGGTTGTCCAGTGTGAATTTCCGGCACTCGCAATATTTTTGTTTTGGCTGACAACGGGAGGAAAATGCGTGTGTTTTGTTTGCTTTTATTACATTAAGAAATAATTTTTGTTTCCGTACAACACACCATTTAAATTAATTCATTAGTTTTTTGTGAGATGGTTCTTGGAGTTTTGAGCAGTTGATTGGGATTAGTTACGCAATTTCTATTGTTCCATATGCTCGATAATGTGTTTTGGAAGGTCTTTCTTTGTCCAGCCTAACGTATTCATTAGCTCTTTAAGGCCTTGATCCCAATTGCCATAAATTATTTTACCATGTAATAGTTTTTCGTGCTGATGTTTCGGTATGGCTATTAAGTTCCACAAATTAGAATTCATTTTATTTTTATCAATGTGGTGTATTTCTAATGAGTGTGGCACTTTGCCAAATACACTTTCATATCTGTATTCGTGAACAAATTTATAGCCATGGGGATTTAAGATTGCAGGATAACCATTAATTGTAGTTATTTCTCTTGGTGCAAACTCTGATTTTAATTCTTTCAAATATTTATCTTGAAGTTCACTATATCTTTTATCTAACTTTTTATTCTTTCTATCAAGTTCTTTTTCTATTTGTCTGATTTCTTTAAGTCGTTCTTTATATGCTAATTTTTGCTTTGCAAATTCTTTTTCAAATTTTTCTTTAACAATACCTTCTGCGTTTTTAATCTGATTTTTTAAGTGCTTAATTTTCTTTTTTCCTTTGGAGAAATACTTCATTAATTGTTCTTTATTTTGTTCTGCTTGCTTAATTTCCTCATTTAATCTCTTAATTGTGTCTCTAAGAGGATCAATTTCTGTCGTTTTCACAAACCGGATAACAATAAGAATGCCTAAAAATACAATCCCGCACAAGATAAAATCCCAGACCCCAATAGGCCTGTTTGCGCAAACGCCGTTTTCCTTAGCGCCATACTTGCATTCCCATTCGCAAGTATAAGCTTCGCCCCCGCCTTTTGTTGAAGGTTGCAGACAACTTTGGTTGCGGCAGTTTAATTGTCCTGCAGGGCAGATTCCATCAAAGGCGCCACATTTATGAGCAATGTTGCAAATTCCGGCGCCACACTCGCAATCGTTTGAACAATTAACACCATCATTTAAACAAGTAATGCCTCCGCAACAAATCGAGCAAACTTCTTTTGTTTTCAAGACTTTGATTTTTCTGGGGAATAAGACTTCTGGTCTAACAACAAAATATGTAACACTTTCTGGAGTAATAGAACAATCGCCTAAAGCATTACCATCAAAACAATAATGTTTGAGCACGGCATAGCTTTTTGGAGGAATTCTAAGACCTTTTTCGGCTTCGCCAGCACCATGACCCGAAACGGCATAAATAAACTTGGCAAAAATTTCAAAATCGTTTGGGTTATGGGCGGTAAAAGTGCTTTGTTCGCCAGAAGTAAAATCAGTAATTTTTAGAGCGTCTGCTCTCTTAATTAAAGTGTTCTCAATAACCAAAGCCTCTTCAAACTCTTCGTAAGTCTCATTGACTTTATACTGACAATCTAAAGCAAGAACGCTACACGTAAGAATCACGGGCAACAACAAAAATAATACCAGCACCCTCATCCCAACAAGTTAGATGAAAGAACTATTTATAATGCTATGCTTCCCCTTCCTTTCCCACAACCTTATAACTACCCGCCGTGTTTGTTCGTATTATACCAATTTTGGATTATGATGCTCTTTGTTTGTTGGTTTCTTCGGAGTTGAAGCCGCGGATTGAGAGGCATGCAGGGATTGGCGTGTTTACGAGGGAGATGTCGCGTTTTGAGGGGTGGCTGAAGGCAGAGCTGGTTGATGTTCTTGTTGGGAAGGGATTTGATGCTGTGCCTGAGACTGCTGATTCGATGCTGTTATATGCCGGAAGAAAACCAATATTCGTTATTGATGCATACACAAAAAGAATATGTGCGCGTGAAGGTATATGTAAGCCAGATGTGGAGTATCACGAATTGCAGGAAAAATTTCACAAGCAACTTCCCCCAAACCATAAATTGTATAATGAATTCCATGCTTTGTTTGTGGAGGAGGGGAAAAGGGGATAGCGCATGCCGTTCCGCAACAACGTTTAAATACTCATTTGTGTAGGTGGTGGTTTTAATGTCAGGAATTGGTTTGTTGGTTGGAATTGTGATTGCTGTTTTGATTGTTTGGGCAGCAATAAGAATTCTTAAGGGGGTTGTTAGGACTGTTTTTTCTTTGGCGGTTGTGCTTGCGGTTGTTGTTTTTGGAATATGGGTGCTTTCGGACATTAATGACCTTAAGAATCATTTTTATGAGGATGAAAAGCTTTTCGTGCTTGACATTGATGGAAAGGTCGCTGGGGCTTTTACGCTTGCAAGAAGCAGTGAGATTCCAAGCACGATAAAGGACTTGGCGCAAATAAGGCAGTATTATCCTGACCTTGGAAAAATAAGAAACAAGTATTACAAGGTTATCGTGCTGAAATGGGAGTTGGTTGCTGATAATGTTGTTTTGGAGAACTTTGAGGCGTTGAGTGATGAGTTGAAAACAGCTCTTGTTTCGGAAAGCCCGAAAGAATTTTTTATTGACAAGACAGCAGGAAAGCTTGGCAAGACAGCAAGAAGTGTTGCAAAAACAACAGCGGACGTGATTTATCCAACTGAGGATAGTTTTAGGAGTGCAATGTTTGCGTTATTGGCAGCAAAGCCTTTGTCAGAGCATGAAACAATGTTAAAAGCAATTAAGAACAATACTGCAATAATTTATCCGGAAACAATAACTTTTAAATTGTTGAGAATGCTTCCTGAGGGTGTTGCGGCAAAAATGGTTGTGCCTGCAGAATAAAAAAAAGAGGAGATTATGGGATTGCTTGACAAGTTGAAGTTTTGGAAGAAAGAGGAGCCTGCGGGTTTTGAGCTTGGAAAATATCCTGCTCTTGAGCGAGGTCCTGCTGCAGAAATGCCTGATATGGCAATGCCGCCGTCAGAAGGGTTAACTGAGATGCCGTCAATGGAAGAAGTTAGGCTGGCTCCACCAGCACCGTTTTCTGAGATGGGAAGGCAAGCAGCACCTGCTCCGTCTGCGTTTGCTCCTGCAATGCCTGCGCCTTCTGCAGCACTTGACATGACTCGGGAAATGCAGGTGGTGAATGCAAAGCTTGACACGCTTAAGGCATTGCTTGATGGCATTAATGCAAAGCTTGACAGGCTGGAGCGTGCGCAAATGCCCAAGGAGGAAGAGCCGATTTCTCTTTCAGTAAGAAGATGGCGGTAAAAAAGAGCATTCTTTACTGGACAGCGTTAATTGTCCTTATCCTTGATGTCTTCACGAAATTGTGGGTTCGTAATGTGTTGCCTGTTGGTGCAAGCGAGTCATTGCTTCCTTTCTTGAGCATTACTCATGTCCAGAATTATGGTGTTGCGTTTGGAATGCTTAACTTTGAGGCGTTTAGGTGGGTTTTTGTTTTGCTCGCGATTGGGGTTGCAATAGTGATTGCGGTTTCTTGTCAGCATAACAAGCTGAAGGAGCATTTTGTTCTTTGGGGGCTCATAATGGGTGGGGCATTGGGCAATGCATTGGACAGGATTTTCATTGGCACAGTTACTGACTTTATTGATTTTCATTTCTGGCCTGCGTTTAATGTTGCTGACTGCGCCTTGACGGTTGGAATAATCTTGCTCTTAATTCATTCATTCAAAAAAGAGGAATAATCACGCTTTTGTTTTTCTGACAAGGTCGTCAATGAATTCTTGCGCGCTTTGTTCATTCAGGACTCCTTTGAATCCTGCTGCGAGGTTCATGATTTTTTGGAATTCTGCAATTTTTTTCCTGCTTTGTTGTCTGGGGCCGTTTAGCGCGTAGGGAATCATGGAGCTGTACTTGATGGGTTCCTCGCATCTTGCTCCTATTCCTGGAATCTTGTTCCAGCATTTTTCGTTCTGGCAAAACCAGTATGGATAATCAATTTCCCATCCTCCATCAATGTACGCTATTGAGAATCTTGTTGCTTTTTGGCCGCATTCTGCCTCGCAGTACAGTTGTGGCTCAAAATTGTCAAGAGCAAACAACAACCTGCACACATCTCGTCTAAGGGAGTTTGTTGTTATTTTGTCAGAGATATAAGCAAGGTAAGGATAATCTGTTAGCGCAACAAGGGCAATGCTTTTGCCTGAGTACTTGCCAAATGGAAACCTTGCTTCACCAACCATAAAAAAAATAAATGATGTTGCTTATTATAAATGTTGCTTCTAAAAAAGGCACATTATTTTTATATTCAAACAATAATTCTGGATTTATGCGCGCAATAATGAGTATTGTGTTTATGGTTTTAATTCTTGTTTCTTCTGCAAGTGCTTTTCTGATTGAAACCAGCACGAGCATTGCTGGCAGGGATGTTGCGGTCATGAATAATAAAATCAGTGGTGGAATAACAATCAGCCGTATGTGGGGTTCTCCAACGTATGTCAAAAGGACAAACACGAGTTTTGCAGGACCGTACGCGATTGTTGGAAACAGGACGTCAGTTATTACGAGTGCTTTGAGGAAGGGGAGTTATTTCACAATCAGCCACTCTGGGCTGTATGCAAGGGATGTTGCTGTTGGAAGGAATGAACAGTGCACAAGGGGGACAGCGAGGTGTGTTAATAATACTTATGAGAAGTGCATTGGCGGGTTGTGGGTTTCAACAGAACAGTGCAAATGGTCAGAGATTTGCACGTTGCGGGGTTGCAGGACAGGAAGGTTGTCAAGGTATCCTTTGGTCAAAATAACTCCAATACCGATAGGAAGGACCATTGGTGCGGCAAACTAAAGAGTAAAGTATTTATACTGAAGTGTCCAGAACAAGAAAATCATTGTTTAAACGAGGTGATATTCAATGGAGGAAAAGGGCATTGCAATGGCAATTCTTGGTATTGTTGCAGTGATTGCTGTTGTTGGACTGGTGCTGTTGTTTAAGAGCGCGACAGGAATGGGCTTGTATGGCGGTGAAATGAGGCAAGGAGAGTCAGTACTTAGGCCTGTTGGCGAGGAGCCTGCAAGATACACCAGCCCTGTGCCTGCTGATGAAGGCGGCACTTATTACAAGCACAGACCTTCATGGGGCGGTCTTGAGAGGGACCCGTGCCCTGACAAGAATTATTTTGTTGCAACAACAGCTAATGCAGCAGGAGCAAGGGATGATTGCATTCCAAGCACAGAATCATATGGCATAGTCTGTTGCAGGCCTGCTGGAAGGGCATACGCAGAGGGCTATTACGAGTAGTCATTTATTTTTTTTCTTTTCTTTCCTCTTTTTTTTTCAGAGAAACATTTATATAGGTGATTGACTGAACCAGCATAATCAAACGAGGTGATACTACTATGGCAGAGGAAGGAAAGGGAGTCGCCATGGCGATTCTTGGCATTGTTGCTGTTATTGCTGTTGTTGGACTGGTGCTCTTGTTCACTGGTGCAACAGGAAAGGTTTCAGCAGGGCTTCCTAAGGTTTATGGCGGAGTTCATGCAGGAGAGGAATTCCCGTACTTGACTGACAGGTCGCAGGGAGGATATCCTCAGACAGCAGGACAGCCTGATGCAGTATACTACCCTGAGGGATTCTACACCGAGAAGCCAGTGGGTGTTGCGTTGCAGGAGGACGCTCCTTTCTATGGTGAAAGTGTGTCAGGAACAAGGGAATACACCACCTTCAACAGGCAGCCGTATTACGTGCCCAGCGGACAATTGTGCTGGGATGAGACAGGAAAGCCGGGATTCAGGTGCCCGCAGGGAACAACCTGCATTGAGAACATGAAAATTGCAGAAGGTGGCGGTTGGGTTCCTGCTCCAGCACACCCGTGCTATGTAAGGGCAAGCCAGGCTGAATAAAAAAGGCTTTTTTCTTTATTTTCTTATGTTTTTTTCTCCTGAATAATCAAAATATTTATATAGGAGTAAACTCACACCCGTCATAAATAATCACGTATCAAAAACCGAGGTGATAGTAAATGGCAGACGAAGGACGCGGAGTTGCTTTGGCAATTCTGGGGATTGTTGCAGTTATTGCAGTTGTGGGGCTTGTGTTGTTGTTCACTGGAGCGACTGGCAAGTTCTCATCAGGCGGCATTAACGATCCCAAGATTTACACAAGGCAGTCCGAAATCGGTGTTGCTGCAGGACCCGCTGATGTTGAGAACCCATACTATGGTTATGAGTACGAGACATATGGCGGAGTGACTCAGTCGCGCGAGGCAATAGCAAAGTACGTTGCAGCTGGTGGAGCATGGGACCCGTCATTGGTCTACGGTGATGCAACTTGGGATGCAGCAACAGAGCCGGGAGTTGGTGCAGCGCCGAACATAATGGACACGACACAGGCGCCAACCATAAAGAGGGCTCCGGTGAGCATTCCAAGCGGACAGAGTGATGTTTGCGGAAACTGCCCGTATGGAAGCGTATGCATTGCTTCTGCTCGTGCAGTGCCGACGAATGCGGTTCCTGTTGCGGGTTATCCGGGCTGTTATGTAATTTCAGGAATGCGGTAAAGTAAAATTTTTCTTTTTTTTCTTTCTTTTTCTTAATAATAATAACTTTTCTGGGATTCCTTTCGTAAAGTTTATATAGTAGTGAAGTATCACATAATTGTATACTGATTAATCAAAAGAGGTGATTAGCGAATGAACGAACGAGGAATTGCATTAGCGATACTTGGCATAGTTGCCTTGATTGCTGTTGTCGGGCTTGTCCTTCTATTCTCAGGAAAGATGACAGGGCAAGTTGTGTCGTCAATGGCTTATGGGGGCCAGGGAGCCAACAAGGTTTATGGAGGCTGGAATCGCGTTCAGGAAGAGTCCCCCAGAGGAGCAGTAGTGCAGGTAAGGGACCAACAAGGAGGTGGCGTGAGTTATCCGTACGAGGGAACATGGGTGAAGGGCGTTCCTTACACTCCTGAGGGAATTCCTGTTGCGGTTGTAGGCGGTAGTCAGGCTGTTTACAGGCAACCAACAAGGCAGACAACGTGCCCGCCAGGTCTTGACAGAATGGGAAGGCTGCAAATGCAGACATTGAGTGATGAAGAGTTTGCGCAGTGCATCCCGGGCGACTTTGGCGATGGTAGCATGTGCTGCCCGAACACAAGGCTTGCTGCGAGATAAGCAAGCTTTTTTCTCGTTTTTCTTTTTTTTTTACCTAGCGGGAGCATTGGAATTCCTGCAAAAATGAGAGGTAAAAATGAGGACTGAAACCGCACTGACTGCATTCTCAATAACGACTCTTGCGATTATTGTGGGGCTTGTTGTTATTACCGTGAATGATTTGAGTGTTGGAGGACAAGTGTCAGGTAATTATTATCTTGGCATTCCCACACAGGGGCAGGTTTTGCGTGAAAAACTGCCTTTGACAATGGTTGATGCAGACCCTTTAAGCAAGACCTGCTACTGGGACGGCATTGAGGAATGCAGCAAGTCAAATGCGGGCGAGAATTTCGTGAAGTGCGCGAATAGTGTTGCAATGCAGTGTGGGCTTCCTGCGCTTGCGACCTGTGTTCTTCCTGCTGGGTTTGAGCTGAAATACATGAGCAGCAGGGAGTGCCTGTATGGTGCAATGGATGAATGTGAACAACGGTGTTCTGTTGGTACTTTTTATGATTGTGTGAGGCTTTCGCAGCCAAGATGTAGCCTTATCGGTGGCCGTTTCCAGAACGAGTATTTGCAGAAAAAATTCACTTCCTACGGCGCCCTCCAGTAATATTTATATACAACCGGGCTAATGCATGTATAATAAATGAGGTGATTATTGTATGGCAGAAGAAGGTAAGGGAGTTGCTCTTGCAATTCTTGGCATTGTTGCTGTTATTGCTGTTGTTGGACTGGTGCTCTTGTTCACTGGCGCAACAGGAAAATACACTGCATACGGCATGCCAAAGCTTTATCCTGGAAAAGTCGTGAAAGGCGAAACCGGCCAGGGATTTCCGTACCTTGGCAGCGGTGAGTACGTTGCTGAACAGAAGGGAAGCTGCCTGAGCAATGAGGTATTTGTTCAGAGGGGTGGTCCTGGAGGAATCAGCATTGACCCGCAGATGTGCAGGGACGGCGAGATGCGTGTAGAGATTTATCACAGGAACAATAAGTTCTTTGGCGCTCCTGACCAGACTGTTGTTGTTGAGGGCTGGTGTTGCATGATGCCCTCTGCGGTATCGCCAAGAATGAACGAGTAAGTGTCATTTTTTCTTTTTGTTTCTTATTCTGCAGTGGTGTGAAATGCTTTTATACTCTGTTTTGACCCTACTCGGCAATGGTTGAGACAAAAGCGAGTGTGGTTTGTGAGGTTTCTTGGGAGGTTTGCAACAAGGTGGGAGGGATTTATACTGTTGTTGCCTCAAAAGCCGCGGAGATGATTAATAGGTATAAGGACAGCAGGTATTTCCTTATTGGTCCTTATTTTCCTGCCAAGTTGATGGGCACGTTTGAGGAGTCTGTTCCGCCTGAGCACTGCAAGGAATGCTTTGACAAATTGAAGAAGGAAGGCATAGAAGTGCATACGGGCACGTGGCTGGTCAAGGGGAGTCCAAGGGTTTTGCTGATTGATTTTGCGAACTATACGAAGCATACGAATGAAATCAAGAGGAAATTGTGGGAGGCGTTTGGCATTGATTCTCTCGGCACTGATTATTATGATTTTGACGAGCCGGTTGTTTGGGCGTGGGCTGTTGGAAGGGTTATTGAGGAATTGCAGCACGTGTGGAAAAACGGGGTCGTGGCGCACTTTCATGAATGGCTTGCTGGTGCAGGGCTGCTTTATTTGAGGATGAATAAGATTCCTGTAGGAATAGTGTTTACTACGCACGCAACAACAATCGGAAGGGCTTTGGCAAGTGCTGACGTGAACATTTATCAGTTGCTTGACAAAATAAATGCTGATGAGGAAGCAAGGAAGAGGGGTGCTGGTTGTTGGGCAAAGCACTTGCTTGAGAAGGCTTGCGCGAAAAACTCGCATGTTTTTACAACTGTGAGCGAGATTACTGGTATTGAGGCAGAGGCATTCCTTGGCAGGAAGCCTGATGTTTTGCTTTTCAACGGTCTTGACATGGACAAGTTTCCAACTTTTGAGCAGGCGTCTGTGCGGCACAGGATTTTCAGGTCAAGGATAAAGGAATTCTTGCTTTATTATTATTTTCCCTACCAGAAGTTTGATTTGGAGAACACGTTATTGTATTTTCTTGCAGGCAGGTATGAGTTCAGGGACAAGGGGATTGACATTTACATCAGGGCTCTTGCTGAACTGAACGAGCGTTTGAAGAAGCAGAATGACAGCAGGACGATTGTTGCATTCATATTTGTGCCGGGCAACATCAGGGCAATACGCCCTTCCTTGCTTGAAAACAAGACTTTTTATCTTGACATAAGGGAGTCTGTTGAGGATGCAAAGGAGGACATCAAGACAAAACTGCTTTATCTCCTTACAAGCCAGACTCCTGTGACTGATGAAACCCTGCTTGATCCTGAATTCGTGCATGAGATAAGGCCGAAGCTTAAGCGTTTTATTGGAAGAAAAGGCTATCCTCCTTTGAGCACGCATGAATTGTATGATGAGGACAAGGATGCAATAATGCAGGCGCTTTATTCCTCAGGGCTTGACAATTCCCCTGATGACAAGGTAAAAGTGGTTTTTTACCCGATTTATTTGTCCGGTGCTGATGGCTTGCTTGACACGAGCTATTATGAAACAATGCAGGGATGCCATCTGGGTGTTTTTCCGTCTTTTTACGAACCTTGGGGTTATACGCCATTGGAGGCAGCCGCGCTTGGCGTTAGCTCCATAACCACTGACCTTGCTGGTTTTGGGAGGTATTTGTGCGCGGAATGCAAGCAGGGGAAGTATCCCGGGGTTTTTGTTTTGAAAAGGTTTGGCAGGTCTGATGCGGACATCATCAAGGACCTTGCTGACATGATGGAATTGTATTCCAAATTTACCACGCATGAGCGCGTGGAGAACAAGATGATGGCTCAAAGGGTTGCGGCTACTGCTGACTGGAAGTTTTTTGCTGCCAGGTATGTTGAGGCGCACAATATTGCGATTGAAAGGGTCTGAGCAACGCTGATTGCGTTTTAGCGCAGGAGTCCGGGCTCCATTTCCTTTGGTCTTTCTATGTCCATCAGCTGGAGTATTGTAGGGGCTACGTGGTATAGGGCGGGCTTCTTGATTTTTCTTAGCCTGTGTTTTTCGGTGCTTATCAGGATGAATGGCACTTTGTTTGTTGTGTGCGCAGTGCATACCTTGCCGTCGGGATACAGCATTTGTTCTGCGTTGCCGTGGTCTGCGGTGACAACGACGTTATAGCCGTTGTTTTGTGCAGCGGCCACGGCGTATCCAAGGCATTCATCAACTGCTTTTATTGCTTGTATTGTTGCGTCAATCTTGCCTGTGTGTCCTACCATGTCCGGGTTTGCAAAGTTTATTAGGACAAAACCGTATTTTTTTGATTGCAGGATTTCTATTGCTTTTTTGGTTATTTGGAACGCGCTCATTTGAGGGGTCTTGTCGTAAGTGCTGACTTTTGGTGATGGTATGAGAAGCCGGTCTTCGTTCTTGAATATTGTTCCTGAGAGTCCGTTGAAGAAGAAGGTCACGTGGGCCCATTTTTCTGTTTCTGCAAGCCTGAACTGGTGGATGTTGTGTTTTGAAATGACTTCTCCAAGGGTGTTCTTGATGTATTCTGGAGGGAACGCGACAGGCGCCTTGATTGCGGGGTCGTACTGGGTGAGGCACACGAAGAACAGGTTGATTATTTTTTTGCGCTTGAACTTGTTGAACCTGCCTTGCACGAATGCCCTGGTCAGCTCTCGTGCCCTGTCTGAGCGGAAGTTGAAGAATATTATGCTGTCACAGGGTTTTACGAGTCCGTTTGGCTCGATTATTGTTGGATAGATGAATTCGTCTGTTTCTCCGCGATTGTATGCTTCCTGCACTGCAATTTCAGGGGTGTTGTGCCTGTGTCCTGTGCCGTTCACGATTGCGTCGTATACCTTGTGCTCCCTGTTCCACCTGTTGTCCCTGTCCATTGCGTAATACCTGCCGATGACTGTTGCGATTTTCCAGTTTTTGTTGTGTTTTGCGAGTTCCTTCTCGACTTTTTTGAGATATGGTACTGCGCTTTTTGGCGGCACGTCCCTGCCGTCTGTTATTGCGTGGACGTAGAGGTTTTTGACTTTGCACTTGTCAGCCATCTTGATAAGTGCAAGTAGGTGGTTTATGTGGCTATGGACCCCGCCGTCGCTCACCAGCCCGAGCAGATGGACTGTCTTGCGCTTCATTGCCTGCAAGAGCACCTTGTTTTTGTAGAATGAGCCGTCCTTGATTGAGTCCATTATGCGTGCAAGGTCTTGCTTGACCAGTCTGCCTGCGCCGAGATGCAGGTGCCCCACTTCTGAGTTGCCGATAAAGCCGGGCAACAATCCTACAGCAGTGCCTGAGGCGTCAAGCATTGTATGCGGATTGTCCTGCCATAACGCACTAAAGCGTTTGGGCTGGGCAGATGTGATTGCGTTTCTCGGGCTTGGCGGCGCTATGCCCCAGCCGTCAAGCACTATGAGGCATGCTTTCTTCATAATGCATCAGCAATTATTGGTGAAACGTCTATTTTTGTTGTGGGATTTTGTATTGTGTTTGTGGTTATTACTTGCGCGCCCAGCTTGTGCAGTTTTTGCAGGGCGTTTCCGACGAGAATGCCGTGAACGCCCATGCACGTGATTTTTTTTGCGCCGAATTTTTTGAGCTGCTTTATTGGTTCTATCATTGTGTGTCCTGTGCTTATGATGTCATCAACAATCACCACGTCCCTTCCCTTGAATCTTGAGGGGTCTCCGTGCACGATTATGCGGACTTTTGTTGAGGAATATCTTTTTTTCAGAAGTATTATGGATTCCTGTCCTATGCTATCCGCGATTGTTTTTGCCCATTGTGATGACTCAATGTCAGGCCCTATAATGATTGCCTTTGGGTGGTTTTTGCTTATGAATTCTGCAAGAACAGGGTCTGCGCTGATGCTTTTGGCTTTTGCGCGAAAGATGTCCTGAAGCCTGCGAATCCTGTGCAGGTGAGGGTCTACTGCCATTATTTGGTCTGCGCAGTCAAGGATTTTTGCCATTGCCCTTGCTGAGATGCATTCGCCGGGATGGAACTGCTTGTCCTGCCTCATGTATGCAAGATACGGCGCAACGAATGTGATTCTTGCAGCGCCCAATTGCCTTGCCGCGTGGATTGCGAATGCTGACTCGAGGAGCATTTCGTCAGGGTTTGGGCTCATGCTGTTGATTATTACAACATGTTTGCTTGTCAGGTCGTCTTCATACCTGAGCCGCATTTCGCCGTCAGGAAATCTTGACTTCTGGAGTTCTGAATATTGCGCCTTGATTTTTTTTGCAACGGTTTTCGCAATTTCTTTTGAGTTTGTTCCGCCAACAACGGTTGTTTTCATAAAACCCTTCCTGCATAAGCGGCTCTTTTGCCAAGTTCTTCCTCAATCCTGAGCAGTTGGTTGTATTTCGCGAGCCGCTCACCCCTGCATGGCGCTCCTGACTTGATTTGTCCTGTCGCGAGTCCAACAGCAAGTTCTGCAATGAACCTATCTATTGTTTCGCCCGACCGATGGCTGACCATCACTTTCCACTTGTTGTCCATTGCAAGCCGTGCAGCGTCCATTGCCTCTGTTAGCGTGCCTATCTGGTTTACTTTCAAGAGCAGTGCTGTGCAGCTTTGCTGGACTATTGCATTTCTTATCCTGTCAGGGTTGGTGCACAAGAGGTCATCGCCAACTATCTGCACGCGCCGTCCTGCCTGTCTTGTGAGCTTTGCAAAATCATTAAATGCTTCTTCATGAAATGGGTCTTCTATTGAGTGGACAGGGTATGCGCTGATTATTTCTATGTATTTTTCCATTAGGTCTGATGGCGCGAGGTCTTGTCCTTCCACGTAATAATGATTGTTTCTGCAGAATGTTGTTGATGCCGCATCTATTGCAAAAACAACTTTTTTCCAGTACCCCAATTCCTGAACGGCATCAGCAAGATAGTCAAGTGGTTCGTGTATGCAGGTTAGTGGTGGCGCAAATCCTCCTTCGTCGCCCACGTTTGTTGCTGCCCTGCCAAAGTTTTTTTGAAGGAGTTCTTTTAGTTGGTAGTAGACTTCTGCGCCTATCTGCATTGCTTCTGAGAATGACTTTGCCCCGACAGGAAGCAGCATGTATTCTTGGAAGTCAAGCTGGTTTCCTGCGTGCTTTCCGCCGTTGATGACGTTGAATGCGGGCACTGGGAGGATTAGTTTTTTGGTTCCAAATAATGAGGCGATGTGGGAATAAAGTGGAATCTGCCTTTCTTTTGCGGCAAGCCTGCAACATGCCATGCTGACTGCGAGTATGGCGTTTGCTCCGAGATTTGACTTGTTGCTTGTTCCGTCAAGCTCAATCATAGTTTTGTCAATTAGTTCTTGGTTTTCAGGATTCTTTCCAATGAGTTTTTTTGAAATGATTGTGTTTATGTTGTTTACCGCCTTGAGGACTCCTTTGCCCATGTAGCGTTTTCCGCCGTCGCGCAGCTCAAGCGCTTCGTTTTTTCCTGTGCTTACGCCTGATGGCACACTTGCACTTGCCCTGTTGTTTGCGCTGAAGACTGTTGCTTCTACTGTCGGGTTGCCTCGCGAGTCAAGAATTTCGCGTCCAACAATGCGCTTTATTGCTCCCATGCCCACCACTTTTTTTTATTGGACGAGAAACAGAGGAATGAGTATTTAAGGGTTTCGTCAGCCAATATAGCTTGTGTCCTTGTGCTTCCTGAGTTTTGCAAGGGATTTTACCTGATTGATGGCAGGGTTTTCTGCCATTTCCTGCTCGAGCTCTGAAAGTTCCTTTTCAAGCTGCTTCATTCGCAGGTTTAGATTGAGTTTTTTGTTGAGGACTTTGAGGATTTCTTTTGCTCCTGCGACACCCAAGTACATTGGGTGGCCGTATGTTTCCGCAAGCAAGGATACTGCATCTATGTTTTTTCTTTTTGCAAGGCCGACAAGGACTCCTGATACCCCTACTATTGGTCCGACAGTGCCGTAAATGTTTTGGTTGAGTGTTGTGCTCTTGAGGTATTTCCTGACTATTTCCTTGTTGTTTCCTGTGAGGTATACTTGTGGTTTTTTCGGGGCTTGTTTCATTGCAACTCCGCCCAGTGTTATTATTTCGTTGCAGCCGAGCTCTTTTGCCATTTCAAGAACTGCGTCTGAGAACTGGTAGCAGGACTGCTCGTCAAGTGGTTGGACGTCTCCTGCGAGCAATAGGAGGTCTGGCTTTCGTTTTCTTTGCTTTACAAAAACTTCTATTGCAGGCAGTTCGACAAGGTTTTCTTCGTTTACGAACACGGAGTGCGGGAAGCCGAATGAGTGGAATTCTGCAATTTTTTTGGCTTTTGTTTCGTCAATGATGAAGTCAAGGGCGAGCTTGCCAACGTTGCCTATGCCCGGGAGCCCTTCGATAAGTATTGGGTTTTTCAGTTCAGGTTTTTTTGTTGTGTAATTGAGCTTCCACATTTTTACAACAGGCCTTGTTTTTTTCTTTCTTCTTCCTTTGCTTTTCTCCTGTACTTGCCGTATTTGTCTTCAGGCGAGTATCTTGCCGGAGCAACAGGTGTTGTTTTCAGGGTGCAGCCGCAAATGTCATTGAGCGTGTATTTCTTGCAGGCAGGGCAATAATTTATTTCTTTCATTTGTCGTGTTCTGCGCGTACAAAGCTTGCTTGCATTTTGTGTGTTTTTGCTGTTTCAAGGACCGCATCAACTGCCTGCTTTAGTTTTTTTTCTGCGTCCTTGTAATCGTTTGACGTGACTGCAACGTGGTATGTGCCTGCCCCTTTGTAGCGGATTATTGGTTTTCCTGGAGTGTCTTTTCCTTTTTGCAATGCGTCCTTGACGAGGTCTATGCCGTTTGGCGCGTAACTGAGCAATGTCAGGTCGCCGTCGATATTGACTTCTTTTGGGGTGATTCTTTGTTTGATTGCGGTGGTGAGGTCTGCTGCAAGTTTTTTGTCAAGGTATTTTGCGAGGTCAAGCTGGTCTTGTGAGACTTGCTCAAATGCCAAAAAGAGGCCTCCGTATTTTGGGACAAGTTCTTTTGCGAGTGCTTCATAAATCTCTTCTGGTTTTTTCATGTGTTGTTTTGCGGTGTGCTCAATTATTTTTTCAGCAAGTTGTTCCTGCTTTATCTGGTTGAGCTTCTGCCTCTTCTGGTTTTCGTTGACCCTTCTGAGCGAGAGGTCTATGTGGCCTTTTTCTTGGTTGATGCGTAGGACTTTGCACACTATTTTCTTCCCTTCCTTGACAAAGTCGCGTATGTTTCTTATCCTTCCTGGCGCAACTTCTGAGATGTGTATCATTCCTGTCTTTCCGTATTCGTCAAGGGTGCAGAACACGGAGTGGTATTGCACTGCGGTGACTGTGCAAAGAACAAGTTCATCTTCCTGTGGCATTCCTTTCTTGAGTTGCATTATTACTTGTATACCTCTGTTATTTGGTAGTGGAGCCTGATTTCTTTTCCGTTTGTGTTTGCACCAAGGACTTCTCCTTTGCCAATTGTTTTTGTGCCGCAAATTAGTTTTATTTGAAGGCCGCCCAGCCGGTCCATCAATAGCCGTTCGATGTCGCCGTCAAGGGATTTTAGGGTGTTTGGGTTGATTCTTGCCTCGTAGAGGGGTAGTATTGCCGTCAGTTCTGTGCCTTCTCTTATCCTTAGTGCCGCTTTTTTGTCATTCAGGTATGTTCTTATGCATCTTGGCTGCATCATTCAAGCACTTCCAGTATGCGTGCCTTGACCTTGCTCTTTCCGCCTGTGGGTTCTGCAAGTGTTTTTCCGCAGACAAGGCAGCTTATGAGCGTGGATGCCTTGCCGAACATTATTTGTTCATTCTTGCATTTTGGGCATCTTATCTTGATGAATTTTGAGTTCGTTTCTTTTAATGCCTTTGGCTGCCTCATACGAATTCCACCTTTCGTGCACGGAACCCCGCGTCCTGTGTGTGTGATTTCTTGCACACGCTGCATTCATAGCGCAAGTCTGTCTTTTTTGAC
This sequence comes from Candidatus Woesearchaeota archaeon, assembly GCA_038884975.1. Classification (GTDB taxonomy): domain Archaea; phylum Nanobdellota; class Nanobdellia; order Woesearchaeales; family ARS49; genus JAWAAW01. The sequence continues at coordinate 25,629 of JAWAAW010000010.1, forward strand.
GTCTTCTTGCCTGCCATTTTCCACTTGCTGATTGCGGGCTTTGAGTACTTTCCGCAGTTTCCAAATCCGAGCCTGCCTCTCCATTTTGCCCTCAGGTCCTTGTTTCCTGCTGCAAGGGGGTGTGCACTAAATGGTGTCTTGCCCTTGTTCTGGATTATCTTGTGCTCGGTGTGCTTTTTGCACTTTGGGCAGTACTTGTTCCGTGATTTTGGCATCTTCATGGTATTTTTTTGTCCCCACGAGAATAATCGTAAGCACCGACGGTTCATTTATAAAGGTTTCGCAGTAAGGGACTTGTTAGGGGAGTAATGTCCTTAAGTTAAGGGTTAAGTGTTATGCAGAATGCCAAATGTGGAGTTCTTGCCGCAAATGTATCTAATTGTTATTCAGGCACTTCTATTGCGCTTCCTTTTTCTATGAGGATGTTTGCTATGTCTGCTGGCAGTTGTTCTTTCTGTTCGGGCTGGAATGGTCCGTAAAGTTCGAGTTCTTTCCCGACAAACTGTTCTACTGGCTGGGTGAACTTGACTGTTTTTGTTGTTGGCTGGGTAATTGGTGGCAATTGCTGTACTATTGGTTGTTGCGCTTCGGGCATTTGTTGTTCAGGGTTGACTGGCGGTTCTGGGGCGGTTGCCTGTGGTTGCTCAGGGGAACTTGTTGAGAGTGTTGGTTCTCTTAGCGAGAGTATATTGAATAAGATATTGTTTCTGAAGCTGTCAAGTACTGAAACGATGCTGTCAAACAAGTAGCGTTCGTGGACGAGCAGTGTTGTAGTGTCTATGAGGTTGCTTTTTGTCCTGCTCTTGTTGAGTGCCATGTCTGTTATTTTCTTCTCACGGCGCTCGTAAAGCTCGCGAATGATTTTGCGTATGTTTACTAATTGTATTTGTGTCTTTTCCCTTTCTTCCACTGAGAACAAGTCATTCTTTCTTTCTGCGTCATCCAGTATTTTTTGCTTGTCGCGCAAGTAATTTAGGACGTCAAGCAGGAATCCTTCGTCAAGCTTTTGTAATTCTTCGCGTGACTTTTCAAGGCGGAGCATTTCGTAAAGTGTTTCGTACGTTACTGCCACTTCCTTTTGAGAAATTGTTTCTTCCATTTCCCCCACCAAATGCTTTGTAAAATTGTTAGTATTTATAGCTTTCTGAACTGGAGTGATTATGTGTGTGCGTCATTAATGAGAGGTGGTGAGCAACTGAATTCGCGGCAAGGGTATTGCACCGCAGTGCCTTGATGAATTCTTAGTTTTGCTTGTCAGAATTGTTGCGTGTTGTGTTTCCGTTGTCCTTGAAGTACTTGTATATTGGTTGTTGTTCTGGTGCTGCGAATTCCTTGTTCGCGTATCTTGCCATCACGTAGAGGAGGTCCGACAGGCGGTTCATGTACTTTATTATTTCAGGATTGAGTGGGTATTGCTGGCTTAGCGAGACTATGAGGCGTTCTGCCCTCCTGCACACTGTTCTTGCTAAATGCAAGAATGTGCTTGCTTGTGTGCCTTTTGGTAGAATAAATGATGATGGTGGTGTTAGCATTGCGTCAAGCTCATCAATGTGGTTCTCCAGCTCTTTCACGTGTTCTGCTGATGTCATGGGGAGTTTTCTTGTCCCTGTGCTTGCCTTGCTTGTGAACCACGAGAGTTCTGCGCCGAGGGTGAAAAGGTCATGCTGGGCTTTCTCAATTATTTGCCTTAATTTTTCATCTGTCAAGAAGCCCATTGTGACTCCTAACACGCTGTTGAGCTCGTCAAGTGTTCCTGTTGCTTCAATCCTGAGGTCGTTTTTTGAGACCCTTTCTCCTCCGACAAAGCTTGTTTTTCCCTCGTCGCCCGTTCTCGTGTAGATTTTCATTGCACTAATTCTGTTCCGCAGACTTGGCATATGCCCTTACCTATTGATAACTGGAGTGAGGCTCCGCATTCAGAGCATCTTTGGAATGGGTTTGTCTGCTTTTGTTCATTTTTTTGCTCAAATCTTCTTGCGTGCGATACTTGTATTACTTGTTGGTCAAGGCTTCTGTCCCTGTACACAGTTATGCCTTTGCAGCCGAGCTTGTAGGCAAGCAGGAATCCTTGTGAGACTTCGTGAAGGCTTGCGTCTGCTGGGAAATTGATTGTTTTTGATATTGCGTTGTCAACGTGCTTTTGGAATGCTGCCTGCATCCTGATGTGCCATTCAGGGCTTATTTCTGGAGCCGTAACAAATACTCTTTTGATGTCCTCGGGGATTTGGGGTATGTGTTGTATTCCGCCCTTGTCCACAATATTCCTGATGAGTTCGTCTGAATAAAACCCGTGCTTTTTCGCAATTCTTGAGAATACCTTGTTGACGTAAACAAGGTCTGTGTCGCCCATCACGTTCTTGACGTAGGAGATTGCAAAGTTTGGCTCGAGTGATGGAGAAACGTCTGCTATCATGCTGATTGTTCCTGTTGGCGCAATTGTTATGAGTCCTGCATTTCTCAAGGGCAGCCCTCTTCTTGCAAAGGTGCTTTCTGACCATGCCGGGAAAGTGCCTCTTTGTTCTGCGAGCATAATGCTTTTTGACATTGCTTCTTCCTTGATGAATTTCATTATTTTTTCAGCCCACGCAAGTCCTTCTTCTGAGTTGTATGGGACTCCGAGGTGGTAGAGTGTGTCTGCAAAGCCCATTATTCCGATGCCGATTTTTCTTGTTGCCTTGCTTGCCTTTTCTATCTCGGGGAGGGGATACTTGTTTACGTCAATCACGTTGTCAAGGAAGTGTACTGCGTCGTGCACGAGGACCTTGAGTTTTTCCCAGTTAATGTCGTTGTGTTTTACGCAGGAGAGCAGGTTTATGGCTCCGAGGGGTGCTGACTCGTATGGCATTAGTGGTTGGTCTCCGCACGGGTCTGTTGCTTCTATTTCGCCAAGGGCAATCATTGGGTTTTGCTGGTTGATTCTGTCAAGGAAGATGAGTCCGGGATCTCCGCGTTGCCATGCAAGCGCAATGATGTTGTCAAACACGCCTCTTGCTGAAAGGGTTGTTACTGGTTGTCTTGTTCTTGGGTTGATGATGTGGTATTCGCGGTCGTTGATTACTGCTTCCATGAATGTGTCGGTGACGCCGACTGAGAGGTTGAAGTTTGTGAAGCTTTTTCCGTCTGCCTTGAGGTTGATGAACTCAAGGATGTCTGGGTGGTCAACGCGGAGTATTCCTATGTTTGCCCCTCTTTGCACTCCTCCTTCCTTGATTATGTTTGTTGATGCGTCAAATAATTGCATAAATGCTGTTGGTCCTGTTGACTGGCCTTGGCTTGTGACTATTATGTCGTGTTTTGGCCTGAGTTTTGAGAATGAGAATCCTGTGCCTCCTCCTGTCTTGTGTATCATTGCTGCGTGCTTTAGTGCGTCAAATATGCTTTCTATTGAGTCTTCAACAGGCAGGACGAATGAAGCAACCAATTGCTGGACAGGTGTTCCTGCATTCATGAGTGTGGGTGTGTTGGGCAGGAATTCCAGCTTTCTCATTCGTTCGTAGAATTTTTCTGTTGTTTCCTCGACGTTTCCGCCGTAGAACGCATCTGCCTGGGCAATGTTTGCTGCAACGCGCCTGAACATTTTTGAAGGTGTTTCAAGAAGTTTTCCGTCTGAGTCTTTTTTGAGGAATTTTTTTTCCAGCACTTTCAGGGCATTGAGGGACAAGTCGACTTCTTCGTCTGTCATTCCTTGTAATAATGCCTTTTTGAGGTTCCTGAGTTCTGTGCGCTTTTGCCTGTAAAGGATGTATGCCTTCGCGATTTTTGCCTCGCCGCTGGCAATGAGTGTTTCTTCAACTATGTCTTGTATTTCCTCAACAGAGGGTGTTTTTTCAGTTCCGAACCTTGCCTCTGCTGTTGCAATTACCTTGTCTGCAAGGGTTTTTGCGAGCTCAAGGTTGGGATTTCCGACTGCTTGTGCTGCCTTGAAGATTGCGGTTGTTATTTTTTCAGGATTGAAGTCAACAATCCTTCCGTCTCTCTTGGTGATTCTTGAAAGAACAGTCATGCAGCTTCCGTTTTTCTGGCTTTCCCCCCTTGCCATTAGGGGTTGTGCGGTTTTTAAGCTTTGCTACTTCTTCGGCAAACTGGCTTGCGTCCTTGAATTTTTTGTATACGGAGGCAAATCTGACGTATGCGACCTCGTCAAGTTTTCTGAGTTGTTCCATCACGAGCTCTCCGACGAGTCTGCTTGGGATTTCTGTTTTGTCCATTTGCCTGAGTTGTGTTTCAACAGCGTCTGCAACATATTCTATTTTTTCGCGCTTTACTGGCCGTTTTTCGCAGGCCTTGAGTACGCCCTTGATAACCTTGTTTCTGTCAAAGGCCTCAATGCTTCCGTCCTTCTTGACTATTGAGAGGTCAAGCATTTCAAGGCGTTCGCTTGTCGTGAAGCGCTTTGAGCATTTTGTGCATTCTCTTCTTCGCCTTATTATTGTGCTGTCAGAATTTGGCCTGCTGTCTACAACGCCTGTTTCTGCGTGCTGGCAGTATGGGCATTTCATTTTATGAACATCCTGTTGTAGAGCCGCAGTTGACGCACTTGTAGCAGGTTCCGCTTCTTACAGTGAAGTGCCCGCAGCTTGGGCAGGGCGGGGCGTCGGTTGATATGCTTTTCAGGTGGGCGCTCATTGCGTCCGTTGCTCGTGCGTCTGGCTTTTTGGCAGGCGTGCTTGGCACTGGTGGCAGTTTTTGCGATGCGGGCTCTGTGTTTTGTGTTTTTGCTTCAGGCATTACATGAACCAGGTCTGTCCTGCCGAGGTATTCCATTCCAAGCACTCTGAATACAAAGTCGACTATGCTTGTGCTTGTCTTGATGTTGGGGTGAGTTGTCATTCCTGCAGGCTCAAAGCGCGTGAATGTGAATGCGTCAACGAATTTTTCAAGGGGCACTCCGTGTTGCAAACCGATTGAGACTGCTTGCGCTATGCAGTTCATCAGGGCCCTCATTGGCGCGCCTTCCTTGTGCATGTCAATGTTGAATTCTGCAAGCGAGCCGTCTGGGAACTCGCCTGTGCGTATCATTATCCTGTTTCCTGCAACAATTGAGTCTACAACTCTTCCTGTGCGCCTTGGTGGCAGGGTTTTTGCATCAGCAGTCTTTGGCTTGTCTGCATGAAGCGTGTCTGTCTTTTCCTTTGAGCCTGCTGTCAATGGCTGTGAAAGCTTGCACCCATCGCGGTACACGGCAACTGCCTTTAGCCCGAGCTTCCAGCTTTCAACGTAGATTTTCTCTATTTCCTCAACTGTTGTTTCGTTTGGCAGGTTTACGGTCTTTGACAATGAGCCTGAAAGAAATGGTTGTATCGCTGCCATCATTCTTATGTGCCCCATTGGGTCTATGAAGCGCTTTCCGTTACCGCACTTACTGGCGCAGTCAAATACTGGCAAATGGTCATCCTTGATGTGAGGTGCTCCTTCGATTGTTCCGTTTTCAAGAACGTATGCTTGTATTTCCTTTGTTTGTTCCTCAGTGTATCCTAGTTTTTTAAGCGCTCTGGGCACGCTTTGGTTTATTATTTTGAAGTATCCGCCGCCCGCAAGTTTTTTGTACTTTACGAGCGAGAAGTCAGGTTCCACGCCTGTTGTGTCGCAGTCCATCAGGAGTCCGATTGTTCCTGTTGGCGCAAGGACTGTTACTTGTGCGTTTCTGAATCCGTATTTTTCTCCAAGTTCTACGGCGTTGTCCCAGTCGTCTCTTGCTGCTTTTAGGAGGTCTGGGGGGCAGTGCCTTACGTCTATCTTGTATGCTGCATCACGATGTTTTCTTATTACGCGGAGCATTGGCTCGCGGTTTATCTTGAAGCCATCGAATGGTCCTTTCACTGCAGCCATTTCTGCCGAGACGCAGTATGCGTGTCCTGTCATTATTGCGGTTATTGCTCCTGCTATTGCTCTTCCCTTGTCAGAGTCATAAGGCACTCCAAGAACCATCAATAGCGTGCCGAGGTTTGCGTAGCCGAGCCCGAGTGCCCTGTATTCATGGGTGTTTTTTGCAATTTCCCTTGTTGGATAGCTCGCGAAATCAACAATTATTTCCTGTGCTATCAGGAATATCCTGCACGCGTGCCTGTAGGCATCTATGTCAAACGTGCCGTCCTCGTTGAGGAATTTCATAAGGTTTATGCTTGCGAGGTTACACGATGAGTCATCAAGGAACATATATTCCGAACAGGGGTTGCTTGCCTTTATCCTGTCTGTATTGGGGCAGGTGTGCCAGTCGTTGATTGTTGTGTCAAACTGGATTCCTGGGTCTGCGCATGCCCATGCTGCCTGTGCTATCTGCTTCATCAGGTCTCTAGCGTCGTATTCCTTGTGGACTTCGCCTGTTGTCCTGAATCTTGTTTTCCATTTTCCGTCCGTGAGGTATGCCTGCATGAATTCATCTGTGACCCTGACTGAGTTGTTGGAATTTTGTCCCGCGACGGTTTGGTATGCTTCTCCGTTGAAGTCCGAGGAGTATCCTGCAGCAACTAATGCCTTGACTTTCTTTTCTTCGTTGACTTTCCAGTTTATGAACTCAAGGATTTCTGGGTGGTCCATGTCAAGGCAGACCATTTTTGCAGCCCTTCGTGTTGTTCCGCCCGATTTCATTGAGCCTGCTGCGCGGTCAAATACTGTTAAAAAGGTCATTAGGCCCGAGCTTGTTCCTCCGCCCGCGAGTTTTTCGTACTTGCTCCTTAATGCCGAGAAGTTTGTTCCTGAGCCTGAGCCGTACTTGAACAGTCTTGCCTCGCTTTTGACAAGGTCGAATATACTCATGAGGTCGTCTTTTATTGATTGTATGAAGCACGCTGAGCATTGAGGTCGTGCGTATGCTCCTGTTGTCTGCTGTAATGATTGTGTGTCAAAGTCCCAGTACCAGTTTCCTCCTGTTCCTGTGATTCCGTACTGGTGATACAGGCCGCAGTTGAACCAGACTGGCGAGTTGAACGCACCTCTTTGTGTGACTAAGAGATAAGCGAGTTCGTTTTCAAATGCATCTGCATCTTCTGTTTCCTGGAAGTATCCGAGCGCTTCTCCTGCAAGACGTATCGTGTTGGTTATTCTGTGTATTACTTGTTTTACACTTGTTTCGTGCCCTGTTCCTGGCACTCCTGCCTTTCTGAAGTATTTTGAAACAACGATGTCTGTTGCGAGTTGGGACCAGTTTTTTGGGACTTCTGCTCCTTCAAGCTTGAATATGACCTTGCCGTCTGGCTCTGCTATGATTGCCGAGCGCTTTTCGTACTCTACCTCATCCAACGGGTTTATTCCTTGCTTTGTGAAATGCCTTTTTATCTTGAGGCGCGTGTCATTGAATTCTATCTCAGAAGCGTGCATTATGTCCTCTACTGCTCTTTCGCCGTTAGAAATCATTTTGTCTCTCACCTTTTTTCTGTGTTTTTACTTTCTGGTATTCAAAAACCACTAAATATAGTGGTTATCATCTATGACGACCACAAGCGGTATGAATTAGTATTTAAACATTATTTTACTGCAACATAAATGATTTAACCTTAATGTTGGATTGTGATGAAAAGAAAACTTCGTTCAAGGCGCTTAATTCCAATAAGCACCTGCGGGCAAACAATACACACCTCACTCATGCGAGCTGAACTCCATTCAGGTTCGCGAGTTCGGAGAAAGAATAATTGAAGAAACTTCTATTATTGTTGGTATCTGCGACTGTAAGGAGCCTGTTGTTTCCGTAGTCATTATCGCTTATTTAATACTATTCAGTTTTCTTCCTGCGCAGCCAGTAAAGGTACAAGCCCATGGCGACCAGCGCAATTACTGCAAGGACATAGAACACCTTGTCAAGCAGGGGTGTTTTTGCCTTTGGCTCAACAACGAGCACTGGTTCCTGGTATGTTTTTGCAGGCGGCTCCTCAGGGGATGCCTTTGGAATTGGCTTTGGGGTGTAAATGCAGTCCTGCTCTTCTGCAGGCTTGAGCTTTGTTGTTCCGCAGGCTTTCAGGTCGGTGCAGGTCCTTGTCTGCTTTGCATTTATGCATTCGCTCCAGTCATCGCAAACCCAGCTCTCAAAGCAGTATCCAGCGGCTGTTGTCGTGTTCAGGGGTCTGTAAACCCTGCCTCCTCCGCCGCCTCCGCTTCCTCCTCCGCCGCCATCGCCGCCTCCTGGCGAAAGGACTGTTGTGGGCTCAGTTATTGTGAGGTTTATTTGGGTGCCATTAACGTTGTTGTAGGAAAGGTTTGCCGTATTGTTGATTGTCGTGCCGCTGAGTGCAAGTGGCAAGTTGACTGTGATGTTAAGGACAATTGTCTGGTTTGCAGTCAGGTTGCCCAGCACAAATGTGTTGTTTGTGCCTGAAACTGCATCTGGCTGTGATGTGGAGAATACAATGCCATCAGGATAAATGTCGGTAACGGTTAAGTTGCTGATGTTTGTTATTGCCGGATCAAGGTTTGTGACTGCAATTGTTATGGTGTATGTAAGCGGGTTTCCTGCAGTTATTGGGTCTGAACTGTCTGTTTTTGTCAGGGAGATATTCAGCCCGCCTTCTGTTGTCGAGAATGTCGTGAAGTGCGACACATTGAAAATATATCCTTCTGCAGGGCTGCCGCTCAGGAGCGTGCATGTGTCTGCAGGGCAGGTTTCGTATGTTCCGTCATCATTCCAGTCCACAAGCAGCCTTGGGGTGGTATAATTAAGCCCGAAGAGTGTGATTATTCCTGTTGTGTTTAGGTAAGGCAATGATGCGCTTGCCAGGTATGCCTTGTTGCTTGTCACGTTCAGCTTTTGCTTTGTTATCTCATCAGACCCATTAAGGACAAAAGTGTGGGGCATGTTTATTTTTCCGGAAAGCATTATGAACGTCGTGTTGGTGAAGTTGTTTTGAGTCCCGCTGCCCGCAATAATCCAGCGGAGGGTGTTGTTTATTTGTGTCTTTTCAAATATTGAGCTGTTGGAAAGCAATAACTCAATTCCTGCAGTGCTTGCCCCTGTGGTGGTAATGTTGTTTGACTGGAAAAGGTTGTAATGTGAGGTCCTGCTGAAAATTGCTTTTGCCGCGCCTGCCCCGCTGAAAATCAAATTGTTGTTAGTGATGTTTGCTCTGTTCTGATTTGTGAAATTGATTACATATGTTGCGTTGTTGCTGTTTACTTCAATCCGGTTTTTGTCAAAAATGCAGTAGCCCCCTTCTGAATACAGCCCTCCAAGAAGGGTGTTGTTTACTGTTATGTTGTTTCCTGTGACTCTTGATCCGTTTCCGACTATTTGTAGTCCTAAAGCATTGATGTCAATAGGGGTGTTGCTGATAGTGACTGTATTGTACATCACGGTTACATTTGCTTCTATATCCTTCTTGCGGTAAAAATACATACCATTAATGGAAGGGGTCCAAAGATTAGAGGGGATTGCGCCTTTTATTGTCACCACATTATTAACAATTCTTGGCGACACCATATAGTTTACAACAATCCCTGATGCAGAACCGGTTGGCGAAGTGATTGTTATTGTGTTGTTCTCAACGTGGTTTGTGGTGTTGGTGTAATCATCATACTCCCCGCTCAAAAAAATTGCTATTGCAGATTCAGAATTTGATGAGGATAGGTTGTTGTCTGCTACAATATTGTTGTTTGCGTAGTATCTTATCCAGATTCCATAATGCCCACCGAATTCCACAGTATTGTACTTTATCAACGTGTCATTTGACATCACCCATATGCCCCTAAGGTATTTTGGACCTCCTAGCGCATCAGTTATGTTGTTGTTCAGCACTCTGTTTGCGCATGCTTGCTCTTCAAAAGTGATGCCTGTGCCGTTTTGGTTGCTGATTATTGTATTTCCGATGATTGTGTTGTTTATGGAGCTTCCTGTAAGGAAAATGCCGCGGTCATTCTCATAAGAAATTGTTATTGTGTTGTTTTCAATAGTGTTATTGTGGGATATCATGTCGGACGTTGCCAACAAAATGATGCCATAACCTTGGCCCGTGGATGACGAATTAAGCCGGATTGTATTATTGTAGACCTGGCTTCGGTTTACGTCAACGAAATAGACACCTACATTAGGTACTGATGCATTTATGTCTTGCAAATTGCACCCTTTTACTGTGATGTTTGTCTGGTTGGCTGAATAAACGGCATAAAGGCTTCCCCTTGACCGTATTGCGTATCCCTGGCAGTCCAACGTGACATTGCTGGCATTTATTGTAATGCAAGTGGAGCTTGCGGTGATGATGTCATTTGCCAATGTGCTTGAATCATTGATTGTGACAGGACAGTTTGTGATGCTGAATGCAAGAGCACCGGGCGCAATGCTTGCTAACAAAAGAACGAATAAAAAAAGGACCGCCTTCTTTTTCAATTTTTAACACCTTTTTTAACTATAATTTGAAGAAGGTATTTAAATGTTACCATAAACTTGTGCAGGATTATGGGTGCAATGCGGGTTAGTGGCTTCAGCTTGATTCATACTCTTGATTCTGGTCAGTTTTTCAGGTATCACTTGCATGATGGCTGGCATTATATAATTACAATGGAGAAGGTGTTCAGGGCTCGGCAGGAGGATGATAAGCTGTTTTTTGAGGGCGCTTCTGAGCGTTTTGTCAGGCATTTCTTTGGTCTTGATGAGAACTATCTTGAGATTATGCACCAATTGTCAAAAGATCATGTGCTGAGGTTTGCGATTAAGAAGTATCCTGGGCTTCGCCTGATTAGGCAGGATCCTTGGGAGTGCACTGTGGGTTTTCTTTGCTCGCAGTTTTCCAATATTAAGAAGATTAAGAGGAATATGGAGTGCATTGCTGAAAAGTTTGGCAAGCAAGTGATTTTCAGGGGCAGGAAGTTTTATACGTTTCCTTCTCCGGGCGCATTGAAGGACGTTGCAAAGCTGAAGAAGTGTGGTGTTGGCTTCAGGGCAAAGTACATTGCTGGCGTTAATGCAAGAGTCAATGATGTTTGGTTTGCAAAGCTGAAAAAACTAACTTACAATCAAGCGAAAGAAGAATTAATGAAGCTTCCGGGGATTGGGGAAAAGGTTGCTGACTGCATTTGTTTGTTTTCTTTGGGCTTTACTGAGAGCTTTCCTGTTGATGTCTGGATGGAAAGGGCGGTAAAGGAGTTGTATCCTGAGGCAAAGAAAATGAATCTGAGGCAAATGGGTGATTTTGGGAGGAAGAAATGGGGAAAAATGGCAGGATACGCCCAGCAGTACTTGTATCATTGGAGGCGCTTGCATGGTAAGTCACGCAGAGATTGACATTGTTTTGAAAAGATTGTTGCAATCCCGGGGAAGACCCACAATGCTTAATCGTCTTGGCAGGAAGTATGATGCTTACAAGGTTTTGATATCAACCATTTTGAGCGCGCGTGCAAAGGACGAGGTGACAGAGGTTATTGCTGCTGACTTGTTCAAAAAGTATCCGACAGCAGAGAGATTGGCAAAGGCAAAGCGGAAAGATGTCGTGAGGATAATCAGGCGTATTGGTTTTTACAACAACAAGTCCAAGAACGTCATTAATGCTGCCAAGATGATTGTTGACAAGTTTGGTGGCAGGGTTCCACAAACAATTCCTGAACTGCTTGAAATCCCTGGAGTTGGCAGGAAGGTTGCTAATTGCGTGCTTGTTTATGCTTTTGGCATGCCTGCACTGCCTGTTGATACGCACGTGCACAGGGTTACCAACAGGCTTGGCTGGGTGAAAACAAAAACGCCGGAAGAGACAGAATTTGCTCTTGAGAAAATTGTTCCGAGAAAGCACTGGCTTGTTGTTAACGAGGCTTTTGTGAGCCACGGCAAAAGCATTTGCGTTCCTGTAAGTCCTTTTTGCTCAAAATGCCCAATAATTAAATACTGCAGGCGCATTTCAGTAACAAAATCGAGGTGAGATTATGGAAGTTTGGCTGTGGATTCCGCTTTCGGCTGTTGCAATGTTGTTTTTGGCAATGTCGATATTGCTTATGTTCAGGGAGTTGTTCAGGACAAAGGCGCTTCAGTGGGCGCATCATCACAAGTCGCAGGTGAAGGATGAGGCAAAATGGGTTTGGCTTCTCACGTTCCTTTTGACTGTTGGAGTTGGTGTTGGTGAGTACGTGAAGGCAGGCAATCCTGTAATGTCCGCACAGTACACCGCAATGGCAATCATTGGGCTTGTGCTTATTGCGCTCGGGCTTAATACTTGGCTTAGGGCGATGGTTGCGAGAAAGCAGTTTTTGTGGTTCTTGCAGGTTTTGGAGCCGAAGGAAGAACTGCCTCCTTACTCAACAAATGGCATTTATGCAACAATAAGGAATCCGCGTGACCTTGGATTGTTGCTCGTGATTGCAGGGCTTGCTTGCACGCTTTCGCTGAAGTTCACTCTTGTCTTTTGTGCGCTTTTGCTTTTTGCCACAGCATACAGGGTTAGCTCACGGGACAGGGTCTTGATTGAGAAATACGGAAGGGAATACCTGAACTACATGAATAGGACAAAGAAGCTGATTCCATACTTGTACTGAAGAGGTTGGGGCTTTATGGAACCAAAGTATTCGGATATTGAAAGGAAGGAGTGGGAATTTGAAAGAAAGTACAAGGCCCTTCTTGCGGGTGTCGGCAAGGGAAGGATTAGCGCTGATAAGGCGCACGTTATGCTGATGCTTGATTATGCGAAGCTGAAAAAGAACCCGAATGCATCGCGCGATTGTGTTTATGCAGGACGAGAGTTTGACATTCTTTAGGCATTGACACTTGCTGAGGAGCGCGCAAGGCTCGGGATGGATGATAGTGCAACAAAAAGCCTTGCACAGCTCGCAGAGGAAAAATTGCCTGAGCGCGAGAAAACATTTTCCTGGCTTGTCCCTATAGGCGCATTGGGTCTTGCGTTTGGGCTTTCTTTTATCTCAGGCGACAGGTCAAGGGTGCCTGACAGCAGGATAAGGGCTCCCGGGGAAATGAGGCAAAAAGAGTTTTATCACCCGCAGTTTCTCAGGGGATATGAACCAATGAAAGATCCTGAAAAAGAAGAGAAAAAGCAGGATTCTGTGCCGTGGCGGGAATAAGCCACTGGTCACTGGACAGGGATACTGAGACTTTTTAAGTAAGTGTATTGTTTTGAATTGTGATGCTTCGCAACACGTTTATTTTCTTGCCGAAAGTGGGGTTGGCCACGGAACAGAAAATCTGGTCGCAGGGCATTCGTGACTGGAATTCTTTTGTTGAGGCAAGAAAGATAAATGGGTTTTCCAAGAAAAGAAAGGAGCAGGCTAACGCCAAGATTCATGAGTTCAGGAATGAATTGTGGAATGAGAACCTGAATTATTTGTCAAAGAACCTGCCTTTGTCAGAGCACTGGCGGTTGTATGACCATTTTAGGGATGATGCTGTTTTTCTTGACATTGAAACAAACGGCTATTATGGGAGCATTACTGTTGTTGGATTGTTTGATGGAAATGACACAAAAACTTTTATTCGTGGATACAACTTGGACAGGCATCTTATTGTGAGGGAATTGGACAAGGCAAAGATGATTGTTACTTTCAACGGCAGCAGCTTTGACCTGCCTGTGATTGAGAGGTTCTTTGGGCTGCGCCTGCACAAGCCGCACATTGACTTGCGGCATGTTTGTTCGCGCATTGGCCTGACTGGTGGACTTAAAGCGATTGAAAAACAGCGCGGAATAAAGAGGGCTGATGATGTTGAAAGCATTTCTGGCAGTGATGCTGTTTATTTGTGGGAGCAGTTCAGGGCGACAAAAGAAAGTGATTACCTGAATGCCCTGATTAAGTACAATGAGGAAGACATAGTGAACTTGAGGCCTTTGGCTGATTATGCTGTGAGGGAATTGTGGGCAAGAACATTTATAAACGGTGCTTCTTCTGGAAAACAGCGATGAAGACCTTGTTTGTTCATGCGCACAGCACAAGGAAAGTCCAAATTCCTCGTGCTGTGCTGAAAAAACTGCCCAGGAAAGTTGGTGTTGTTGCGAGCATTCAGTTTGCAAACCAGATTCCAGCTATTGTGAAGCAAATTCGGGGTGGTGTTGCTGGTGGTCAGGTGCTTGGGTGCAATGCAGCGATGGCTTTGAAGCTTGCCGGCAAGGTTGATGCTTTCTTGTTTGTTGGTTCTGGTGTTTTTCATCCGATAAATGTTGCTTTGCAGTCCAAAAAGCCTGTTTTTTGTTTTAATCCTTACACTAGTGAGTTCAAGGAATTGGATAAGAGTGAGGTTTTGGCTTATGAAAAGGCAAGAAAGGGTGCTGTGCTGAAGTTTTTGTCAGCAAAAAGAGTTGGGATTATTGTGAGCACAAAGCCGGGCCAGAAGAACTTGCAAAGAGCTCTGCAGTTGAAGAAGAAAGGTGATAAGGAGTATTATGTTTTTGTTTGCGACACTCTTGATTTCAAATATCTTGAGGACTTTAATTTTATTGATTGCTGGGTCAATACTGCCTGCCCAAGGCTTGATGACCAAAAGGCAGGTATTGTGAGTATTAACGACTTGGTTGCAGCCGGTATTGTAAAGTTTCCGCATGTTCCAGAGGGGTATGAAGTGCCTATTTGGATGGGGACTAAGGGGTTGGCGCTGAAATAATCAGGTGGTTATCTTTACTGATTCAGAAATACTTGCTTTTGTCAGTGCTGTCCCTATTCCGTAGCCGATGTTTTGGCTGCTTATGCCAATAATTTCTTCAAATAAGGATTTTGTTGGCTTGAATTCGTATGTTTCTGCGGTGATGTTGAGCTTTTGTTCTATGTATTTTATTGCGTCGTCCTTGTTGCCGATTGCGTCGACAAGCCCAAGCTCTTTTGCCTGCGCGCCTGTGAAGACGAATCCGTGCGCAAGCTCTTTTACTTTTTCTACAGGCAAATTCCTGTTTTCCGCTACCGCATGTATGAATTCGGTGTGGACTTCGTCAAGCATTTTTTGGAACAATTCCTCCTCTTCCGGCGTCATTTCCTTCCATCGCGTGCCTGCGTCCTTGTACTTGCCTGACACGAGCCTGCGGTAAGTTACGTTGTAGTCCTTCAGCAGCCCTGCAAACTCAAGCCTTGAGCCTGCAACGCCTATGCTTCCCGTCAATGACATTTTGCTAGCGAAGATGTAGTCTGCTGCTGATGCGACCCAGTATGCTCCTGATGCTCCTGTTTCGCGGATTACTGCAACAACTGTCTTGTTTGCGTCCTTGACTGCCCTTGCTATTTCCTCTGTTGCCACAGGGCTTCCGCCAGGGCTGTCTATCTCAAGCAGTATTGCCTTTGTTTCCTTGCTTTTGTCTGCCTCTTTAATCCATTCAACTATTTGTTCAGAAGGCGTGCCTTTTTCCTCCCAGAAGCTGGCGCTGTCCCCTGTTGTTATTATTCCCTTTATCGGTACCACTCCGACATTTCCGCCAAGCAAACTGTCTCCTGGCAGGAAAAGCGT
>JAWAAW010000011.1:0-37025 GCA_038884975.1 Candidatus Woesearchaeota archaeon
CAGGCTCCAAATGATTGAGCAGAACGTCCAAGCACTGCTAATGCAAAAACAACAGTTCCAGGCACAATTGTTTGAAGTCGAAAGCGCCTTAAAGGAAATAGAAAAGACAGACGATGCTTTCAAGATTGTCGGAAACGTAATGATAAAAACAGACAAGGCAGCGCTCAAGACAGAACTGAATGCCAAAAAGGAAATAATCGACTTACGGCTCAAGAACATAGACAAGCAGGAAAAACAGCTCAAGGAAAAGGCAGAAAACCTCCAGAAAGAGGTCATGAGCAAGCTCAAGAAGTGATTCAAATGGACCAACTGGCAACAGTAATTGCGGCATTACGCGAACTTGAGCAGGACAACCAAGTCCCAAAGAACGTCAAGACAAAAATCACAGGCACAATACAAGTGCTTGAGCAAGACGGGGAAATGCCGATAAAAGTCTCAAGGGCGTTGCAGGAACTTGAGGAGCTTGCAGAAGACAACAACATGCAGGCATACACAAGGACGCAGATATTCAACATTGTTTCTTTGCTGGAAGTGATCTAAAGCACAAATTCAGGCATCTGCTTAGCAAGGCAGGCATTGTAGCAGTAATAAAACGCGTGAGAAAGAAAAAACGCGTGAGAAAGAAATCAACGCTTTCTTACCAGCATCTCCTGCCTTAGAATGTTTGCGTTTGGAACATGAATTACGTCACCGCTTTTGTTAATGAGTTTTGTTTCCAGCAAGCCGATTTCCTTGACCCTGCCTGAAACAGAACCGACTGTTATCGTGTCACCGACATTGAAGAATCCCTTATAGCTCATCCTCATCCCTGCAATGAAATTCGGAATGAAGTCCTTTATGCCAAGTAGGAATGCAATCACCACAACCACAAGAATTGCCGCAATCACGATGTAAAGAACTATTGCGGTAACGCCAAGCTGGTCAAGGGCAACAACAATTGCAATGAAGTAAATCAGGTATTCTATAAATCGCCCTATTAATTCCTCCAACCCAAACGAGATTCCTGCCTTTTTGAGAATCCTATTAAGCTCTACTTCCCTTAACCCCCTCTGGATTAGCTTGCCAATCATTTTTCCTATAATTAATCCTATAAGAAGTATTATAACCGCAGAAACAACAACATTAACCCATTCCTGAGCCTCTGCCCATAACTGCAAAAATGCCATAATCTCCGAAAACAGCAACGCTTTTATAAACCTTTTCGGCGAATTAAATAACAATGGGCATTCCTGAACGTATAAAAGAAATTGAAGCCGCAATGCGAAAGTGGCAGTACAACAAGGCCACGGAGCACGCATTCGGGGTAGCCAAGGCGCAGATAGCCAGACTGCGCGAAAAAATGGAAAAAGAAGCGGCAAAAAAAAGCGCAGGAGCAGGCTTCTTTGTCAAAAAATCAGGCGACGCAACAGTAATTCTCCTCGGCTTTCCTTCTGTAGGGAAAAGCACTTTGCTTAACAGGCTGACAGGAGCAAAAAGCAAGACAGCAGCATACGCATTCACAACCCTGTCAGTCATTCCAGGTGTATTGCAGTACAACCAGGCAAAAATACAAATACTTGACGTGCCTGGCATAGTAGCAGGAGCAGCTTCTGGCAGGGGCCGTGGGAAAGAAGTGCTTGCAATGGTGCGTTCTGCAGACTTGATTTTGATACTTATTGATGCCTTGCACCCCGAACATTATCCAGCAATACTGAAAGAAGTACACGATGTCGGGGTCAGGATAAACCAAGAAGCACCCGACGTCAAGATTACAAAAAAAACAAAAGGCGGAATAGACATAAGCGCAACAGTGCCTATAGAGATAAGCAAGGAAACAGTAAAAGAAATACTTCACACTTTCAGAATAAACAATGCAGACATCGTAATAAGAAGCCCAGTCACCATTGACAGCTTCATTGACGCTGTTGAAGGCAACAAGAAATACATTCCAGCAGTCACTGTTGTCACAAAATTTGACCTGCTTGATGAATTCCAGCAACAAGACCTGATTGAAAAACTTAATCCAGACCTTGCAGTAAGCGCAGAACAAAACATCAACATTGAGGAACTGAAGGAACTCATTTTTACCAAACTGAATTTTGTCAGGATTTTCTTAAAGGAGGTTGGCAAAAAGCCAGACCTCGACGAACCAATGGTATTACGCAAAGGTTCAACAATAGAAACCGTGTGTTCAAGAATTCACAAGGACTTCGTAAGAAAATTCAAGTTTGCAAAGATATGGGGAAAGTCCGCAAAATTCCCAGGACAACAGTTCAGAAACCTGGACAAAACGCTTGAAGACGGCGACATTGTTGAGATACACACTAAGTGAACGCACATTTAATATAGAAGAAATGATTTCAATAAGATATGGAATTCATTGCGTACGGGCATGCAGGAATTGAAGGAAGCCACAAGGGAATCCTTGAGTTCACTCAAAAAACAACCGTGATTCCAAAAGGGCAGTCTGTTGTTGGCACAAGGGCAAACTTTGACCCAGAAGCCATTTCTGCACTCGCGCAAGTCTCAAAAAAACTAAAGCTGACAATAAAAGTAAGAAATTACACTGAAGAAATAATTGGTGATGCAAACCAAGGATTTATTCCAGGCTCAGACATAATCGTCAGGAAAGGACCTCAAAGGTCTCCAAGCACCCTGCTGATTAATGCAGACAAGTCAGCAGGAGACTTGCCAAAGAAAATGATTGAATTGCTCAAGAATCCTGATGAAAAAATAATTGTGACAATGGAGAGACTGGATTAATCGTTCACTAATAATCTTCGTGCCTTTGGGACAAAATTTAGTATTTTTCCTTCTTTTACTCTGCCGCAACCAACAAAGTCATTGCCTGACTTCATAATCACATAGCCTTCTGCTTTAACTTCCTTTATGAGGTCTTCGCCTCTTAGCCACTGACGGAGCTCGTTTTTGTCTAATTCAACAACGTTCTTTTTTGCATACGGACCAATAAGTTGTGAGCCTTCTATGCTCAGCCTGATTTCTCCTTTCTTAAACTCGCCAATGTACAAGCCGACACTGTTTATCCTCAATTTCTTAGGGTCAATCTTTGTGATATCCTTGCTTAGCACGAACAAGTCATTCTTTGTGCTCTGATACCAAGCCCAAGGAAAGTCAATCTCAGCACCCCATTGCTCTTTTATTCTCGCAAGTACGGGCTTCAAGTCCCTTCCTGAAAGAGCATTAAGGTTGGTTTTCATACTCCCCACACAGGGTTGTTTTTCCTCATTATTTGCGCAATTTCTTTCAGCAGTTCTTTTTCATCGTTTGTGAGGTATTCCTTGTATTCCTTGAACTTCCTGAAGTGCTCCTCTGGAACTGCTGAAAGGAGAATGTCCCCCTCGTGAAGCTGGCGGCCGATTATGACATTTGGTAGGCTTACTGCCACCTGCTTTCCTTTTTCTGCCTTCTCAATGTTCTCCTGCTCTTCCTGCAAGCCCCTGACAACTGTCAATTCCCTGCCTTCAAGATTCATCAAAGGAGTTCCTGTCTTTATCGTACCCGCAAGCACGTGGATTCCACACACAGCAGGATTGCTCTGCCTAAAAACATAGCCCTTCAGGATTTCAATCTTGCACGGCCTTATGAGCAGGTCAAGCTCTGCAAGCTCAATCGCTTTCTTCTTGTGTTCTGCCCATTTCTGATAATCCTCAATAAGGCGGTAAATCACTGCGTTTGTAAGAACCGCAACATTCTCAGGAATACTCTCTGGTTGTGGAATATTAAAGCCAAGAACGACACCAAGCAAAGGGTCTTTCTCAACATTTGCTGCTGCGTCAGTAATATCCTTTTTTGTTACAGGACCGATGCCCGCCCTCTTGACAGGAATATTCGCCTCCTTGAGCAAAGTGATTAATGCCTCCAGCGAGCCAAGCGAGTCTGCCTTTATTATTACTCCTTCCTTGCCTGTTTCTATCACGACTTTTTCAACTTCCTGCTGGACTTTTGCCTTTGCCTCTTCAACACTTGCAGGATTGCCTATCAAGGGCATTCCTGAAACAACATTTTCAGTATCAGGGGCAACAATCTTCACCCCTGTTGCTGCACTGACTTCCCTCACTGACGTGAATTTTGTCTTTTTCTCCCTCAATTCCTGCAAGGGAGCTGGCGTGAACAACGCCTTCACGCGGCTGACAATCGGGCATTCCAAGCCGCCAATCACAATCGTGTCACCGACTTTAAGGAAGCCGTCGTAAAGAATGACATCCATTGTCTTGCCAAGCCCTTTTTCCTCCTTGACCTCAATGACTGTTCCCTGCGCAGGACCCCCTTCTGTGATCTTCAAGCCACTCTCAAGGAACCTTTGGGCAAGCCCGGTAAGCATAACGAGCAGTTCAGGAATGCCTTCGCCAGTAACTGCAGAGGTTGGAACAACAGCAATTTGCTTTGTGAAATCACTTACCCGGTCATAACGCTCTGCCTCAAAACCAAGCTCATAAAGCTTTCCAACAATCTCATAAACCTTTGTTTCTATTGCCTTTTGCGCTTCTGGCTCCTGTTCTGCAATGTTCTGCAATAATGGCTTTTGTGCCGCAGGCCGCCATCTCGGCAAAAGGTCTATCTTATTGGCAGCAACAACAAAAGGAGTCTTGTAATGCTTGAGAATTTCAATGCACTCAAGAGTCTGAGGCATAAAGCCCTCCATAACATTAATCACTAATACAGCAATGTCGGCAAGGTTTCCACCACGCCTTCTCAAATTAGTGAAAGCAGCGTGGCCAGGTGTGTCAATAAACAAAAGCCCGGGAATAGTCAACTTTAGCTTAAGAGCCTCAAGCAATGAACCACAAATTTTCTGGATTGTCGGCAAAGGAATGATTGAAGCACCAATTGCCTGCGTGATTCCTCCTGCTTCCCTCGCAGCAATAGCACTACCCCGAATCTTGTCCTGCAACAACGTTTTTCCATGATCCACGTGGCCCATTATGGCCACAATCGGCTGGCGCATCATACTTCATTGGCAGATTAGGGGTATTTAAAAAAGGTTGCCTCAAACGCATCAGGAGAAGCACAATACTAAAACGGCCGCCTACCGTGCCAGAAACATAACGATTCCAAAATTTATTCCACCACTGCAGGTCTCTGTGCCGGCAGCCACCTAATTTATGACCGTTTCCAGACAAAAGACGTTTTACTACCATACAATAGTTGTTTTTGCGAAGTTTTATAAATAGGTCACTATTAACTGGGGGTAACATTAGCGTTATTGCGCTGATATAGTCGGGGGTTATTAAGAAAAATGAACACGCACAAAACATTTGGAATTTTCGGAATTGTGCTCCTCTGCGCGCTTGCACTGGTCGGTGCGGCTGCCGCAATCCCTGTGAACATCACACGGGTGGAGATTGATGACCAAAAAATACTGCCGGACCAAAGCAACCGCTTGGACATCCTGAGGGACAACAAGGTTGAGTTTGAAGTCATGCTTGAAGCTTCTGAAGACGTTGATGATGTTGAAGTTCAGGTCTTCGTGTCAGGCTTTGAGCACAACAAGGAACTCAGGCTTTCTGACAGCGTGGGACCATTTGACATGGACGCAAACATCACCTACCGCAAAACCCTTCACATCACGTTCCCCGACCTTCTTGAAGAGGACAATTACAAGGTGCGTGTTGTCGTGACAGACCGGGACGGCAAGGAACTCATCCAGAACTACAACATCAAGATGGACGTGCCACGCCACGACCTACAGGTTGTAGACGCAATGTTCACACCCTCAAGGCACGTGCAGGCAGGACAGGCATTGCTGACTGTCGTGCGCGTTGAGAACTATGGCGAAAAGGATGAGGAAGACGTCAAGGTAACTGTCGCAGTTCCTGCGCTCGGAATCTCAGCATCAGACTATATTGATGAGATAGAGAACGACGAAGCAAAGGAGACAGAAGAGCTCTATTTGAGGATACCGAAGTGCACAAAGCCGGGCGTTTACGAGATGACAATAGACGTCAAGTACAACGACGGCTTCAGCAAGACAGGAGTAAAGGGCGAAATAGAAGTCCTTGAAGACCCTGCATGCAAGGAACCAGAAACAGCAGTTATCCAACTGCCGCCTCCACAAGTGAACAACACTGTTGACGCAGTGCCACGCACAAGCGGAATAAGAAAGGCATTGGAAATTATACTGTTATGCCTTGTAGCACTCTTGGTCATAATCGGCCTCATAATCGGCTTCACCAAGATGGGCGCAAGCGACGAACAGCCACAGTAAAACTTTTGTTTTTTTACCTTTTCTTATTTTTTTTATCAACATCCTATGGTAAACATCAAAAAATCAACTTTGGACGCAATACTGGAGCCTTACAAGCCGGCAGCAAGATATCTCAAATCAGCAGAACTCGAATACCCGAAAATAACCGGCGTATTTGAAATCTCACAGCCCTGTTATGTCGATAGTACAGGCCATTTTAATGCAGTGGACCTCTTGATTTGCTATAACCAGCTCAGTTATGCAGGTTTTGCAGAAGCAGGGCAGATGGGTGTTATTCCGGAATTAGGCATTATCCCTCTTGAAGAATTCAGGCAATTACAACTGCAAAACATGCTCATTGCTCACGTCGATAAAATGCGGTTCAAGAAGCCAATAAGCGCAAAGCAGATTCACGGGGCAGTAACTGTTGAAAAAATAATCCCTGCAAAGATGAACAGTCTTTATTTCTTCAAGACAGCATACAATTTCGAGAATGGAAAAGCCACAGGAGAAATAGATTTGGCACACATCAGGACAAAGCAAGCTTAATAAACCCTTCACGTTCTCCTCTCGTCGTTATGCCAACAGACGCAGAGCTGAAGGACCAGTTCAAGAAAACAGCCAGTGCAGACCCTGATAGGTATTTTCCCACAAAAACACTGAAGGAGCTGGGATTTGCAAGGCACACGTGCTCAAAATGCAAGAGGTATTTCTGGACCGTCCACCCCGAGCAGAAAGTGTGCGGAGACCCTGCCTGTTCTGGCGGGTTCAGGTTCATAGGAAAACCGCAGGGAAAGAAACTGAGCTACATTGAGGTCTGGAAGAAGTTTGCAGAAATACACCAAAAACTTGGCTATACGCCAATAAAACGCTACCCTGTCGTCGCAAGATGGAATCCGACCACTGAATTCACAATCGCAAGCATAGCAGCATTCCAGCCATACGTGGTCTCAGGAGAAGTAAAACCCCCCGCAAACCCGCTCGTAATACCGCAGTTCTCTTTGAGATTTGGCGACATTGACAATGTTGGAATAACAGGGCACTTTGTCTGCTTCATAATGATGGGACAACACGGCTTTTTCGCTCCAAAAGAGTATGACATAAACAAATACATAAGCCACCACATCACGTGGCTCACAGAAGGAATGGGGCTGAAAATTGAGGACTTGACAATACACGAGGACGGCTGGGCAGGAGGAGGAAACTTCGGACCCTGCATGGAATTCTTCTCACACGGCCTTGAAATAAGCAACCAGGTATACATGCAGTACGAAGCAACACCGACTGGCTCAAAAGAACTTGCAATCAAAGTCCTTGACATGGGACAAGGGCAGGAAAGGGCAGCATGGTTCACGCAAGGAACAGCAACCGCCTATGACGCAACATTCCCAGAAGTCCTCAAGAAGCTCACAAAGGCAACAGGGGTAAAGATAGACCAGGAACTAATGAAGAAGTTTTTGCCATTGACTCCTTATCTTAATGTCGGAGAAGTCGCAGACCTTGACAAGGCATGGAAAGAAGTTGCCAGCAAAATAGGGATGAATGTCAAGGAATTGCGCGAACGCGTTGAGCCGATAGCGGCTGTTTATGCAATCGCAGAACACGCAAGAGCATTGCTTATTGCACTCACTGACGGTGCTTTGCCAAGCAATGTTGGCGGAATGTACAACCTCAGGGTTATTCTCCGCAGGGCTTTGGGCTTTATTGACAAGTACAACTGGAAGGTTGACCTTTGCGATGTGTGCGACTGGCATGCCCAAGAACTAAAGCCATTATTCCCAGAACTATCAGAACAACTGGCAAACGTGCGCAAAATCATTGAAGTCGAGAAGTTAAGGTACAAGGCAACGCAGGAAAAAACAAAGACAATGCTTGCAAAGATTGCAGCGCAGGAATTAACAACAGAAGATTTGATAAAATTGTATGACAGCCAAGGAATAGCGCCAGAATTAGTTGCTGAAGAAGCAGCAAAACAAGGCAAAAAAGTCAATTTCCCAAAAAACTTCTATTCACTTGTTGCAAAACTCCATGAAGGGGAGAAAAAAGAGCAAGAAACCCAGACAGAAAGAGAAGAAAAGCTTGCTCTTGACGGAATCCCAGACACAGAAATACTGTATTGGGAAGACTGGAAGCCAACAGAATTCAGCGCAAAAGTCCTGAAAATAATAGGCAATAATGTAATTCTTGACAAAACCCAGTTTTATCCAGTATCAGGCGGACAAATAGCAGACCACGGAAAGATTAACAGTAGCTATGTGGTTGACGCATTCAAGCAAGGAGGAATAATAGTCCACGTGCTTGCAGAAAAACCCAAATTCAAGGAAGGAGACACAACAAAAGGAAAAGTAGACCTTGACAGAAGAAAACAATTGACACAACACCACACAAGCACGCACATAATCAATGCTGCTGCCCGCACCGTGCTTGGACCGCATTGCAACCAGGCAAGCGCAAAAAAAGACATAGACAAAGCATACTTGGACATAACACACTACCAAACAATATCAGACGATGAGCTGAACAAGATTGAAGAAGAAGCAAACAAAATAGTCAAAAATAACCTGCCTGTACTTAAGATGCTAATCCCCCGCGAGGAAGCAGAGAAAAAATACGGAATGGCAATCTACCAAGGCGGAGCAGTACCAGGAAAGCAGTTAAGAATCGTTGAAATCAAGGGAATTGATGTTGAGGCCTGCGGAGGAACACACCTGAACAGCACAGGAGAAGCAGAACAAATCAAGATTCTCAAATCAAACAAAGTCAAGGACGGGGTTGTAAGAATTTATTTCTGCGCAGGAGAAGCAGCCAAAAAAGTAATTGCAGAAGAAAAAGACAGGGCATCAACTGTTGCAAAACTCCTTGACTGCAAACCAGAACAAGTGCCTGGAAGGGCGCAGGAATTATTTGACAAGTGGAAAAAAGCACGCAAAGCAGCATCAAAAAAGCAGCCAATCAATTCAGACTGGTTCATCCTCACGTCAACAGAAGAATACAAAGGAGACATCGTGGCAAAAACCGCAGAGATTTTGCAAACACAGCCGGAATTCATAGCAAAAACAATTGAAAGATTCAAGAAGGACCTTGAGGAATTCAAGAAATCAGCTAAATAATTTCTCTAATACATCCATTGTGTAAAGGACTATTGCCTGAGCTTGTGCTTCAGAAGGGGCAAAAGCATTCTGTTTCTGGTGCACGCTGTGAATCCTGACTTGATTGATTAGATGAATCTGGTTTCCCAAGCCAGGATCAAGAGTTATTCCCTGCTCAGAAAGCTTAGCTATCAAGTTTCCAAGCCCAATGCCGGGTGATTTCTCAAGTAAATCATTCTTCGTAACATCATAATACTTCCTGTGCAGGGCAGTTTCAAGAATCCTGCCGCAAAGAATGACAGCAGACCTAAAACACCTGTTTTCCATACAACGCTTTATTTCCTCAATGTCTGCCTGAATAATGTCGTGGATTTCAAACGGAACTCTCGGCCGCCTGATTGAAAACGAGCTTTGAGAATATTCGTCTGTAACAATACTTAAAAGCTCATCAGCCAATTCGCCAAGCTCTTGCAAGTCCTGCGTTATCTGCATTTCCTGCACTATCTTGCTTGCCCTGCCCTGCAGAACGCCTGCTGACTCTTTTGTCAAGGTGCTCATGGCAGCATAAACAGCACGTCTTAACTGCTCCCTTCTTTGTGACATGAAATCCTTAAATGTCCCTTGCTTTTCAGGAGCCAAACTAATGCTTTCCTTGCGCGCTTTTTCAATCGCTTCCTTCAAGTCAGCAACAAGATGCGCAAAATCAGGCATACCATGCATTTTAATTCAAGGGATTTATAATAATTTAGATAAACGAAGATAACCTTTGCTGCCTTCCAAGATTTTTCAACAACTTACTCCTAGATAAAAGAAAGTCGGCATCATAATTGAACTTCTTTTTCACCAATAAGCGAACATAATTCAAGAGCAAGTCCTTACTTGAGAACAAAATTGGTTTTTTTGAAACTGCTCTTCTTGATGCCTCCCTTGTAACCCAGACCCCCAAAGGCAAGGTGTATTCTTCAGTAATAAACCTAAGCACGAGAACGCTTGCCTGCCTTTTCATTTCTTTCAGTTTTTCAGCAACAGCCAATCTTGGAGTATAATACCCTCCTGTCGTGTCAAAAGCATATTCGGTGCGGCCCAAGAACGGCTCATAATCTGTTGCAAACTGAGACTTGTCACCAGGAAGATAAACCTCAAACAACTCATAACTCCAAAAATCAGGAAAAAAACAAACAATGTAATAATTGCCAAGATAATTTCCGTAAAAAACAGAATAATCCGCAAAACCAAAATCCTTCAGTTGCGCAATAAGATGTTTTCCCAGCACATCATCTGTGGCAGTGATACTCCACCTTGTTGGAACCAATTTTCTCTGCTCCTTAACCCCAATAACGCCTGTGCTCAAAAGCTTGCTAAGAGCATTCTCACCAACGCCTCTATCGTACAAACCAGTAATGGCGGCTTCTGCCTTTAGGTCTGTGTCAGAAACGACCTTGTCAATCTTTGTCGGAATTCTTGGGTTGCCCGTGACTTTTGCCCTTACCAGTTCTGCATTTGGACCCATCGGTGGAGCAAAAGCATCTGCCTGAAGCCTGAATTTCGGCACATCTTTCAGTGAGAGTTCAACTTCAACAGGTCTTGAAGCCATTCCAACCTCCTGCACAAGCTCAAGCCACTGGTGCTGCCTTGCCTTAACGTTTGCCCTGAACCTTGAATTTACCAAAGCAGACCTTAAATCAACAATTTGCGGAATATTATAGTCAGACAAAGACCAGTAATTCGGAGCGTCATGAAGCCAAGCACTTTCTTTTTCTTCGGGAGGCGTCAAAATACCGACGTGAACATCAGGATACCCAAACCTCCCGACAAAAGGGCTTGGAGCACTGCCAAAGAACTCAGGCTTGGTCAGCTTCTGACAGACTTTCATCCTTGCCTGTGCTTTAGCATAGAGCGGACAATTCTCCTCCGAATGTTTCAAGCTTTTGCAATGAACGCATCTCCCCATTATTCCTGCCAAACAACCAGCTTAATAAAAGGATTTGTATACCTGAAGACAAAATGAACAAGGTCGTTGTTTTATTAAGCGGTGGAATTGATTCACCTGTAGCCGCAGCAATGTTCCTGAAAAAAGGTGTTGAGGCAGTGCTTGTGCATTTTTATAACCAGACACCCCAACAAGAAGGAGTAAAAGGAAAAATCCAAAAACTTGCAGAACAACTGACAAAATACGGCAAGGTAAAACTTCTAATGATTCCTTTTGGGGAAATACAGCGCGAGATAATTAAAACAGTTCCTGCTGATTACAGGATGATAGTCTACAGACGGATGATGTTCAGGATAGCCGACAAAATAAGGGAGAAAGAAAGGGCAGAAGCGCTTGTGACAGGAGACAGCGTAGGGCAAGTTGCCTCACAAACTCTGGAGAACCTGAGGACAATTTATTCTGCAACAAAAAGCACAGTCCTACACCCGCTTATCGGCAAGGACAAGCGCGAAATAATGGACTTGGCAAAAGAACTCGGCACACTGGACATCTCAAACCGCCCATATGAGGACTGCTGCAGCTTCATGATAGCAAGGCATCCAGCAACAAAGTCAAGGATTGAGGAAATTGAACAGTTTGAGAAAAACATTGATGTGAACAACCTGATTGAGTCAGCAATCAGCCAATTGGAATAAGCTCAACAGAGAAAAAGTGAGGCTCATCATCCTCTGAACGCCTGTACTGCGAGCATGCCTTCTTGTTCTCCCAGTAAAACCAGCATTTCTCGCCAAAAACCTTAAATGAATGACAGGTCTCGCAAACATCACTCATACCACCAAAAAGCAAGCATATCTTTTTAAATCTAGTGCCTGAACACTTTGCAATGCTTTCGCAAAAAGAGATATCACAATTGAAAGATGCATTTGAGCACTCCAAGCGCCCAATATACTTTTTCCACGACGACCCTGACGGGCTCGCAAGCTTTCTCCTGCTTTACAGGAGAATAAGAGAAGGAAAAGGGTACTGCGTAAAAGCATACCCGCACATAACAGCGGATTTCACAAGAAAAGTGGAGGAATACGGAGCTGACTCTGTCTTTGTGCTTGACATTGCAATGGTAGACCAGGAATTCATAGACGGGACAAAAGTTCCTGTTTATTGGATAGACCACCACACGCCAATACAAAGGGAGAACGTGAAGTATTTCAACCCAAGAAAATCAGAGAAAAACGTGCCTGTTTCAGTCCTCTGCTGGCAAGCCGTTGAAAAAGAACAACCAAATGACTTGTGGGTTGCAGTAACAGGCGCAATTGGTGACTGGTTCATGCCAGACAAGGCAAAAGAACTGCAGGAAAAGATGCCGGAATTCCTGCCACCTGAAATAAAGGACGCGCAGGAAGCCCTCTTTAATTCGCCGCTGGGACAAATGGTCAAGATTTTCTCATTCAACCTCAAAGGACCCACATCAGAGGTAAACAAAAGCATCAGGATAATGACAAGAATAGAACATCCGGACGAGATACTCAAGCAAACAACCCCAAGGGGCAGGCTTATTTTCAAAAAATACAATGCAATAAACAAGGTTTACGAAGGAATGCTTAAAAAAATAAGCGGTAAAAAAGCAAAAGACGGAATTCTCGTGCACACATATTCCCATGACAAGTTATCACTGACAAAAGACCTTGCAAACGAACTTCTTTACAAATTCAAGGACAAGGTTATAGTGCTTGGCAGAATCAAGAGCGGAGAAGTAAGGTGCTCATTAAGAGCGCCTGCAGGAATACAGCTGGACAAGGCATTGGAAAAGGCATTAATCGGAGTGCAAGGATATGGCGGAGGCCACGAGCAGGCATGCGGAGCAGGAATAAAACAAGAAGACTTTGAACGATTCATTGAAAACCTGAAAAGAGAATTGAAACTCTAAAAGCTTTATAAATAACCCGCACGTATGCTTTTGCATGGGGGTAATCAGGAATGCATTAACAGCTCTTGCGATTGCAATAGGCTCCGCATCATTCATTTCCGCGCAGGAATCACCAAAAGAACAGCAAAAACAGGAACAAAAAATACCTGCAGGATTCCAGTTCTCAATGCCTGATGACGCATTCCCTGACAAGAAAGGATATACAAGAATCAAGGGCGGAATGCCAACAGGAGACTACGACGGAAAAGCATGGGGTGGAGATGCAAGACTA
The DNA here is from genome assembly GCA_038884975.1 of Candidatus Woesearchaeota archaeon. Taxonomy (GTDB): domain Archaea; phylum Nanobdellota; class Nanobdellia; order Woesearchaeales; family ARS49; genus JAWAAW01. Next base: position 13,399 of record JAWAAW010000011.1, read on the forward strand.
ACCATTGAACCAGCAAGCACGGCAGTCAGGATTTCAGGATATCGCGGTGACACAAACCCTGCCACAACACCTTATACATCAGTCATCCCACTCCCTGAAATGGGAGACAACCCCGTACAAACACTTGAGAACAAGCTCAAGCACAAGTCAGGAGAACTCGGCCTAGGAATTGAAAAGCTGAAATTATTCGGAAAATACGGCAAACTTGAAAAAGAACTTTACGCAGGCGAGTTCTCTGTGCTCACAGACGATGAGTTTTTTTATCTTGCAGTCGACACAAGACTAAAAACAATCCTCGAATCAAAGGCAGCAACGGCAGGTGTAGGATATGATTTCGGCCAGATAAGTGCGCAGATTGCGGGCTTCACAAGCAAAGAACGCAACAAAAGCACATCAACTGAAAGAAGCATTTTCACAGACAAAGGGTCAGGAATGACATTTGAAAACATCACTGAAACAGAAAATGAAACCAAACAGGTTCTTGCAGGAGCACTGCCAAACATCACTTACTTTGTTGATAAAGACCTTGTGCTTGACTTTCACGCAATCATTGCAAAAAGAAAAACAGAATCAGGGAATGACGAAGACAAAGACACAATATTCAGGCCAATAATCGGCGGAAGCTGGAGCAATATTTTTGCAAGAGCAGGATTCACGAACAAAAACAGATACGACAAAAACCAATTCATAGGCATAATCGGATACGTGCTTGACCTTGGTGACGTTCAAATCCCGGGAATGGCAGGCATTGACGACAACGAAAATGTTTATGGCGGCGGAATGATCGTCGTTGGAGGCAATGCGGACCACATCAGGAACTTCATGCTTTTCCTGCCTGACAACACAATAAGCCCGCTTGAAACAGAAATAATGAAAGAACAAGCATTATCACACCGAACCGAAGGACTTGCGCGCTCCACAACACTCTTTGCAGGAACCTACGTGCGCAAGGTTTACGAGTCAAAAATCAACGAAGATGGAAGCATTGACGTAAGCAAGGAGCTAACATTTGTGCCGGTTGCAGGACTCAGCGCAGGACCTCTGACTCTTGCAGGAAGCGGTTTCATAAACAAGGAACACCAGAGCGGAGAAGCAGGAATCTGGGTCATGCCTTTCAAATATTTTGGACTTGGAATAAAAGCAAGGTTCACATCAGCAAAAGACAGCCCTTTCGACGACGAAATTGTCGGCTTAATCGAGCTTGTTGGAAGATATTAACAACAAAATTCTGCACTGACCGTTTTTCAAGCGCTAACTTTATAAACGAATATGTTGGCTTTAATCCCGTTCGCGCCGATGGTCTAACGGCATGACCTGAGCCTTCCAAGCCGAAAGGCGATGCAAGCTCATGGCCTGGGTTCGACTCCCAGTCGGCGCATAATCCTGCATTAAACACCAACCTTAATGACACATTAGGCGGAGAGACATAATAATCACTGATGTTATTTTCCAAAAGGTTTTAAAACGTGGTGTGTGATTTCACCACTATGGCAAAAAAAGGAACGGTTCTTGTTATCGTGGCACATAATGATGACCACATCATTGGAGCAGGCGGCACACTCGCAAAATATGCAAAGGAAGGCAAAAAAGTCAAAACAATAATTTTTTCTTACGGAGAAAAGAGCCACCCACACCTCAAGCCAAAAGTGATTGTAGAAAGGCGGTACAAGGAAAGCCTGGAAAGCGACAAAATCCTGGGCGGAAGCGGATTAGTCTATCTTGGATTAAAAGAAGGTAAATTCATGCAACAGTTCAAAAAGAAGGGGATGAAGAAAAAGCTCGCGTACCTGATAAGACGCCAAAACCCTGAAAAGATTTTCACGCTCGGTCCTGGGGATGTCCATCCTGACCACAACGCAGTATGGCGAATTGTCCAAGAGCTAATAAAAGACGGCACGATAAAATGCGACGTTTACGCATTTGAGGTATGGTCAGCAGTCCAGACATTCAAACGCGACGCACCAAAATTAGTAGTTGATGTTTCTGACACTTACGCACTAAAAGTCAAAGCACTCAAGACGCACAAAAGCCAAATAAAACACGTGTTCCCGTTCATCCCTGCACTCAGGTTCAAGATGTGGCTGCACGCATTAAGCCACGGCTGGGCGCACGGATGCAGATACGTAGAGGAGTTTTACAAACTCAACTGAAAAATGAAAAAACACCTTGTCATCAGCACGGACTGCTTCTTGCCCAGATGGGATGGCATTGCAAGGTTCTTGAAGGAGCTAATGCCACACCTCACAAAAGAATTCCAAGTGACAGTACTCTGTCCTGAATTCCCCGGCAAAATGCCGGAATTTCCCAACGTACACATACACCGCTATCCACTCCTGAAGATAAGATTTGGCGACATTTACTTTGCATGGGCTGGCTACAAGTCCATTGAAAAACAAGTTGAGCGCGCAGACATCCTGTTTAACCAGACCATAGGTCCCATTGGAATGGCAGCAATCAAGGCAGCGCACAAAAAAGAAATTCCAATTGTCAGCTTTGTGCACTCGATTGAATGGGAGCTGGCTTCAAGAGCTGTAAAGCATGGCAAGCTACTTGTTGAAATGTTTGTCAAAAGGCTTGCGAGAAAAAAATACAACCAATGCAACCTGCTTATAACGCCTTCTGCAGGAGTCAGCGACGTCCTATCTGCAAATGAAATAAAAACAAAAAAAATTGTTGTCCCCCTCGGAATTGATGTAAGAAGATTTGTTCCTCCAGCATCAAAACCAATGTCCAAAAAAGCCATTGGAATAGACCCCAAAAAACTTGTTATTGGCTTCTGCGGAAGAATAGGCAGGGAAAAAGACCTGCCGACATTGCTAAAGGCATTCAGGAGACTACAGCACAAGCACGACGCAATACTGCTTCTTGTCGGCTCAGGTCTCGAGGACAAGGCGTTAAGAAATCCGCGCATAAAAAGAATTGGAGCAGTTGATGACGTTATTCCTTACCTTCAAGCAATGGACGTATTCGTACTGCCATCGCTGACTGAAACAAGCTCTCTTGCAACAATGGAAGCAATGGCTTGCGGACTCCCCGTAATTGCAACACCTGTCGGCTCAATAAAGGAATACATCGAAGACGGCATTAACGGATTTATTTTCCCAAGACAGGATGTTGATGCATTGACTGAAAAGCTAAATGCGTTGCTGAAAAACCAAAAAGTAAGGGAAACAATCGGCGCAGCAGCAAGGCAAAACATCACAAAACGCCATGACTGGGAGCAGGTAAGCAGGGAAATACTGCGAATACTCCATGAGCTGACAAAATAAAAATGGAAGCGCTAAGAACACTAGGGCTAACGGAAATCGAGGAAAAAGTCTACCTAACACTCGTTGAAGAAGGGCCTTCACTTGCAGGCAACATCTCAAGAAAATCAGGAATACACAGAAGAATGGTCTATGACGCAACAGAACGCCTAATCAAGAAAGGATTAGTTAGTTACATAATGAAAAACAACAGGCGCCTATTCGAGGCAGCAGACCCCGACAGGCTCTTGCAGATAGTTCAGGAACAGGAAGCAGCAATAAAGCAGGTTTTGCCCCAACTCAAACTCATGCATTCAATGTCAAAGGAAAAACAAGAAACACAATTTTTCAAAGGACACACAGGAGTAAAAGGAGTCTTTGAGGACCAGATAAAAGAAGGAAAAGAATTATTGATACTTTCTGCATCCCCTTCTGCTAGAGATATGTTTCCTGCTTATTTTCACTGGTTTGATGTAAGAAGAAAGCAGAAAGGCATAAAGGTAAAAATGCTTGTTGACAACGCCCATTCAGGAAAATTCAACGATGTTCCCCTTGCAGAAATCAGGCACATTCCCGGACTGGGCAATGAGCAAACAAGCACAAACATTTACGCGGACAAGGTCGCAATAATCTTCTGGAACAAAGAAAAGCCGTTTGTGGTTCTTATCAAGCAGAAAGAGATTGCTGATGCTTACAGGGCTTATTTTGAGCAGATGTGGAAGATAGCAAGGAAATGATCACGCCCTAAGGCTAACAACGTTGCTTATTCCCTTCTCAGAGTCCATTGAGACGCCGTAAAGCGTATCCGCCTCTGCTATGACGTTGTCATTATGTGAAATTACGACGTATTGCGCCTTCTTGCAGTATTCCCTAATGAGTTTTGCCAGCTTGTCGGAATTTGCCTTGTCCAATGCTGCATCAACTTCATCAAGAACATAAAATGCCGCCGGCTCATGCTCCTGGATCGCGAACAGGAATGCCAAGGCAGTCATTGTCTTTTCACCACCTGACAACGAACGGATATCCAGGAACTTGTTGCCTGTAAGCCTCACCTTTATGCCCAACCCACCCTCAAACGGAAGCTCAGGATTCTCAAGCTCAAGATAAGCATCACCTTTTGTTGACAAAGAGGAAAAGAAACGCTGGAACTGCGCGTTGACAACGCTCAAAGTACGCATGAAAAGATCCTTTTTGGACGTTTCAATCTCATTCATCAATTTCAGGACCTCATTTTTCTCATTAACAAGGACCTCCTTTTTCTGCACGAGCTCATTGAATTCCTTTTCTGCAGCATCATAAATGTCCAAAGCCCTAAGGTTCACGTTGCCTATCGTTATCATCAGTTTCTCAAACTCTGCAATTTCCTCCCTGAGCTTTTCCTCAGGCTTCTCCATATCAAGCTCAATTCCAGAATACTGGCTGAATTCTGCTTCAAGACCCGCAAGCTCTGCAGAAACCCTTGCAATCTCAATGCTGTAAGTGTTAAGTGTCAATTCCTCTTTTCTTGACTGCTCTTCAATGCCCAAAATCATCTGCTCGTAATTTGTTATCTCATCCTGAAGTTTTTTCTGCCTGTCAAACAAGGACTTGAATTGCGACTGGAATTTTTGCTGTTCCTCTTCTTTTTTGGCAAGCTCTTCCTGCTGACCCGCAATAAGTCTCTTAACGTCTTCTATTTCTGAACCGAATGCTTTTGCTTCCTTGTCAAGGTCTTCAAGGATTTTTGCCATTCCTTCCTTTTCCTTGCCATAAATCTCGCTTGACTGCGTTTCGAGGTTCTTCAGCTCTGCATTGATTCCCATAAGTTCTTCCAGGAATTCCTTGCGCTTCTGTTCATAGGCATTAAGTTCTGCAAGCAACCTCGGATTTCTTAATTCCATTATTTTGTTCTTTAATTCCTGCCGCCTTACTTTTATTTGTGTTAATGCCTGCGTTTCATCAGCAAGCTTGTCTTCCATTGATTTCAGCTGGTCTTCAACGATTTTGTTCTTCTTAATAAGCTCTGCCTTGTAGTTCTTGGTGGCATCAAGGTCTGTTGAGTCAAGGTGCAATGATTTCTCTGTCTTTATTATGTCGCCTTCAAGGTTTGCCTTTAGTTCCCTCAACCTGTTTATTTTTTCCTCATTTTCCTTTCTGGCTTCCTCAAGTCTTGTTATTCCTTTCCTTAATTTACTAAGACATTCATCAATATCCTCCAACGCCTTCACCACTTCCTTCTCCTTGAAAGAACCTGTTTTTTTGTGCCTGTGACCTCCTGTCATTGCGCCTGAGAGCTCGCAAAGGTCACCGTCAAGCGTGACCATCTTGACCTTGCCAATTCCAATGCGCCTTGCAGTGTCAATCGTGTCAACAACCACTGTGTTTCCGAACACATGACTGAAAACATCCCTGAATTTGGGATCGTAATCAATAAGGTCAATTGCTAGCCCGATTACTCCCGGATGCTTGAGCACTGCCTTTGTTTCTTCCTTTACCGGTTGTGGTTTTATCTTGTTCAATGGAAGGAACGTTGCAATGCCAAGCTTCTGCTGCCTGAGATATTTTATGCCCCTTGAGGCAACCTGGTCGTCCTCAACAACAATGCTGTGCACTTTTTGCGCAGCAGCAACCTCCAATGCCAAGGCGTACTTGCTTTCTGTCTGGCCAAGCTCTGCAACAGTGCCGTAAACCTCACCGATTTTATTCCTGTTCTCAAGGATTTTCTGCACTGCCATATTAGCACCAAGGCTTTCCTGTATCCCTGCCTGCTTGACCTGCAATTTTGACCTCTCCTCCTCCAGTTTTTGGATTGCATTCTTGTCAGTAGCAAGCTGACCTGCCTGTTCTGAGTCCCTGTTGAGAAGGTCATTAAGCTCAAGAACTATCTTCTTGAACTGCTCCTTCTTCTTTTTCAGAAGAGCTATTTCTTCCTTGTGCTGCTGCTCAAGCTCAAGGACCTTGCTTATCTGACTGTCAATGGTCTGCAATTGGAATTCAATCTTGTCTTTTTCCCTCAAAAGCGACTGCTGCTGCTCTCTTAATGCCTGCAATTGCTTTTGCTTTTCCTCGGCATCCTTATCAAGCAATTCTATCTGCTTGTCAATTTCAGAATCCTGGTCAAGCTGGTGCTTTTTCTTGAAATCCTTTATTTTCTGGTCCAACTCAGCAATTTGCTGTTCAACAAACCGCTTCCTTTCCCCAAGACTTGATGATTGGCTTTGCAAATCCTTTATTTTGTTGTCAAGGTCCTCAACACTCTTTGTTAATTGCTCCTTTCTTTGCCCAACCCTGCTGATTTCGTTCTGGCAAGTACTTATCCTTTGCCTTCCTGTTTCTATCGCAATTCGCAGCTTCTCAATTTCCTTCTGAAGCTTAAGATGTCCTGTCTCGCCGCTCTGCTCAATCTCCTTGTTAATTTCTGCAATTGCGTCCTTTCGCTTTTGTATTTCCGCCCTAATACCTGTAATTTCTGCCTGTAGTTTTTCAAGCTTGGACTTGTGCTTTTCGCTTTTTGCGTCAAGAGACCCCTTTTCCTTCTTTTTCTTGTCGATCTGGCGTTTGCAATAGCTTGCCTTGTTCTGCTTTATCTTATCATTCAGTTCCTTGTGCTTTAATGCCTGGTCGCGCTCATTTTTCAATTCCTCAAGGCGCGATTTTCTCTCCCTAAGCGTGATTGCCGCCTCATTAAGCTTCTCATCAACTTTCATAAGCTCATTAAGCGCCTGCTGCTTTTTTTCCTCATAAACAGAAATTCCTGCAATTTCCTCAACAATCTGCCTTCGCTCTATAGGAGACATCTCAACAAGGCGGATAATGTCACCCTGCAGTATAATGTTGTAGCCGTCAGGATTGATTTTTGCAGCGCCCAACAATTCAAGGATTTCCTGCCTTGTTTTTGTTTTTCCATTGATTTTGTACTTGCTCATTCCGTCCTGCCTGACAAGACGCGTGATTTTAACAGTGTCCTCCTGAACCGGAAACACAGATTTGCTGTTATCAAAAACAATGCTGACCTCTGCGATTTTGGCAGGATTCTTTGTTTTTCCGCCATTGTATATCAGGTTGGCTGCCTTTTCAGCGCGAAGGTCTTTGGAAGAGCGCTTTCCAAGAACAAAGCACAAAGCATCAAGAATGTTCGACTTGCCAGAACCGTTAGGACCAAGGACGCAATTAAATCCGTCATCAAACAACAATTCTGTCCTCCTCCCAAAACTCTTGAATCCGTCAAGAATCAGCTTGGTAATCTTTGTGGGCTTGACACTGCCAGCTACAGCTACTGCTGACTGTTCCGAAGGTTGCCCCACCGTAGAGTCATCGCTCATTCTCTCGAGAAAAACCATAATTCAAGGCTATTTAAAGTCTTCGGCTAACCAACGCGGAGCTTTAAAAATAACCAACTTCTGAACCTGCTGAATGAGTACGCAGACTATTGATTCCAGAGCCAAAGAGCTGCACACAAAGACAAGGATGCTTAAGCCAGAACTGGTTAATGTGGCAACAGACCACGAAGAATCCTGCGACATTGATTTCTGCGTTCAGAAAGCAAACGGCCCGTCTGCAGTTGGGCTTTACATAAGGCATTCGGAGCAGGACATATTTGACCAGCTCCCCGGACTGCAGAAATACTAATGCAATACATTCAAGGGGTGCGCTTGGAATCCCTTAAAAATGAAACAATAAAAGCAATAATGGACCTGTCGCCTGCTCCTTTTATTCGAAATTACAAGAATGCGTTTATGACACAGAAAGCACTGGAGGATAAAGGTGTTTTCTATTTCTTGTTTTGGCAGCACGATGAGGAAAGAATTTATTATGTTTTCAAGAAGTTGCAAACAAGGCTCTAGAATTCACCCAATTTCTGCTGTTTTCCTGCTATTTCATTCACAAGCTTCTTGTACGGGGCCCAGCTGTGCCTGAAGACCTCAGGATGCTTGTTCCAGCACTTTTCTGTGAACATCCTTGTTTTCGGGTCTGCGATATAGCCAGAGCCAAAATCAATCCCGACATGAAGCTTGAGCTTATCGATTTCAGCATCCCTTGTGACTTTGGCAATGATTGAGGCAGCGCCGACCACAAGGTATTTTGCGTCTGCCTTGTGCTCGCACACAATCTCGCGCTTGCCATCAACCCGCTCCTTGATAAATGAAGTGTATGCCTTAAGGTTCGGGCTTGGACAGTCAATCAAAACCCTATCAGGCTTCAATTTGTTTACTATCTCGCCTGCTTTTTCTGCCTCAAGCCAGTTCAGGTTCTTGGTCTTGCCATTGCCGACAACACTATCAATCTCAATCGGAGAAATAACAATAATATGATGCTTGTATTTTTTCATCAGCTCTTTTGCAATTCTTTCCCTTGCTGATGGTGAGAGAAGCTTGCTATCCTTTACTCCCAACGCTTCAAGCTCTTTTTCTTGACCTTCCTCTATAAGCACGCCGCACATCACCATAGGACCTATTATGGGCCCCCTACCCGCTTCATCAATTCCAACTATTCGCATAAAGCATCATTTTTTTGTTTTGGCTATAAAAATATTCTTATTACGTCCCCACGAAAAAGCAACCCTCACACCTACCAACGCTCAGAAAACTATAAATACTCAGTTCGTCCGCTTGGACATTATGACAAAAATCGTGCCAAAGTTTGGAACACACGAGTTGATACAATTTGTCGGAGTCAACGAACTTGACGCTGAACAACAAGCGCTTGTCAGCAAGCTCAGCACAGAAAACTTTGAGAAATTCACAAGATTGTTGAAGAATATAGAACAGATGACTGTACACATAAAGAGCTATGAACAAGAAGGGCAGAGAAAGAAGTTCTCCCTGCACGTTAGGCTCAAGGCGCCAACAATGGCAATCATAGAGAGCTGCAAATCACATGACTTTGACCTGGCAAGGGCATTGCACAAGGCATTTGATGACATCAGGGCACAAATAGAACACAAATTCCACACAGGAACAAGACAAAAAGCATATGAGTGATTAGGCAGAATTCTTGAGAATGCCAACAATGCCTGAAACATCATCGATGTAAAAATCTGCCGGCGGCAAGAAAGCCTTCACTATTTGAGGGTCTTGATAACAGTATTTTGGGTTAACAATAGTAACACACTTCACGCCATTGCGCTTTGCAAGCTCAATATCCACTGTGGTGTCACCAACATACAAAGTTGTTTCCTTTTTTGCATTAGTTTCTTTCATCATTTTTCCAAAATCAGCATCCAAATGCTTTCTGACACCACCGTAAACAGCATCAAAATAACCATAAAGACCCCAGTCGCGCAAATCCTTTTTGACCTCTGACTCAGGATGAGCGCTAAAGCTCACAACCTTGCGAACCATACGACGCACAAGGCGCACCGTCTCAACAGCAAAAGGAATCGGCTGAGGTCTGTGAAGCCTAAGGAAGCTTTCATGAAGCATATTCAGTTCATCCAACGATGCATCCACCCCCCCACTTTTTGTACATCATGGCTATGTCCTTGTCAAAATCTGCACGGTACTTGGCTTCGCTGACCCTTGATTTGCCAAAAATGCGAAGAATATTGTTAGCGCTCGCGTGCACTATTGAGAAATCATCACTTATTGTCCCACTATGGTCAAAAACAACAGTATCAATATTCATACGAGATGCAAGCAGGACAGGTGTATAAAAAAGTAGTGAAAAAATAGCGGGGGGAGGATTTGAACCTCCGACCTATGGGTTATGAGCCCATCGGACACTCCAAGCTGTCCCACCCCGCTACGAGCGCAGGACCATTTGAGAATGAAATAAGTTCTTTTATAAAGCTTTGCGTGAGAAAAGATAGTGCAGTGTCCCAAAACATTTAAATAAGCTCTTAAGGTGAATTAATGTGTTGCCGCCGTGGCACAGCCTGGTACTGCGCAGGATTGCTAATCCTGTTTCGCGCAAGCGATTCCCCGGTTCAAATCCGGGCGGCGGCGTATTTTTCTCCAAAAGATTTATAATTTGCAGAGTTTATCCTTAACCTGTGAGTGGGGACGTTTACGAAAGGAACAGGGTACTAATCCAAAAAGTCTATCAGCTGGGAGTTAATGTTTTTAGCAAAAATGAGCCTATTGCAGAAAGGCTTATGAAATCAACAATACCTCTTCTTAGATACAATAAGCATAATATGGGTCTTTTGAGCAAGCTTTCAAAAAGAGAGATTGAAGCACTTACCTGCACAAGGCAAGAAGAGTCAGGACTTGTTTATAGGGTTCTGCAAGGAGAGTCCATAAATTTGATTTCAAAAGAAATTCCTGCACTGCCTAAAAAAACACCTGTGATGAAAATAGAAGACGCCCCTCCAGATGTCAGCAGCGGCTTGTTTGAGAACGTGGTTCGCGCACTTGAAGACGGCAACAACTAATCGTCAAACAAACCTTGCTACAGAGTCTATCCTTCTTCCTATCCAGACAAGGCAGACTCCTATCAATATGTAAACGCCACCAAGATACGCAACGTTTGGAACAGAATGCGCGACAAACCACTTAACAACAGGTTCTGCTGTTGCAAAGCCCGTGATGTGCTGGCCAGCCCAGTCATAAACATTTGCCTGACCAAACATTGAGAAAATAATGGCAAGGGCGCCTGGAATAAGCATCATCCACCCAACGCTTTTGAAAAGCCCGCTGATGCTGCCTGCCACAAACGCCAAAACAACAAGGCTTGCAAAAATAAGCCCTACCGCCACAATAAACCCTGATGGGGACACCAGCCACGGCTTTATGCTTTTCTCCCACGCAGCACTAATGATAGGCAAAAGCATTGACACCCCTGAAAAATAACCTATATGGGCACCGGTATGCAAAACCGGCTCTGAAAAAAGCTTTCCTAACATATTCCCTCACTGTACCCGAGCCTGCTAGCAATTGCAGGAGTGTCAAGGCACTTTATGTTTTCCATCGCAATCTTTTTTGCACTGTCACACCAGCAACGATAATACTTCATTGTGCTGGTGTCTCCTACAATGTACTGGGCTGCCTTGCACCCAAAGTCAGCGCAAGGAAACCTGCTCACGCCAGGAGTTGCGTTTGCTATCCCACCAGGACCAACCCAACCTGCAGGAAGCCTTGAAACCGCCTGACTTTCAATCATTGTTTTGCCAAAAGGCCTTTGCGGAAACTGTTCAACAGGCTGGATGCTCACCCCAAAAATACCCGTCAGTCCAGTGAATCGCGTCCTGTTTGTCGCAGCAAGCCTGGCGAGGCTCTCACTGGCATACTGCTGCGTTGTGTTTGTTGTCCTGCGAAGTGTGATATCACCTGCTGAAGGCAAATAATAACTGGCTGTCCTTGCAAAAACACAAGGGGAAAATATCATTATTGCAACAAGCAAGACTACAATTGCTTTCATGCAACCAAGTGAGACTAATTGGTATTTAAGATTGACGGAATATATTTATACTGATGAGAAAAAAAGACAGCCATGAATAAAGCACTGGCTTTGCTTCTGACACTTGTTGTTTTGCCATGCGTCATTGCATCTCAGGAAGCAATGGACCTTTTTGCAAGCGAGGCAGTCACAATAGACCTAAGCGTTTCCTCCCAAATAACCCTTATGCCAAAAGCAGACAAGCTGGACGTAGAATACTTGGAAGCAGACCTTTACTTCTTCCCAAAAGAGGACGAGGCACAACAAGTTAGTTCAATAACAACAAATCCAGAAGCAGACAGGTTCCAAGATTACATAAGATACAAGTGGGAACAACCCCAAAGGACAAGACTGAGCTACAAAGCACAGGCAATCGTGAAGGTGCGCAATTTCTTTCCACGAGTGCTGCACAAAATCCCATTCCCACTTGGCAGCATTCCAAAGGAAGTGCAGGAATACCTCAGACCCAGCAAGCACATCGACAGCGACAACCCTGAAATTGTGAATCTGGCAAACAGGCTCGCAATGGGACGCGATGACCTTTACGAAGTCGTGAGCGAAATCGCAATATGGACAAAAAACAACATAAAGTACAACCTCAGCACGCTTACGACTGACGTTTCACAAAAAGCATCGTGGGTCTTGCAGAACAGGCAAGGGGTGTGCGATGAACTTACGTCATTGTTTATTGCGCTTTGCAGGGCGGTAGGAGTCCCTGCAAGGTTTGTCACAGGCGTCTCCTATACTTCATCCCCCTTGTTCGTACGACAATGGGGAAACCACGGCTGGGCGGAAGTTTATTTTCCAGGAGCAGGATGGATTCCCTTTGACCCCACGTTCGGCGAGTTCGGCTGGGTTGACCCCGGACATATCAAGATGATGACAGGAACAGACCCTGAAATGCACGGGGTGCGGTTTGAATGGCAGGGCAGGGCAAGCCTTGAATTTACAGAGCAGGAGGTTAATGCAAGGATTGTCAATATCGCAAAACGCATCCCGCCGCTCGTAAGCCTTGACATAAAGCCGGTTTACCGCGAGGTGGGGTTTGGCTCGTACAACCTCGTACAAGCAACTGTTGAAAACCTCCAACATTATTACATCACGACAGAAGTCAGGCTTGCACGAGTCAATGAACTGCACGTTATTGAACCAATGGAAAGGCAAGTCATGTTAAAGCCGCGTGAGAAAAAGACGCTGTTCTGGCGCGTGCAGGTTGACCCGGGGCTTTTCAGCAATTTTGTTTACACAATACCGCTCGGAATTTATACAGTGATGAATGATACCGCATTCGCTAACTTCACAGCAACAAAGCAGGGAATGCAGCACTCAAAAACAGACGTCACAAAAATCATGAACGCATTGTCTGAGGAAGAGGCGCAGGTTGTTTCGCACAACCTTGAAATCGTTTGTTCCCCTGACAAGGAAAAGATTTATCCTGATGAAAATGCCGCAATCAACTGCACCCTGCGAAACACAGGCACAACACCGCTTATTGGCGTGAGCGCATGCCTTGAAGAAAAAAAATGCATTGGCTTGGATATTGGAATCGGGCAGACGCGGAATGCGAACTTCGTGCAGGGGTTCACAACACCCGGAACTACAACCGTCTTTGTGAAGGCAAGAAGCCCTGAGCTCACAAAGAGCATGCCGATTGCATTCCAAATGCTTGATTTGCCTAAGATAAACATCAGTGGCGTTTCGCATCCTGCAAACATCAGTTATGGCCAGAAGTTCACTTTGCTTTTTGTTCTTGTGCCTGCATCTTACAACAAGCCAAGGAATGTCCTCCTGAACATTATTACACCTGCAGGAAAAAGGTTTTTTGAAATCCCCGAACTTGTCTCAGACCGTGTCTTTGAGATTGGGATTGATTCTGACGAGCTTTCCCTCGGAACGACAAGCATAATGATTGAGGCAGAATACAAGGATGACCGCGGAAAAACATACAAAACAAAGACATCTGCGAACATAACCCTTACCGATGTGCCGTTTTTTACAAGAATCTGGCTGTGGTTCAGAGGATTGTTTTATTGATTAGATTTATAAACAAGACCCTGCCCGTAATTGTCTATGGGGCTTCAGATTGAGAAATTCTTTGACGAAAACACAATGAGCGTCCACCTCCGCGAGGGGGTGAAGGCAATGGCAAAAAAAGGAAAGCCGGGAGACTGGACTTTTGACGCTGTTTCAGAAAAAGCGCTTGCGGCAGAAACAATAGAGAAAATGGCAGAGGAAATACTTGAAGCAGCCCAGAGCAGGACAGACAGTTTTATAGACATAGATAGACCAGGAAGCACGATAGCACAGATAGGAAGGTACCGCATAGTGATTCTGAGGCCTCCGCTTTCTGACGGGTGGGAGATAACAGCAGTAAGGCCCGTCAAGACCCTCAAGCTTTCGGATTATGAACTGAGCGAGAAACTCAAAAAAAGAATTTCAGAACAGGCAGAAGGAATACTTATAGCAGGCGCGCCAGGAATGGGCAAGAGCACGTTCTCACAGGCGCTGGCAACAAACTTTGTCGAGCAGGGAAAAATAGTTAAGACAGTTGAGGCGCCCCGCGACCTTGTAGTCCCTGACACAGTGACCCAACTTGCTCTTAGCAGAGGAACCCCTGAAGAAGTCCATGACATCCTGCTTTTGTCACGACCAGACTATTCATTGTTTGACGAAATGAGAAACCCAAAAGACTTTGAATTATTCGCTGACCTAAGGCTTGCGGGTGTGGGCATGGTTGGTGTTGTGCACGGAACCTGTCCAATGGACGCAATACAAAGGTTTATTGGCAAGCTTGACCTCGGCGTGATTCCACACGTGATTGATACTGTTGTTTTCATAAAAAACGGTGCGATAAGCCAGGTTCTCGCAATAAAAATGGAAGTTAAGGTTCCCTCAGGAATGACAGAAGCAGACCTTGCAAGACCTGTTGTTGTGATTTCTGACTTCGAAACAAACAAGGCAGTTGCCGAGATTTACAGTTATGGCGAAGAAACTGTTGTCGTTCCAGTAGCAGAGCAGAAGGCAACAGGCGCAAAAAGGCTTGCTGCAGAACAAATAAAAAGGGTATTCCAGAAATATGTCAACCACGTCGACGTTGACGTTGTAAGCGACAACAAGGCAATTGTTTCAATACCTGAAAAGCAAATTCCTGCAATAATCGGGGCAGGCGGAAAAAACATCCAAAGGCTTGAAGAAGAATTGGGAATATCCCTTGAAGTGAGGGAGCACACAAGAAAAGAAGTGACAACAGCGGGGACAAGCATCCCATACCAAATGACAACAAAAGGAAAGACACTCATATTCTCAGTGCCAGTCTCTTACGTGGGAAAAGACATCACACTCTACATAAGTGATGAGCAGGCAGGAACATTCAACGTTGACAGACATGGAAACGTGTACATAAAAAAGACATCAGGGATTGGCAAGGCAATACTTGACGCACACCATGGTGGCGCAAAAGTCAGGTTTATCGCCTGATTTTTCCACCAGCGAAATGATACTTCTTGTGGTGGCGGTACAGAAAAACAGCAACAATAATCGAACCCACAAGATTGTAAACAAGATCTACTGTGTTGTTGAAATAATCACCCACACCCTCTGCGGCGCCAAGGAACACAACTGCAAAGAATTCTACAATTTCATTCAACGCTCCAATGCCCATTGCAATGAGCACAAGCATCAGGGAAAATGCAAAAGGCCTGAACCTTGCCTGATTCTCCATTTGCGGCAAAAGAATGTTGTACGCGACAAGCGTTGCGATTGCAGTGCCAAAAGCATGAACAAGATTATCGTACTTGAAAATCCCTGAAACAAGCCAAAGGTCGTACAGCCTTGTTGAATTTATGTAAAGATTTCCTCCAAGAATGTGCATCATTCCAAGCAAGGTCAAGCAACTAACCAGCGGAAGCGTCAGGTGAAAATGATGATAATAGAATGCAATAACAAAAATAAACACGGCAATAACACCGGTATAATAAAGGAACTCATAATTCCCTTGAACGCTTGAGATTATGGAGAAGATTACCAAATAGCACACAGTAAACCAAAAAACAAAAGAGAGCACGGTTTCCTCCCTCATAAAAACAAGTTGATTAACAACAATTATTTAAATCCTTCAGTCCCGCCCACAGAAAACTATATATAGACTTGTTCTGCAGTTTGCACCATGATTGAGCTTATAAGGGAGAACCCAAAGGCAGTCAAGGAAAACCTGAAAAAAAGAAACCTTGACCCTAAAACCGTTGACAAAATCATACAGCTTGACGTGGAATGGAGAAAACTAAAGGGCAAGGGGGATGAACTCAGGGCAAAAAGAAACAAACTTTCCCTTGAAATAAATTCCCTCAAAAAAGCAGGAAAAGACGCAAGCAAAGTCATAAAAGAGGCAGCAGCAATCCCTGAAGCGCTAAAAAAACTTGATGAAAACCTCAAGGAGCTGGAAGCAAAACTGCATTCTGAAATGTGCTCGTTGCCAAACATATTACACGAATCAGTGCCAACAGGAAAGGACAGCTCGCAAAACAAGGTCATAAAAGAATTTGGGAAAAAGCCAAAATTCACGTTCAAACCAAGAAACCATGTGGAACTGCTTGAGATGAACGACCTTGCAGACTTTGACAGGGCAACAAAAATCTCAGGCGCAAGATGGTACTTCCTGAAAAACGAGCTTGCAGTACTCAACCTGGCGATACAAAAATACGCGGTTGACTTCATGCGGGCACGCGGGTACACATTCATCATCCCGCCTTACTTCATCAATAAAAAAAGCTACGAGGGAGTCACGTCGCTTGACGCATTTCAGGACGTGCTTTACAAGGTTGAAGGCGAAGACCTCTACGCAATCGCAACAAGCGAGCATCCCGGAACAGCAGCATTTGCAGGCGAAATATTCCAGGACTCAAGACTTCCGCTGAAAATGGTCGCGTTCTCAACCTGCTTCAGGAAAGAAGCAGGAGCGCATGGGCTTGACCAGAAGGGAATATTCCGGGTGCACCAGTTTGACAAGGTAGAGCAATTGATAATATCAACGCCCGAGAAAAGCTGGCAAATGCACGAGGAACTGATGAAGAACGCAATAGACTTCTGGAAAACCCTTGAAATACCATTCAGGCAGGTCGTGCTCTGCTCTGGAGACACAGGCAGGGTCTCGGCAAAAACATATGATTTTGAGGCATGGTTCCCGTCAGCAAACACGTACAGGGAGGCAGGAAGCTGCTCAAACGTGACAACATGGCAGAGCCAAAGACTGGGAATAAAATGCGAAACCTCGCCAGGAGTTAACAGAAGGCTTACTCATACACTCAACAGCACGCTAGTTGCAGTGCAAAGGTGTCTTGCCGCATTGCTTGAGAACAACCAACAGGCAGACGGCACAATAATTATTCCAAAAGCATTGCAAAAATACGCAGGCTTCAAGTTGATTGGGAAGCCAAAGAAATAATCATTGTTTCTGCCTAACAAAGCCACCATCATAAGCCCAGGAAGCAACTAGCTCAGGCTGGTGTGTGCAACGGTTGTTCTTGTCGGGAGAACTGCACTTTGCAGGATTATGAGGCCGGAAAAAAACAGCACAATTGCCACTCACGCGCATCATATCAGGATTTAAGCAGGTGTTCTGGTAGACAAAAAACCTCCCGCTTGGGACGGGCAGACAATACTCTTTGGGTCCTGCCCAAGGTGCGTTCTGCGGTGTTCTCCTATGAACATTAAGAAAGAACAATGCAAGCTCTTCGTAAAGCCCGCTATTGTTCAGAATCGACGGGTTTGATTCATTAAGCGCATATGCGAGCTCCCAAAAAACATTTCCACCAACAATTATTCTCTCCTTCTCAATCGTGTTTAACTTGTTGAATCTGCACTCATAAACAATAGAAGACTGCTTTGATATATACAACGCAGGGCTTTCAGGCATTTTGCTGTTTCCCCACACAAACTGCCTGCCCCTAAAAAGGGTCTTTCTCAACTTTTCAGGACTCAATAACTGTTCAATATTTGTGCCTTCACTCATATTAGAAGGAGTAAGCAAGTGGCTTATAAAGTTTGGGGGCAAAAAGGTTTATAACAGACTTATACTGTGTGATGCGTTATGGCTGCAATTCCTGCCTTGGCATGGCTCATAATTGGAGGAATGATTATTGGTATTTCATGGTATTCTGACATGCCGTTATTCTTCTGGATTGGCTGGGCATTCGTTGTTTTCGGCATCGCCAAACTCATTATAGGGTTCGTGCTGGGAAAAAAGGAAACAAAAACAGAGCAAAAAAACAGTCCAGCAAGTAATGCCGCAGCACAAGGGGCTTGTTCACAAATATTACCGGTGCGCGTGCGGAAACCCTGTCCGCATAACTGACATTTTCTGCAGTTATTGTGGACGAAGGCTTCGTTAAGCAAACTTTTATATAAACAATAATTTTTGGGCTTTTTGATGGGGCTGTTTGTTGATGTGCTAAAGGAGGGGGAAAGCGTATTCAAGCAGGAAGAAGCACTTGATTACGACTACATACCAAAAGTATTACCATTCAGGGAAAACCAACAACACGCGCTCGCAGCATGCATAAAACCATTGTTGCAGGGAAGGAACGGAAGAAATGTCTTTGTTTATGGAGCGCCAGGCATAGGCAAGACCGCCGCAACAAAATGGGTCCTGCAAGACTTAGAGCAGGACACTGACGCAGTACACACTCTATACATAAACTGCTGGCAAAAAAACACCACGTTCAAGATTTTTGAGGACATATGCCACCAACTCGGCTACAAGTTCACCCAGAACAAGCACAGCGAAGAACTGCTTGGAGTAATAAAGAACTATACGCTCAAAAAACCAGCAGTCTTTGTTTTTGACGAGATAGACAAGGCAGAAGACCTTGACTTCCTTTACGCACTGCTCAATGACATTTACAAGAAAAGCATTGTGCTCATCACGAATTACAGAAACTGGCTCAATGATGTTGAGGACAGGATAAAATCAAGACTTGTCCCTGAAATACTTGAGTTCGCAGCATACACTTCTGAGCAAACAAAGGAAATCCTGAAGCAAAGAACAAGCTATGCATTCGTGCCAGGAGCATGGCAAGCAGACGCGTTCTCAATGATTGCTGACAAGGCAGGCGAAATGAAGGATGTCAGAAAAGGACTCTACTTGCTACGAGAGGCAGGGCTTGCAGCAGAAGAAAAAGCAAGCAGGAAAATAACAGTCGAGCACGCACAAAAGGCAATCAACAAACTCAGCGAGTTCATAAAAAAAGACAAGGAAGAACTTGACAATGACCTCCAACTAATACTCGAAACAATAAAGGCACAATCAGGCAGCCGCATAGGAGACCTCTTCAAGACATACACTGAGAAGGGAGGACCCAGCGCATACAAGACATTTCAACGAAAGGTTGAAAAGCTTAGCAAGGCAGGACTTGTGGAAACAGAAAAAATAACAGGTGGAAAGGAAGGAACAACAACAATAGTGAAATTCGCAGCCAAGGACAAAAAACTTGACGAATTCTAAGTAATTGCAGGAAGCATCCTTGTACGCTCCTCACTGGCCTTTTGAGGCTTGCCCGTATAAATAACCCCTGCACGGTCAATATAACCAACACCAGGCATAAAATAATTGAATTCACGCAAAAAAACAATACCATCAAAAGAATCCTCAAGCTTCTTGTAAGCATCATAAAGCGATTCTGTATACAAGACGCCAATAGTCCTGCTTTCGCGGTCAAAACCAACAGCCATCGTGATTCCTGGCTTTTCAAGAGCCTTGTGATGCTTAACAAACGCCCTTGCCTGGCCAATAAAATAATCCCACAAATCAGAAATTGCGCCAGCATTTATCGGGTTTTTCTCTGCCTCCTCAATTACAACAGAACTGACCTGCGAATCAATGACTGAAGGAAAATCCATCCTATTGAAGAAATCATCCAATGACTTGATTTCCTTGTTGTCCAAACCAAACATTCACTGAGGTCACTCGTAATCACTCACGACATGCCTCTCTCGACTATGCCCAATACTGGACAAGATATAAGCTTTTCGGTTATTTTCCCGACAATCCACTGGTCACTGGCCATGGTCACGTGGCGTATTTAAATCGCAAAGAAATCAATTGTTTCTCAAGAGGTGATGATTATGGACCAAAAACTGATTGCATTATTATTCTTCGAATGCACAAAAGCATTGACAAGAAGAACAACACAGCCCCAACTAAGGCTCAGGCATCCTGCTTAAAAAAAAAGAGGTGATTAACAATGGACCAAGTATTTACAAAAGAAGACAGGGAAATTCTCGACCAACTAAGAAATGGAATCAGGCAGGACGACGGCTTCCTAATAGAACCAATCGTAGAAGAAGCAATAGAAGACATTGCTGCCTGAATTATTTATTTTTTTACACCAGTTCACTCGCGAGTGATGCAGCACCAATAATACCGAGCAACTCGTTCTTGACAACATAAATAGGGAAGCGGGACATCAAGTGAGACATCCTTCCCTTTTCCCTGAAGCTCTTGAGGAACGGACTCTTCTTTAATAATGCAATATTGTTCCTCACCAAACCTCCAATAATGTAAACCCCACCAAAGGCCATTGCCTGCAATGCAAGGTTTCCTGCCTCTGCCCCAAGGACAGAAAAGAACAAGTCTGTTGTTTTCTTGCAAAGCTTATCCTTGGAAGCCTGTTTCATTATTATTGCAGGCTTGCTAGCACCCTTTGCATCAAGCAGTTTCCTTACTGCAGAGGATTCCTTTGCATACCTCATATTCTTAATGAACTCGTAAACATTTACCAAGCCCGCTCCTGAAAGTATACGCTCATTACTCACATGACCAAACTTTGCCTTCAAATAACAAAAGAGTGCCATCTGCAGCTCATCCTGCGGCGCAAAATCCTGATGGCCGCCCTCTGATGGTAGAACAACAGCATCGCCGCCGTGCTGGGCAACAATCGCCTCACCCAAGCCAGTGCCTGGCCCAAAAAGCGCCTTGTTTGACAAATTCTCGTACTTGCCGCGCTGAACCACTGCGATGTCTTTCGAATGCAATGCATCAAGCCCGTGCGCATGAGCAACAAAATCATTAACTATTGTTGTGCGACTAATCCCAATTTCCCTGCTCAAAGGACCGACATCAATCTTCCATGGAATGTTTGTTGCCTTGCAAACACCTTCAATGACGGGTCCTGCAATGCCAAAAGCAGCAGCCCGTGGATGAGCATCATTTGTGGTAAGGAAAAGCTTCACTATTTCTGCCAGCCTGCCAAACTTCTTATTGGGATACTTCTCGAACACCAGCTTCTTAACATTCCTGTTCTCAACACTGAACAATCCAAGCCTTGTTGATGTTCCGCCCACATCTCCTGCAAGCACTATCATATTCCCACCACCTTCACAAGCACTCCCTTCTTGCGCTGACCGTCCCACTCCCCATAAAATATCCTCTGCCACGGTCCTGCGTCAAACCTGCCATTACTTATGGGTATAAAAACCTGATGGTTCATAAGCATTGACTTGATGTGCGCGTTGCCATTGTCCTCCCCTGTTGCGTTATGCCGCCAGTCCTTTTCAGGAGGCGCAATCATATCAAGAACCTCAAGCAAGTCCCTGTGCAAGCCAGACTCGTTGTCATTCACGAAAACACTTGCAGTGGTGTGCATACTGCTTACCAAGCAGAAGCCGTCCTTTATTCCTGACTTCTTGATTATGTCTTCTACTTGCTTTGTAATGTGGATTATTTCCCTTCTTTCTTTTGTGTTGAACCACAAGTATTCAGTGTAAGTTTTCAACGTCCACCCCCCAAATTATCGTCAATAAAGCTCTATCCTTGGCGCTTTATCCTTTTTTTCTTCTGAAACTTCTGTAATCGTGCTTTGCTGTGCCGGTGCATTGTCACCGAACAAGTTGCCAAACGCAGCAACAGGATTTGCATCTGGCTGTGCTGCTGAGCCGCTGAACAACGACGGGCTTGGAGAGTCAAAAATGTTCTTTGCGCCCTCGTGTTCAACCAATGATTGCAAAAGCCTTATTGCTTTTCTTATGTCCTCCTTAGAATCAGCAATGGTGTCAATTGAGATTTTCATGAGTTCAATGCTGCTGTCTTGGTATATATAATTTTCGTGAAGAAAAATCAGTAAAGCTTAAATAGTAGTATACTATTTACTATACCCGTTCGTCTGAGAGAAGGGACAGTGTGGGACTATCAATCACGCGAGAGAACAAAATGAGCAATGACCTCGGAGCTCTTACAGATTCTGAATTAGCAAAAAACAGAATTCTCCGCACAACAAACGACATAAAACTGTATGTCGACGGAATAACTTACGAATTCCCAAGAAAGTATGATTTGTTTATGCCCAAAAAAGACCTTATTGCATATCTCCAAAAACACGACGAAGCAAGACACGCAATACTGACCGACGGACACAACCCAGTCCAACTAAGTGTTCTTGAAGAAAACAGAAAAATGCTTGAACAGGCAATCCAAGAAAAAAAAGCAGAACACGAATGCTATCAAGAAAGAGCAAAATGGTGCTGGTGGATAACGCCAGAAACTTGATTCTTAAACAACTTCTCTTACAGTAATTATGGCACCAACAACAAACACCAGAATCATCAGCGCAATCGGCAAAAGCCCCACCTTAACCTCATATTCTGGCTTTCTCTGACCATGCCCTCTTGCCTTCCAATAAGTCAGAAGAAGCAAGATGCCCTCAAGACCCCCAGCCAAAGCACCTGTCAAACCAAGAATCTTGATAAAAGAATGAATCCCTGCAAGAATCAACAACACAGGCACTGACAAAGTGACAACAAACGAAAGCAACGGATTCAGACCGTAATCATACTCATACATCTCCTTCAACCCCAGCCCTATCGCAATAAAGCTGGTCGCCATAGCCATAACGGCAAACAAATTCACTATAAAAAGAGGAACAAAACCCATGAGACGCCCAATCCCAACATTGGCAACCTCGGTTGTGTAATAACCAGTCACGCCAACAACTGCAAAACCAAAAAGCGCATAGGCAACCAAAGGCACAACGCTGCCAACAACTATTGCCTTTTTCATATCCTTCAGACGTCCTGAAAGCTCCTCGCGCATCTCAGGAATCGCAATCGCGCCAAGAAATGCAAAAAGAATAACACCATAAGGCACAAAGAACTTTGTAATGTCAAAATGCACCAAATGAGAAGGGTCAAAAAACCTCGAAGACACCATAAGCACAAGAATAATGAAAAGCGCAGAGAATTTTATACCCGACAAAACAAGTTCTGAAAACCCCACAGCAATAAGCCCCCTGTAAATGATAAAACCACCAATAACAAAAAACACAGCACTCCACACCCACGGGTTACCGCCAAAAACCTCAGCCAACGAACGTCCCTCACCAATAATGTACGCCATAAGCGCACCATAATTGCCAATAATCATTGCCAAAGTCATCAAACGCCTTCCCCTATCACCAAGATAAATTCCGACATAACCAGTAAGCTGGTGAATCCCCTTAGTCCTCAACACAACCTCGCCAATGCAGAGATTAACAGCAAGAATCACTACGCCAAGCAGCAAAAGCACCAAAAGCCCTGTCAGAAACCCTGCCTTAGCCATCACGTAAGGAATGCCAAGAACCCCTGCACCAATAATCGTACCTACCAGTGTCGCAGCCGCCTCATACAAATACAGCTTCCGCACACTCTTTTTTTCTCTCAATGGGGCTACCCGGATTTGAAGGCAGCGCCACCCTCGCTAAAGCTCGGCTGGCTGGCCGGTTCAAATCCCGGGCAGTTTTCCTCCGTTTAACTTCATTTCACTATTATGGGGCTACCCGGATTTGAAGGCAGCGCCACCCTCGCTAAAGCTCGGCTGGCTGGCCGGTTCAAATCCCGGGCAGTTTTCCTCCGTTTAACTTCATTTCACTATTATGGGGCTACCCGGATTTGAAGGCAGCGCCACCCTCGCTAAAGCTCGGTTGGCTGGCCGGTTCAAATCCCGGGCAGTTTTCCTCCGTTTAACTTCATTTCACTATTATGGGGCTACCCGGATTTGAA
>JAWAAW010000012.1:0-28694 GCA_038884975.1 Candidatus Woesearchaeota archaeon
TTTTAACCATATTAACAATTTTAGTACACTTGATTTAAAAGTTTAACTTATTTATACGCAATTTCTTGCGGCTTCCATGGCAAAGTGTTGTTTAAGCGCCACACACCTTTCTCATTGTTACCGAATAAGTTCGTAGGGATCCATTTATTAATAAAGAAATTGTATAATTTTATTGCTACTGTTCTGTTTTGAGGCCCCCCTCTTAATGTGTCAACTCTTTTAATGTTACCATCATTATTTGTTGGCATTTCGCCTTTCAGAACATCAAATTGCGAATACATTGCTATGGAAGGTATCGATTGAATGTCCAGTTGTCTATTAAACCCGCGATAATTATTTGCAGCCATCACCGGATCCGAATCAACATCATATACCACAAACTTGATTTTGTTTGAGAATTGTTCTGATAGTTTTCTGAGAATAATAGCATTTCTTTGGCTGAACGGTTCTGGTGTGTTTGGTATTGTTGGGTCTTTATTGTGATAGAAAAACACCAGCACAGGCTTTCTTTCCTCTGGTTTGAGGTGTTTTTGGAAGACTAATGCGTCGTAATTTGTTGTTTTTGTTATTGGGTTGTATTTGACGTATTCTACGGGCGCGCCTTTGAGTATGTCCTCTACTGTTGGTAGTTTCATTAGTTCTGCTATTTCTTCTTCTGTTATTTCTGAGGTTTTTGGTGTTTCTTGTGCGTATGCCTGCTGGCTGATTGCTGCTGCGGTGCCAAGAATCAATGCTGCAGCTGCTCTTTTTGCAAAGACGCCAAGGAACCCACGCCTTGAGATTCCACTGCTGTATTCAGAATGCTTGGTAATCCTGCCAATAACTGAGGGTATTTCTTTTTGTATGCTGTCCTCAAGACCATGCAAAGAACCGGTAATCCTGTACTCAATCCTGTTTAGTGAGTCATCAGTTATTGGAACGCCCGCTATTTTTTTTGACAAAGAGTCCTCGTGCAATGCAACGTCTGACCTTATTCTTGCCAGCATTTTCTTGCCCTCCTCAATCAGTCTTATGGTCTTGTTTGTGTCATAACCTTCTGCGTGGATTTCCTCAAGCACTCTTTCATCAATCAATTGTTCAACAACATTAAACACTGCATTAATGTTTGCTATTTCGTCATTAAGGATCTTATAATTGAACCATAATGCCTTCTGAGCCCTTAACGGTCCTGCGTGTTCCTCATCAACAGCAGCCTTGATTTGCTTGTTGATCTGCACAAGCCTCTCCCAAAACTGTGCACTCGTGACCCTTCCAGTCCTGCGCTCGCGATTCTTCCTTATGGTATCAAGCGCTGCGCTTATTGAACTAATTGCACCGCTAATGCTTATCATTAATGCACCTCTTTACCAAAAAGAGGCGCAATATGAATATATAAAGGCAGCGGAATATTTAAATCCTGCTCTGCAGATGTGTTTTGGTATGCGCCTAATCCTCAATGTCAAAAAGTCTGTTGAAAAAAATGCAGCAGAATATTTTGAAAAAGCCAAAAAAGCCAAAAGCAAGATAGAAGGTTTAAAGACTGCCTTGAAGCGTTTTGAACTGCAAAAAGAAAAACTTCTCAAGGAAAAAGAATCAATGATTGCACGACTGGAAAAGCCAAAAACAACAAAGCCGGCAAGGGAAAAAGCATGGTATGAAAAATTCAGGTGGTTCTATTCAAGCGAAGGATTCCTTTGCATAGGCGGAAGGGACGCAACAACAAACGACATCATCATCAAGAAGCACACGCAGCCAGGAGACCTTGTCTTTCACACAGAAGCACCCGGAAGCCCGTTCTTCGTCATAAAAGCAGAAGGCAAAAACATTGGTGATGCAACAAAGGAAGAAGCAGCACAAGCCACAGCAAGCTATTCAAGAGGATGGAAACTTGGATTAAGCTCAATTGAAGTATATCACGTCACGCCAGAACAAGTCACAAAACAAGCCAAAGCAGGCGAATACCTGACAAAAGGAGCATTCATGATAATCGGAAAACGAACATACTACCATCCGAATTTAGAAATTGCAGTAGGCATTCTTGACGACGGCAGAGTAATGGGCGGACCATTGCCAGCGGTAAGAAAGCACTGCAAGAAATACGCAATAATCAGGCAGGGAGATGAAAAGCCGTCAGACATTGCAAAACACTTAATCAAGTTCTTCGGCGCAGGAACTCCTGACGAAATAATTCCCGTGCTTCCAGCCGGCGAGATGAGAATAGCAAAGCAGTAATGTTTTTATACGCAGGTAACAATAATCTGCAAAAAGAGGTGCATTATGCCAAAGAAGAAAAAAGCAAAGAAAGCAAAAACCTGCCGCTGGTGCTGAGTCAGAGAAGGTAGCGCTTCAGCCGCGCAACTTCATTCTTTCTTGACCTGACATCGCCCGGAGTTCCTGATATTGATACTTTCCTGCCTTCATGACCAGGAACATAAACCGCAGGGTGCGGACCCTCAATTATTTCAAACCCAAGAGCGCGAAGGCTGTTTGCAAACCTCTCATTGAACTTTCCAGTGTTGTTCCTGAACGCATTCTCAACACCAGCAACAATTTCCTCGTACTTACCTGTTGGCCTGTTGATGTCAAGAATTGCTTTCACAATATCCTGCCTTCGTGAAGCATCCGGAACACTGTTCAGGTATTGCGCCAGCGCCGCAATCACGATGTCCGCTGTTTCACCTGCGTACAATTCCGCGGTTGTGGGTTTTTTAATCAGTTCGCCACCCTCCTGTTTTCTGGACTGAGCCACGAATTTTAGCTCAAGGCAAGCATTCTTTGACGCGAGGTCTTTTGCCTGTTTTTCCAAGATCTCATTTTCCTTTTCTGCAAGAGCAAGGCGCTCTTCCAAATTCTTGATTTTTTCCGTCAAATCCTTAATCGTGCTTTCCTTCTCTTGTTCTGATAATTCAAGCAGTATTTTACTTTCTTGCTTGGCAGACTCGTATGCCTTTCTCAATTCTTCTGCTTTTTTGCTTGTTTGAAGAAGCTTGATGCCGTCAAAACTCAGTTTTTGCGTGATTGTGGTGTGCAATGCAGCCTGCCTTACTGTTTCGTACAAAACATTAACAATCTCCTCTGGGAAAGGATACATGTAGTATTCTCTCATTCCATTGGGCCAGTGGATACCGACAGCGCCGTTGTAAATGTTCCTTCCATCTGTTCTTTCCTTGAGCCTGTACGAGAACTTTCTTGACGGCTCAATAAGGACGTGCGCCATTCCTGCAAGCTCACGCGCAACATCCTCAGGGTTCACGAACAACTGTTCCATTGGGCTTCTGCTTATGTAAACAATCGGCAAACGATTCTCTGACTGGTTCTTGATGATTTCCGCAACAAACTCAAGATCATCCTCTTGAAGCACAAACGGCTCGCATCTTGTGTAAAGCATTGTGCCATCCATTCCCCCACCAAGGCCATTTATGGCATCATGCACTATGCGCGGTCGTAGCATCCTCTTGCAAATGTCTCCTGGCCTGTCAGTCTCGTATTCGTGGATCACTGACACGAAGTATTGCTCGGCACTTTTGCACCCAACAATTTCTGTCGTGCGCATAGCATCTGTTTTCTCAATAAGCCGCACGCCGTACATTTTTTCATTTGTTCCCTCGAATAATGCGGTTTCTATGAAGTTGTTGTTTTTTGAGAACTCGAATCCGTCTGTTGCTATCTCCTGAAGTTCTTGCTCTTTGAGGCCCCTGTGAGGACTGCCTGCAATCCATTTGGCAATAACCTTTGCCAGATCGCAGAGGTCTTTCTTGCTGTCAACAGGAAACAAAGTCTGATACATGAGTGCCATAAGGATTCTCACTTGGCAGGGCTATTTAAACCTTTGTGATTTGACTACTGTTAAGTAAATACTAGTGTATTTAAGCTGGATGAACTTGCTTCAATCCTATGGACACGCATTCATTGCCAGTGCTTGTAAGAATCGGAAAAGCAGGAATCACGCCTGCAATACTTGAAGAAATCAAAAAGCAGGTCAAAAAGCGCAGAATCATAAAAGTAAAATTCCTTCCTGCACACGCGGCAGGAAAAGACAAAAAACAATTTGCGGGCGAACTGGCCAAAAAAACAGGCACAACAGTGATTTCCCAAGCAGGTTTTGTGGTTGTTCTAAAGGAGCATTTAAATACCAAAACAGCACAATGATGACAAAAAAGCGGTGAAAAATGGCAGACGACACCTGGCTTGCAGAGCATGACAAGGGAGCAGCAAGCAAGCGCCTCATACTTTACGGTTTCTGCAACAAGAAAAAACTTGAACAAAAATACCCGGGATGGAGCAAGCTTAGTGAAGAAAGGAAAAAGGAAATATTAAGAAAAATGAGCGCTGGAGAAGCAGAAGAGCTTGCAGACCACGACACCATTGAAATCCAGAGAGACCAAATAATGACCCTCCCATACCCCAAGCCCCGGAACAAGTACTATTTCATTTACGAAGTTCCGCACGAGAGCGTTGAACCAGTCTATTACTGGCTGCTTGGCCACATGACTTATGACTGGGGCTATCCAATCGTTCACAAGATTACAGACATCTTCACAGCAGCAGAACACTCCTCATTCTACGGCGCATCTGCACAACGCCTTGGACTTGCACAGGACAAGGTGGCACAGTATCTCGCAACAATAGGCAAGATGATAAAAGACATGTTCCAGCTCGTCAGGGAATTAAGATGGATTGACGAGAGAAAAAAATACTACGAAGACGCAGAAGCAGGAAAAGAAGGGGCAGAAATCGCCCTCAAAGGCCTGTGGACAGACATGGTTGACGGCGTAGTCGGCGGACAAAGGACATCAAGCAACCTCTTCGTGATGGCACAACAGCTTAACTTTTCAGCACTGCCAGACCTGTTCTTCAGCATTCACGTGACCAAGCAGATAGTGGCAAAACTCAAAGGCAAGAGCATAAAGGAAGTGAAAGAGGAAGAAGTAAGGGCTGCAGTTGACGGCATTGTGGAAAAGCAGGCAGGGGGCTTCAACAAGGAACTGAAAAACGTCCTGAAAAGAAAATTATACCAATACCTTGTATGGAAGGAAGAAACCTGGCTTGAAATAAAACAAAGAAGAAAATTCACGCTGGACTATTTGAGACAACATTACCACATCATCAAGATGTACATGAGCTGGGTAAAGCCATACATTGCGCACATCAAAAAGCTTGGCGCTGACATCACAAAAATGAGTTCTGCAGAACTAATTGCTGCATTTGAGGGCTCTCTCGTGGAAATCGAGGTTCTTGGCCAAAAAATACCTGAAGGAAACAAAAAGGCATATTCCTGCGTGCTCCTCACACTCCAGTACAGGACAAGACCTGAAATGCAATTCGCACAAGAAGGCGGATATCACAGAGGACCATTGCACCAAGGCGAAACAAAGGTATTCATCAGGGCTTACGGCTGGACAGAAGAACAGATAGAACAATACAAAAAAATGAAAGACGAAGAGGACTTTGAACTCATCAGCAGCATTGACAACTCGCTAAAAGCAGCAATGGAAGCACTCGGCGACGACCTGAAAAGATACCTCAAGGAATCAGAAGAAATGCACAAGGAGGAAAAAAAGGAGAAAAAAGAAGAGCCAAGAAAGCTTGACTTGTTTGAGCCATTCAAGGCATTGGGAAAAAGCTTTGGCGAGACCTTCACCGCAATAATCCCAAAAAAAGAAAAGAAAAGCGCAATACAGGAAAAGGAAAAACTAAAAAAAGAACTTGATACCGCTGCAAAGGACGCTGCAAAGACAATCTGGCAGATTTACAAGAACTTCAAGAAAGCCCACAGGATGCTTGCATGGTAACCTCCTTCCCGAGCGCTTTTTTAACGCCAGCCGACATTTTATAAAAATTATAGAGCAATCAATTTAAACATCCAAAACACAGTCATATGCATGGCGGGGGAGATATTTTCTCACAAGCATTCTGAAGACGAGTCCTGCCCCAACTGCGGGACTCCAATAAGAAGGGGCGTCACGACGCAATACCTTGACGGCCTTGACGCAGAAATATGCGCAGTACGCGAGCAGCCATTGGCATACGGCGAGCACCAGCTTACAAGCAGCCATTTGCAAAAATAACTATTCTTAAAGCGCTGGAAGCTAACCCTTAAATAGGCAGCATCATTTTTATGTTCTCAAATGGAAATTGATTTTAACAGAATAAGAAAGATGCCGCCAGACAGAAGGATAAAGGTACTCAAAGAGCTCCAAGATAAACTTGACGAATTCATCAAGGAAAAATCAAAAGAAATCACGAAATCACAACAAGAAATCAAGGACGCACAGGACTTCCTGAAAGAAGCAGAAGAAGAATTAATGGTCCTTCAGGAAATGCAGGCAGAAGCCCCAAGACTCCAAAAAATTGATGTTGAAAAACTCTTTGAGCCCAAAAAAGAAAAGGAAAAAAAAGAAAAGGAAGAACGCCTTGAAGACATTGCAGAAGAAGCGCCAAAAACCACAACACAATCCCAGCAGGAAGAATACATCACGCACCTTGCACAACAACCAATAACAGACCTTTACAGGCAAATCAACCAGATACGCGAAGAAATTAAGACAACAGGACTCATGTCCACGTACCAGCATGAAAGACTTGAACTACTGGGAGAGGTATTGAAGGAAAAAGAAGAAGCAATAAAGACAGGAAAGTACGCGCCAGGCAAAAAGGCAGAACACCTCATGAGCGCCGCAGAAAAAGCAATCGCTTACGCAAAAGGCGAAAAGCATTACAAGAACCACTAAAGTCCTCACAAAAAAGCTTTTAAACCCAAATATACACTTTAGTATACCATGGTAAAGTTTGAAACAGAATACAGAACCCCAATGGACAGGGACTACCACGAACAAATCATTCTAGACAAACCACCAGCAACAATCGAAGAACCAGTAATTCCCATTGCACAAATAGGACAAACAGTCCCTGAACACGACCTAACAGGACGCTACAAAAACATCATCCAAAACGTCCAGGCAGCAATACGAGCAGGAACAGGAAACATACAACTCGTCATGCAGACCCCCATAGAAAACCCAATAGGCGGAAGACCCAAAGCATACGGAAAGGAAGTACGCCAGGCATTAAAGGAACTCTCAATGGCAAACGAAACACTATTCACAGGAGTCGAGATGCCAACATCACTTTCCAATCTATCAGGCTATGACCGCGAGCATGGCAGGATTGACGAAGCAAAACGCCTAAGGGATGTTGATGAAGTCAAGGAGGCAATAAAGTTCGCAGCAGAAGTTGGGCAAGGAGGCGGCGTAGACGTCCTAAGCTGGGAGCACGAAAGACCACTCCACAGGGCAACATGGTGGAAGCCAGACT
Source organism: Candidatus Woesearchaeota archaeon (assembly GCA_038884975.1). Classification (GTDB taxonomy): domain Archaea; phylum Nanobdellota; class Nanobdellia; order Woesearchaeales; family ARS49; genus JAWAAW01. Next base: position 7,294 of record JAWAAW010000012.1, read on the forward strand.
CGCCAGAAGCAAAAGCATTCAAGCTCATCGCAGAAGAAAACAAGAAAAAAGACGAAATAAGATTTGTAGACACACGCTCAGGACAAATACTATCAATACCAGTCAGGGAAGGAATACCAATGTTCATAAAAAAGGACACGTTTGAAAAAATAGACCCTCTTGAGCCAGAAGCAAAACCAGAAATCTGGACATACGACGACTTTGAAAAATACTCAAAACTGCCAAAAAACCAAGGAAAATCAATCCCTGACCTCATAAAGGAAAACTTCCTAAACGAAAGGCACAGACTTGCAGAAGCACAAGAAGCCTACTACAAATACCATTACGAAATAGCCAAAAAAGAACTTGCTGAAATTGAAAGAGTAATAAAAGAAAAATCCTGGGACCCTGAGAAAATACCAGAAGAATTCAAGGACAAACCTCTTGAATTCCTTGAACAAAAAAAGAAAGAAGTAAAACGCAGTGTTGACTCATACCTTGCAGGACTTGAAGAACAGAAAAAACAACAATTACAAGCAATAAGACAGATTGAAAGCCTTAACCCCCTTGAGAAAGAAACACTCAACCGCTGCATGAAATCATACGCAGAAGCAGGCATTGAAGCGATGCGAATACAAGACAAAATGGGGCCAAAACAAATACGAAAGGACCTCTATGTCGGCCCAGAAATTGGCTGGCCACAATTCTACGGAAGCCACCCCAAAGAATTCGCAGAACTAATCCTCGGAGCCAGGAAAATAATGACCGAAGAACTTATCAAACAAGGCTTCACGCCCTCAATGGCAAAAGAAGAAGCAAGAAGGCACATCAAAGGCATGCTAGACACATCACACGTTGGAATGTGGCTGCAAAACTTCCACCCAGAACTGCCATGGGACGAACGCGTCAAAAAATTCAACAAATGGTACACAGAACAAATGGAATGGCTTGCAGACCTAAACAAAAAAGAACAAATCATTGGCGGAATACAAGCAGTTGACAGCGCAGGAGCAGGCCACGGCCACCTGCCACCAGGACAAGGAATACTACCAGTCAAAAAAGCAATTGAGATACTCAAACAAAAAGGCGGATTCACAGGCTACATAACATCAGAGGGCCACGAAGAAGAAAAATTCGGCGAAGGAAGAATACTAATGAAAACATGGCAGCACTTTGACGCACCAATAACCTCAACTTATGGCCACGGAATGCCAGTCCGACGGTGGGGCGACATCAGAGAGTCATACTTCGGAAGAACGTATTCGCCATTGTACATGTTTGGCGCCTATGCCCCAAGCAACGAATTCAAACTCTGGTCAGAAGTCCCGCTGGAATAGAAAAAAGAATTCTAAAAAAAAAACAAAAAAATTTCAGGACTTAAACAAGCCCTGAATCAATCTTTTGCGCAAGCTCAACAAGCTTGTCAGCAGGACACAACTGAGTCATTGCACCAAGCCTTGTAAGCCAGGAACCCCTCACCCACACAACATTGTGCCTTGCAATCTCATCATACTCATAACTGCGCTCACCAACCGCCTTGCCCTCAACAGCACCCTGCCTGACCCTTGCCTTCACGCCACGGTCAAACTCAGAATTTGCTTGTTCAGGCTTGTCCCACTCAACAACAGTAAAGCCAGCAGTGAACTTGTTGTTCATCGGGTCAGCAATGTTAACCCAACAATCACCCTGAGTAATCTTCGGCGTCAAAACAATCTTACCCTCATAACCACAGATTGTCTTGAAATCCTCTGCAGTCAAAAGGTCATAACACCTCTTGTCAAGAGGAAGCCCTGCAAGCTCTGCACGCGGCGCAACAGGCATTGCTTCAGGAGTCTCTACAGGAGCCGCCTCCGCAGGTGACGCTGCAGGCGCAGGCTCTGCTGGTGCAACTGGCGCTGCAGGAGCTGCTGGCTTTGGCTGGCAGCCTATCAACAACAAAACACACAAAACAGACAGTACAACTAACAATCTTTTCATAACACTCACCCCACTTGCAAAAATAAGGCAATTGTATTTAAATCTTTAGGTATAGAACAGCGCCAACTTCAACCAAAAATATTCCTTTTTTTAAAAAGAAAAACTAAGTCGATCTGGAGGTTCAGAATGCGCTCATGTGGGGCAGCGCCAACTTCGCTATTGCTCGTTGGCTGGTCCCACACTCGCGCCAGAATTTTTTAAAAAGAAAAACTAAGTCGATCTGGAGGTTCAGAATGCGCTCATGTGGGGGAGTGCTACTGGGGTCCTCCAGATGACTAAGTTATGAACAAAAACAAGAGAGGTATTTATAAATCTTCGGTTTTGTAATCACCAAAAAGTAATTAAAAAGTGAGTGCTTTCATCGCGTAAATCAAGAACCTCTTCGCATAACCCAATGAGATCTTATAGCTCTCTACGCGCTCCATTTCATCAGCAGATGCGTATGTCTGCTCATAATGCAAACCTATTGCATTAAGGAATACTTGGTCATCAATTTGTTTATCATAAGCTTCTGCTGTCACCTGCTCCATGTCCTCAAGTTCATACCTGACTTCCACATTATCGTAATCATCATTCTTTGCCCTATAGCCAGAGTCCTTGTAATTCTCAGGAAGCTCAACAGCATCAGAACTGTAAGACGCAGAGTTATCGCAGTAGAGCACAGGCGCTTCTGCAATGCTTGCCTCAAGTCCTGCCTTTTCATCATCCTCAACAATAACCTCAAGCCTGCTTTGCCCTTTTGCTTCTTCCAAAGCGTTGAGTATTTCTTCTTCAGGGTCAAGAGTCAATGAATATGCAAGTTGATGCAGCCCCTCTTTTTTCATCACAACCTTGTTTTACCAAGCGATTTTTATGTTTTTCTATCTTGCGTCATTTATGTTAGTAATATTCATTCACGAATAGTAAACAAATCTTATATATGCTCTAAATGGTGTTACCACTATGCAATTCAAAGTCAAACAAAGAAAAAACCCCAATATCCCCCGCTATCCAACAGACGACTACCACCTTGCTCAAAAATTCTCTGAATTATTAAAGAAGGAACTGGGGGGCTTTGTAAAATCAATAATCCTTTTCGGCAGCGCCGCAAGGGCAGCAGAGCACAAAGAAAAAACTGAAAAAGGATTGCACGAACACGACATAGACATTCTTGTAATCGTAAACGACTTAACAATGGTAATGAGTCCTGAAGTGGTGGAGGCATACAGGGTAATAACAGAAAACACTGCAGCCAAGGTGAGCAAGAGGCTGCACATCACCACAATGAAGCTCACAAGCTTCTGGGAATACGTGCGCAATGGTGACCCTGTTGCAATCAACATGCTCAGAGACGGGGTGCCATTGCAGGATGTGGGCATATTTGAGCCGTTGCAAATGCTGTTGTTTCAAGGCAGGATAAGGCCCACAAAGGAAAGCGTGTGGAATTATTATGCCCGCGCACCAGCCACGCTTGCGAACGCGAACTGGCATGTGCTACAGGCAACCATTGACCTTTATTGGGCTGTTGTTGATGCAGCCCACGCTGCCCTGATGAAAATGGGTGAAGTTCCACCAAGCCCTGCCCATGTTGCAGACCTGATACAAGCAAGACTTGTCAAGCCAGGCTATGTTGCAAAAAAGTATGCAGACACCATGAGATTCTTCTACAACCTAAGCAAAAAAATCACGCACAGGGAAATTAGGGACATTCCAGGCAAGACTTTTGACCAATACGTTGCACTTGCAAGGGACTTCATCAATGCAATGAAGCGGGTAATAGAAGGAAAATAAGATTTTATATAAATTATAAATTCCCGAAAAGCTTAAATACCACCACGCATTATACGAACCTATGGAAGTGAAGATGTTAAAGCTTACAGATGATCCCTGCTTTGGCAAACACTATGAAAAGCATCCACAATGCAGTCATTGCTGGATAAAAAATTCTTGCTTGGTTAGCTTCAGGAACAGGAAGTAAGTCAGTAATTCATTGACAACATCGTCCTGTATTCCCCTTGCTGAGCATCTTCTGGCACGTTCAGCTTAACATCAATGCTTTTTGTCTCCTTTGGCATTATTTTCCTGCTCACAATCACAAGGTTGGAAAAAGGAATTGTCCTGTTGCCAAACACAAGGTCGCTTCCCTGCCAAAAAACCTCAACAGGGACATTGCCAAGATTGCTCACTTTTATTGCGCCCTCAGCAGTCCCTCCAGGCGAGCCCTTTAGCAAAACTGTTTTTGTCTCAAGTCTTGCTTCTCTCAACTCAAGAACCGTCACTGGTATGCTTGTGTTTTGGGATTCAGTGATTATTGTTATGCTCTGTGAGCCTGGTGTGTTCCAGTAATCCAGAGGCAACTCGCCTTTCCACACACTGCCCTCTTTCACAAGGTTTACTGTTGCGCCAAACCCGTTTGCACTAACCTTTGTGCCGTTGTAATAAGCTCTGATGTGCAGCGCCCGCGTGCCTCCTGCAACTGGCCTAAGCTGCACGCCGGGCTCTGCGCTGTCATCCTCGTCAAGCGCTGCACTCAGCGGAAAAACCGCAGTATTAATGCCAGTTATGTTTGCAATGATTATGACACTCTGGCCTGAAAAGAATGCAGGCTCTGCCTCGGTGAAGTCATTCGCGTTGTTGTTCGTGTCTTGCGTCCTTGCCAGGGCTTTTCCTGCAGGAACAGGCAGGGCAGGAGCGCCCTCGAACAATCCCTGCTTTATTTCAGCAGGATTGCCCCATCCAACAGCATCAATGATGTTGCCTGAGCTATCTTTCAGCGCAACCCCAGAATCAGAGTTTGCCATTGTTATTGTTTCCTCCAAGTCAGCGTTCCTCCACGCAGGATTGTCTTTTGAAGAACTCCAGCCAGAATCAGCAACAAGAAACGTTGCGCCAGGCAAGAGTATTGTCTTGTCAGGAATTGTTGCATCTATTGCAGAACTTTCTGTTGCAATAACCCATTTGCTTATGTCAACAGCAGAACCACCATCATTCCGTATCTCAATAGCCTCTCCACCACTTTCTGTGCTTACCGGGTCGTAGAGCACTTGTGAAATTACCACTTGCGCCTGCACCACATTAAGAAATGCAAGCAATGCCAAAAACCACAAAACAACCCTCATAAATCATAGTGAATTAACTTGTTTTTAAGTGCATTTTTACAAAAAAGGCGCGTTTTTTTCATCCTAACCGAAGAAAACTAATTGGGCCACGGAACATATCCAAAACAGCTTAAAAGCAGGGAAAAAGAATGCGAAAAAAACAAAAAAAATTCAGAGTGCTTTTACAGCACTTCCTGCCTTGGCTTTCTGAATGCAACCACAAGCAGGATTATGATTATCAAGAGCAGCACAAGACCTGCACCGCCAAGCAGCCACAAGTATGCTGTGCTGTCAGCAAAGCCACTTGTGCTCGTCACGCGCGCCCGCGGAACAGCAACTGCACCGCCGGTCGTTGGCGTAACCTGCTGGCTTCCTGTCTGCGGAGCAGCAACGGTTGCATTCTGCTGTTGTGTCGGCACGACAACAACCTCTGGCTCCTCGCACTTCGCGACTGTGAACTCGAGGGCCTGTGAATTGCTCGGTGCCGTGTTGTCAAAGAACGTGCTCAAGGTTGCTCGGTAAATGCCCGGCTTTGACTTTGCCGGCACGTCAACAACAAAGCTCACAGACGTGCTGTCATCAGAATCCAGCTCTATGTCCGTGATTTTCTTTGTGTATTTGAGGTCAGGCACGTTAAGCTCCACTGCAACGTCATCCTCATCACGGGTTCCGAAGTTCGCAATGCGCGTAACAACACGGACTGTTCCACCCTCACACGCGCTTATCGTGCTTGGGGATATTGATGGTGAACGTATCTGGATGTCATGGGAGAGCCTTGTAACATCAAGGCGGATTTCCCATTGCTCACCGTGCACTGCGCCGTTCTCGTCCTTGCCGTATGCGGTGATGACCATTGTGTATGTTCCGTCATCAACATCATAAGGAATGTCAAACTCAATGGTGACTGAATCCTTGTCATCAGCGTCAAGCCCGTCAATGTCCTCATCTTCGCTGACGTCAAAGTCAGAATCATCAACAACAGCCTTTACAGTGACAGTATCCATTTCAATGTCGCCTATGTGCATGTCACTGCCATCATCATATTCGTCATCATCCTCATCAAACTTGTTTTCAACCTCAACTTCAAGAGTGCACTGGGTGTCAGGCTTCAGGTTCTTGACCTTTTCGCCATCATCAACTGATTTTGCACTTGAGTCACCGCAAGCAATCCTCACTTTCTTGATTGAAAGCTGGTTTACTGCCTGCATTTTAAGCGCGCTTGTGGCAACAACAGTGCTTCCTGACTTCACCTGAATGTCACCAATCTTGAATGCCTTCTTCTCAAGATAGTCAGAAGCGCTCTTTGAGGGCTCAACCGCGTTGAAATCAAGTGGGATGTCTGCAATGACTTTTACCTGTGCGGACTGCCCTGCAGGGATGGTGACTGTTGCAGGGTCAAAACGCACGTTATATTTCGCATCTGCTGTTGATGCAAAATTCCAAGTTACAGAATATGTCTCATTGTTTGTTATCGTGAATGTCTGTGATGCGTTCTTCACACGGTCCTGTTCTTCGCCGCCGATTGTAACATCACCCAGCTGAACAGCAGAAACGCTGACAGCAAGAAGTGCAAACAAGGCGACGAGCAAAGATATTGTTGCAAATTTCTTCATGTTTATTGCCACCCCACTTGAGTATTGGTTTGTTATGAGCGTAGAGTAGTCACATTATTTATAAAGCTTCTGTTTTTGTAACAACTCAAAGCTCTATTTTCCAATACATATTTCGTAGAATATAAAGGTTGGGGTTTTTTTATTTGCCTTCCTGCTGATTTTCCTTCTTTTCCTTCTGAACTTCTTCTGCAACTTCTATATTTTCCTCAAGAACGCCTACGTCATGCTCCTGTTCCACCAACGACTTGTCCAACTTTTCTGTTTCTGCAGAATGCTCTGCGTGATGCATTGATTCCTCAATCTGCCTTGCTTTGAGTTCTGTGATTTCCTTCTTCAACTTGTTTAGTTCTTCCTCTTCCTGCTTGAGGAGCGCCTTTGCCTCATCAAGGTCCTGCTGCGTTATTCCTGATTCCTGCATCAATTCCCTTATGCTCTTTTCCTGCCCTTCTGCACGGGTTCCAAGGATTATTTCCTTTGCCCTTGCATAAGCCTCCTCTGCTGATGAGGCAAGATGAAGTTCCTTTAGGTTCTTTGCAAGATTGCTTATCTTTTCCGCAGTGTTTGCGTCAATATCATCTCCCATACACCACGCTCCGCAACCATTACTATATAATATTTTGTGTGAAAGAGTATATTATTAACTTCTTATTCCTTTGTTGTCGTGAACCTTGTGCCATCAATATGAAAAGGCCTTTTTGCATCAGACTGGACTTCTTCCTCGTGAAGTATTTCACCAAGAAAGAGAATATGGTCGCCCACGTCAAATTCACCCTCAACACGGCACTCAAGCCACGCAACCGCATCCTTAATCCTCGGAATGTCAGTCAGCTTTTCGCAAGGAGCACTCTCCAGCCCTGTTGCCTCAAACTTATCATGATATGCGCCGTGAAGCATCCCTGCCTTCACGATATGATCAATGTGAGAGAAAGGCATAAAGTTCACAACAAAGGCTCGCGAATTCTGTATCAAAGTCAATGCCGCTGCCTTCTTGCTTACAAGAATCAAATATTTTTTCGGCACTTCAGAAGCCGGCGAGTGCCAGTCCAGCGGAAGAATGTCCTCAATCTCTTCATCCCTGCCCAGATGGTGGAAAACACCCCTGCACGTTATCAAGACAGTCTGACGCGGGTTATAAATCATTTTGCTTCCTGCTTGTTATAATAAACGCACAACGATGCACCGATTGCGAGCACGCAAAGTATGACTACAGGAACAAGATATAACTGCACAATACCCGCAATGCTTAACACAGGAACAAGCATCTTAGGAGCAATAGCGCCAACAACAACTTCAGCAAGGACAGGAATTAGCGAGACATAGCAAGAGATAACAAAGAGCTCCTTCCAAGTCCTGCGCCAGTGCGTAAGGTCAAGCAGCACGAACAAAATTATTGACAACATAAGTATCATTAAGAAATACTTCAGCCATACAGCAATGAATGCATAAAACAATAGTGACGGAAGGATGAAAAACACGAGCGCAGCAAGAAACCTCTTCACGTTTTCCCTGTTCTTTTTCAAGTCCTTAAGCTGTTCAGTATTGACATAATGCGCCTTGATGAATGGCCTGTAAAAAATCTTGTCCTTAGTAATCAAAACGCGCTCTTTCGTGAGTTCTGTATACGCGCCGCTCGTGTCAAAGACAAAAAACGGGTCTGATTTAGGAATTTTTATTGGAGAACTCATCGTGAAATTGCCGTTCAATTGCAACACATCAAACTTTGCAAGATTATTGCTTATCTCGCCAGGCAGCTTAATCATGTTCGGTACCGCAAGGAGAATCATAACGACGAATGCAAAAACAAGCACTTTTGTGAGAAAGCCCACGCCTTTTCCTGAAGAACGCCCACATATCTCATCCCATTTTGAGGGAAGAAAAGTTTCCCACACCTCCTTCAAAAACACTTTCATGAAAGAAACTGAGTCAAAGTGTTATATAAATTGTGCGGTCTTATGCAAAAAATTTATATGTAGGACTTCAACAATGCCGAATATGGCAAACGACTTTATGGAATACCTCATACCAGTGCTTTATGACACGCAGCCGAATTACTGCTATTTCTTTGAGAACCGCATGAAGCGAATATGCAATGAGGAACACTTCATTTATTCCCAAAAACCAATTCCGGGAATGGTTCCCGGAATATCTGTTGAGGCATTAACCTGCACAGCAACCAAGACCTTTGGAATGCGGTATGAAATCAAGTATTCGCCTATTCTCGGAAAGCCTCAAATAATCAGCAGGGAAATACTTCTGAACGGAAAAACCGTTCCAAAAGCGCCCGGAAGGTTCAAGCAACGGCTTGAACACCTTGACACAAGAATAAGCCGGCTTTTTCCCGACGAGGCGGTTATTCTGGAAAAGAGTGCGTGATCATTCAGGCACCCAGATTGCATTATTGAATGCAAAAGGCCTGCTTGCCTTGACCGTGAATAAATGGCGCTGAGGGTACGGAACCCTTGCCTTGTAGCTGACAATCTTGCCTTCATGGTCTGTAAATTCAATTATTGCCCTGCGTTCATCAATCGAAGCAGGATCCTTGAGCTTGAGCTCAAGATAATTGCGCTTGATAAGGTCCTCTGAAGCCAGCCTTGCCATCCACTTCAGCTCGTCATCTGAAATGCCCATCCGAACGTAACGCTTGACCCATGACCACCTCCCTGCCCTTACGCAAATCTGGTCCGCGTAGTCAAGCGATTTCAGCATGTAAAGCAGCTCCACATAATTATCTGCTATTAAGGGGTTTCTCAATCGCGAATGAACACTGGACTGGTTTATTTTTCTCCTGTCGCCCCAGAAATCCTCAAGCTTCTGGAATTCCTTAACAGAAACCTCCTCAAGACAGATGGACCGGGTATCCATATGACAAGTCACAATCCTCCGCTTATAAAATTGCTGAACTATTCACAGAAAAGAATAAAGTCCTTAGGGTCCTCAATCATTTCTTTCACCTTGAAAGTATTGCTGACCATTTTCATTAAGTTCTCACAGTTCTTGGCACGCTTAAGTATGCTTATTGCGAATTTTCCTGTACAGACCCGCTTCATTTCCAGCAGTGCCCTTTGGGGGTCTGTGAAGTTGTGCAGCGCAGTAAGGCAGACAACAATGTCAAACGAGTTGTCCTGAAAAGGCAATTGCTCGGCAACACCCTGAACGACAGGCATTCTCTGCTTTGCCTGTTGCAGAAGCTCAAATGTTGGGTCAACACCAAACTTCTGGCAGTTGAACAATAAAGAACTTAATCCTGTTCCGCAGCCAACATCAAGCACCTTGTCTGTCTTATTGTAAGGCAAACGCTCAAGAACAACTTTCAGTTTTCCAAGCTGCTCCTCTTTGTGCAATTCCTCATACCCGCTCGCAATGCCTGCATAATAAGCCATCCTCTGTAGGATATCGCCGGATTTATAAAAACCTGCCCTTTCCTTACAAATATGCTGCATGATTACGTGATTTCGCAGAAGGCAACAATGTCAAAAGATGGCAAGGTTTACGTGCCTGAATGCATACGACAAATGCTGCCAAAAACACTGTGCGCTGTTGTTGAGGAAAGAGGTGATGTTGGAAAGTGCATTGCCTTTTATCCACCAATGAACCGCAAGGCAGGCAGCAGCGATGTTGTTGTCTCTGACGGCTATATTGATGTCCAACAAATGCAAAAAAACGCAGGAATAAGGCCTCCGCTCAGGTGGTGCGCTACAATAAGCTTCCAAAACACCATTGATGAATTACTGCTTCACCACGATGAGACTGCCGGCTGTTACAAGGCGGTTCCTGCAAAATGATATTCTTGATTTGCCAAAAGCGCTGCCTTAAACAGGAATTCTACATTACAACAATAACGAAATCTTTTTAACCAAGTTCTTGCAGCACAACAGTCATGGCATTGCGTTTTCCTGAATCAATGGACGAATGCGTTTACTTCACAAGACGCACAAACCCGCAGGTAGTTGCATGGGTGTTCCGCGAAAAATGCCCCAAGTGCAAGAAAGCACTAATGGGCAAGCCAAAGGATGCTTCTGGCAAAGTAAAAATCAGGGCAAAAGAATACATGTGCCCTGAATGCAATTACACAATGGAAAAGCAGGCATACGAAGACACCTTGACTGCAAACATCCAGTTCACGTGCCCCAAGTGTGGATTCAAGGGAGAACACCAAATGCCCTTCAAGCGCAAAAAAATCAAGATATTCGATGAGGAAGAAGGCAAGGAAGTGCAGGTAGACGCTTTAGTATTCAACTGTCCCAAGTGCGGCTACAAGATTGCCGTCACGAAAAAGATGAAGTAATCTTTATATAGTATTGCCAAACGCTTTCTGCGTATGGCAAGGCCGACATTTTACATCACAACAGCCATTGATTACACAAACGCAAAACCGCATCTTGGGCACGCTTACGAGAAAATAATAGCTGATGCCCTGGCAAGATGGCACAAGCAGCTTGGCGAAGATGTGTATTTCCTGACAGGCACAGACGAACATGGAAGCAAAGTCGAGAAGACCGCACTGGCACAGGGAAAAAAGCCAAAACAGTTTGTTGATGAAATTGTTGTTTATTTCCAGGAATTGCTCAAGAAACTTAACATTTGCAATAGTGCCTTCATAAGGACAAGCTCTGGCAAACACAAGAAAATATGCCAAAACATTTTCCAAAAAGTCCTTGACAAAGGATTGATTTACAAAGGAACATACGAGGGACTCTACTGTTCTGGCTGCGAGGCGTTCTACACAGAAAAAGACCTTGTCAACGGAATCTGCCCTGTGCACCAAAAAGCACCTGACAAAGTCAGCGAGGAATCATACTTCTTCAGGCTCTCACAATTCCGGGACTTCTTACTAAATCATTTTGAAGCCCATCCCGAATTCCTGCTTCCAGACTTTCGCAGAAACGAAATAATCAACAGGCTCAAGGAGGGACTAAAAGACCTGAGCGTCAGCAGGAAAACAATCAAATGGGGAATCCCGCTGCCTAACGACAAGTCTCACGTCATTTATGTCTGGTTTGATGCGCTTCTGAACTACATAACTGCGCTTGGTTATCCTGATGGAAAACAATTCAAGAAATACTGGCCTGCAAACGTCCACGTGATAGGCAAAGACATTGCGTGGTTTCACACAATAATCTGGCCAGCCATTTTACAGGCAGCAGGAATTCCCTTACCAAAAACAGTGCACGCGCACGGCTGGGTATTGACGGGCGGCGAAAAAATGTCAAAAAGCCTTGGCACAATCATTGACCCGGTTGTCCTTGCTGACAAGTATGGAGCAGATGCCTTAAGGCTTTTCCTTTTGCGCGAAATACCGGCAGGAAACGACGGCGACTTCAGCGAGGAAGCACTAATCAGTCGCGCAAACGCAGACCTTGGAGACACCCTTGGGAACCTTTTGCAAAGGACTTCTGTGCTTGTTCACAAAAACTTCGCAGGACAGATCCCTGGGCCAGGAAGGTTTACAAAAGAAGACAAAGCATTGATTGAGCACGCAAACAAAGTACTTGAGGAAGCCAATGCATTCATGCAAAAGTTTGAATGGCACAGGGCTGTGGAGGTTGTCTGGGCATTCCTGCACGCCTGCAACAAGTACGTCAATGACCAAGCACCATGGCAAATACAAGACAAGGAAAGACTTGCAACAGTGCTTTACGTGATTGTCGAATGCTTGCGCCTTGCAAGCATACTCACTTGGCCTTTCATTCCAGCAGCGGCAGAAAAAATATCAGCACAGCTTGGGCAAAAGCTGGGCAACTTCAAAAAAGCAAAATTCAAGCGCTCAACAAAAGGAACATTATTGCAGCCAGAGATATTATTCAAGAAAATTGAAGCTCATGATGTTGAATGCAAGCCAACGGAACCAGCAACAACACACGAACCGTTCAGAAAACTGCAATTAAAAGTTGCAAAAGTGGAAGACGTCCAGCCTCATCCTAATGCTGACAAGCTCCTTGTGCTCAAAATAGACTTGGGAACAGAAAAAAGGCAGTTAGTTGCAGGATTAAGAGCATATTACAATGCAGACCAATTGAAAGGAAAGCACATAGTGATAGTCTCAAACCTCAAGCCGGCAGTCCTCAGGGGTGTTGAAAGCAAGGGAATGCTCCTTGCAGCACAGCTCGGCAATGAAGTCAGAGTGCTCGAGGCACCGAATTCACCTCCAGGAAGCGATGTTTATGTTGAAGGAATACCCTGCGAGCATGATGAAATAACAATAGAGGACTTTGCCAAGGTCAAAATGACAACAAAAGGCGGAAAGGCAGTCTACAAGGACAAGCCCTTAATGACAAAAACAGAGGAAATCTCAGTGCAGATAGGAGACAATGCAACAGTCAGGTAAAACAACCTGGATTTGCGCAATAATATTCCCTTTCCTGATGCTCTTATTGATTGGAAACGCGCTTGTATTTGATGAAACTGCATACAAAAATCTTCTGAGGCCTGGCGCTGTTAATGCAACAATGCAACTGCTTGATTATTTTCAGGGCAAAGCAGAAATTCCCGGCATATTTGGTGCAAATGAGAAAGCACACCTTGCTGACGTAAAACAGGTTATTTCACTGCTGAGATGGATTTCGCTTGCATTACTGATAATTTTTCTTGCCTTAATGACAAAGGCGGACACAGGGCTTGTTTTCAGAAAAGGATTTTTGATGTTTATTTTGCTCGCAATATCCTGCGCCTTTGTTCCTTTTGATGCAGTATTCGCTCTGTTCCATAAAATCTTCTTCCCACAGGGCAACTGGATGTTTCCAGAAGGAAGCATGCTCATCCTGATGTATCCTGCAGAATTCTTCAAGGCATTTTTTGCATACATGATCAGCGTTGCGCTTGTTTTTTCAGCAGTATTTGCACTTTTCGGTTATATAGTAAATCACAGAAAAGCTTAAATATGATTTACCATTTCGCAAAGGTAACAGAGATTTACTCTTAAAGGGGGAGTGTAATATGGCGAAAACAGGCTATTTGACAATTGTTCTGGCAGTAATTGCGGTTCTTGTGCTTAACGGATGCGCCCAATTGCTTCCGCCAGGATGGAATGCAACAAGCAGTGAAACACCAACAGGCGCAATAAGCACAGAAGTTGAAGAAACTGATGAGGATGTCAGTGTCATTGAAGAGGCTGAAGAGCCCGTTGTGGAAGAGCCGCCTGCAGCACCTGAAGAAACACAGCCACAAACACCACCTCCTGAAACAACACCTGCAAAACAAGAAACACCACCTCCACAACCCGTACAGGAAACAACTTCACCTGCAGAAACACAGGCGGCACCGTCTGAGGACACAAGTCTCCCGAGAAAGGTCGTGACAGAAGGCGACCTTGTGAGCTTCCCGAACCTGAAGGCAACAGACCCTGATGGAGACCCAATCACTTACACGTTCACGCCGCCATTGGACGCAACAGGAAAATGGCAAACAAAAGTTGGAGATGCGGGAGACTACCGCGTCACAATCACTGCCTCTGATGGCAAGAACAGCGTCAGCCAGGTTGTCATAATACAAGTCAAGCCAAAGAATCAACCACCTGTCCTGCAGCTCGCATCAAAAGAATTCAGAATAAAGGAAGGAGAAACAGTGACAATAAACGTTCAGGCATCTGACCCGGACGGCGACAAAGTCACCATAAGCTTCAGCGGATGGATGACAGGGCCTGCAAAAACAACAGGTTACACAGACGCGGGAACACACGAAGTTGTCATTATTGCCTCTGACGGCAAGGCAACAGTGCGCGACACAGTGCGCGTTATTGTGGAAAACGTCAACAGGCAACCAGTAATGGGAGCCATTGCTGACGTGACTGTCAAGGAAGGAGACAAGATAACCGTCAAGCCCACAGCCACAGACCCTGACGGCGATAAGCTGACATTCTCATTCAGCCCGCCATTAGGCCCTGACGGCACTTGGCAGACAACAAGCCACGATGTTGGCAAGTACACGGTCAACGTGACAGTAAGCGATGGAATCGATTCAGCAACCACGACATTCAGTATTACTGTGCAGTCGTTGAACAAGCCGCCAATAATACAGATGGTAGACACCATTACTGTGGATGAAGGCCAGACTGTTGCAATGGCGCCAATCATAACAGACCCAGAAGGTGATGAATTAACCATCACTTACTCCGGCTGGATGAAGTCAAACACGTACACCACGACATATGAAGACTCAGGAAGCCACCTCGTTACAATAACAGTCAGCGACGGCATAAACACAGTCAAGAAGGACGTGACTGTTGTGGTGAATGACGTGAACAGGCCACCAACATTTGGCTCAGGCTCGTTCATCTGAGCAATTTCTCTTTTTTTATTTTATTAAATAATAACTCAACAACAACTAATAATATATAGTATGGAATTTTTGGCACCAGTATGTTCTTGAAATCATTAAAACTAAGGAACATTCGCAGTTATGTTGAGGAAGAGATAAATTTTCCTGAAGGGATAGTTCTTCTTGCGGGCGACATTGGCGCAGGAAAATCAACAATCCTGCTCGCAATAGAATTTGCCCTGTTTGGAATACTACGCGGAGAGCTCTCTGGCGCCGCGTTACTAAGGCACGGCGCAAAAGAAGGCAGCGTGGAACTAACATTTGAGCTCAACGGAAAAGATTATGTCATCGGCAGGACCTTAAAAAGAGGAAAAGGAATAGAACAAGACACGGGATACCTAATACAAAACGGAATCAAAAAGGAAGCAACCGCAATCGAGCTCAAGACCGCAATCCTCAACCTCCTCGGCTATCCCCCGGAGCTTGTCACGAAAAGCAAAAGCCTCATTTACCGCTACACGGTCTACACGCCTCAGGAAGAAATGAAAAGAATAATCCTTGCAGACAAGGAAGACCGGCTTACAATATTAAGAAAAGTGTTTGACATAGACAAGTACAAAAGAATCATTGACAACGCAAAAAACTACACTTCACACCTGCGCGAAAACAAAAAAGAACTTGAGGGACAGCTTGCTGATGAGCCGGCAAAAAAACAATTGCTTATGGAAAAACAAAAACAGGCATCAGACACAAGAAAGCAATTGCTCGAAATCCAACCAAGACTTGAAGCCACAAAACAGGCAGTAATACAACAAAAAATCATCATTGAAGGAATTGAAAAAGAAAGGGCTGCCTTGCAACAGCACAGGATTGCATACCAGTCAGCAGAAGCAGAAGCGAGAACTCTCACAATAAGCCAAAAACAACTACAAGCAGAAATTGCACAACTGGCACAGCAGGTCGCAAACGCCCCACAAGCACCCGCCCAAACACCTGAAAAGATAATGCAAGCAACACAACAAAAACAGACAGAACTAACAACTGCCGAAAAGGAAATACGAACATACATTACTGCAATCGCAGAACTCAGGGAAAGAAAACGATTAAGCGAGACAACAATAAAACGAATTCTTGAAATGGACCAATGCCCCACCTGCCTGCAAAAAGTTGAATCAACACACAAGCATGCCTTTGCAGAAAAAGAAAAACAAAACACAGACGCAATAACTGCACAAATTGCCTCATTTGACGCCCTTGCAAGCCGGAAAGAAAAAGACAAGGCAAGAATCCAGCAGGAAATCAATGCATTACGGCAACAAGAAGCACTCGCAAGGGAAGCCCAATTCCGGTTACAGCAATACCAGCAACACTTACAGAGAAAAGAACTTGCAGAAAAACGCCTTGCAGAAACAATCACGGCGATAAATGTTGCAGAAACAAAAAAACAACAATTTGCAGAACTAATAAAATCAGCAAACGAGGTGGAAGCCCGCTATTGTGCTGAAAAGTCAAGGCTTGAAACGCTCCATCATCACGAAAAAACAATCAGCATGGAACACGCAGCCCTCTTGGAAAAGCAAAAATTCCTTCTTGAGACAATTGCTTCGCTTGAAAAGGAACTTGAAGCAAAAAAAGCCGCAAGGCAAAGGCTTGAAAAGCTTGACGCATACAACCAATGGGTTGGCGACTTTTTCACAAACCTTATGTCAGTAATGGAAAAACACGTGATGACCAAAGTATATCACGAATTCAACAATCTTTACCAGCAATGGTTTTCGCTCTTGATTGAAGACGACATGATTTCAGCAAGGCTGGACGAAGAATTCTCACCAGTCGTCCAGCAGAACGGCTATGACACAGAAGTCATCAATCTCTCAGGAGGCGAAAAGACCGCATGCGCACTCGCATACCGGCTTGCCCTGAACAAGGTCATCACTTCATTGCGCTCAACAATACACACAAAGGACATCATAATACTTGATGAGCCAACAGATGGCTTCAGCGCAGAACAAATAGACAAGATGAAAGACGTGCTTGAACAACTTAAAGCAAGACAAATCATCCTAGTAAGCCACGAGGCAAAGATAGAAAGCCTTGCAGACAAGATTCTAAGAGTTATAAAGGAAGAGCACCAAAGCAGAGTCATCGTCTAAAAACAAACACAAAGTATAAATATAAGTAAATTACAAGTGCAGAACGGTGATAGAGGTGCAGAAATTTCTGTGGCTTGCAATTGCAGTTGTTCTTTGCACAACAGCATTTGCCCAGGACTTTGCTGTTGAGTTCGCGCCATCCCAGCAATCAATAGGCCAGAATGACAAGGCAGAATACAACGTGACCATCTTTCACGACTACCCAAACACAGAATTCTTTGAAATCTACTCGCCAGAAGTGCTTTGGGAC
Organism: Candidatus Woesearchaeota archaeon; assembly: GCA_038884975.1. Lineage (GTDB taxonomy): Archaea > Nanobdellota > Nanobdellia > Woesearchaeales > ARS49 > JAWAAW01. The sequence continues at coordinate 24,596 of JAWAAW010000012.1, forward strand.
ATAAGGACAATAGAACCATTGCGCGTAAGACCAAACACGCCCTTCAACACAGTACTCTCAATACAACCGCTAAACATCAACCCCGGCCTTTACGGCGTTCCAATACACGTAAAACGCACAGGAACAAACCAGGTCAAGAAAGCACTCTTGTACATGGAAGTAACAGGACCGCCTGCAACACACACATACCTTCCTGCAGTCCGGGGAACAGTTGAGATTCCTGCATCCATTGACCCAAGGCAGGAAATAATAATTACTGCATACCTTGAAAATCAGAACAGGCGCAACCTTTCAGAACTCCAAGTCAAGGTGCGCAGCAACGTGATAAACCAGGACTACAAGGTCTCTCTCGGCCCGCTCGAACGTAAGACAGTAAGGCTAATCGCACGCATCGACCCAAAAACCCACCCTCAAAAAGACACGCTAAAGGTCTCAGTAATCGCAACTGAAAAAGAGAGAGGATACCAGTTTGACCTGCCGCCAGTAGATTACGAGATTGCCTCTTACGGACAACTAACTCCTTCTGTAGAGGTCGTTAAATCATTCCTTAGAAGAGTCAAGATAATCACGCTCACAAATGACGCCAATGTCCTCCTCGAACAACCATTCAAGTACAAAATGCCGTGGTATCAGAGAATCTTCACAAAATCAGACCCAAAAGCAAGAATTGAGAAAGGAAACCTCGTATGGGACGTGAAGATCAACGTGGGCAACTCAAGAGAAATCAGGCTAACAACAAACTACAGGCCATTGGCAATAATAATAACACTTGCAGCCATAATTTACATCACGTACCTAATCTTCAGAAGCCCACTCGTCGTAAAAAAGTCAGCAACAGTCCTAAGCACGCGCGAAGGCGGCATAAGCGAACTGAAAATCCTGCTTGAGCTAAAGAACCGAACAAACAAGGCATTAAGCGGAGTGACACTAATCGACCTCGTGCCAAGAATCGCAGAACTCATCAAGGAATACGACGTAGGCACCCTCACTCCTGTTAGCGTGATAAGGCACGAGCGCAAGGGAACAATCATCAAGTACAACGTGGGCGACATACTACCAAGAGAGGAAAGGGTAATTTCATACACCATAAAGTCATCCCTAAGCATCATTGGAGGAGTTTCATTGCCAGAAGCAGTATCAAAGTTCACAACACCCACAGGCAAGGAAAGAACAACAAGCTCAAACAGGCCAAAAGTAAAATTCTTAGGATAAGATTTAAAAACAGTCACCAGCTCAATCGTCTATATTACCCCGCGTAGCTCAACGGCAGAGCATTCGGCTGTAGAGCAGTCGCCCACAGACCACGGCGCACGCCAAGGCATGAAAGTGGGTCAGTCAGCGTTGAGCCCGAAAGGTCGCTGGTTCAAATCCGGCCGCGGGGATTCTTTGCAGGGGCTTAAACGCCCTTGCAACATTATTTCTCACCGGATTTGAACATCCGGTCACTTCGTTCCCGGACCTTCTCGAGCAAAGCTCTCGAAGGAATCCGGCCGCGGGGATATTTTTTATTTTTTTAGAACTTCTTAACCATGTAAGCGCCTTCTAATTCATATCCAAGCTTTCTGTAATACTCTCGGACTCCCACTCCTGAAATAATTGCTATCTTGTTGCACTTGTTTGCTTTTGCCAGTTCCTCTGCTTTTTGCATCAATTGCTTTCCAAGCCCCTTGTGCTGGACTGCTGCGCTTTCCTCGCTGATTTCTGTCTCCTTGACGTAAACATGAAGTTCCCTTACTAGTAAAGTTTGTTTTGTTATTTCTTTTCGCCACGGCTCAAAAGGAATCCTGCACCTGCACAAGCCAAAACAAACATTGTCAGAATTAATAGCCTGAATGAAGAATTCTCTTCCATTGCTTGCCTCATACTCAAGAACATTCAACCCAACATCCATGTTTACTTTTCCTTTTTGGAAACCAACCAAGCCCTTCAAAGAAAAATGTTTTGAATGCACAGGAATAGACTCAAGCAAAGAGCTCATAAAGATTGCAAAACAAAGAATGCCTGATGCAAAACTGATTCCTGCAAGCGCGGTTAATCTTCCATTTCCCGACGAGAGCTTTGATTATGTCATCTGCCTTGCTGTCCTGCACCACCTGAAGCCAGAACAACACGAGAAAGCATTATCAGAAATCAAAAGAGTGCTCAAGCCAAGCGGAAAAGCAGGAATTGCGGTATGGAACAAGCTCCAACCAAGATTTATTTTTGGCAAAAAAGAGCAAATGGTACCGTGGAAATTACCAAAACAAAAAATCCAGAGATATTATTACTTCTTCACTTACTGGGAACTAAAAAAAACTACTGAAAAAACAAGGCTTTATAATCAACAAAGGCAACATTCTCGGAAAAAACATTAAGTTCATCGTGCAAAAACCATAAGCATAAATAATAGTGCAGAATTCGGGCAGGACTGGTGAGACATTGAGAACCCTATTTTTGGTGTTGGTTGTCTTGCTTCTTGCTTCCTGCCAGCAGACCATTGCGCCACAACTGAACGCAACCCCAACCCAAACAGAATGCAAGCCACCTTATTACGAATACACCACAGGCGACTGCTGCCTTGACTCAGAGCCAAACAAGATATGTGACAGGTACGAGAACAGGACTTTGCCCCAATACAACAAGACTTTCGGCCCTCAGCAGCCCAAGAGCAGTGTTATTTCTGATGCCTTGGCAAAGTACAGGCAGAATACCACTGGATATTCCTGCCAAGTCAACAACGTGAAGTATTATGTCATGTCAGGCCTTGTGCACGTCAAGCTGGACAAGATGAAAAGACTTGAGATGAAAATAAACAACACAATCCCTGTTGCAATAACAGACATTTACATCGACCGCACTTCAAAAGAAGCAACCGGCTACTGCGACCCAAGAACAGAAAAGGAAATAATGGGAGAATATGACCCTCAAAGAAGTCCGTGCGACAAGCTCATTGATGCACCAATACGCCTTGATTATTCAGAAAACAATCCTGTCCTGCCAGAGGACTGGCTCGCAAGATTTGAGCACCTTCAGCCAACAGTTGTTGAGAATACAGACCAATACGTCAAGGACTTCACAGGCTGGAAGGCAGTAAATCCAGTCCTGCACTTTGTTGACAACGGAATTGAGTATGTGCTAAGGCTTGAACTGAAAACAGGGCTTCCAATAAAGATAGAAATAAGGGAAGGACCACAGTCCAAAATAATCAGCTTCAGCAATTTCGTCCACAACAAGGTAACTCCTGACCAGGTTATTTACCAGAAGTTTCACAAGTGATTATTACACAAAAGGTTTAAAAAGCATTCATTTCTTTGTCCAAACTATGCCCGTGTAGTCTAGCGGCCTAGGATGGGACCCTGTCGCGGTCCCGACCCGGGTTCAAATCCCGGCGCGGGCGTATATCATTTTTACCGGACTTTTCCTGAATATGCAAAGGGTATTGCTCTGAGCGCATCCTTTCCCAAAAGCTTTTTGACTAATTCCCTGCAGGCATTAACGTCAGGATGGTATTGCGCATCAACAAGGTCAGATGGTAATTTGTCAACGATTGAAACTTTTATTTCCAGTCTTGCATTCTTGCAACTAATTATAAAATCTTTTATTCCCTCGTATATCTGTTCAATTGTCTTGTTTCCAAGCATGCGCTCGTCAGGAACACATAATCTGCCATATTTTCTGCAGTCTCAGCATTCAGGCTCACAATTATTTGCCCCAGTCCCGCTTTTTTCAGGATTTGCGCGACATAATCACTTCCACCTTTTTTCTCAAAAACCATTCCTGCCTGGCCGTTTGTTATTACGCCAACCCTTACGCAAGGATCATAACCCTTTATCTTTGGAATTAAGTCCAGCAATGCATCTTCTAGCCTCAACAATGGTTCTCCAAGTCCTGTTATCCAGACTTCACGCACAGGATTACAATCGATTGCCCTCTTGATTTCTTCCATCATGTGCTTTTTGTCAGGCTCTGCTTCATTATACTTTAAATTCCTGTGATACAAGAATCTCCCTGAGTTTTCGCGCCTTGAGCAGAAGACACAACGATTCGTGCATCTAATTGAGCTGTCTAGGTTCGGCGACCTTACATCAGTTCCATAAACGTATTTAAGGCCAGGAAATGC
>JAWAAW010000013.1:0-15414 GCA_038884975.1 Candidatus Woesearchaeota archaeon
GTAGCCAAGTTCTTTTTCCATTTCAGGAGTAATGTACTCAACGCCCTCAAGGTTTATTCCCTCAAGGGGTTTTATGAGTCCTGACCAGAGCCTGCATTTCTGGATTTTCAGCAAAAACTCAATGTCAGGCATTTGTCCTCCTTGCTTCCTTCACCATCTCATAGAGTTTTTGCAGGATGCACCCCTGTCCTTTTGTTGTTTCGCGCACGTAGTCTTTCCTGACAAGCCCGTATTGTGCTTCCTGCAGCAATTCAGGCATTTTGGTTACGAGTTCTTTGAAGTGTTTTTCTGTCAGTCGTGCCTGGCTGAGTTGTTTTCGCATTCCTGCAGTGCGGTAGATCCACAATCCTTTCTGGACGCGCTCCGCAATTTCTGTCATGCTTAGTGGTATTCCTGTTGACTCTTGCGCTTGCGTGACAGTCACGTATTCTTGTCTCATCGCGTCAGGAATGACTTCCTGCAGTCTTGCCTTTTGTGCTATCACGTAGAGCTTGTGGAATTCTTCTTTTGCTTTGTGGATGCTTGTGCGCCTGAGCAGGTTTTCGCGCCTATAATCGTCAGGGTTTTGTTCTCCTTTTGTCATGCGCTCAAACACTTCTTTTACAAAAGCATAGTCCTTGCCGAGTATTGTGTCAGCGTCTTCTGGTTTGGGTGCTTCTGCAATTTTTTTTGCGTCCTCTTGCTTTATGGCATAAAGGATGTTCATTGCTGAATAGAATGCATTTGCGTTGCCAAATAGTTTGTCAATGATTTGTTTGTTCCATTCTTCCCTGAACTGGACAAGGGGGAATTTTCTCAGTATTCCCTCCCTGTCTGCAATTGTCCAGTACGGTTCGTCAAGCATTTTTTCTATTGTTGTATTGGTGTTTATTGCGTTGCCTGTATAGAATTTGGCTGGTTCGTGTGTCAGGGAAAGGTCTATCTCCTTGCCGTAAAGCGTTCTTGCCTTTTCAGCTTCTTTGCTTGTAGCGAGCCATTTGAGTTCTTCTGCAATGTCACCTGCTATGCCTTTTCTTGGCATTGGCATTTCCTGCATTCTGTAGGCTCCGAGCAGGACTATCTGGTAATCGTCAATGAGGTGGGGGAATTTGTTGATGTAAATCCATGCTTCCCTTACATCGCCCGGCAGGTCGTCTTTTGCTGCCTTTTCCCTGAACCAGTTGTATACGTTTCTGTGCTTACCAGGATCCAATGCCCAGAGAAGTGCAGACCATTTCTCTTCAGCAAGAAGCCCTCCGACTTTGAGTATTTCTGTATTTTGCAAAGTTGTCAAGTCAATCTTGCGCTGTATTGCGCGCTGCTTGAATTCCGCAGGCATTCTTGAGAGAAGGTCATCAAGCCTGTCTTTTTGTTCTTTTGAGCGCTGCATTGCTTCTGAGCGCTTTTGTCTTTTGAGCTTGTTGCGCATGTCAGGGTCGTTCAAAAGCCTTGAATAAGCAAGAAGGGTGTCAACCTGTTGTGGTCCTATGACATCTTCAAAGTCAAGCCTTGTTCCGAGGGTGTACCCTGCTGGTACTATTGTTTCGCCGTCTGTTCTGAGCGAGTATGATATTGGGTAGACGTTGACTAATTGTTTCCCGCTGTAGTTTGAGTATGCAATGCGTTCCCTGCGCTTTCCTTTTTCCGGCTGCGCAAGAAGTTCCCCCCTGCGCATTGTGCCTACTTTTACTGTTATTTCTCCTCCAAAATTGCGCACGCCCTTGCTCCTGATGGCGTAGCCAAGCACACGGAGCATTGAGAGCCCCATCGTGTCGTTTGTGCGGCTAAACCTTTCGCGCAAGTGCATTATGTTCTTTCCGATTGTTGTATTCCTGTTAAATGCCTGGGCAAGGAGTTCATCAAGTCCTTGCTCATCCGCAGATAATTTTCTTTTTGCCATGCATTATGCCATGTTCCCATCGCATATTAATTTATGTGGTGAAATATCTCACCACAAATATGTAATTTTTGGTTTGCCTGTATTTGTTATGGCGCGGTAGCTTAATAAGAGGTGTTGTTTCCTTCACTACACCGACATGCGTAAGTTTTATATAAGCATTTGTGGAAAACAGCAGTATGCCAGAAGAACTGAAGAAAAAGAAAAAAGAGCACGAGCTTCAGGAGGAATTTGAGGAGATAGAAGGAAAGGAGCACACGCCCGAGGAGCACGCAAAGGAGTGCGCCAAGGAAGTTGAGGAATTAGTAAAGGAGATAGAGGAAAAGGAAGAAAGCATGGAAGAAGTTCCTGAGGAGCCTCCTGAAGAGGAGGAGAAGGAAGAGGAAGAATAATCAGTAATCTATGCCTTTCTCGCCCTTGAGCTTCTTTGGTCCTTTTATCATCACTATTTCATTGACGTAATCAGCGCGCCACACGAGTTCAGGAGGGGCATACCTTCCTGTCAAATAGACATGCACTTGTGAGGGTATTTTGTCAAGGAATTTTATCACTTCAGATGTTTTTATGAGTCCTATTGCGCAGGCAAAGTTTATTTCGTCAAGGATTAGGAGGAATGGTTTTTCTTTGGCTTTTTTCTTGGCAAGATCCAGTGCTTTTTTTGCCAATGCTTTGTCTTTTGCAGAGGGCTTTTTGAGGTTTACCCATTGTTTTGTTCCGAACTGGTAAATCTCGTATAAAGGGGCGAGATTTTTGCGTATCCTGTATTCTCCTATTGCGTCTCCCCAGCCTTTCATGAACTGGATGATGACTGCGTTGTAGCCGTGCCCAATCGCCCTGAGAGCCACGCCTAATGCAGAAGTTGTCTTTCCCCAGCCCTGCCCTGTCCAAAGGTATACTGGTGCTCTTGCCATTTGCCGACGATAATTGCAGCAGGTATAAAAGGTTTTTGGGGGCTCTGAGCAATTCAGGGCTTTTTTTATGTCACGAGTATTTTCAGCGCGCCTTTTTCCTTTAGTATCAGGCAGCTCTTTTCAGGGGCTATGTGGAGTTCGTCTGCGATCTGCTTGGGAATCCTTACTGCGAGCGAGTTGCCCCCTTTCTGGAATTTGCCTTCGCGCGCTTTTCTCAATGCCTTGTATTTTTCTGCTGCCTTGTGAAGCTGTTTCATGTCAAGAATTTCCTCGCCGCATTTTGTGCAGCAATAATACTCGTAATCAATGCCTTCCAAATCAGCGCCTTGCATTATTTTCATCTTTGCATTGCACTTGTAGCATTTTTTCATTTTAATGCCCTATTCGATTGTTTTGATGATTATTCTTTGAGCGATATCCTCGCCGATGCAGACAATGCTTCGTTTCCTGCCGGTTTTGACAATTCTTGTGAGGTTCTTGCCAAACCGCTTCTGTTTTCCTGTGCAAATCGCCGACTAAACAAGGTCTGGTGGAATCTGCCTTTTGTATGCGCGCATGAATGCATGCCTGCGAATCTCCACAGGTTTTTTTTGTATAAACAAGTTTCTACATGTATAAAAAGCGTTCGCCCAATTCGTTGCAGGATTTTGGAACCTGCACTCTTAAATACCCTGTGCGCCCGTGTCCAGTGGCTTGTGGCAGCTTATTCTCGGAAGATTTGCGCTTTTGCCGGAAGAGTTACGGAATTTTGTGAACAAGAATGCAGAAAAACAGGCTAACATCCATTGGTCACTAGAACGGGCAGACATCTGATGGGCATCCGCCTGTGTATTCTTCCTCAACTGTTACGTGTTCTGGGGGCAATTTGCCTATCGTCAGTACTTGGTCTTTCTTGCTGCCATACCTGTAGACCGTGATTCCTTTGCACTTGAGCTTGTGGGCGAGCAGATAGATTTTTTCAACGTCCTGCGGCTTTGCGTTCGCAGGCAGGTTTACTGTCTTGCTGACTGCATTGTCTGTGTATTTCTGGAATGCTGCCTGCATTTTGACGTGCCATTCTGGTTTTATGTCGAGGCTTGTCACGAAGATTCTCTTGATGTCTGCGGGTATGCCGGGTATTTTTTGTATGCTGCCTGTTTTTGCTATTTTTATCATTAATTCTTTTGTGTAAAAGCCGCGTTCCTTTGCGAGTTCCTCAAAGTAATGGTTGACCTCAAGGAGTTTTGTGCCTCCCATGACGTCCCTCACGAATGCTACGGCAAAGAATGGCTCTATGCCTGACGTTGTGTTGGCGATTATGCTGATTGTTCCTGTTGGCGCAATGGTTGTGCATGTTGCATTCCTGAGGAACTTGTGTTTTTTTGCGTGAATGCTCCTCGGCAGGTTTGGGAAGCTTCCTCGTTCCTGACCGAGTTCTGCTGATTTTTTTCTTGCCTCGTCCTGTATGAATTTTGCAACCTTTTCTGCAAGTTCCAGTGCCTTGTCAGAGTCGTATCTTATTCCGCATCTTGCAAGGCATTCTGCCCAGCCCATTATTCCAAGTCCGATTTTGCGGTTTGCCTTCACGACTTGCTCTATTTCCTGCAATGGCCACTTGTTTGCATCAATGACGTTGTCAAGGAAGTGCACTCCTGCCCTTACTACTTGTTTGAGTTTTTCCCAGTGTATTTTGCCGTTTTTGACCATTTTTGCCATGTTTATGCTTCCAAGGTTGCAGGCCTCATAAGGCAGTAACGGGACTTCGCCGCACGGGTTTGTTGACTCAATCACCCCAACTTGGGGCGTTGGTTGTGTGCGGTTGATTTCGTCGATGAATATTATTCCCGGGTCCCCGCATTCCCAGGCAGCAGTAATGAGTTGGTTCCAGAGCTCCTTTGCCTTGATTTTCTTCATCACTTGCTTGTTTCGTGGGTTGACAAGTTCAAAGTCGTAGTCTTTTGCCACTGCGTTCATGAATTTGTCATTGATTGCTACTGAAACGTTGAAGTTTTGGAGAATTCCTTCTTTTTTCTTTGCGTTTATGAATTCCTCAATGTCAGGATGGTCTATTGGCAGTATTCCTATGTTTGCTCCGCGTCTTTTGCCTCCTTGTTTTATGACTTCTGTTGCTTTGTCATAAACAGTCATGAAGCTTAAGGGTCCTGATGCAACTCCTTGTGTTGATCTTACTCTGTCGCCTTTTGGTCTTATCCTGCCAAAACTGAATCCGGTGCCACCGCCTGACTGGTGTATTATCATTGCGTTTTCAAGGGTGTGGAATATGCTTCTAAGGTCGTCTTCTACGGGAAGGACAAAGCAGGCACTTAGTTGTCCCATCTGTGTTCCTGCATTCATGAGTGTTGGGGAGTTTGGCAGAAAATGCAGTGATGCCATCATGTCGTAGAATTCTTCTTCTGCTTTTCTTACGCTCTTGTTGTAAACTGCCTCGACTTGTGCGACTGCTTTTGCCACTCTGTGGAACATTCTTGATGGTGTTTCTATGATTGCGTTTTGTTCGTTTCTCAGGAGGTAGCGTTTTGCAAGGACTATTATTGCGTTTGTGCTCATGCCGAGGTCGTCCCTGACGCCGTAGATTGTCCTGAAGCCCACTGCTTCTTTGTGGGTTTTTTTGTGTTCAAGGTATGCTTTTGCGACTTGTGGAAGCCTGTTCTTCGTAAGGACCTCAATTATTATGTCTTGGACGTCTTTTACTGTGGCAAGAACGCCTTTTGGGAAGTTTTTTTCAAGGACTGCAATGACCTGTGCTGCAAGTTTTTTTGCTGTTTTGCCATTTTTGGCTCTGGTTGACAAGAGGGCGTTTTCAAGTGATTTCTCGAGTTTTTGGGCTTCAAAAGCAACGATAGAACCGTCTTTTTTTCGTATCTGGATTATTTTTCCCATCCCAATCCCAAAAAACCAGTAGCAGGGGTTTAAATATAAATGTTTCGTCGAAAAATTAATATTTACAATAGTAAAAATAATTATTAGTTAATTACTCATTAGTGGTGAAAAGAGAAAGTTTTATATAGAAAAGCAACTTATAAAACACAACAAATAATTCGTTTAGGAATTGAGTGAAGATGACCAAACAAAAAAGCACTGACATTTTGAAGGCGCCCATTCCAAGAAACCTGCTGGCTGCCTATGAATTTATAAGGGAATCCCGCCTTGAGCTCCTAAGACAGTATGATGAGAAAGTGCTCCACGGGTATGATGCAGGTGTTGAACTTGCTTATTTTTTGCATACAGGAAGCGATTATGATTCCTTGCGCAATGACTTGCTGGAAAAAATTTGTAATGCTGCTCTCAGAAAAATGCACTTGCCATTGGAGATGGTTGATTATGGTGAGCCAAGCAGGTATGGGCTGAGGCGCAGTTTTGTTGACATGTTGAAGGTATTTGCCCAAAGGCAGGAGATTGCCTCCAATGAAGAAATCATGACACGCCTGAAAATGATAAGAGAAACATACCTGCTAATGAGGCAGCTTATAGCTAAGTATGATGGAGTTAGAAAATGATTCCGCACAAAATTATTGTTTTTGAACAGGATCCTTCAGTTAGAAAATTGTTAAAGGACAGCATAGAACGCATGAGTTTTGTCAAGGAGAGAGGTTATTTTGTTGAGGCATTGCCTGAGCCGTGGAATGCAAAAGACCAGGTTGATGCGAATACTGCCCTTGTAGTTGTTGGACATTATGCCAATGGTCAGATTCCTGAATGGTCTGCATTGCATTATGTTCGTGATGTGCCGGGCAATGTTCCTGTAGTTACTGGTTCTGCATGTTGGACTTCTGAAATGCGTGATGCTTTTGTGCGGGCAGGTGCGCATTTTACTTATGACCGCCCTGTAAGGATTAAGGGCTTGGAGGGAATGGTCAAGGCCGCATTAAAGGTTGGGCACGCGCTAAAGAGCCTCCACAATGATAAGGATTACATTGTTGCTACGCACTTGGGCAGGGATAATGACGCAATTTCTGTTTACAGGGTGCCCAGAGAATGATTGTTAATGTCTGATTCTTTGCAGTGGCATTTTGAACGCATTATAGGAGAACATTAAAAAAAAATAAAAAATAAAGAAGCGTTCTTACAGCTTCTTTTTCACGTCGCTGATTATCTTCTTTGCATCATCGCGGAATGCAAGGCCGAAGCTGATTCCTATCAGGAGCGCAAGCATCAAGACAATTCCTCCCAAAATGATGAGGAAGCTGTTTTGTGCCATTGCGACCTGGACTCCAACCTGGTCAAGCACGATGAGTGCTGTGAAGACATAAATGACCCATTTTGCAATCGCTCCCACGATTTTGGAGCCCTTTGCCTTGGTTTCAGCAACCTTTTTCTCGACATACATTCCTGCAAGGATTCCTATAAGGCCGATAATCACTGCCACGATCACGTTCGGAATCCAGACAGCAAGCGATGCAAGGAATTCAGACAGTGTTTTCAGCTGGATTCTTGCTGCGGTTGCTCCGAGGAAGAGCACAATTATGTACCACTTCACAACCAGGCCGAGCACGTGGGTTAGGTCAAACTTGCCTATTGCGCGCGACATGTTTGTCTTCTCAAAGACCCATTCATCAAACTTTATTCTTCTCAGCACTTTTTCAAGCACTGCTGAGACTGCGAGCGCCACGAGGTAGCCCACGATGAGTATCACTATTGCTGCAATGATGTCAGGCACTGCCTTGACGAGCCATAGCCAGATGCTCACGAATGGGTCCACAATGGACGCGCCTATATTGCTTAAAAACGCCTGAAATGCCATTTTGTATTTCACCTCTCTTTGGTTTAACCGGTTTTTTGGGCCGGTTTATGAGTGGGTTTTGTATTTGGGGTTTTTAATCTTTATGTTTTTTGAACAGTCTTTTGGCTATCGGTTTTTGATAAAAAAAAGAATAAGAAAAAGAAAAAATTAAGGCAGTTTTTAGACTGCCTTGACGGTTATGTCCGTCATTGTTGTGCCTGAGATCTCGGCTTCCTTGCTTCTCACGCTTGCAATCTGGCCTGTCGCGAGTGCGCGTGCTACACGCCTCGTGTCCTGACCAGTCCTGCCAGCTGCGAGCAATGCAACGTTTCCGTTTGCGTGCTCGTAGATCTTGGCAACGCCCTTCGCGATTGATTCCCAGCACGGTTCTGGGTTGCCCATGAGCTGTGCTGCAATCGGGTTCGCGCACGGACCGCCAACAACTATGGCGTTGTACTGGGTGATGTCAGCCACTTCACTTGCCAACTTGGACACTCCAACTGGCAATGGCATGACCTTCTCAGTCACTCCGCCTTCAACTGTTGTTGTTGAGACAAGGCCTCCTGTGACGAACACGCGTGCACCGCGCTGTGAGAGCGGGTACTCAATCGTGAGGTCTTCTGCCTTGTCTGCAGTTGATGGCTGGAACAGCTCGAGGAAGACTCCGTATCCAGACAATGCCTGGTACAGGTCTTCGTTTTCCTCAAGTCCGTATGGTCCGAACAAGAGTCCTGGTAGGGCTCTTACGTTTTTCAGTCCTACCTTGTCTGTTCCTTTTGCGTAAACATCCACAAGGATGTTTTCGTTTGTTGTTGCCTCGTCGAACTCCTTCGCGAGCGTTGTCAGGTTCATGGTAAACGCATCAACTGGCGCGTTGCCTGCGCACACCACTGTTGTTGGCGTGAATGGTGTTGTGTTTGCATTACCTGCTTCACACCCAGTGCCGTTTGCCACGCTGATGAGTCCTTCTCCCTGTATGCCAATAATGAGGCTGCTTGAGGCGTTCTCAAACGTGTTGTCTCCGTCCATATCAACCATGATGTTGTATGGCGCTGACAGGGAAACAACAACAGGGTACGTGACTCCTCCAACGATGAGGTTGGATGCGCCTGTTCCCGCAGTGTATATTATTTCGCGGGTGCCTGTTCCAAGGTCAGTGAAGGTCAATTGCCTGTTTGTTGTGTCAATGCTGTCATAGCGCAGCACGTGCGAGAAGCACGTGTTGTCAAGCGCTTCAACAAGGCAGTTGCTCACGACAAAGTAGTCGTGCTTTGCTATCACTGGTGCTCCTTGTTCAACTATCCACAAGCCGCCTGATTCCTTACCAAACCTGAACGTGCCGCCTTCGTGGCTTGCAAATGGCACATCGTAGAATATGCCTTCCTGGTTGGTGAACTCAAGGTCGTACTTGGTGTTGCCTGCTGCATCCACGCGGACAATGGTCACTCCTGTGTCCATAAGTCCTTCGTAGCGGATGTCCCAGAATGGTGTCAGCATTCCTTCTGGCTCGTCAAGCTGTTCACGCAAGCCGCTTCCCGGTGCAATGTAAACGTCTCCGAGCACAGCGTCTGCATTAAGCCTGTACTTGATGTTGCTGATTTCGAACACGCTTCCGGTAATTGGCGTTGTTCCGCTGAATCCGCCTTGCGAGAATGCACCGCGGATGCTTGTTTCGGCATCTTCAATGTTTTCCTCGTTGACAGAGGTTCCGCCCATGATGAAGTTGCCGTCGCTTGTATCGCTGTCCCTCATCGTTATCTTGTATGCTCCGATGTAGAACTGCACGATGGACTTCTGGATGTCCTTTCCTGTTGCAAGGATGTCACGGATACCTATCTGGGTTCCGTCTGCAAGGACATCTGTCTCTCCATCCGCGAGCTCGTCAGTGATTTCTCCGTTTATGCGGAACTTCACTGAGCCCTCGCCTGAGTTTGAGGTTTCTGAAATCACAAGGACTTCAACCTCGTATTCCTTGCCATCAACTACATAGGTTTCCTTGTCGTTTTCGCCAAGGATTGCCGAAATGGCTCCTCCCATGAAGTCAATGGTCAGGTCAGGGGTTCCTGAAGAGCTGTTGATGAGGTCTGTGTCAACAACGACGAATGGCTGGCCCAGCAGTATTATGTCCTCGTCTTCGAGGTCCACAAGGTCATTGCCCTTTGTCTTTGACTCAAGGCCTTCCTCAAACTCGAGCTCCCACTCAAAGGTCCTGTTGCCTTCGCGCCAGAACAAGTAGTGGCCTACGCGGTCACGCTCGTCCCTGCCGAAGATAACTGCACCATTTGGCGCATAGCTCGTGGCTGAGATAAACCTCAGGTACTGGTTGTATTCTGTCGAGCCCTTGTCAGTGACTATTTGGCCTCCCTTGAGCATGTCAAGGTCAACCTCTGTCAATGTCTCACGGACATTGCCAATGGTCTCGTTAAGCTCGAGCAAGTCTGACGTGCTGCCGATTTCGACTGCGTCTCCCTCGACAACAACTCCCTTGCCACCGCCTCCAGCTGCCAATGTTGTCTTGACAACTGCTGCAGCCTGCAAGCCTCCGATGATGTCTCCCATGCCCACGACGTCAATAGCGTCTGCCGCATCGCCAACGACTACTGCGAGGTTTGAGGCAGGCGCGCCATTAACGACGAACGGTGCAGGCCAGTCGGACAGCTGCACTGCTGAGGCGCCGAAGATTGTCGCTCCTACCATGGTAATACCCATGCCAAGGGCAACCATCTTCTTTACCGCTTGTACTGCTTTCATTATCTACACACCTCCGTGTATTTGCTTTAATCTTTATTTTCGCAAAACCTTGCCACCATAGTGGCTATTTAAGTTTTTGCTATCTAGAACGTATATGTCGTAGCATATACGTTCATCTCCATCCTGTCAGCCATACGAGCAAACTGACAGGCTGGCTATTGTTTGCCTGGTTTTTTTATAAATTTTTCGAAAATCACCCCACCCCTTTTGTCGGGATGATTACGACAGAGAGTATAAAGCCAGAATTCTTGGCTTTTACACCAGTACCACTCCACAATAACACCATTATTGAAAAGATTTTCTTTGACAAAAACAGAAAAACGTGCCAGTATACTGTTTTGGTTTTTATCGACGATAGAAAGGGACAAAAACTGCATTTTTTTCAGAAGTATTATATATACTGCCTTGTCTTTTGTTTGTGTTATGGCAAATAAACTAAATCCGAACAAGGTTGGGCTAGCGCTTGCCTGCTTGGTTGTTGTGTGGCAACTGATTTGGATATTGTCTGTTGCTATTGGAAAGCAGCCAATGCTTGACTGGATACTTGGAGTGCATTTTCTGGCAGATGGCATGAAAGTGTTGCCAGTGAGTGTCAGCAAGGCGATTGTTTCCCTGCTTGTCCATTTCGTGGCTGGCTATGCTCTTGGTTGGTTGTTTGCAACGATTTGGAACAAGACAAAGTAATAACGCCTTGCTTAGGAACAGCAACTATATAATAGGGGAAGTATTCTTTTTTGTTATTTGCGGCGGTGCTGGCAGCGTCAACTATGGTTGGCTGGTCGTCACCGAGCGCCAGAATGCAAGCACCACATTTGCGGCGGTGCCGGAGTGGCCAAACGGGCTGGCCCTAGGAGCCAGTGGCTGAGTGCCTACGCAGGTTCAAATCCTGCCCGCCGCACTAAATGTTCTTAGAAATTCCGCCAGTTGTACTTGCGTATCTTTGAGGTTTTTCCAAAACCGCAGCTTGCACATACTTTTTTGGCAACGTTGTAGCTGTGCCTTCCGCATCTTCTGCAGATTATGTGTGACCGTCCCTTGCTCCTTTTGCCCATTGCAGGCGTTCCTTTGCCCATTTTTGTTCACCGTTAATCACAAACTGGTTTTTTTTTATTGTGGTGATATCAGGATTATTGTGTCTCCGCGTAAGAAGGTTGTTCCGAGTTTTCTTGATGGGTTTCCTTCAACGCGTTCTTCTGTGTCGTCAAGGACGCAGTTGATGTGTATGTCAAATGCCCTGAGTGTTCCAACAAATTGTTTTCCGTTCTTTAATTCGACAAGGACTTTCTTGTCTCTTGCGCGGTTAAGCGCGTCTAATGGTCTTGCTTCCAATTAAACCACCTCAAAAACAATAAATGGTATTGACGGCAAATCAATGGCTGGTTTATAAAGGTATTGGTTAAATGCTGCGATTTTCTTGTTGAGGGGGTTGTTTTGGCAGGTATGCCATTATTGCCTTGACGCATTCTGTTGGCAGGATGTAGTTGAGAAGCAGGATGTTTTGTTTGCCGATTTCCTGCAGTTTTAGTACGAGTTCTTCGCCTGTTCCGTGGTTGATTTCGCGCACTATGTTGTTGATTGTGGTCGTGCAGGTCTTTGCCTTTATTGTCTTGTACAGGTCGTCGCGCAAGGAATATGCTGGGTTGTATTTTTGCTGGAGCTCGTCTGTTGAGAACGCGCCAAGCACATTTGGTATGTCATACAGCTGTCCGGGCTTGGGCGGGTGTGCTGTTTTTGTGCCTGGTTTTTCTCTTGCCGTATTCTTGTCTTCAGCCATCAAGAGATTGTTGTGATAAATGTCCTTTTAATGTTTTTGGGGATTGTCAGAACCCGTATCTTTTTCTTTTTTTCTTCAGCCAGTGCGATACTGCAATCAGGAGGATTATGCCTGTCATTGTCATTCCTACTGCCACTAAAAACCAGTGTGCGGGGTTGTGGTCATTTTTTTCGCGCCGTAATTCAATGTTTTGTGGAAGGTCTTTTCTTGGCACGGCAGGTGTTGTGTTTATCGCTGGCTCATTTAGCGGTGCTGTGGCTTGTGCGGTTATTTGAGTGGTTTTGTTTTGTGTTGGAATTGTTGTAATATTGTATTGTATTGGCATAATCAGTTTTGGTTCGGTTGTGTTTTGCTGCGTTTCAGGCGGGGATTCGCACGCGTTTCCTATGCCGTTAAGGTCGTCGTCTTCCTGTTCCTTGTTGAACTTGCCGGGGCAGTTGTCAAGATAATCAAGGACGTGGTCATCGTCAAGGTCCTCTCCTTGAAGTATTGAGATTGTCTTGTCATCCGCAATGAATGCTATTGAGTCCCTTAACACAACAGGGCTTGTTCCGCTTATGTTAAGCGGTCGTTCTGTTTCTGCGGTGTAAACGTAAAGTATTCCGTTGCGCTCGTATGCAAGCACTCCGTCGCGATATGATGGGTTGTTGCCTGTTATGTTCAATGGCTTTGCCTTTTTTGTTTCGGTGTAGAACTCGTAAAACTGGCCATTGTGTGTTATTATTGCAGGGCTTTTTTGGAATCCCTTTGGGCTGGTTCCTTGGATTTTTGTGCTGATGATGTCCTCGTTTTCAGTGTCATACATCCTGATTATGCTGTCGTCCTTGTCGTTGTCATTGTTGAAGTCCTCGCCTGCTTTGCTTTCTGACGCCTCAAAGACGATGTGTTTTCCAAGCACGAGGGGGTTTGCGCCCACTTCGTCCGTGTTTTTTGTTGTTTGCAAGCGCGTGTCATAGTACTGGATTACGCTGTCCTCGTCATCGCCGTCATTGTTGAGGTCGCCTTCGTCTTTTTCAGGTGTTGCAAAGGCGATTATTTTGCCGCATACTGAAGGGTTTGTTCCCCTTGCAAGGGTGTCTTTTGCTTCTTTTTTCTCAATGTCATAATACAATATTCTTCTTGACTTGTCCTGGAATGCGATGATGCTGTCGTGGACAGAGGGGTTTCTTCCTTCTCTTCCCGTGTTTTTGAGCCTTTGGGAGCTTATGTCATAATATTGAATGACGTAATCTGCGGTGTCGTCGTCATTGTTCAGGTCTTGGTTGATGCTGTTCTCGTAAACAACGAATGCCAGAACATCGTTGTTGCCTGCGAGCTCAATTCCTTTTATGCCTGTGCTCGTGATTGTGTATGCCGAGGCAGTTGTGGCAAGAATTATCAGCACCAATGCAGGGAGCAATTGCTTCATGATTCTGCTTTTGCGGTCTCTGTTTTTAATGTTTTCTTTGTTCGGACAAAAAGCTTTATAAACAACCCCTTTTGGTTTGTGCTTTATGGTTATCGTGCACAGAAGGGACGTGGGAAGGACGCCGTCAGGAGGCAGGTGTTATCCTCATAGGGGAAAGCGCAGGTTTGAGATAGGCGAGCTTCCGATTGCAACACATATAGAGTCAAGCACAAAGATAATCACGAAGCAGACAAAGTCGCGCAGGCTTGTGAAGGCAAAAGTGCAGACAGCAGACCACGTTAACTTGTTTGACCCAAAAACAAAGACTTTCTCGCAGGCAAAGGTTGTGGCTGTTGTTGAGTGTCCTGCAAACAGGCATTACGTGAGGCGAAACGTGATGGTAAAGGGCGCTGTTGTGAAGACTGAGAAAGGTATTGCAAGAATCACGTCAAGGCCGGGTCAGGACGGCACTGTCAATGCTGTCCTTGTCTAATCGTCTTGTTTCTTGATTACAGAATCCCTTTTTACGTGAACCACGAGATTGTGGTGTTCTTTTCCTCTGTGCAGTCTTATGACAATCTTGTTTTTTGGGGTGTGCCTTATGTTTATCAGGATTATTGCGCCAATGACTGCTATGAGGATTAGCGAAACAAGCAGTGCCAGCGGTTTCTGGCTGACATCTTGTTCTGCTACCGCCAAGTATTCTGTGACAACTGGTTGCCTGACTGCATTTCCTGTTAATTCAGTGTTTCTTTGAGCACGTTCTTCTGCAAAATCTTCCTGTGCGTCTTGTTGGGCTTGTTCGCGTTCTGGGAGCATTGCTGCCTCCTCAACCCTTGGCTGGGTTTTGGGCATCGGCTTTCTGTAAGACGGGTATGGATAAAATGCTCTTGCAGCGCGTCCTCCGCCTCCTCCGCCTGATGGTGTTGGTGGCGTGGTTGGTGGAACAAGTACAAGTGTGCTCTCTGTGTCGTATGCATTGAGGACTGCCCCTGTCTCATTGTTATAAGTAACATTTGCTGTGTTGTTGATGATTGTGCCGTTGCTGACGTTTATCACGAACAATGTTATGTTGATTGTTATGCTTGTTCCTTGAGCAAGGTTTCCGAGGTTCCAGCTGTTGTTTCCTGCTGTTGGTGCTGGCTGTGATTCCAAATAAATGACTTGTTCCGGATACGTTTCATTCAGCGTAACGTTGTGTGCTGTTCCATTGCCAATGCTGCTTATTGTGATTTGGTATGTCAGGTTACTGCTAACATTTACAGGGTCTGGATTGTCTGTCTTAGTCACGGAGATGTTTGTGAGGTTATACAACGGCGTTATCGTTAGTCCAAAGCTTCCTGAATTTGCAGTGTTTCCCGCAATGTCCGTGCAGTTAACGCCCCAGTTGAAGTCTCCAGTAGGCAGTGATGAGTTTGAGAAGTTGTTTTCTGCATCTCGGTAAACAGTTGTTAGGTTGTTTATTATTGAGGTGTTGAATATCAAGATGCAGCTTGTTATCTCGCTTAAGTCAGTGACGTTGAAGGTGAAATTGTATGCATTAACGGGCGATGATGTGCCGTTGGGCGGGGCGATTAGTTTCACGATTGGAGGGGTGTTGTCAATTGTGAAATTGTCGTACAAGCCGCCAAGGGTGAAGTTTGAGCAGGAATTTGACGGGTCGCATGCCACAACCATCAGGTCATAGGTTCCATCAGGCATTGTTGTGCTGTCCCAGTAAAAGTATGTGAGGTTAGTTGACGTGTTGAGAGTCGTGTTGAACGTGCCGTCTGCATTAAGGAGTGACAGGTTGTAGGTTACTGGGTCTCCGTTTGGATCTATTGACTGAATCCACGTGATGTTCAGCCAGCCTGAATAAGTTCCGTTTTGTGGATAAGTGAATGCTGTTGGCAAGGGTGGCAGGGTGGGGAGTTCCTCAAATGTTGCGTTTGTGGTGTTTGTTGTTGAGTTTCCGTCTGTGTAGTTTGCACTGACTGAAATGCTCAAGCCGTCAAC
>JAWAAW010000013.1:15513-27136 GCA_038884975.1 Candidatus Woesearchaeota archaeon
TGTGGATAAGTGAATGCTGTTGGCAAGGGTGGCAGGGTGGGGAGTTCCTCAAATGTTGCGTTTGTGGTGTTTGTTGTTGAGTTTCCGTCTGTGTAGTTTGCACTGACTGAAATGCTCAAGCCGTCAACCAAGTCATTTCTTCTTGCCAGATGTATGTGCGCGTCTGGACATCCTGATTGTTGTGTTGTTGTCCACGTTCCTTGTTTTTGGGTGTACCAGAGCCCTGTTGTGTTGCATAGCGTGTCGTTTCTGTAGGCAAGGTTCCATCCTTGGCTTGGTGGGGCGTTTGAGTAAAGTGCAACCCAGAAGTCTCCTGTCACATTCACTCTCTTGTTGCCTATTGTGCCGTTGGCATCTGCGGTGAGCGTGACAAGATAGTGTGATGAGTTTTCTGTGTGGGTGTGGCTCTTTGGCGTGGTGCGCGTGAATGTTTCAACAAGGCTTACTCCTTGGGGGTTGTTTCTCCAATCGCTTCCCTGAAAGTAAGTAATGTCGTGCCCTCGCTCAATGACATAAACAACAAGGTCTTTTGTGAGCGTGGGGTTTGTGGGGGACGCGTCAAATTCTATCCAGAAGCTCATGTTTGGGTCGTCAGAATAATTGTTTGTGAAGTGGAAGAGGTGAATGCTGTCCTTGTTGAGGGATCTGTTTTGCGGCCTGTTATGCCAGTAAATGCTGTCGTCGGCAAATTCTATCTGAGGATAAATATCGTCTGGCCTTATGTGTGTCCTGCGGTAGATGTCCTGCGAAACAAGGCTCAGTTCGTGTGTTGTTGGTCCTCTTTCTGCGCAGCTTCCGTTTGCGTAATACTGTCCGCAATCATTGCCGTCTCCGTTGATGATTGTAACATTGACAATAACAGAATCTATGGGTGACGTGTTTGTGATGTTTGCGGTGATGTTATAATTATTAAAATAGCTTAAATCAAGGTCTGGCTCAAGCGTGATATTATTTATTGATGGTGATGATGCAAGAACAGTTTGTGCAGAACAGAATACAGTGATTAGTGTCAAGAATAGCAAAATCCCTTTCTCACCTCTTTTCATAAGACGAGGTGAATATTCTACGATTATAAATGTTTCTGCGCCAGCTTTATAAAAAGGCGGCTTGTTGTGTTTGTGGTGGGGTGAGATGAAGGCTCCTTTGCGCAGAAAGCACCGTTCCAGCACCGTCTACAAGATAAAAGAAGCAGTGGGTCTTCTAAGGCGTGGATACAAGCTCAAGGAGATTGGTGAACGCTTGGGCGCAACAAAAGAGGGCGTTAGGCAATGGCTTGTTAATGCAATAAGAAATAACTTCTTGACTGAAAACGAATATAACTCACTTAAGAACAATGGTTATGTGAAAAAGTGTGAGAGAGAACGGGCTTATTTTTTTGACGTGCTTGACAACATCACGCGAATTAACAGGGAATGCTGGAAGAGAATTTCTGATTATTACGGGCTTGGTTGTCAGAGGTCACGAAACGCTGAGAGAAAGGGTTTGGAAGAGCTCGCAAATAAAATGATTGAAGAGGGCAAGGATTCAAGGGTTTGTTCTGCGATTAATGCAATTGTTGGGTGTGGTGTTGATATTGAACGTCTTGAAAAACTCGTGAGGGAAAAGAAAGAGGGTAGAATGCCTGTAGAGGTTATGATGATTGATTATGTCATTCAGCACTTCAAGCAGCGCAAAATCTCTCTTGAGAAAGTTTATGAAATTGCAAGGGAATATGTTGAGACGAGCGTAACGCTTTCAGAAATTGCGAGAAAACATCTCCTCACAAATAACAAGACCAATCCTGCGAGTGATGCAATGAAGCAGGTGCGGTATGCGGTGCATCTCGGCATTATTGGTGAGGAAGAATACAGGGAGAAAGGCCTGAAATCAAGACAAGAGGCGTGGAAACAGAATGAAATGAGGCAAAGGAAGTATCCTGTTGAAGTGTTGGAAAGAATTATGAACATGTATGAAAAGACTGGAATGCCGTATGCAAGACTTGCAAGAATTGTGGGGGTTCCTGTTCATTCAGTTTATTCGTACAGGAAAAAGATACAGTCAAGGCACTGCCTAGAAGGCAAGTAATTTCTTCACCGCATCAATGAATATTTCGCATTCTTCTTCTGTGTTATAGAGGTAGAGTGACGCCCTGCAGCTTCCTGGAAGGTTATTTGCGTGGAACCATGAGTGGACGCAGTGCATTCCTGACCTTGTCATTATGTTGTGGGCCTTGCTTAGGAGCATTGAGACATCATGCGGATTCATCTTGCCGATGTTGAAGCTGAAGATTCCTGCCCTTTTTTCTGCCTCTTTTGGACCAATTAATTGGACTTTGTCGCCGATTGCTTCTGTTATTTTCTTGTTTAGTGTTATTTCGTGTTTGTGGATTTCATCAAGCCCTATGTTTTTGAGGTATTCAAGCGCCGTGCCAAGCCCAATGATTCCTGAATAATTCTGCAGTCCTGCCTCGAATTTTTCAGGCACTTTTTCAGGCTCGCTTGTGGTGTATGTTGAGTCCTTCACTGTTTCACCACCGACCATAAATTGTGGCATTTTGTCAAGGAGTTCTTTTTTTCCGTAAAGAATGCCTGTTCCTGAGGGACCGAGCATTTTGTGTCCTGAGCAGGCAAGGAAGTCAGCGTCAAGCTTTTTCACGTTGATTTCTGTGTGCGGTGCTGACTGGGCAGCATCAAGGAGCACGAGGGCGCCGTACTCGTGTGCGATGTCAATGATTTCTTTTGCTGGAATGCTTGTGCCGTCTGCGTTTGATGTCATTGTCATTGACACAAGCCCTGCACCATTGATTTTTTTCTTGAGGTCTTCTATGTCGCCGAATTTTGCTGTCTCAAACCTTACGCCTGTTTTTGCCTGTTTTTGCCATGGGAGAAGGTTTGAGTTGTGCTCCTTGTCGGAGATGATTACTTTCCTGTTTTTGAGGTCAAGGCAGTTCGCAACGAGGTTTATTCCTTCTGTTGTGTTTCTCGTGAATATTATCTCGTCTGGTGATTTTGCGTTGAAGAATTTTTGTGCAATTGTTCTTGCTTTTTTGATTTCTTCTGTTACCTTTTGCCCCCAGTCATGCCAGCTTCTTCCTGCGCAGGCAGGGTATTCATTGTAGTATTCCTGCATTTTTTCAAGAACTTGCATTGGTCTTAATGACTGGCAGGCGTTGTCAAAATAAACTGGTTTGGGTTTTTGTTCAAGTACGGGGAAGTCCTTGCGGATTCGTTCCACGTTCATTTTGCCAGTTCCTCATCAATGATTTTTTCGAATGCTGCGATTGGTCTTGGTCCTACTATTGTGCGGTTGTTAATAAAGAATGTTGGTGTTCCTTGTATTTTGGCTTTTATTCCATCATCAAAGTCTTTCATTACTTCTTCCTGGTATTTTCTCGTGTCAAGGCATTCACTGAATTTTTTTTCGTCAAGACCGAGCTCTTTGGCAAGGTCCTTTAGGTGTGCGATGCTTGTTTCTGCTGCCCCGCAGGTTGCTCCGTTGGATAGGAGTTTGTCGTGGTATTCCCAGTATTTGCCCTGGTCTCTTGCGCAGTTTGCTGCCTCTGCGTGAAGGTCTGCTTTTGCATGGAGTTCTCCCACCGGGAAGTCGCGGTAAACAAACCTCACTTTGCCTTGGTATTTTTCAAGCACTTTTTTGATTATTGGTTCTGCCTCTTGGGTGTGAGGGCACATGTAACAACCGAATTCTATGATTGTGACTTTTGCATTATCAGGGCCTTTGCTTGGGTCGTCATCAGGGGTTGGCGCAACAAAAGGTCCTTCATATTTTACTGATACTCCAGATATTGTTTCATCAAATGCACCGAATGGGCAGAATGCTGTTGATTCAGGACCGTAACAGTTTCCGTACTTGTAATAATTGTATCCGCCGTAAATCGTGTACGCAAGGCTGGCAATGGTGAGTACCACGAGAATCCATGAGAGAAGCTCAAAATGTTTGAATGTGAATGCTGCAAGCTTTGGGCTTTTGCGCAGTATTTTGCCCACGATGTGTGCTTTTATGCGCTGGTCAAGGGCGGTTTCGCAGGGCCTTAGGGTTATTCTTCTGAATACGCACTCAAATGCCTCTTTTGCAAGAGGCCTGTAGCTTACTGAGAATATTGCAAGAAAGGCAAAAACAAAAAAGGCAATAATGCAAATCATGTTCAGGATTCAGCCAGCTTCTTGTCAATGATTTCCTTGAAGTTCTCAAACGGCAGTGCGCCTGCGACGCGTTCGCCATTGATGATGAAGCCAGGGGTTCCTTGTATTCCTGAGTTTGTCCCGTCTTGGAAGTCGCGCTCAACCTCTGCCTTCATTTCTCCGTTGTCAAGGCACGCGTCAAACTTTTTCTGGTCAAGCCCGAGCTGTCCTGCGTATGATTTTAGGTCTTCTATCCTGAGCGCGTTTTGGTGAGCGAACATCATGTCGTGCATTTCCCAGAAATTGCCTTGTGCGTTTGCGCATTCTCCTGCTTCTGCTGCCTTTTGTGCATTTGCGTGGAAGCTTAGTGGGAAGTTCCTGAAGACTATTCTTATCTTGTCCCCGTATTCTTCTTCAATCTTTTTGATTGTTGGAACAACTCTTGAGCAGAATGGGCATTGGAAGTCTGAATAGATTATCATTTCAACTTTTGCGTCCTTTGGCCCTATGCTTGGGTCTTCGCCTGCTTTGGAAGTGCTTGCAACGCTTCCTTTTGCTGGCGCGCCCGGTCCTTGCCAGACTGTTCCGAGCCAGAAGCTTGCAAGAATGACTGCAACTACAAGGACTGCGGTTAGTATTTTTGAGTTCATCATTTCGTTTTTCACCCCAACACGTTTATTGTGCTGAAAACCCTTATGGCAGTATATAAAGTTTGTGAAAAGCAAAGGCTTTTTTCACCAAGCTTTATATATCCCGTGAATGTGCATTACTGTAATGAAAAACAGTTCAATGCAGACAATTAATGATTTCCTGGACAGCATTGCCATTGATTGTTATGAAACTGTTCCGGATACGGCAAATATTGTGATTGTGTGCAAGCCGTTGGAGAACAGGCCTGGAGGTTCAAGGGTTCTTTCTTTCAGCGCGGTGTATTCCGCAAATAATGAAGAAAGGGGAAGGCATGATGGTGTTGTCCAGTATGAGCGTGGCGAGAAGCAGGTGAATTATGGTGTTCTTTTCGGGGAGTATTTGAACAAGTATTGTATTTCAACAAGTGTTTATGATGATTATTTGCCTGATGATGGCAAGAAGGTTCTTGCAAGCATTGTGGAGATTCATTCAAAGGGCCTGCACAAGAAAGTGCTTGATGCTGGCACTGCCGCAGGCATTCTTGGGAAGAGCACTGCGAATGTTGTGAACTGTTTTTACAGGCTGAACAAGCACGAGCCTGTAGGCACTGAGTTGAGCATGCGTGACTTGTTCAGGATTGCAAGGCTGCTCAAGGTTTCTGATAATGAGTTTCTTAAAAAAGTTGAGAAAAGCAGTCTTTGCAAGACTATTGGCTGAAAAAGTCAAGGATGTCTGTTTGTTTCAGGAATTTCTCAGGGTTCTTGTGGGTTTTCTCGACCAGTTTGAAGCTGTCCCAGTAGCCCACCAATGGCTGGATGAAGTCTCTTATTCTTGATTGTATTCGTTCATAAATCATTTTGATGTCTGGTCTTAATTCTGATAATTGCATCATGTATACTTTCTTGCATTTTTCGCTGTTTTTTCTTGCTGGTTCCTCAAAGTATTTTCTTCCTGTTTCCGGGTCTGTTCTGAGTTCCATTCCGTTTGCTTTTGATTCGTCTGTCACGAAATGTATTGTTTGTCCGTTCTCAAATGCCCTGTAGCGGTCTGTTGTTTTTGTGTGCCATACGAGGTCTGTTTTTGGCATCGTGAGGAATTCGTCATAATTTTCTGTGTCAACGACGGCGTTTGTGCCTTCACATATTTGCTGCCATTTTTTGATGTCTTCTTCTTTTTCTTTGATGATGTTTCTTAGTTCTTCAAGGCAGTCGTTTGCGTGCTGGAGCGCCTCTTTGTATTTTTGTTGTATGATTAGGCTTATGAGTGGTGCATAACACCTCATTTCAAGCATTGTGAGGTGGTGGGTTGGGCGGTCTGTTACTTTTATACCCTCGTAATAATTGTGTTTTGGATAGAATATTTTGTGTCGTGGTTCTGATGCAAAAGTTCTTTTTATTGGGTCTGCAGGGTTTGGCGCGATGTACGCAACAGGGATGTGGTCAATGCAAATTACTGGCGCATCGGGCTTTTCAAGGATTTCTGGATTTCCTCCTGCGACATAAATGAATCCTCCTTGTGCGTGAACTGGCCTGAAGCCATTGCTGCTGAGGAATTTCATTGCCTCTGCGAGTCTTGTGTTGAGGGTGTTTCTTATTGCTTGTTCTGTGACGTTGTATTGCCCTGAGAGTTTTCTTGCCTTTTTTTCAATGGCTGCATACGCCCTGATTAATTGCATGAATTTTTCGTGAGGCACTTCATATCTTGCCATTAATTGTCTTGTTTCGTCAGTGACTTGTTTTTCAAGAAGGCTTTGGCTGATTTCTCCTGCTTTTTGTATTGCCTTGTTCTCAAAGGGAACGAGCTTTAGCAGTTCTGCAAATTTTTCTTCATCAAGATTGTGCTTATCAAGGAATTCTTTTGTTTGGTTGTCCATATGGCGGCTTATTCCGTTTTTTGTGAGGGTGCCTCTTAATAAGTGCTTGTAGCCCCATTCTGATTCATTGCGCATTTTTTCCCTGAAGTGTTGGTATACTTGCCGGAATTCTGCGTGTGGGATTCTGGAGTTTTGCAGGGCTTTTGCGAGCGGGCTGAGATTGCGCCTTATTCGGTTGTATTCTGCCTCAAATTCCTTTCTTGGAATTCCTGTTTCGTGCAGTAGTTTTTCGTATTCTGTTCGTGCCTTGTCAAGGAGTCCGAAGTCAACGGTTATGTAGTCTGCCAGGGCGTCAAGGTATTGGTTTATTGTGAAGTATCTTTGCTTGTCATTCTTGAATTGTTGTGCGTAATCAACAAGTTTTTTTACTTCGAGGAATCTTGTTTGGTTGTTTTTTTCGCTTATTCCTGCAACGTGTCTTGAAAGCCAGAGTCCTATTGGAAGATAGATTTTGTGAAGGTTTTTTTGAATTCCTTCTTCCTGTTTTTTTACCATCCATTTTGCTATTTTTTCCCACACCTGCTGCCTTCCTTCCTGTTCGAGCCGTATCATTTGCTTGAATTTCTGGTACACGACGTCCCTGTAAGTGCCGACAAAGTCAAAGTAGCATTTTTCCTGTGCGTCATTGATTGTTTTTGTTGAATGCAATATTCTCGAGAGTTCCACGTTGTATGTTTGTGATATCCAGCAGGCGTCTGTGAGGAAGTCCCTGAACCATTTGCTGTAAAGCATTTCGTGCAGGTGGTCTACGTCGCTGCTGACGTACTTGGCTTCTATTTGGGCGCACGCTTCTGGCAGGTTTGTGAGTTCGCTGATTTTTTTGTTTGTTTCGCGCTCTATTATTTGGATTGTGTCAAGTGTGAGCACTGTTGTGTTTCCTGTTTTTGATGCTTTTTCGAGCTGTGCGAGCTGGTTGTAATTGATTATTTTTGCTGCTTGTATTCCCTGTGCTTCTGCAAGGACAAGTTCGAATTTCCTGTTTGGCAGGTGCTTGTATCGTATTCTTGCTGCTGGCAAGGGGTCTATTATCATCCTTCCGTGTATTCTTAATTTTCTGAAGAAGCTCATTGCCACTTCCACTTTGGGGTCTGTTTCGCGCTCACCCACCTCGTAATCGCCTGCTTCCTTGAGGTTTTCATTGTCATAAGGTGCGTGATAGGCAACAACGGCGTCAACGCTTCTGCCGTTTTCGTCTGTTGCAGTGATTTCTTTTCTCACTGCTTCAACGATTTCTGCTTCTGTGTTGTGCTTTTCAACAATCCATGAGCCTATCGTGCTTGTTCCTGTGTTTCTCAAGGTGTGTATTGTTTTTTTGATTGTTTTTCCTTTGTCCAATAGTATTGTTGCTACCCAGCTTATTTCTTCTTCTGGCGTGTTGAACAATGGTTTTTCTATGTCGAGAATGCATATTCTTCCGTTGAGGATTTCTTCTGCTGTTAATTGCCTGACTGGCTTTATGTAATTGTTTTTTAGTATTATGTCGTATGACTTGTCTTTTGGGTTTGTTTCAACGATTCCTTCGCCAAGGAGTTCATTGAGTCTTCTCTCAAGGCGGTTTCTTTCGTTGTCTGCCTGTTTCTTTTTTTGAATGGTGGTGTTGTCTTGTATTATGCTGTCAAGGGTGTTCCAGTGTTCTGCAACGTATTCCTCGTGGTTTGTTATCCTGCGCTTTTTTGCTACTTCAGAATTCCTGAGTGCTGCTTGTGCTGATTCAATGGCTTCTTTTAGCAGTTTTTCTGACTCGCGCTTTTCTTTCAGAATAATTATTATTCTTGGGTCTGGTTCTGCTGTTCTCCACGGCACTGTTGTTCTCCATCTTGCTTGCGGCGTATAATGTCCTGTCACGAAGTACTTGTCAAAAAGCGCGTGTAATTTTGGGTTTGTTTTCTTGAGTTTGTCCGGCAGACCTGTTCCTGCAGTGATTTGTATGATGTTGAATTTTGGAATCCTGTCAAACTCCTTGGGATTGTACGCAGCAAATTCTTTCATTACGTGCTTGTGCTGTTCTGGCGTGAGTGTTTTTGTTGGAAAATGATGCTGCCATTCGTGATAAATCGTGCCAAGGTCCTTGAGCGTGATGAGTAAGCGGTTGTTCCTAACAAGCACTTCACTGATTACCGGAACAGGTGTTTCTTCCACAACATGATATTAGGGATTATTGCTTATAAAATTGCGGTGGAAAATGCAAAACAATATAAGCAAAAAGGCAAGAAGAACAACAGCAATGGAAAAGAAATTGCTTGTTATTGTGCTGGCAGTTGGCATTATTTTGCGCTTGCTCACGCTTAACAACGCCCTCTCTTTTGATGAGTTTACGCAGACAAGGGCAGTGATTGATGCAAATCCTGCAGGGCTTGACAAGTATACTGAGATGAATCCTTTGACGACTTGGACAAGAATTGCATTCACTTCCTTGCTTGGCATTCATGTCTGGACGCTTCGCCTGACCTCGCTTGTTTTTGCAATTCTTACTCTTGTTGTGCTTTATTTTCTTGCCCGTGAATTGTATGGTAAAAGAATTGCTTTTTGGAGTGTTGGGTTGTTGGCTTTGAGTTCGTTGCACGCGCTTGTTTCAACGTCAGTTTCCTTTGATGGCGCATTCTTGACTTTTTACACTTTGCTCGTGTGGTATTGTTTTGTCAGGTATTGCAAGAAAAATGAATTCAAGTGGCTTGTTCTTGCGGGCATTTCATTTGGGCTTGTGGTGTTGACAAAGTATACTGGTTTTTTGGCAATGATTGCGGTCGCGTTTTATTCATTGATTCAATACAGGAATGTTTGGAGGACTTTTAAGGAGTGTTTCTGGATTTCATTGTTCGGGCTGGTTGTTTTTTCTGTGTTTCCTCTTGCTGCATTCCTGACTGACCCTTCTTATTTCTGGATAACCCTCAAGCACGGCACTTACTATTTTGGAGGAAGGGAAATAAATATCTTGTTGCTTTTGATGCAGTACGTGCTTGCATTTTTCTGGATTGGTCCTTTGTTGCTTTTTGGCTATTTATTGGGCTTGAGAAAGCCTGAAAGACAGGACTGGATTTCGCATAGCATGATTATTGTAGTGTTCTTGTTTTATACGTTTATAGTGCAGGATCCTTTCAGGCCTGTTGAGAGGTATTTCTCAATACTATTGCCTTACTTTTGTATGCTTGCCGGAAAGTATTTTGGCTCGTTAAGAATTGATTGGAAGCAGTTCGGTATTGTCTTTGGATTGTTTTTGATTTTTGATTTTGTTATTTCTTTTTTGCCCGGCAAGATTGTTGCTTTTTATCCAAAAGCAAACTTTGTCAATGCGGTCTTGTCTTTTGACTGGAATTTTCTTGTTCCTTTTACAGGAGACCAGGGTCCTGTCGGGTTGTACGTAAAGTTCTGGATAATAATTGTTGCGTTTGTCGTTTCCTTTATTTGTTTTGTTCTTTCTTTTTGGAAGAAAAAGGCCGGTGTGGTGTTGCTTGCTGTTGGTTTGGCAATGAGCGTGTTCGTGATGTCAGAGCTTGCCTTGCACTTGGCTTCTCCTGACATTTCAAGGGTTGTGAAGGAAACAACTACCTACGCAAAGACGCTTCAAGGGCCTTATTACACTTTCAGGGATTATGCAATGCAGTATTATCTTGGCGTTAATAATGCCACCCGGCTTGACTTCACGACTGATGCTTCAACACTGCAGTTGAAAGGCACTCTTGTAATGATTGATTTTCCATCTCTTGACAAGGAAAGCGCATTGTGGAAAAAATTCAGTTCGTGCCAGTTGAGGCATGTTGTTTATGAGAAAGGGATTCCTTTGGGTTATGTGTTTGTTTGTTGAGTTCTTTGCCTTTATTCGTTTTCAAAGTGCGAGAACCAGTCGCACATTTCGCAGTCCTTGTGGTTTTTTGGCGGTTTTGATTGCTTGAGGACTGCTGCTGCGTCACTCAGTATTTTTGGTATTCTGTTTGGGTTGAGTTCAAGCTTTCTTGTTTCTGTCTTGAAAATGATTCCCTTGTCTGGTGTTCCTGAGTCTGCAGTGTAATAAATGAGGTATCCGTAGTTTGCTGTTTTGTAATTGTTTTTTTGGAGCAGGAATGCGTACGCGTCAAGCTGGATTTGGTAAAGCTGTAATAGTTCTCCTTCTTTTGGGCTTGCTGTCTTGTTGTCTATCGGCACAAGTTCGCCTTTTTTGTTGATTAAACAATCGTCCATTTTTCCCCTTAATTCGGCATTGGTGTTTGGGTCTTTGTAAGAGAGCCAGTGCCTGATTTTGTCTGCTGTTTGCTTGTCAACAAGCGTTTCAGGCAAGCCTTTCAATGAGGGAGGTAATGAATTCCTGTAAGAATCATAATAGTTTTTGGTTAATGAGTCCATTCTGATGAGTATGCCTGGCATGGGAAAGCTTGGAGGCATTTTTTTGTGATAATCCCTCCAAAAACATGCAGGACACTGGAGGAAAGAACCTAATTTGCTCGGCGAGAGTTTGATGACGTCAGCCATAAGGAGAAAAAGCAGATTATAAGTATATAAATTGTTATGAAAAAGCAATAAATGTGAACGCTTTAAAGGCACTGTGGTGCAACAATACATTCCTCAATTAATGCGCTCCTAATTCCATTATGTCGCGCGAGTTCGGAGGAATTATA
The DNA here is from genome assembly GCA_038884975.1 of Candidatus Woesearchaeota archaeon. Lineage (GTDB taxonomy): Archaea > Nanobdellota > Nanobdellia > Woesearchaeales > ARS49 > JAWAAW01. The sequence continues at coordinate 26,745 of JAWAAW010000013.1, forward strand.
TAACATAAATCTTATCGTGATGGTCATAATCCTCAATTATCACTGTCTTTGTTGTTTCATTGACCGAAAATACAAGGACAAAGCTCTTGTCGATGTGAATACGTTTTAAATGCTGCAAAGGGCTCCTGAGGTTCTTGTAATGATTCGGATTTTGCAGCATTTCCTCTATCTTTTTCCAGATGATTTCCAGCTGTTTCGGGTTTCTTTTTCTTATCTTGAAGAATTTCTTTTCAATGCTCTCCCTGAGTTCAAGAGTGTACATTTTTTTTATAGCCTGAAATGCTTTTTGAAGTCCTTGATTTTCACACTCTTCTCAAGACTTCTTTTACGCATTTTTTGCACGAATTCAGGCCTCAGTTCAGGCTCAAGAAGGTCATCGCCGTAGGAAAGCA
>JAWAAW010000014.1:0-22680 GCA_038884975.1 Candidatus Woesearchaeota archaeon
TATGCCGCGGTTTATTCGGGCTCAAAAACAACAATCGTGGACAACATGCTTGATTATCAGAAAGGTGCTTGTCACGTTGTGGTGCTTCCCCCGCAAAGCAGCCAGATTAGTTCAATTATTTCGTCATTGAACAAACAGCAGGTAAGATACCCGTGAAGAAGGCTCAAATCACAATGTTTATTATGCTTGGCATGACGTTGATGGTTGTTGCAGGTATTGTTTTTTATGCTTCAGGTATTGCACAACAAAGGGTGTTTGTGAGGCTGGTTGAGGCTTCAAGCGCAAAAGAACTTGTTGAGCAGTGCCTTGGAATAATTGCGGATGATGCATTGCTCACGATAGGCAAGCACGGTGGTTATGCAGAGCTTGGAACAGATTATTTTGAGCCAATTAATACCTCTTACTTGTATGACTTTGGCGAGAACAAGGTTCCTGACATTGCGATTGCTGAACAGCAATTGGCAGAATACGTGGATGCACACATAAGTAATTGCATTGGAAGTTTTGAGCTTCTCAAGGAAAAGGGGGTTGAGGTTGTTGAGAAGTCTCAGCCAAAAACAACAGTTATTATTGCTGAAAAGGACGTGCGCTTTAGTCTTGACTATCCGATTGAAGAAAAGAAAGCAGGCACGGTCACTATTCCTGAATTCTTACCTGTTATAAAATTTGTGCGCCTGAAGGAAATCCTACAATTGGCTAATGACATTGTTTCTTCTGAGGTGAAAAACAACGGCTTGTTTGACCTCGACATTGACTGCGAGCTTGACATAACGCACTGGCCTTACCAAAAGACGCTAATCACAATAATAACAGACCATAACTTTTTGATACAGGACGCGCCTTACAAGTTTGTTTTCGCCCACAGGCGGTAAAGCCTCCACAGCATCCTCGCAGTGCCTAATAATTTAAGAAAAACTTTTTGTAAAATCAGACTGGACTAATTCGGGCAGTAACGCACTATGAAGTAAGATTCCTAACAGCCCATCAGCTTGCCTTTAATGACTGTTTTGCTAAGTGATGCCTAGTACGACTGCCCATCAGTGGTACAAAGAAATTACGCAAGGGGAACAATTGGTTATGCGTTATAGTGTGATGTCAGAAAAGTCATAAAGGAGTATGACAACCACGTGCCGAATATCCGAAGATTTATAAGAACATCAAACTTGTATAACCACAATTAGGAGGCAAAACTTTAAAAATGGGTTTAGAACCACTAATTGATACAATGTATAAACTGGTTTTTTTTAATACTCTAGGTAGATCATACCAGGAATTTAAAGCGCTTCATCCTCCAAATGTAGGTTTATACACTTGCGGCCCAACTGTTTACAACTATGCTCATATTGGAAATCTTAGAACATACATTTTTGAAGACATTCTTAGACGCGTTTTGGAATTTAATGGTTATCAAGTCAAACATGTGATGAACATCACTGACGTTGGACATCTCACTTCAAACGAAGATGTTGGGGAGGATAAAGTAGAAAGGCAAGCAAGACAAAAAGGCACCAATGCATTTGAATTGGCGAATAAGTTTACGAATGCATTCTTATCCGATTTGGACGAACTTAACATCAAAAGACCGCAAATCTTGTGCAAAGCAACCGAGCACATACCCGAGATGATACAGTTAATTAAGACATTAGAACAGAAAGGATACACATATCGCACAAGCGATGGATTATATTTCGACACAACCAAAATTAAGGACTATGGCAAATTGGCAAATTTGCAGACGATCCAGTTAAGGGCAGGTGCAAGAATCGCTCTCGGCGAGAAAAAAAATGTTACAGATTTTGCGCTGTGGAAATTTAGCCCCTTGGATAAAAAACGCCAAATGGAGTGGGAGAGCCCTTGGGGAATAGGATTTCCTGGATGGCATATCGAGTGTTCTGCTATGTCAATGAAATACCTTGGGGAAACGTTTGACATTCATTGCGGAGGGATAGATCATATACCTGTGCATCACACAAACGAAATTGCCCAAAGTGAAGCTGCAACTGGCAAGCCATTTGTTCGTTATTGGTTACATGGGGAATTCCTTAAACTCAAGAATGCACGGATGGGAAAATCAGAGGGCAACTTCATAACGCTTGACACTATAAAGAAAAAAGGTTTTGAACCACTTGTTTATCGCTATTTCTGTCTTGGAGCGCATTACCGAACCCCTTTGGTTTTTGATGAAGAAGCACTTAGATCTGCAAAAAACAGTTATGCTAGGCTGAAAAATACTCTCACAGATATTCACTCAGATTTATTCAGTAAAGAAAATAAGAGTGCAATCAATAAGCATAAGACAAATTTTTTGGAAGCGATAAACCGTGATTTAAATACCCCGCAAGCATTAGCAGTAATGTGGGGTGTGCTAGCCGATAAAGAACTCGGTAATAAGGAGAAGTTTGAATTGCTAATAGAATTTGATAATGTGTTTGGGCTTCAACTTCAAAACGTCGTATCTCCTTTCCTGGAAGAAATCCCTACAAATATTAAGTCCCAACTAGAGTTGCGTGAAGAGTTAAGGGCAAAAAAGAAATGGGAAGAAGCAGATAAGATAAGGAAGCAAATAGAGCTTGCAGGTTATGAAATTATAGATACATCAAGAGGCCCAAAGCTAAAAGCGCTGCGGCGATAGCAAAAGTTTGGACTTTGTGAGACTAATAATTGTTTCGCAAATTTGGTCTATGGACTGATTATCTGTAATTATTACATGCCAATTTTCATTCTGCGGTATCAAATGCTTGCAGAAGTCGTCATATTTTTGATGTACATCTGGGTTTTTGGCCAGATACTTGTCAATTGATGATTTGGGCGGAGATCGCATGACTCTCTTTTCTTTTGTAGTTATTGATGACGTTAAGTAAATATTATAAGCGAATGGAATGTGAAATCTGTATAACAACAACAGTTTTGCAAGTGTTGATTTCGGATAAAAAAAATTAATACGGCACTCAGTAGAGAACCAATGCCTATCTTGAACAATAAAATCACCTTTCTTAGGCGTATATACATAAATATCTACAAGTTTTGCGAAAACCAATGGCAAATTTTGGCTTTCTCCCACTTTCATCGTCTGCGCCATTGATGCCAAATACTTAACAAGATGATTTTCCGTCAGATAATCTTTTTTATACATTGCATTCTTACCATAACACGTTATCAGCATTTCCGTTAAGCACTTTGTAACAGCAGTCTTTCCAGCATAATCAACACCTTCTATAAGAATCCCCTCGATTGGATTATGCGATTGGTTTGTTCGATTAATTTTTAAAGGTAATTGGCGCATATTAAACGCTCTGTTTTTAGTTTTATCTCGCTATTCGTATTTAAAAGTCGTGGAATGTCTGTTTGACTATAATAACCGCAAAGTAGTCCAATTGCAGAAAGTTCAATTGTAATTGCAGCGATAGCTTCTGCAAGATAAGGCATAAGGTTATTGAGTATTTTATTTCTATCAAACTTAGCATAACCATCAAGAAATGCATAAAAAAGCTTTTTATCAAAGTTAGAAGGCGGTTTCTGATAGTGCGAACTTAAATGTTTGTATTTTATTAATGAAAAACGAACAAGCCCTTCCGCTAAGTCATGTACGGGGTCATCAAGACAAGAATTATCAAAGTCAAAAACGGCAATAACTTCATGAGTTTTCTTTTTAAACAGCATATTAAAAGGATTATAATCGCCATGGACTGGTAAAAGTGTCTTCCCATATCCCTTTTCATAAGCGAGTTTTTTTGCGCTTTTTAAGATTCTGGTGCTGTACGAGTAGTAATTACAAAAATCGTTCATCGTGTAGATTTTTCCGCTTCGTTTTAAGATACGCTTGACCAAATCAAGCATTTTCTGTGCCAGGGAGAATATATTCTCACGTGGCGGTTTTTCGCAAAAATGTGTTTTTTTTAGAAACCGAGCTGAGAAGTGGTGTAATTTTGCAAGGGCGTTTCCTGCATTCTCGGTCTGCGTGGAGTCCCTTGACCAAGAGATGCCATTTACAAAGTCTTGTAAAAAATAAAATTTTTTTTCATCCTTTAATTCTACAAACAAATTACCATCGCTTGTTTTTTGGATTGTTGGAATTGGAAATCCACAATGATGCAAGTATTGCTGAAATGCAAACTCGTATGAAACAAATTTTTTTTCTGCACAATACCACGGGACCTCCTTAAGAAAAAACACTTGATTTTTGTGCTTAATTAGAACTTTGCGTGAGGTTTCAGTTCGCCTATTTAAATCCAAAATCGTTTCATTTAAAGAAAAGAATGGCAAAATCTGCCAACGAGTAATGTCATACTTTTGCATAACTTTATCAAGAAGTTCATCAGGCAATATACCTAATGTGCTGTCTATTTTTTTTTCTTGCACAGGCATTGGTTCCCACCCATATGTAACAAACTTCGAGCAAGCGACATATAAATATTAGCGAACTCTGACTTTTCTTTTACGAGAACTGCAGGCATACCTTTATTAGAACACTCGTCTATATTTTTAATAAAAGGCACTGAAGCTAGTTTTGGCACATCAATACATACATTAGCAACTTGCTTGTTACAAAATAATAAATTCTTAGAACGGCATTTTTCACACCGCACGTATGCCATATTATCAACATAACCAATAATTGGAACATTTAGCTTACTGAGAAATGTTAATCCTCGAAGTAAATTATCGTAACACAGGTTTTGGGGAGTGGTTATCAAAATGACTCCCCCTGACAATTTCGCAAACATCAATCTGTGCAGTTCTCCAAACCCAGGAGGCATATCTATTATCACAACATCTGTTTGCCAACGTTTATTAAGGACCAATTGGTAAAGCGCGCCTTCAAGATATTTTCCAGATAAAAAAGAAACATCTTGTGGTGCCGATAAAAAACCCATTGATACAACATCAACTCCCCCAAAGCGAGCAGGAATAACTTTAAAGTTTTTCATTCTTGAAGCTATTTTTTTCAAGCCAGCAAGCATTCTTGGAATACTGGGGCTTGAGAAATCCAAGTCAAGCAATGTGACGCTTTTTCTAAGCTTCTTGAAAGTAAATGCGAGATTCACACTAAAGGTCGATTTGCCCACACCACCCTTTGTGCTATAAACATAAAAAATTTTTGTTGATCGCAACATTATCTCATCCGTGATATTTAATTACGTCATAAAGTCGCGGTTCTTTTAAAACCTTCATGATAGTGCCATTGCGTACTAAAATTTGTTTCGGGAGAGGAAATGCAAATAATTCTTTCATGACCGCAGTATATGCTCCTGCGTTAAATATGAAAACTAAATCCTCCTCATTAACGCGAATATTTGATGTTTTAGCTATGATCGTACCCATTCTATCCACAAAAGTAATTGGACCTCTGCCTTTCTTCAGATGGCAGGGCGACACATCCCACTTATTTCCAGGCGCGGGGATGAGAAAATTTGTTGACGCATCTAATATTGCCCACACACCTGATTTAGTTTTCTTGATTGATACTATTTTTGATAATACTCCTGTCGCATCAGAAACGATAAACCTACCAAGTTCTAGAATCAGTTTTACATGACTCAATCGGGATTTTAACAAGCACGCAATGTGTAAAAGCATTCGTTTAATATCTGCATCACTTTTAAAATACATCCTTGGGGCAAATCCGCCACCAATATCCAAATAGGTGATTTTAACATTTCTTTCTTTAGCAATATATTTAATAAATTTTAATATCTCATTTATTACGGCAACGTAGCCAGCCCCATCGAGCATATTTGAAAACAAGTGAAAGCTAATGCCATTTATAACAATATTATTTTTTGAAGCGAGATCTATGCAGACTTTAGCGGTCTTATAATCCATTCCAAGTATGGAATATTTTTCAGGACCCTGTAAATAATGTAAAGATGGGCGAATCCTCAAACCCACAAACAATTTTTCATTGGGTCTTTTACAGGAAATGAGTCTTTTTAGTTCGGTATCCGAATCAAGATTCACAATATTGCCTTTTTTAATTGCGGAATAAATTTCTTGTGCGGTTCTGCCAACACCATTAAAGACGATGCGTTTATTGTTTATGTTAGCTGATTCAGCAATCCGTATTTCAAATGAAGATGTTGCTGAAACCCCCAAATCTAGATTTTTTATTAACATAAGAACATTCTTAAGATAGGATGCCTTAAGCGCATAACAAAGTAAATAGTCAGGATAATATTTATTTAACAGAGTGCGAATAATATTAGTATTTGTTATTATCCGATTGAGAAATGTGCACGCAAGAGGAGTGCCTTCTGCTAAAAAACGCGTATAGTGGCGACCTTCTAGATACAAATGGTTGTTTTTGTATGATACAAAATCCTGATTAAAATATTTATTCTTATATTGTCGCGGCATAGGGAATGGATATTGTTCGTTGATTAGCATCGAGTTTTGCTTTGATACCGATCGGGAGAATTAATCGCGGGTCTGTATGACCAAAATCAACATTTACAAGTACGGGAATTTGGTGATTTTCCCCTATTTCACGTAGCGTTTCATAAAATAGCTTCGAAAGTTTATTTGCATCAGTAAGCGCTGATCTTGCATATACAACTCCACAGACAGTATCAAAAACGCCAATTTGTTCTAAATGCGTAATATCTCTGACAATTCGTCCAATATCTAATGTCTCATCTTCAAGGAAAAGTAGTTTGTTTCTAAGCTCTGGAAAAAACTCTGTTCCGACTAAAGTAAGAAGAGTTTCGGTATTCCCCCCAATAATTGCGCCTTCCGCGACGCCAGTATTTAGTGCCATCCAAGGCTTTGTTTGACGCATTTTGCGTTTTCGGTTATCTTCACACTCCCAAATTAAGAATTCAGACGTATATTCACGGGGCCTTTGTAACATACCAATCGCTCTCGGTGTCATAAGGACTTTTTCAAAATTTTGTTTTGTAAAGTCTAACAGCCCACCAAATTCTCCAAATGAAGGAAGCAAGGTCGGTCCATGAAAAGTTATCAAACCTGTTTTTTTATGTACTGCGCACAAGACTGCGGTTATGTCACTGTATCCGCAAATTATTTTAGGATTTTTTTTAATCAAATTGTAATCGATTAATGGAAGAATAGCATTGGAATTATACCCTCCTGTTGAACAAATTATTGCTTTGATATCTTCGTCCTCAAAAAAGGCATTTAGGTCCTCTGCTCTTTGTTCAGAAGAACCTGCAATTGGGCCTTGTTTAGCAAAGGTGTTTGGTGAAATAACAACTTGAAACCCCATACGCTCTAATTGTAATATGCCCCGCTTAGTTCTTTTTGGAAAATCCTTAATGGATGATGATGGGCTAATTATCCCGATTTTGTCTCCCTTTTCCAAATGACGTGGTTTGATTATCATAATTCAGTTGTAAGGAAAAGCTCAATTTCTTCAGGCGCTTTTCTTTTCTGAAAAAGTAGGATTGAGAAACCTGCGTAGCATAAATTTTTATTAAATAAATTCATAAAATAAGACATTCTCTCTGCAACTTCACTCCGAAGCGCTGAATTAAGAAGTTGGAGGTGGGGCTTTTTTAACATAGTTTTAAGATAGTTGGGGATATCTTTCTGACAATTCAAATATTTAAAATCTTTACAATAGTATAAATCTAAGAAATAATTATTTTTTGCAGCAGAGTTCAGAACAAGATTTATCCAAGACGTTTTATGCCACACTTTAATGTCACACCCAATAGCTTTCGAAATGGCAACAACAAGTTTTTTTGGTGGCCGTTTCCTGTAATAAATCGGTACAACAACAAGTGTTCCTCCATACTTGAGAACACGCAGGCATTCACTAAAGAACTTTTCTTTTTTATTGATGAATGAAGCTACATTACTACACCATACAATGTCAAAAGAGCAGTCCTTGAAAGGCATATGCAATGCATTAATATTTCTAAATGAAACAAGGTTATCAACACCTTGTTCACAAGCATATCGTCGTGCTTCCCGGATGGATTCATCATTAGTATCTATTCCAATAACACTGCACCCCGTACTAAGAGCCATATTGACGCTTGTAAAACCTGTATTTGACCCAATTTCCAACATTTTTTTTGAACTATTTACTAATGCATTAACTGCTACTTGCTGCACAGTTTTTATGCCACCAGATGGCCTGTTCCGCTCTTTGGTAAATGCCACAAACTCGGAATAATCCATTTCGCTTGGTTTTTTTTGTTTCAATGCCATCTTACTACGGTCTTAATGTCGTGTCCACGCGGGGAAATTGTGATGCCGAGTAGATAAAGGGCATATGTAATAATCCTTGAATTAGCCGTTCCCAACCCAAACCAAAACCACTGGATGGTTTGTACGTAGGAAATTTTCTTGATTCAAGGTATTGAGCATAGTCTTTTTGTGGAAGAGAGAAAATTCTTGATTTAAGTCGCAATTCTCTTATGTTATTCACTCTATGACCGCTTCCAGCAATTTCACGATATCCTGGCCAAATAATATCTGTATTATCAGCTACTTTAGGTTTTTTGTTCATTTTAACTGCATGATAAAAAGCGACTTCTAATGCAGGCATTTCTGATACACCCACAACCCCATTTAAAAGCTGAGTTAACCGCACTTCTTCCCACATTCCAAAACTTGCCAAAGTAAATTTTTTATATTTTGTGTTTTGGGTATCTTTGAATAACAGTTTAAGAGCGTCTTTGAATGTAATAACATTAATTGGCTGTGAAGCAAGTTCTTTAAGTTCAAGTAAGCACTCTTTATTCAAAAAGAAATTAAGATCTTTTTTATTGTTCTCCAGAAGATCAAGGATTATTCTTTTTAATAAACCATGAATCACTGCAAGATTTTGTTTTTGCGTGATATGCCCTTCATATTCTATGTGATGAAACTCAGATAAATGAGTGCTGTCAGCGCGTTCTTTCCTAAAAGAGTTGTATATGGAATACACATGATCGACGCCCCTCTGCAATAACGCGAACTCCAAATAAACCTGAGATGATTCCGCAAGAAACGCTTTGTGTGGCAGATTAAACCAATTTATCTTTATCGGGCAAGTATCAGAGGTGTAGCTAATCTTATTTCTACCATAAACGGCTCCAGGAGACGATATCATTCTCGTAGTAAGCGGCAATAATGTGAATAATGCACCTATATCACTAAAATAAGCGTGTGTGGACATATTTATTTGATGATTTATTTTGGCAAGATGAGTCCACATCAAATCTTTGTTTATCGAATAAATACGATTTTCAATCTCTTTTTTGGAAAGTTGGCATGTTTGAACATTCTTAATTGGAGGAAAAACATTATTACCTTTATAATAAATGGTTCCCTTTTCTCTAGCTTCGTATGGACCCAACATTCTTGTTTCTTTTAAACCTGTCAAAATTTATAAACCTTTTTACTGAAACTTATTTAACTACAAGTGGGCAATTTATAAAAATTCCTCTCTACAGGGCTCTGGTGAAAAAGTCTGATTAAGCGCGAGAACACATTGCTCGCTATAAACCGCGCAAGCAATTCAGCACGGGTTGTTCTTGCGCGGCGGCAGCGGACAGTGCTACCGTAGAGCGTTTGACGCCGCTGAACGTGCTTTTCTATGGGTGGGGCCACAAGTTTATTTACAATTTCCAGACGCTCAAGAAATATCTTATGAGAAAAAATTCTCCTCAGTTAAAAGAGTTCAAAAGGATAAAAGCAAGTATTTTGAACTGCGTAAATTGGAAAAAAGAGATGGCAAGCACTTAATAATAGAGGCGATTAAAAGATAATTATGGGCCGTTTCCCAAATGCTCCCCTTGGGTTGCAAAATTATTTGCATAATCTTTAGGCAGTTTTGTCTTAAGGGCGGCTGGAAAAGACTTAATTTCATTAAGTCTTGTTAAAGGAACCCACTCAATAGAACGAATAGTTTTGCTTGTTGAAGGGTCAAAAGAATGAGTTATTTTATCGTCATTAATAATATCTGCAAGAAAATAAATATCTACAACGTGCTCCTTATCTGAGATAAAATCACGCAAATATATTAGTTTATTGACACTGATTGTGATATTTGTTTCTTCCTTTATTTCCCTTTTTAGGCAATCAACAATAGTTTCACCAACCTCTAATTTTCCTCCATGAAGGACATAAAACTCATCGCCGTGGTAGACATTCTTGACTAAAAGAATCGCTCCATTTTTTTATGATTACTGCACAAGGTCTTACTGCGAATTTAAGCACAAAATTAGCGTAATACCTAAATATTATTAAACTTATGCCGCAAAAGCATCATTTCGCCCACAGGCGGTAAACATTCTAAAAACCGGAAATTATGCCGAAATACCGCAAGCTTTATAAACCGCCCCCTAAAAAACGGGGTATAATAAGCCAATTAGCGTGAGGAGACTGAGTTTTTTGCATGGTGAACAACGCAATCTCACAAATTCATCCAAACCTGTCAGAGTCATCACTATCATTACATGGGCCCGTAGCTCAGCCTGGACGAAATAACTGCAAGGTTGTTTTGGGGCACTAGAGCAGCTGGCTTTTAACCAGCTGGTCGCGCGTTCAAATCGCGTCGGGCCCGCTTACACTGAGCAGAGGTCAACCAAAAAAATGCCAAAGGAATATGACGTGACCAAACACGTGCTTGTTCCGAAACACTCCAAACTCAGCGACAAGGAGAAGAAGGAGCTTTTTGAGAAATACGTTGCTGACCTTCGTGACCTTCCAAGGATTTTCAAAGATGACCCTGCAATAGAAGGACTTGATGCTGAGGAAGGGGATATCATCAAGATCGTGAGGAAGTCGCCGACTGCAGGCGAGGCAGTGTTTTACAGAAGGGTGGTGAGCAAGTAATGCCAAGCATTGCCAAGACATTGATTGCAAAGCATTTTGCTGACAACACGCTGGTGGCAAGCGATATTGAGAGCTTTAATTTTTTTGTTGAGCACGAACTGCAGAAAATAATCAATGAGAACAGGGACATTGAGCCTACAATAATTCCGCCGAATGTGGAATCATTCAGGATTCGCCTTGACAAGATTGAGGTAAAGGAGCCAACAATAACTGAGGCAGATGGCTCGGTAAGGCAGTTGCTTCCTGTTGAGGCGAGGCTGAGAAAGCTGAGTTATGCAGCTCCTGTGTTTATTGAGGTTTCATCTCACATTAATGATGTCCAGCGTGAGACGTTCACCACGCAGATTGGTTCTTTGCCCATAATGCTCAAGAGCAGAAAGTGTCACTTAAGTAAAATGTCAAGGGAGCAGTTGATTGAGAATGGTGAAGACCCGGATGATCCTGGTGGCTATTTTATCATTAATGGGACAGAGCGTGTGCTTGTTAATATTGAGGACTTGGCAAGCAATCGTTTCATTGTGGAAAAGACGACAGGAGTTACTGAGTACACTGGCAAATTGTTTTCCGAGAATGGCCCTTTCAAGATTCCTCACACGATAGAACGGATGAAGGACGGTATTTTTTACCTCACATTTACAAGGGTAAAGAGGGTTCCTATTATTATTGTAATAAAGGCGCTTGGGTTGTTGAAGGATGAGGAAATAATGCAGTTTATTAGCAAGGACAAGCAGTATGATGAGGTTCTTATCAATCTTTTTGAGTTTGCGAGTGTCAAGAATTCAGAGGATGCAATAGATTATATAGCAAAGAGGATTGGAATCACGCAGGCAAGGGAGGTCAGGCTTGAAAGGATGAATGAAATTATTGACAAGTATCTTTTGCCTCATGTTGGCACCAGCAAGGAAGACAGGATTTTCAAGGCGTATAATTTGTGCAAGATGTTGAGGAAGTATATTGCCGTGGCTAATGGTGAGGCGCCGCTTGATGACAAGGACCATTACATGAACAAGCGCATCAAGATGTCGGGCGACTTGCTTGCGGACCTTTTCAGGATGAACCTGAAAGTGCTTATTGGTGACCTGCTTTATAATTTCCAGAGGATAGTTAAGCGCGGAAAGTTTCCGAGCATCAAGGTGATTATTCGTGACAAGCTTCTTACGAGCAGGATTTACAGTTCAATGGCAACGGGGAATTGGGTTGGTGGTAGAAAGGGGGTTTCGCAGAGAATACAGCGTTTGAATCACTTGAACACAATTTCGCACTTGCAAAGGGTTGTTTCCCCGTTGTCAAGCTCGCAGGAAAATTTTGAGGCTCGCGAGCTTCACGCAACGCATTTGGGAAGGCTTTGCCCTGCAGAAACGCCTGAAGGAACAAACATTGGCCTCAGGAAGAACCTTGCATTGTTCGCTCAGGTTTCCAAGGAGACTGACGAGCAGGAGCTCATCAAGCAATTGAAGACTATGGGTCTTAGGAGTGTGCAACAATGAGTGAGGTCTTCATTAATGGTAAGTTCGTGGGCGATGTTGATAATGGCAAGGAGTTTGTCGCTCAAGTCAGGAATTCAAGAAGGTCAGGAGCGATTCCGTCAAATGTCAATATAATGCATGATGAATGCCTGAATCAGGTGCATATTGAGACTTGTAGGGGAAGGACAAGAAGGCCTTTGATTGTTGTGAAGGATGGAATTCCGTTGCTTACTGAGAAGCACATCAAGCAGTTGCAGAAGAATGAACTTGGCTGGAATGACCTCGTCAGTCAGGGCATCATTGAGTATATTGATGCTGCTGAAGAGGAAAATGCTCTTGTTGCTTTTGAGGAGAGAGAATTGACGCCTGAACACACGCATTTGGAAATCACGCCTTTAGCAATGATGGGCATTGTGACAACACTTGTGCCGTGGGGCGACCATAACCCGTCTGCGCGCCTTGCAATCGGTTCCAAGAATCAGAAGCACGCAATTGGTTTTTATGCCGCGAACTTTCCTGTAAGGATGGACATGGATGTTAATCTTCTTCACACACCGCAAATTCCAATAGTCCAGTCAATCATGCATGAGCTTTCAGGCTATGAAACTCACCCGAGCGGTCAGAACATTGTTGTGGCAGTGATGAGTTACAAGGGCTATAATATGGAGGACGCAATCATCCTTAACAGGGGGTCGATAGAGCGGGGGTTTGCAAGGTCAAGTTATTTCCGTCCGGCAATTGCTGAGGAATTAAGGTATTCTGGCGGCCTGATGGACAGCATCTGCATTCCTGATAAGGAAGTTAAAGGGTACAAGAGCGAGAAAGACTACAGGCTTCTTGAGGCTGATGGCATCGTGTATCCCGAGGCGCAGGTGAAGGAGGAAGATGTGGTGATTGGCAAGACTTCCCCTCCAAGGTTCCTCAGTTCATTGGAGGAATATTCGTTATCATCTAATATCAGGCGTGAGAGTTCTGTTGCGCTGAGGCATGGTGAGGAGGGTGTTGTTGACTTTGTTCTCGTGACTGAGAATGAGGAGGGCAACAAGCTTGTTCAGGTAAGGATTCGCGACCAGAGAATTCCTGAAATTGGTGACAAGTTTTGCTCAAGGCATTCGCAAAAGGGAGTTGTTGGTCTCATTGTTCCTGAGAGCGACATGCCTTATACGGCTTCGGGAATCATTCCTGACATGCTCTTTTCGCCGCACTCAATACCGAGCAGGATGACAATTGCGCACTTGCTTGAGCTTATTGGTGGAAAAATGGGTGCGCTGGCAGGAAGGTATGTTGACGGCACAACTTTTGAGGGAGAAAAGGAGGAATCGTTGAGGAAGGAATTGCTTTCTTTGGGTTTCAGGGAGAACGGAACAGAAACAATGTATAATGGAATCACTGGCGAAAGGATGGAAGCAAAGATATTTGTTGGAAACATGTATTATTTGAAGCTCAAGCATATGGTTGCGAACAAGATTCATGCAAGGGCGCGCGGACCGATCCAGCTGCTCACGAGGCAGCCGACTGAGGGGAGGGCTAAGGAGGGCGGTCTGCGTCTTGGAGAGATGGAAAAGGACACGTTCGTGGCGCACGGTGCTTCTTTGTTGCTCAAGGAGCGCTTTGACTCTGACAAGACCGTTGTGCCGATCTGTGAGAACTGCGGAATAATTGCAATTCACGATACCTACAAGGACAAGAGGTATTGCCCGATTTGTGGGGATAATGTTGACGTGAATGACATTGAGATTAGTTATGCGTTCAAGCTGATACTTGACGAGTTCAAGAGCCTTGGGGTTTATCCCAAGCTCGTGCTTAAGAACAAGTACTAAAATGCCAAGAAAAAAGAAAGCAGAGGAAGTGGAAAAGCCAAAGGAAGAGGCGCCTGCAGGAGAGCCTGCCAAGGCTCCAAAGACAGAGGAAGCTGCGATGAAGGCAGAGGTTGCTGAAAAGCGCACTGAAAAGCTTCCGACAGAGGAAGAAAAGGCAGCTGCGACCATTGCGGAGGTGCCGAAGAAGCCTATTTCGCCTGAAAGACTTGAGGCGCAGATGCATTCTGTGTTCAAGCAGGTTGAGAGTGTTGTTTTTGGTTTGCTCAGCCCCAAGATGATTAAGAAGATGGCTTCTGCAAAGATAGTTACTCCTGAGTTGTATGACAAGGAGGGCTATCCTGTTGATGGCGGGCTTATGGACGTGCGGCTTGGAGTTATTGATCCGGGACTGCGCTGCAAGACCTGTGGGAGCAAGCTCAAGGAATGCATTGGACACTTTGGGTATATTGAGCTTGCACGCCCTGTGGTTCACGTGAAGTTTGCAAGAATAATACAGTCATTGCTGAAGTGCACGTGTAAGGAGTGTGGGAGGATTCTTATCCCGCAGGAAAAGATTACGCGCTACAATGCCTTGCTTGACCAGGTTGAGGAGGATGAGGGGATTGAGGCAAGAAGGGCGAAGATAAAGGAGATTATTGATTCGTTGAAGACTGTTAACAAGTGCCCGCACTGCAAGGCAAAGCAGTCAAAGATAAATCTTGAGAAGCCAACCACGTTTTTTGAGGGAGAGAAGCGCTTAAGCCCGATTGAAGTCAGGGCAAGGCTGGAAAAAATCCCTGATGATGACTGCAGGATTTTTGGCATTGACCCTGAATATGCAAGGCCTGAATGGTCTATCTTGACTGTGCTTGCAATCCCGCCTGTCACTGTCAGGCCGAGCATCACGCTTGAGTCTGGCGAGCGCTCTGAGGATGACTTGACGCACAAGTTGGGGGATATTGTCAGGATTAACCAGCGCTTGTTTGAGAACATTAATGCGGGCGCGCCTGAAATAATTATTGAGGACTTGTGGGACTTGCTGCAATATCACGTAACAACATTTTTTGATAACACGATTGCGCAGGTGCCTCCTGCAAGGCACAGGTCAGGGCAGCCTTTGAAGACGATTACTGAGAGAATCAAGAGCAAGGAGGGGCGCATAAGGCATAATCTTGCTGGAAAGCGCACGAATTTCTGTGCGCGTTCTGTTATTTCGCCTGACCCCATGCTTAAGATCAATGAGGTGGGGTTGCCGAAGATTACTGCAATGAAGCTTACTGTTCCTGAGACAATCAATGAGTGGAACATGCAATACTTGAGGAAGTTTGTGGAGAACGGACCTAACAAGTATCCTGGCGCTAACTACATAGTGAGGCCTGATGGCAAGAAGAAGAAAATAACTGACGAGACAAAGGAAGCCGCGCTTGAGGAGCTTCAGCCCGGCTACATTGTTGAGAGGCACGTGATGGATGGTGACATTGCAGTGTTCAACAGGCAGCCTTCACTGCACAGGATGAGTATGATGTGCCACCGCATCAAGGTATTGCCCGGAAGGACTCTTAGGCTTAATCCTGCGGTCTGTGCTCCTTACAATGCAGACTTTGACGGTGACGAGATGAATCTTCACGTGCCGCAGAGTGAAGAGGCGAGGGCGGAGGCAGAGATTCTTATGGAAGTTCAGACACAGATCGTCTCGCCGGGGCATGGAATGTCCGCAATTGGTTGCATACACGACGGTATTTCAGGAAATTTCTTGCTGACAAGCGAGCTTGAGATGGAGCGCGAAAAGGCTGTTGAGCTTTTGTGCGCTGCTGGCGTGACTGACTTTACAAGACTACCTCACAAGAAAATTGTCAATGGGAAGGAGATTTTCAGTGTCCTGCTTCCTGATGATTTCAATTATAAGGGCACTGACAAGGCAGGTAACCCTGTTGTTGTCCAGAACGGGAAGCTTGTTGAGGGCGTGATTGACAAGAACAGTATTGGCGGTGAGGGCTCTGGAGTCATGCTTAGAACCCTGCACAGGTATTACGGGCCTGCAAGGACTGTTGACATTCTTCACAAAATCCTGAAGCTGGGAATTGAGGTTCTCTTGAGGACTGGTTTCAGCGCGCCTATTTCTGACAATGACTTACCAAAGGTTGCGAGTGACCAGATTGATGAAACTCTTACGAAGGCAGAAGAGGAGGTTAATGCAATCATCAAGAGTTATCAGGAGGGGACTCTTGAAGCGTTCCCTGGCAGGACGCTTGCGGAAACCCTTGAGCTGAAAATCCTTGAGGTATTGAACAGGGCAAGAAACAAGTGCGGCCAGATTGTCAAGGAACACACACCTTCAGGAATCCAGACGATGGTAATGGTCAAGTCAGGTGCGCGAGGAAACATTCTTGCGCTTACTCAAATGAGTGCTTGCGTGGGCCAACAGGCACTGCGCGGCAAGAGAATTGAAAAGGGTTACACTGGCAGAACGTTGAGCTGCTTCAGAAAGGGGGACTTGTCTCCTGAGGCTCATGGTTTTGTGAGGCACGGCTTCAAGCACGGGCTTAACCCAAAAGAGTTTTTCTTCCACGAAATTACTGGAAGGGACTCGCTTATGGATACTGCATTGCGCACTCCAAAGTCAGGTTACTTGTACAGGCGTCTGGCTAATGCAATGCAGGACTTGCGCGTTGAGTATGACCGGACTGTCAGGGATGCTAATGGAAGGATTATCCAGTTTGAGTACGGCGAGGACGGCGTTGATGTTTCACGGTCAGAAAACGGTAAGATAGATGTTCAAAAAATAATTGATTCGGTGTGACAAAATGGTGCATGCAGAACTAAAGGAGTACGAGAACAAGATGCCTGCGAAATTGTTGCAGGAGCTTGAGGAAAAGTGTCCTGCGAGCAAGCTGAAAAAGGCAGCTGAAAAACTGTATCAGGAATATCTCGCTGCAAGGATTGATCCTGGCGAGGCGGTTGGCTTGATTGGTGCAGAGAGCATTGGAGAGCAAGGTACTCAAATGACTCTTGACACGTTCCACTTTGCAGGTGTTGCAGAGCTTAACGTCACTATGGGCCTGCCAAGAATAATTGAGATTCTTGACGGCAGGAAGACATTGGCAACGCCGATGATGGAGATTTTCCTGAAGCAGCCTTACAATAAGGGCAAGGATATTAGAGAGTTGGCGCTGAGGATCAAGGAAACTAAGCTTCACGAGCTCGTCACTGACTACGCAATTAACATTGTTGATATGAAGATAGAGCTCAAGCTTAACACGCAAAAAATGCAGGAGCTTGGCGTTACTGCAGCTGCAATGGTTAAGGCAGTAGAAAAAGGGCTGGGCAAGAGCGTGTCAGTAAAGCAAAGTGATGAGGGAATAATTGAGGCAAGGCTGAAGGGCAAGGACGAGAAAAGCCTTAATGAGCTTTACAAGCTCAAGGAAGAGCTTAAGGGAGTACACATCACTGGCATAAAAGGAATAACGCAGGTCTTGCCTGTGAAGAGGCATGAGGAATTCATAATAATCACTGCAGGCACAAACCTGAAGAAAATTCTTGAGCTTGAATTTGTTGATACCACAAGGACTGTGAGCAATGACATTTACGAGATTGCAGAGGTTTTCGGAATAGAGGCTGCGAGGCAGGCAATTATCGATGAGGTCTTCAAGGTTATTGAGGCGCAGGGACTGACTGTTGACATCAGGCACGTAATGCTTGTTGCTGACACAATGTGCGTTTCAGGAGAAGTAAAGGGAATCACGAGATATGGTGTTGTTTCTGAAAAGGCATCTGTGCTTGCCCGGGCTTCTTTTGAGACGCCTATAAAGCACATCATTAATGCCGCGCTGACTGGCGAGGTTGACGAGCTTGACAGTGTTGTTGAGAACATAATGCTCAATCAGCCTGTGCCTGTCGGGACAGGATTGCCTGGGCTTGTGACAAAGGTGAAGAAGGAGAAGTGAGCTGAATGGTTGATGTTGCTGCTGAAATAAAGAAGTTAATGGTGGACAAGAGGCTTGTGTTGGGCACTGAAAGGGTGCAAAAGCTTTTGAGGCAGGGAAAGCTTGCAAAGGTTTATTTGTCATCCAACTGCCCGTCAGGACTTAAGGAAGACTTCGTGAGGTATTGTGCTCTTTCAGGGATTGAGTGTCAGGAGCTTCAGGTTTCCAATGAGGAGCTGGGCGTTTGGTGCAAGCGACCCTTTGTGATTTCTGTCCTTGGCGTCCTGAAGAGTGCATCATGAGCGCAACAAGGGTTGTTTATGATACTGCAACCATGCAGGTTATTGCGCATTTTGAGCGCATGACTCGCGCAAGGGTTAAGGATTGTGTTGTTACTGAGAATCTTGTGATTTTTGTTGTTGAGCCAGGAGATGCTGGTAAAGCCATCGGTCCCAAGGGTGCAAACGTGAGGCGCTTGGAGGCTGCCTTGAAGAAAAAAGTGAGGATTGCTGAGTTTTCTAATGAACTCGTAACCTTTATAAAGAACTTGGTGTATCCCATCGACGTAAGGGAAATAAAGGAGCAGGAAGACGGTGTCGTCGTTCTTGTCCCTCCTGACCTGAAGGCAAGGGGGCTGCTTATCGGCCGCAATGCCCAGATTCTAAGGGCATATGAGGCAGTGGTGCAGCGCTTTTTCCCAATAAAAGAACTGAAGGTATCAGATTATGGCTAACAAGAGCAATGGACTGAACACTGCAAAGCGGCTTAAGGCTAGAAGGCATCATGGAAGGATGCTGAAAAAGCTTTTTGTGCGCAGGATACTTGGTACTGGAAAAAAGGCAGACCCCCTTGAGGGTGCTGCGCAGGCAAAAGGGATTGTTCTTGAAAAGAGGCAGGTTGAGGCCAAACAGCCGAATTCTGCAATGAGGAAGTGCTGCAGGGTTCAATTGATAAAAAACGGAAAGCAAGTTACTGCATTCATGCCCGGCGACGGTGCTCAGAAGCTTATTGATGAGCATGATGAGGTCGTGATTGAGGCAATTGGGGGGCGTAAGGGCGGCCCTATTGGGGACTTGTCAGGAATAAGGTGGCAGGTTATCAAGGTAAATGACCAAAGCCTTTTGGCATTGAGGCAAAAGAAGATAGAGAAGGCACGCAAGTAAAAATGGCAACCGAAGTACAAGAAGGGGGCAGGGAAGTTCTGGCTTTTAACAAGTGGAGCACAGCAGGAATAACTGTAGAGGACGTTGGTCTTCAGAGATATGTTTCTTTGGACCCCCGTATTGTTCCAAAGACTGGGGCGCGTTATGCCGGCAGGAAATTCCACAAGTCAAAGGTTTTTATTGTTGAACGACTCATTAACAAGGTAATGGTTCCCGGGCACAGGGGTGGTAAGCACACTATCACTAGCGAGGGCGCCACTGGAAAGGCAATCACTGCGTCTCAGATTGTTAAGAGGACTTTTGAACTTATAGAACGTCAGACAAAGCAGAATCCCATCAAGGTTTTTGTTAAGGCTCTTGAGAATGCTGCTCCAAGAGAGGAAATCGTGACGATTGAGTATGGTGGTGCGAGGTATCCTAAGGCTGTTGAGTGTTCTCCTCAGAGGAGGATTGATGTTGCATTGAGGTATTTTGTGCAGGGTGCTTTTGACAAGTCGTTCAACAAGAAGAAAGGCATTGAGAGCGCGCTTGCAGATGAAATAATTGCTGCTTTCAAGCTTGATCCCAAGTCCTTGGCTATTTTCAAGAAGAACGAGATAGAAAGGCAGGCTGATTCTGCGAGATAAAAACAGTCCGAGAAGGTAGAAGAATTCGAAGGATCTTATTTTCCAATCAATTGATACATCATGTCCCACTTGTATTCTTCAATCGTAGATGAAGTTTCAAATTCTTTGATGTATCTGTCGAATCGTGATCGGATTTGATTGAGTATTTCATCGTATTCCTTGAAGTCTCGAGTGCAAGTTCCGATGATAAAATTCCATTTGCCTGAATTCTTAGAGACCCAAGTGATTTTTGGGTGTTCGACCAAGAAATAAATGAATCTCTTTTCCGTTGATTCGTTCATGGCAAATAAGGAGAAAAATGTATATGTGAACATTGGGTGTCCTAGCCGTGCAGGGTTAAGCACTGCATGATAGAATCTAATTACTCTTTCTTTTTCGAGCCTTTTGATACGGTATTTGACGCTGTCTGCAGGCAGGCCTAATTTCTTTGCGATTTTGCTTACTGGCAGGCGTGCTTCTGCTTGTAAAACCTCGAGAATTTTCTTATCCTTGGCATCCCAGTTTAACTTGGGAACCGAATTCCAACTTTGAAAGCGCCTCGATGTCAACCATAAAATTACCTATAAAAGGCAATTTACATAAAAATCTTTCCTATTCCAGTCAAATTTCTGACCATAAACTAATAAATTTTGAATGATTAATGGTTGACGAGGTAAAAATGCCACTTTGCGGATTTAATCAAAAAATGCTGGATGGCTTGCTCGCCTTTAACGAAGGGCTCATCGAGCATGGTCTAATTGACAGATCGCAGGCTAAGCAACAATCTATAGACTGCACTTTGGACGCTGAATTGGCAGATATGCAACGCTTTTTATCCGAAACAAGCGCATTAAACGATCCACGGATCAGAAAAATTGTTGAAGGACTAACAATCTATGCACAAGAGGTTTACGAATTAATCCGAGGACAAGAAGTTTCAAAATACAAAGGATTAGCAAGAAAATTGACTGAAATCTTTAATTCTCTGGATGCAAAGTATTATTCTGAATTTGAGGGTAAACCTGAAGATATGAAACATTTAGTTCAATACATAAACACTCAAAGAGTGGCTTAAATCGTTCGCCTTTTTGATTGGTTTGGATGATCATTCAAACAATGCGTTGGACAAAGATTCAGTTCTTCTCTTGCGGTGCCTTGATCCGACCGAAAAATATATAAATATTAACATATTTATCTATGGATGTGGCATTGTATGTTCAGCTTGGTGAGGAAATTGAGGAGCAGTTGAGGGAGAATGCTATGAAAAACTTCGGATATTCAAAAGGCGCCATCAAGGAAGCAGTCGAGGAGGCGATAAAGGTCTGGCTGGCTTCAAAGCCGACAGGCATTCAGCCGCAGCCTCTGAGTGTTTTGCGCGGCATGCTGAAAAACGTGAAGATAAGCAGTGTTGAGCTGAAGCACTCTGCAGCAGGGTTGTTTGCCAAATGATTTGGGTAGACGCGAGTGTCTGGTTGGAAATAGCCCTTAAGCAGGGAAAGGCGCAGTTATGTGAACAGTTTCTTGAATCAGCAAGGAAAGAGGCGCTTTTTATCTCTGATTTTGACTTGTACAGCATTGTCCTGACAATGCTCAAGTACAAAAAAACAAATGACGACATAAAGAAACTCATGGGCGTATTCGCGGGCTTTCCAAAAATCACTATTTTCAGGCCTTCTCCGCTTCTTATTGCAGAGGCTGTTGACGCAATGAAGCCTCTGAAGCTTACTATTGACGACAGCATTTCATATGCCTGCATGCGCCATCTTGGGATAAAGAAGCTCGCAACTCTCGATTCTGATTTCAGGAAGCTTGACGTGGAATATGTCATTTAATTGCAAAGTATATTCTTGACTGCGATAATAGTTAAAAAGAGTTTAGTGTTTCTGCCTTTTGATGGAGGAGGTTGCGATTATTGCTGATTCTAAGGGCAAGGGGTTTTATTTTGCAAAGGGCGTTTATAATTATTTGAAGAGCAAGGAAGGGAATGGTTTTTCTGTCTTTCTCGCGGAAATCGAGAGGACTGTTTTCAAGGATGGCGAGGTCAAGCTCAGGATTTTGGAAAATATCAGGAACAAGAAGTGCTTTTTGATTCACGACAGCAACAAGCATCCTTATGAGTGGTTCACAGAGCTCGTGTTCAAGCTGCAGGCAATGGGCTTTTCTTCGCCAAAGGAGGTCAATATTGTGATGCCTTATATGCGGTTTTCAAGGCAGGACAGGAAGGACGAGTCAAGGGTTAGTGTTAACGCAAAGGCTTTGGCTGACGTGATTTCGCTTTATGCTGACCGTGGAATGACTGTTGACTTGCACACTCCGCAGATTCAGGAGTATTTCAGCATACCTATGGACAATTTGTATTCATTGACGAGCTTGCTTAATTATTTGCAAAAAAATCATCCTGACTTCCTTCAGGACTTGGTCATAGTTAGCCCTGACTTGGGAGGTGGCAAGAGGGCGGATTATCTTGTCAAGAGACTTGGTGAGCGCGGCATTAAGGCAGATGTTGCTTTCGGGCACAAGAGGCGTGAGAAGGCAAATGAGGTTGAGCAGATAGTGATTATTGGAGATACTGCAGGAAAGAATTGTCTTATTGTTGATGACATTATTGATACTGGAAACACTATGATAAAGACAGCGCACAGGCTTAAAGAGCTGGGAGCAAAGAAAGTGTTCTGTTATGGCACTCACGGGCTGTTCAGCGACGGCATTGCAAAATTCAATGTTTTTGACAGGGTTTTTGTTTCTGACACTTTGAAAGCCCCCGAGTCAGACAAGATAGAGGTTGTCAGCTTGATTAATCTTTTTGGTGAGGCAATCTACAGGACTGCAACGGGCCAGTCATTGAGCGTGTTGTTTGACAAGGGGAAGCAGGGCCCATTGGATAAGTTTGATATCTAACCCACAAACATCACTACTTATCAGTAGAGAAAAACGAAAAG
>JAWAAW010000015.1:0-21140 GCA_038884975.1 Candidatus Woesearchaeota archaeon
GGAGCAAGGCAGTTAGTTGTGCAGGAGGCATTGGAAATAACATTGTGCTTATCCTTCCTGTACAAGTGCTCGTTAACCCCTTTTACGATTGTGATATCAGGATTCTTAGCAGGCGCTGAAATCAGGACTTTTTTCGCACCTGCCTTTATGTGAACCATTGCGCTTTCCTTGTCAGTAAACATCCCGGTGCTCTCAACAACAACATCAATCTTCAGCTTTTTCCACGGCAAATTTGCAGGGTCTTTCTCTGCAAAAACAAGAATCTCCTTTCCATTCACGACAAGGCTGTGCTCCTTTGCCTCAATCCTGTTCTGCGAAATCCCATAAACAGAGTCGTACTTCAATAAGTGAGCCAGCGTCTTTGTGTCAGTAAGGTCATTCACAGCAACCCACTCAATAGAAGGCTCATTAATCCCTGCCTCAAGAACCTGCCTACCGATACGACCAAAACCATTAATCGCCACGCGAACCATAATCCTTGCTTCAGAACACACCATAATAATACTTTATTACTACTAAAGAATGGTTATGCAACGAGTTTTCCGTTCATCCTGCGCAGGACAGGCGCATAATCCTCAAAATTCTCTGCAATGGATTCAAGCACAGACGCCTCGCACTCCTGAATCTTTTTCCCAATACGCGAAGCATCATCATAACAGCACTGCGCAATCCCTGTACTTGAAATAAAAGACTCCAAACCCAAAAACTCATGAAAGCAAACAATCAAGTCACCCACCCTTCTCAACGTATCATACTTCTTAAGCCTGTCCTCAGAAAGATTGCGAAGAAGCCTGCGAACATACCTGTCCAAATCCCGCGGAACCCTTTCCCAGAAACTCATTGCAATCGTGCGCGCCAAGTAATTCCTTGAATCCACAGGAATATACACAAAAATCTCGCTACTTGCACGCTCAATATTCCTTGAAACAAGATCAACAACAGCCTTCCTTGCTGCAACCAAGATTCCTGACTCTGCCATCTTCCCTCACTCTAAAACAGGTTAGAATCCTGGTTATTATAAAGTTTCAGTGCCTGTGATGCTTCCAAAGAATGAACAAGATTCCAAAAGGAATCAATGAAAACATTGCTATTGAAAGCACCATTGAGAAAATGTCAATCTTTGTCGGCTGGGTAAAATAAAGCACAGAAGCAAACATCACCACAAAAAAGACTACAAGAAAAGTGTACAATGCCAAAAGCCTGCAAAGCGTTTTCATGGTTTCCTTATTTTTGCAACAAAAAAACCTTCTGTATCATTGTCCTGCGGCCAGATGCGAAGGCAGTCTTTAACTTCTTTTCGGTAAGCCTTGCCCTCAAATTCAGCAATTGCAGGGCTTCTCCTGATGTTCAACTCAATCGGCACAACCCTTGCATCAGTATTGTCAAGCAAATAACTGACAACAGCCTCATCCTCATCAGGCTCTGTCGAGCAAGTCGAATAAACAAGAGTCCCACCCCTTGCGAGCAGTCCATAAGCAGCAATAATCATTTTCCTCTGCGTAGCAGCAAGGCGCTTAATCATTTCAGGATTCCACATAAGTATCGTCTTTATGCTCTTCCTTATTGTGCCAGTGCCAGAGCACGGCGCATCAAGAAGAACTTTGTCAAACTCCATATCCCTCATCTGCTCGCCCTTCATCTGCGTGATTATTGCGTTAAGCACCCCACACCTTTGCAAATTAATCCCCAGAGCGGCAAGACGAACTCCAGCAACATCATTCGCAACAAGAATCCCCTCATTCCTCATCAATTGTGCCATTTGCGACGCCTTTGAGCCAGGCGCAGCAGCCATGTCAAGCACGCGCTCACCCGGCTTTGGCTCAAGAACAATCGGCGGAATCATTGATGCAGCCTCCTGAACATAATAATAGCCAAGACAGTGCTCTATCGTGTTGCCAACATCAAGCCGGCCGTGCTTGCTCTCAATGTAAAAACCCTCCCTGCACCAAGGGATTTGCTCAAGATTCCAGTCATTCTCAAGCCGCGCAACAACCTCTTTTACAGGCTTTTTTAGCGTGTTAATCCTAATGCTCTTCCTCAAGAAACTTGTCGTGAACTTCTTGAACTCCTCCCAGTTCGTGAGCCTTGAATACCTCTCAACAAACATCTCCTTGAATTCAGGCACGTTAGGGATTGGCTTCAGCTCGAACATAAACCCAAAAGAACTATTTGCCTGTTTAAAAATCCTTACACTGCAAGAAGCAGCCTGATAAGCTCAAAGAACAAGTCATGAAAGTTTGCACACTTTCCATCGCACTGTATTATTTCCTGCCACTTATTCCTTATTGTTCGCAGGTTAAGCTCCTCAACCTGCCTGTTTGCATCGCTCAACGCGTTTGAGAACTCAATAATCTTTCCAGGATTGCCCCAATACCTGTTGGCAGTAATTGCGTTGACAATAAGCTGTGCGTGTGGCACGTCCTTGGGCTTCTCAACAGCAATCATAAGGAGAAAGTCAAAATAATCATCCTGATTGCAAGAGTTTGTCGCAATGCAGGCTGACAATGAAGCCCACTGCGCACTCACACCATCACTCGCAAGAAGGCTCACGGCCCTGTCAAGACCAGTAACCAACTCTGCCCTTGCAACAGTGTCATTTGTCATGCGCAATTCCATCGCGTCAATCATCATTTGCGGCGGAGAAGCCCTTTCCCTGAATACCTGCCACAGCCCGACACCAAGCGCAATAAGAAAAACTATCGCTATGACCCACGTGAGAATGCGCTTCCAGTTCGCCATACCCATTGTGGCAAATGTTTTGGTATTTAAACTTGACTTTTTTACAAAATAAGGCACACTAAAGAAATCACTTCTTCGCTTCTTCCTTCTTCTCTCCTGCAGGCGCTGCGCCGGGGGCAGGCTTTGCTCCCGGAGCTGCTGCACCCTCAACAGGCAACAATTCGTCGATAAGCAGGGTCGGAATCTTTGCCTCAATAAGCCGTGCCTTGATTTCCCCCCTTGGCTTGCCTGTCATTTCTCCAATTATCTTCTTGGCAAGCGCCTCAAGCTCTGCACGCCTCTTTGTGATTTCCTCCTGCAGCTTCTTCTTCTCCTCTTCCAGCTTCTTCAGTTCCTCTGCTGACAATTCTGTCTTTTCAGCCCTGATTTCCTCTGCATAAGCGCCATTGTTAATTTCTGCAATAATCTGCTTTGGCTCCTTGCCTTCAACAAGAACACCCATTGAAGTGCACGTTCCAATCACTTCCTTGACTCTTGCAAACATATCCTTGCCAAGCAACGAGCCCTCCTTCATTTTTGCAATCTTGATAATCTGCTCTATCTTCAGGTCAGCAACCTTGTCAACATTCGGCGCGCCAGAACCCTTCTCAATACCTGCCTCCTTCTTTATCAATGCAGAAACAGGAGGCGTGCCAACCTCGATCGTGAACGACTTGTCAGAAGTCTCAACAATAATCTTTACAGGAACCTGCATTCCCTTGAAAACAGCAGTCTTCTTGTTAATCTCTGAAATGACCTGCCCAATATTAACGCCGAGAGGTCCAAGTGCTGGTCCGAGCGGCGGTGCTGCCGTTGCCTTTCCGCCTTCAACCAGTTGCTCAATGCTCTGTTTTGCCATTTTAACCTTGCGACCTGTGAACTGCTTTTAAGCCTTATGGTCCAAGAGGTCCGAGAGGGCCCCCTTCTGCAGATTCCTCTTCCTCCGCCTCTTCCTTTTCCTCTCCAACTTCTGCGCCTGCTGTTTCCCGCCTTATGACCTTGACAGCATCCATCTTGACCGTTATTGGGATTGGAACCGCGGCCCCGAGAAGTTCAACAACGACCTCCTCCTTTGCCTTGTCAATCCTCGTGATTTTTGCCTGCTCGCGCTTGAAAGGTCCTGAAATGATTTCCACAATGTCATTCTTCCTGATGTCAACCTCGCGCTTGACCTGCTCAAGCATGTGCTCAATTTCCCTGTACTCAATCTCCTTTGGCAGGATTCCGCGGGCATAAGGCACGTTGAACGCAGCCTGCTCTGCATTCTGTCTGTCAGCTGCTTCAAGGAAAATATAGCCCCTCATTCCGTGCGGCCTGATTACTGCATACACCTCAAGCTTTTTCTTCTTGATATTGCTCACCACAAAGTCCATAACCTGGTCCTCGCGGTTTGCCGTGGTGCGCAATGCAAAAATGTGCGTCGATATTGCCTTTTCGTCTGCCATTTTTTTTCTCTTTACCCTAGCTCAGAATTTTTCTGGCCAGAATTATACGAGGAAGAAACCGTAATGCCTTTTTAAAGGTTGCGGTAAGCAACCCCTTTCAGCTTGACCGACCTCTGCTTTTGATTAAAATATCAGTTCCTTCAGGAAGTGCACTAAAAACCCGATAAATCCAATAGCAACGATTCCTATGCCAGAAATCTTGACTATTGTCTTGAATTCAACCTTGTCAGGCTTTTTCGTAACCCTGAGAACACGCCTGCACTCAACAAGAAAATCCTTTACCTTCTGCCATCGCGAGGGCTTTGCTTCCCCTCCTGCAACCGTCTTTGGCACAAAGACCTGCGTTGGCTGGGCAATCTGCTCCGGCTCCTTTTGAATTTCTGCAGGGACTTCTGAAGGCATTATTGGCGCTGTCTTTTCTTCAGGAATCTTCTGTTCTTCAGGCAGTTCTTGCTTCTTTTCCTCGTCCATAACCAAAAAAATCAGCATTCGCTTTATATAAGTTTCGAGAAAAAAATTCATTCGGGGCAAAAATGCTATGAATAATAGTGCTCAGCACAGTGACGCTCGCTGCGAATTCGGCTCATTTCTGCACTCCCCTGCGCTTCATTTGCTACTCACGCTCATTCAGCAGCTCGAAAACAATAAACTGAAAAATCAGTCCACGAACTCAATTCCAAGCTCGTTCTCTATCTCCTTCTTTTCCTCGCTCAAAAGAGTCTTTGTCCTGCCAAAAATCTGCGGACTCTTGACCCCGGTAACTATGAGCAGGCACTTAAGGACGCTTCCCAAGTCCTCATAAATCTGGGCGCCCCAAATAATCTTAGCATCCTCAGAAAGCCTTGAGGAAACCGCCTCAACAACCCTCTTTGCCTCGGCCAGAGTAAGATCCTTTGAGCCAGAAATGTTAATCAATGCACCAGTTGCTCCTGTAATGTCAACATCAAGCAACGGATTCGAGATTGCCTTCTCAACAGCCTCGGTGGCCCTGTTCTCGCTATCACTCTCACCAACCCCAATCAATGCCACGCCACCATTCCTCATAACAGCCCGGATGTCAGCAAAGTCAAGATTGACAAGCCCTGCCCTTGTGACAAGCTCTGCAATACCCTTAACTGCATTCGTGAGTATTTCATCAGCAACCTTAAAGGCGGTATGCAGCGGCAGGTCAGGAGCCAGTTCAAGCAACTTGTCATTTGGAATCACGATAAGCGTGTCAACCAATTGCTCAAGCTTCTCAAGACCGATAACAGCATTCTCATAACGCCTATTGCCTTCCATCGTGAAAGGCATTGTGACAACAGCAACAGTCAAACAGCCAGCCCTTTTTGCAACATCAGCAACAACAGGAGCAGAACCAGTGCCCGTGCCTCCACCAAGCCCGCACGTGATGAACACCATGTCAGCGCCCTGAAGGGAATTCTTGATGTCGTGCTCATTCTCCCTTGCAGCCTCCTCGCCAAGCTTTGGGTCAGAGCCAGCTCCAAGACCTTTCGTTGTTTCCCTGCCAATAAGGATTTTCCTGTCAGAAGTTGTATACAGCAAGTCCTGTGCGTCAGTGTTGATTGCAATCGTTTCCGCCCCCTCAATGCCGACTTCAGTAATCCTGTTAATTGTGTTGTTTCCTCCACCGCCGCAACCAACCACCTTTATTGTTGCCTTCTGCTTTGAAAGCATTTCCTCAAGCTCAATGTCTGCAGGATTCTGTGCCTGCGGCTTCTTGTTCGTAAGCTTTGGGTCATTAGACACTGCAGAACCCATTGGTCGCGCAAAATCCATATCCCTCTCACCCTGTTTTTGTTCTACCCACTGAAAAATGACGTCAATCCAAGAACTATTTAAGCTTTATTGTGTTGGAGTGCTTTTATTGCCCTGCTTTGTCTTCGAATCCTGCCTCTTTTCAGGAGAATTATTCTCCTCATGCTTTTTCTCCCCAAGCTTTTCCTTTGGCACAACAGAAATCTCAGCGTCAATTCCCGTAAGCTCCTTTATCTTCTTCTGCAATTCCGGCAGGATTTCCTTAGGCAATTCCTGTTTAAGCAAAACCTTTGCCCTACTGTTCTCAAGCTCCATCTTCTCGGGCGAAATGTTCAAAAGCATTGCAAAAACTGCCTTGAGCTGCTCCTTCTTGTCAGTCACTATCCTGTTGATTTTGACATCATAAACGACATCCTTTCCTGCAAGCGGGTGATTAAAGTCAACCATCACCCTCCCGCCAGTAACCTGCAGTA
Organism: Candidatus Woesearchaeota archaeon; assembly: GCA_038884975.1. Classification (GTDB taxonomy): domain Archaea; phylum Nanobdellota; class Nanobdellia; order Woesearchaeales; family ARS49; genus JAWAAW01. Next base: position 6,395 of record JAWAAW010000015.1, read on the forward strand.
TCGTGCACAGCATACCATCAATATTCAACCTTAACCCTGGCACGGGCTGTATTTTTTGCTGAACAAACTTGTTAGAGGGAATCATCTGAATAAGTTTTGCATTCTTCTTTCCAAACGCCTTCTCAGCAGTCAACTCAACACTGTAAGAGCCAGGCTCTTTTCCTGCAATCTGCTCCTCCAAGCCCTTAAGTAACTGCCCCTGCCCAATAACTATCACCACAGGACCATACTGCGCCTTTGGCAACTGATGCTCTTCTGCAATCTTTGCATCAGTAGTGTCAAAAACAACCCCGCTATCCTTAAGCTTGCCTGTATACTCAATTTCAACAAAATCATTTGCTTTGATTGGCATTGTAGAAAAAGCGCTGCGCTGTTATTATTAAAGCTTTCCCTTATCCTTCAAAAAACCCATTATTCTTTCAACAATCTGCTCAGGAGTCAAGTCACTGGTGTCAACAACAAAATCATGATTCTTTGCGTCGGTATAATCAACACCATAAAGCTTGCGGTATCTTTCAGTCTCTGCCTTGAGCCTGTTTTGCATGTTTTCCTTTGTCCTTTCCAGGCTTATGTTCTCCTTCTCATCAGGACGCCTCTGCGCAAACACACGCCTTGCAGCAACTTCCTGTCTTATGGTCAACAAAATCTTCACTGCATTCGGGATGAACTTCCAGCCCAGCCGTGAATCAATCACGAAATTATCCTCTTTCTTTCCCAGCATAACAGTGCGCCTGTCAATCTCGTCATCAATGCTCCTGTCCTTCAAAGCAATCCTTGTCAATTCATCAAGAGCAATCCCGCGCTCAACTGCCATCTGCCTCATAAAGTCACCTGCAGAATAATGCTTGTAGCCGAGCCTTGCAGCAAGCATTTTTGCAATAGTACTCTTGCCAGAACCCGGAGTTCCTGAAATAGTGATTATCATTCAATCCCCAAAATTCCTGCAGGATTTATTAATTATTGCCCTTTCTGCACCAGGGCTGAGCCGCGGCATGTTCTTGAAATAAGCCTCGGGGTTTCTTGAATAAATCATTATTGCGCCCTCTGCCTCAAGAAGCCAGTCAATAATTTTGTCCTCAGACATTCCACACCTTTTATCGCGTCACATATTGCAGACGCAACCTTCTGCGCAAGGTCAACAACAGTCTCGGGGTCAGAATCCCTACCCATTGCAACATTTCTTTCATGCTCAATAACCGCCGAATACAGCTGAAAATACTTTGCCCGAATAACCCTGTAGTTTGTGTCCTTTGCTTCACCCACCATTTGCCAAAGGAATGTTCATGCATATTAAAAACCTTTGTCACAAGATTTAAATAAACTCACTTCCATACTTTACAAACAGCGAGGTGAGTGAAGATGCCTGAACCAAAACCCTTAACCTACCAAGAACAATATGCTTATTACCGTGCACTTTGCGATTCTGCATCAGAACTTGCAGGCAACTGGAGCGATTACCGCAAGCTAATAGCAGGAATAAGAAGGGACTTAAGGCAAGACCCTGACTACAAGGAGCTTGCCTCGAACAAGTTCAGGGCTCCAGAAAAAACTGTTGTTGAGAGCAAGCCTAATGATGAAACCGGTTTGGAACCATCAGAATTAGAATCGCTCGAGTCATTGTTAGGCTTTGACTTCTAATGCCTGCCTACCTCAATCCCCTGTTGCTGTGATAATCCCCTTGATTTTTGTAAAACCTTGTCGGGTTTATGAGTCGTGAACTCCTCACAAGATAACAACCGCGCTTTGAACTCTTCAGGAAATCAGAAATCTCCCTTGCTTCATCAGTATTAAGGCTTTCAAGCTTTTGCACAATTGCATCAACCGTGCTGCCATCTCGCATCACCTCATAAGCACCCTGGATGCGCCTCACATTCTCCTGAGGAAGCCTTGCGCGGGTTATGCCAATCTCATTCAGTCCCAAAACCTGAGGGTGCCTGCCATCAGCAAGCCAACCATAAGGCACAACATCCTTTCCAACACTTGTGCGCGCGCCAACAAAAGCAAGCCTGCCAATCGAGACGTGCTGATGCACGCCCACATCTGCTGCAAGATTTACACAGTCACCAATAATCACATAGCCTGCAAGCTTGACACCGTTGGTTAAAAAAGCGTAATCGCCAATGCTGCAGTTATGGCCGACGTGGACATTTGGGAGAACCCAACTGTTGCTTCCAATCCTTGTCTTTACGCCTGCCTTACTCGCGCGTTCAATCATTGCGTTCTCGCCAATCGTTGCGTTGTCGCCTATAACGACTCCTGTATCATTGCCAACTGGAAAGCCCTTAGGAAAAATGCCTATTTTTGCCCCAGACTCAACAACACAATTCTCGCCAATCTCAGTATTCTCACGTATGTAGCAATGCGGACCTATGCGCGTGTTCTTTCCAACTCTAACGTTTCTTTCTATCACGCTGTAAGGACCCACTTCAACGCCCTCATCCAGCCTTGCGTCTGAAGATACTGCTGCAAGCTCTGAAATTGTTGTGCCTCCACCCATAAACAAAAGGTTGCCAAGGGCTTTTTTTAAAGCTTGTGACAGCCACTGCCCAATAGTTCGCAACCTTTATAAGCAATGCACAAGGGGCATTTCCGATTCTAATACCACAGAGGTGATTTCAAATGACAAACAGCCAAGTACAACCAATCTTTATTTTGCCAGAAGGAACCCAAAGAACCACAGGAAGGTCTGCACAACGCAACAACATAATGGCAGCCAAACTGGTCGCTGAGACCGTGCGCACAACACTCGGACCAAAAGGAATGGACAAGATGATAGTTGACACCCTTGGAGACATAACAGTCTCAAATGACGGAGTAACGATACTTGAAGAAATGCAGATAGAACACCCAGCAGCAAAAATGATAGTAGAAGTTGCAAAAACACAGGAAGATGAAGTTGGCGACGGCACAACAACCGCGGTCGTGATTGCAGGAGAACTCCTCAAGCAGGCAGAAACCCTCCTTGACAAGGAAGTCCATCCAACAATGATAGGAAGAGGATACAGGCTAGCAGAAGAAAAAGCACTCCAAATACTAAACGACATTGCAGAAACAGTCACGCCAAAAGACGAAGCACTGCTCAAGAAAATAGCAATGACAGCAATCACAGGCAAGAACGCGGAAATCGCAAAGGAAAAACTTGCAGAAATCGCAGTCAAGGCAGTAAAGCGCGTCATTGACACAGAAAACAGCACGGCATCATTTGACAAGGAAAACATCAAGCTTGAAAAGCGCGTCGGAGGATGCGTTGAAGACACAGAACTCATAGAAGGCGTGGTGCTGGAAAAAGAAGCAGTCCATCCGGGAATGCCAAAAGAAATCAAGGACGCAAAAATAGCACTGATAGATTCAGCAATAGAAATAAAAGACACGGAAATTGATGCAAAAATCCAGATAACAAACCCCCTCCAGATGCAGGAATTCATAGAACAAGAAGAAAAAATGCTCCGCGACATGGTAGACAAAATAACAAAGTCGGGAGCAAACGTCGTGTTCTGCCAGAAGGGGATTGACGACGTTGCACAGCATTTCCTTGCAAAGGCAGGAATTTATGCAGCACGAAGAGTCAAGAAATCAGACCTGGAGGCATTGGCGCGAGCAACAGGAGCAACAATAGTCACAAACCTTGACTCCCTCACCCAAAAAGAACTCGGAAAAGCAGGACAGGTCAGCGAAAAAAAGATTGGAGAAGAAGAAATGACGTTCGTGACAGGCTGCAAGAACCCCAAGGCAGTCACCATCCTGTGCCGCGGCGGAACAAACCACGTAGTTGACGAGCTCAAAAGGACAATGACAGACGCAATAGGCGACGTGGCAGCAGCCCTAAAGAACGGCAAGGTAGTAGCGGGAGCAGGAGCGCCAGAAATGGAAGTGGCAAAAGGACTCAGAAAATACGCAGACTCGCTCTCAGGAAGGGAACAACTAGCAGTATTTGCCTTCGCGGACGCGCTCGAAGTCATACCCAGAACCCTTGCAGAAAACGCAGGCATTGACCCAATAGACATCATAACAGAACTCAAGTCAGCCCACGAGAAAAAGCAAAAATGGGCAGGAATAGACGTCTTCAAGGGCAAAGTCGTTGACAGCTGGACAGCAGGAGTAATAGAACCTCTAAAGATAAAGACGCAGGCAATCTCAAGCGCATCAGAAGTCGCACAAATGATACTCCGAATAGACGACGTCATTGCAGGCGGAAAAAAGGAGCCTGGCGCAGGAATGCCCCACACGTCACACGAGGACTTCGGATAAAAAGACAAAATTGGGTGAAGACACATCAGCATTGACGAAAAAGTTTCTGACAAATACCTCCCTGAAATAAAATGGCATAATTACATCCCTGTCGCGGGCTATGTGGAATGGCTGAACAGGCTCAATAGGATTGCAGCAAAAATAAAACAACAGACACCGCCACACGAACAATACATTCATAATGCCGGCTGCCTCACATTCCTCAAAGGCGCGCTTTTCACATTCTACCACTTTGCAGCAGGCACAACAATAGGACTCGCACTCATCAATGCGTATTACAAAATAATAAAATAAAAAAATCACGCAGGAGGATTCTGTGCAGGCTGATTGGTCTGCACTTGAGCTGCAGATTGTCCTTGCTGGCTTGGCTGGGATGCGGGCTGAGCCGAAGGCAATGCCTGCACTTCCTTCTTTCTCAAAAACCTCACCGCCTTCTTCACGTTTGCCTGGATTTCCTGCCTTCGTGCATCATCAAGCCTGCCCACATTAACAAGCTGGAACACCTTTGTCTCAATCCCGCACCATCCAAGAACATAATCCTTGATCAACTTGGCAGGAAGCTTATCATCACAGCCTGTTGATATCATCACTGCCGCCTTTTTGCCCGTCAGGATGCCCTTTGGTTCATTGTCAAAAGCAAAACCCTGCGTGAAAACCCTGTCAAAAAAGCCCTTCAGTATTGCAGGACAATCAGCCCACCATACAGGATAAATAAAAACAAGCGAGTCAGACGCCCTGATCTTGTCCTGAAACTCCCTGTTCTGCTGACTCACACCAGTCCTTCCAGACGCATAATGCTCCTCTACCTTAAGCACAGGATCATAATTAATTGCGTACAAGTCAATCGTCTCGTGCTCAATCTTTGCCTTGTCAAGAGCCGCCTTCATCTCCTTCAGCGTAAAAGATGCGTGGCTCTCTTCAGGAATTGCCGGATGCGCATAAACAATAAGAGTTTTCATAATTCCCACCTCAAAAAACGAGCGCAACAGCGCTATTATTTAAGCATTGCGAAATCAGACAAAATCCACCTCAACCTCAAGCGCGTCAGCAGTTGGGTATTCTTCAACAATCGCAGGCAATAAACCAATTTGCTTCAGCTTTTTTGCCTCTTTCCTGACTTTTTTTGCAGAAAGCAAAAGCCTGAACTTTTTATCATCAAGAACGGTTTGCAGTCCAAGCCCTTGCGCCTTTTCTTTTATGGCGTTTAGCTTTTTTAGCATCAATCTTTTGTCAGCCTTAAGCAGCTTTTCACGATAACCAGTTCCTGGCGCGAGATTTGGAAGATACGCGCACCCCCTGATCAGCGTCCCTTCCTTTGTCACAATGTCTGTCTTCAATGCGACATGTTTTGCCCTTAATTTTATCCTGTTCCTCAACTGCACAGCATCCTTGAGTTTTGCAGTGCAGAAATGAGCAGAAAGCCCTTTTCGCGCAGCATAATCAAGCAAAACCATTGCCAATTCCTGGCTTCCCATTGCGCCATAACTCAGTTCGTCCTTTGGCTTGAAGCCCTTTACGTGCAATTGGTAATGCCCTGCAGTGGTGTCAGACAATTCAAGCTCGTTCAGGTTAAGAAAATCAACCTTGTCAGCAATAAAATCAATCAGCTTCTTTGTTTTTTGCTCATAACCGGGAATCACGGGAATTTCCACTCCAACGTCCCAACCAAACCGCCTTGCAAGACCCAACCTGTCCCACAATGAGTCATCATCAAGGTTTGGGTGAAAACGAATCTCATCAAGACCTGCGTCGTACAATTTTTGCAAGCGCTCAAGCGTTACAAGTTTCAAAGGCGTGTAAAGATGAACATGAAACTGACTTCCAAACCTTTCCTTAAGCAACCTGATGTAAGCAACGCACCTGTCAACATTAACAAGGGGGTCCCCGCCAGTAATCCCTGCCCCCCTTGCACCAGTCAGTTCGGCTTCCTTGATGAGCTCAACAGGATTGTCAGGAGCACTGACCTGCCATTCATTCGCATAAACAACATCCTTCCCAAACTTGTGCTCGCTCACAGGACAATAAAAACAACGTTGCCCGCACAAGCCCGTGATAAACAGCACGAGCTTCCTGCCCTGCACGCACAACCTGCACCCTTTTGCAAGCAGTCCTGCACTCCACGAATGCCATTTTGTCTTTTTAGGCCGCATACAACAATGATGCGCTGGCTTGCTTTAAAACATTTTTGCAAGAATTCATCAGGCACAAGCGTATTCCAACTTTCTTTCAACAGGCTTCTGAAGCATTGCAAGCAGCTTGTCAGCCTGCACAGTAATGATGTAGTCAATAATCTTGACTTTCTTGTCCCTCCAATAAGGCGCTACATTCTGCTTGAAATCAAGCACGATTCGCGTGCGCGTTTCCTCATCATTAGCCTGCCTGCTCTCAAATTCCTTTTGAATCAGGTCGCGCTGGACAATTATGTCCCTCTGCGGATTAACCGACTGCTTTTTCAGAAACAAAAGCCTCGTGGCATCAATGACGCTTATTTCACCTGCATTCCTTATTTTGCTTCTCAACGCCTGCTGGTATTCCATAATCTCCTCAGGATGCTTTCTCACGAATTCATACAAATCAAGCTCATCCTGCCTGAACTCCCCCTTCTTGTAAGCATACTCTATTTCCAACAATTCCCTATTATCAGGATACCATGTGTATTTTCTTATCCAATCATCAAGCGCAGCACTCCTACCAATATCCCTTCCTGCCCACTCAGAAGCGTACCACAAATGCTTTTTCAAGTCATCAACACGCTCCTCCATCACATTCAAAGCAACAATTTCATACTCCCTAATAAGTCTCATCAGGGCCCATTCTGACTCCATCTCAGCTTCAGAGGGCTCAGGCCTCAGGCACCTGAACCGCATCACATCAAGCCAGCCCTTCAATGCGTCTGCCTTTTTGACATCATAACGCCTCTCGTACGACAAACACAACTTATGCCTTTCAACACCTCCGAGAATATCCTGCTCCATAATGTCCCACGCAGTTGTTTTGTATAACTTTAGAACATCACGAATCTCCAAATCTATGCGCATCTCCAAAGGAAAATCTTCCACTGGCATTTATGGCGCCTCTCTCACAGTACTTGCTGAAACACTCGTTTCAAGACGTATTCGGCATTTGAAGTATAAAAGGCTTTTGCACGTCATTGAAAAGTAATCACCGAACCCAGACGAAACGTTTATATATACTATGTCCTCTGGTTTAACTGTTAAATCGGGTGATACCATATGGCTGAAGAAGACAATGTCAAGGACGTTTCTCCATCAGAAGGCGAGGAATACGAAATCCTCCCCCAAAAAGAAATTTCAGAACTAAAGGAAGAACTAAGAAAACTGAAAGAATTTGAGATAACACCCAGCAAGAAGATGCAAGTGAGCCTTGTGGAAGTCAACAACAAGCTTGACAAGCTACTAAGCATATTTGAAGAAGCAATGACAGCGCTGCAGGTGGAGGAAGGCGGGCTGAGCTTCAAGGAAAAAATGCGACCGATTGTTGAAAAAATGAACAAGATACTTGAGCAGAATTCGGAAATAGCACAAGGCATAGTGGCAGTTGCAGACCTGGTCAGGGACTTGCGCGAAGACCTCGGCAAAGGGGTTGCAGTAAAGGAAACAATCAGCGCGCCTGAACCAATGCCATTGCCAGGAGGAAGGATTGCACCGCCAGCAATGCCGCCTGTTGCGCCATCACAGCCGGCACCAGCAGTTCCGGCAATGCCACCTCTGGGGTTGCCACCGCCACCACCGCCACGAAGAAGGCGCTTTGGCCTATGATTTCTTACAAAAGTTATGACATTGGCAGCGCACGCCTTATGCTGTCCTACCTGGGAAGGGCGCTCAGGCACTACAACGAGCGCCAGTTCGCAAGACAAAAACTCAGGACAGAACTCTCAAGGCTGAAAAAAATCAGCACGCAATCAATGAAGAAATACGTGCAAAACCTGGAAAAAAGCATAGGCGAAGCAATAAAAAAAGAGCAAAGAATCCTAAAACACCAACAGCAGGAAGAGTTTTTCCACGGCGACCTCAACGCAAGAGTAAAAAAGTTGGAAGAACGGCTTGCAAGATATCTTTCAATACACGAGGAAAGGGCAAGAAAAGTAAAACTTCTTGAGTCAGCGCTGGCCACAGAGCAAAAAAAGAAAAGCGAACAGCTTGAAACAATCAAGCGCTCACTCGCCCACGCAGAAAAAATCCACAAAGAGCTTTCAAAAAGCAAAAAACATCCCAAAGCACAGCTTAATGCAGTAAAAACAGTTCTTGACAGGATAAGGAAGAAAATAAGAGAAGCAGAAAAAAAGCTCTAAATATCCTTTGGCATCACAGTCCTTCTATTATTTGCCTTTGCCCGCTCAATAGCATCCCTGACCATCTGCTCAACCTTCTTCGCAAGCGCATCAGCAAAGTCAGCAGACACATTGAACGCGCCGGCAATTTCCTTAATCTTCGCCTTGACAACGATTGACATAAGCAAAATATTCCCTTATTAGTATATAAATATTCTCATACATTGTCACGCCGCAACCCCTTAATGAGCCTGCACAATCCCCTGCTGCTCATTTGTGCGCAAAACAAAAAACCAGCTTGTCACCGTGCTTTCTGTCCAACCTTACAAAGCCAAACCTTTCAAACTGTATTATTGCGCCTTCCTGGAGCTTCTTCAGTCCCGCCTCTCCCAGCCCTGTCTTTTTTGAACCATCAGGCATCAAGACCTCAACCTTTGCCAAGTCATTGCTGACAGGAAGCCAGTGCATAATCCTTGCGCCCTTCTCACGATAATCCTCAACATTCCTTGAATGAAACTTGTAAGTAGCACCTTCCTTTGTGAAATTTCCGCATTCCATAAGCCGATAGACTTTCTTGTCCTCCAATGCCGCAAGGTCATCCTTTGCAATAAAAAAAGACTCCCACGTCTCAAACTTCCTCTTGCCCCGCTCCTTATGGTCAGGATGCAGGTCAAGCTCAACAACTTGCTTTGGAGCACCAGCAATGCGTATTTCCACCGGCTCGCACACAAAAAAATACCTGTTCGCAATCGGCTCAAGAATCCTCCTGTTGTGTGCATCAATCGTCTTGAAAAACTCCTCAATAGTAACTGTCTTGTCATTCTCTCCCAAACCAACGTCAACAGCGAACTGTATGAATGCGTCAGGCTGGTAACCCCTCCTTCTTAGTGCGGCCATAAACGGCAACCGAACGTCATCCCACCCCGAATATTCGCCGCGCTCAATCGCCTGCCTTGTCTTTGAAGTACTCAATTCAAAACCCTCAAAATTAATCCTTCCAACATACAAGTGCACAGGCATCTTCCAACCAAAAGCATCAAAAATGTGCTTCTGCCTTTTCTCATTGTCCTTGTGATCCTTTCCACGAATGGTGTGCGTCATTCCAAGCTCATGGTCATCAATTGCGACAGAGAAATTCATCAACGGCCACACTCTTTCTGTCGTGCCAGTTCTTGGATGCACGTGATGATTAATCCTCATCGCAGGCCAGTCCCGCATTGCAGGATTAGGGTCATTAATGTCAGTCTTAATCCTCAAAACAGCTTCGCCAGGCTCATAACCAGAGAACATCTTGTCCCACCTTAACTGCTGTTCCTTAAGCTCAAGATTCCTGCACGGACATGCCTTTTTGCGCTGAACCAACTCGCGAAAAACATCAGGATTACAAGTACAAACGTAAGCCTTGCCCATATTAACCAACTTCTCTGCATAATCGTAATAAGTGTGCAGGCGGTCTGACTGAATAACAACCTTCCTAACATTATTCTTTGTCAGCCACTGCGCCTCATCCTCAAGCATTTTGTAGGCGGGCGGGTAAATGTTCTCAGGATTCGTGTCCTCAATGCGCAATATCATCATGCCGTTATACTTCCTGCAATATTCTGAATTAAGGTTCAAGACAAGGGCGTGACCAATATGCAACGGTCCTGAAGGCGATGGCGCAATCCTCATCACAACCTTACCCATCTCTGCATTAGGCAATTCCTTAAGCCCCCGAACCTCCTCCTTTTTCCTCCCTTCAAGAAGCTCAGGCGCTGTCCTCTCTAACTCTGCCTTCTGTTCCTCAAAAGGAATCCTGTTCACTGTTTCAACAACAGCAGAAATCTCTTTGCTCAATGTCTTAAGTTCATTCTTGATTTCAGGACGTTCAGCAAGCAACCTGCCAAGCACGCTGCCAAAATTCGCCTTGCCATTATAATGAACGGCATTTGCCAAAGCAAACTTCCTTACCAAAACCTCAAGCTCCTTTTCCATAATGCCCAACGAGTAAGAATGAAGTATATAAAGATTACACAATGCACAAAGTTTATAAACAACCCGCAAGGACGTTATTGAAGAGGGAATTGATGTGATGGACAAGAAAGGAAAAATTGCAGTCAAGGTAAGGGACCTCAATACATTCTTAATAATAGGACTTGTGATACTGCTCCTGTTGCTCGCTTACAAGTCCTGCACAACAAAAACAGAAACCCCAAAACCAGCAGAACCAGCCAAGCTTGCCCAACTAACAGTAACAGTAATACTTCCACCAAAATGCGATGACTGCTTTGACAAGACAATCTTTGCAGCAGCAATAAGACAACTGCCAAAAGTCAACGTCACAGAACAATATTTTGAGTACAACAGCACAGAAGGAAAAAAACTCATAGCAGACTACAATCTCACACGGCTTCCTGCAGCAATAATCACAGGCGACACCCAAAACATCTCACTGCCAAACTTCAAAACAAAAGACGACACTTATTACTTCACAGACACGCCACAACCATACTATGACCTCAAGACAAAAACAGTAATTGGAAGAATATCAATAATTTACATCACGCACCCAGCATGCCCCAACTGCTTCAACATACTCCAGTTCGGCGACCAGCTCAAGGAAGCGGGCATTGCAATCAGCTCACAAAAAACAATCAGCGCAACAAGCGCAGAAGGAATGGCAATAATCAACAACTACAACATCACCACCCTGCCAACAATGATACTGAGCCCTGAAGCAATCAATTACACAGTCATAGCACAAGTCTGGCCACTGGTCGGAAGCATTGAACCAGACGGCATGCTTGTCCTGCGCACAGCAAACCCACCATACTACTCCTTTGAAGACAAAAAAGTACACGGCCTTGTCAGCGTAACACTCCTAACAGACAAGTCCTGCGATGAATGCTACAACGCATTACTGCACAAGGAACTGCTTGAGCAGAGCTTTGGCGTCGTGTTCGGCACAGTAAAAGAAATTGATACCGCCACCAATGCGGGAAAGGAACAATTAAGGAAATACAACATAACGCTCGTGCCAACAATTATCATGGACAAGGAAGCAGCAGAATACAAAAGCCTTGGCGAGGCCTGGGCACAGGTCGGAAGCATAGAACCTGACGGTGCATATGTGTTCAGGAGAGTTGACCTTCTGACAGGCGTCAAATACAAGGACCTGACAACAGGAAACATCACACAATCTGCACAAGCAGGGTAACTGTTTTTTTTATTCTGACAAATTATTTAATGAAACTTGTTAAAGCGATTTATTCTAATAAATATTAATGCTGTTTTCTCAAAGCCCCTGTATCAACTGGTCTGCGGCAGGAGTCAAGTCTTCCTCAACAGTTGCCTTGCCACAGTAAGGACACAGCTGAGGCGTGTAATTCCTTGAGAACTTCCAATTGCACGTGCCGCACCTGAACTTCTTCTTTTCACCCATCCTCTCTACCAAAACCCAATACCTTTTTGGAATATTTAAGCTTTTATCTTTTCAAACCGACAATTGCCTTCGCCATGTTCCTCTTATCCGGAACAAACCACAACGACACAAGCCCAACTATGAAAAACGCGAAAAGAGACATTATTGCAACCTTGTCATTGTACGTATTTGCAAGAAAGCCGTAAACAATCGGGCCAAGAATTCCTGAAAACTTGTCAGCTAATTCTGAAAAACCAAAAAACTGGCCAACACCCTTTTTCGGACTCAACGAAATCAGCAAGGGCCTTGAAGACGTCCAGACAGCACCAAGAGCAACACCGCCAAGCAGGCCTGCAAATACGAACATAGGAAGCGACTGCACCATTAGCAGGACACCAAGCACAACAAGCCATGCAATGCCTGTTAGGAAAAGCGTTTTCTTGGGCCCTATACTGTCGGTCAGTTTTCCAACAAAATAACTGCCCAGCACGGCTGACAAAGCAAACAACGCATAAACAACCATAAACGCCTGCGTCTCAAGACCAATAACAGTCCTGCCATACAAGTAAAGAAATACAATGACAGCAGTGACTGCATCAACAAACATGAAAATAGTAATCAAGTAAGGAATAAACCCCTTATGCTTCCTCAAATGCCCAAGCGTGGCAAGCACGTCACCAACAGCATGATGGCTATACACATGCCAGGACTCCTTCACGCGATTCCCCCTTTCCCGCATTCCAAGAAAGGTGAATAATGAAAACCCAAGAAAAAACACCGCAGTGACAGTAAAAACAGCCTTAGTGCCAGCAAGCGTTTCCCAACCAAGCCGATTAAGCACAAGGGCAGCAGCACCAAGACTCAAAAGCGTGCCAAGATAACCAAGCGCAACCCCTATTCCAGAGATTTTGCCATACTCCTCAGGCTTTCCAAGCGAAGGAATCAATGCATTATACGTCGTCAGGGCGGCATGATAAAAAAAGTTCGCAACCATCCCCAAAAACAAAGCGGCCTTCAAGCCAACAAGGGGGACAAACAATGTTGCAGCACAACAAAAAATCGTGAACATCACAACAAAAGGAAGCCTTCTATTCATCCTGTCAGACCACGCGCCAATCACAGGCACCAAAAGCCCAACCAAAAGCATTGACAATCCAAAAACCAAACCGACATGAAACTTGTTGCCTCCCAAAAACTCAGTAACATACTTCGGAAAAAAGAAAGTCACGAACAACGCAGAAAAAGCAGTATTTGCCAAATCATACATCGCCCAGCAAAAAACCTCCTTTTTTCGCATACGACGAAGAAACAAGACCTACTTATAAATACTTTTCCACAAAAACCTTTTTATACTCGCCTGCCAGCTTTTCTTTAAAAGGAGGGTGAAATGTGCCTACTAAAATGGTTTTTAGTGCCATTGCTGAAGTTGTATGTCAAGGAAGCAAAAGGCTTTGAAAACATCCCAAAACAGGGGCCTGCAATACTTGTTGCAAACCACGCAAGCTACATAGATCCAGTTATTATAAGATATTTCAGCCAATGGCACGCAAAAAGAACACCAATAGGAATACAATCAAAAGAATGGCTTGCAAAAAGCAAGTTAAGACAATTCATTTACATCACCCTGCTAAAGCAAATTCCGACAAACGGAAGCATTGAGAAAGCAATTGAAGCACTCACACACGGCAAAATCATCCTCTTGTTTCCCGAAGGCAGCAGAACATTTGACGGAAAAATACAAAAATGCACGCACACAGGACTCGGAGTGCTTGCATCAGAAACCCGCGCTCCAGTCATACCAATAGGAATCAAAGGAACATTTGAGTGGTGGCCAAGACAAAAAAAGCTGCCAAAAATATTCAGCTTCAAAAAAATCACAATCACTGCAGGAAAGCCGCTACTTTATTCAGGAACAAAAGACAAAAAAGGATACCTTACATTCCAAGACAAGACAATGAGGCAGGTCGCGAGACTGATAGACTGATAAGATGAAAGAATACCTGACACTCCACCAGTTAAGAAACATGAGTTGGGAAACCATTGAGCGCCTTCAGCAACAGCGCTTCAGAGCAACAGCAAGGCACCTGCTGCCGCACACAAAGGCATACAGGGAACTCTTCACGGAATACGGCATTGATTATCACAAGATTGAGCGCGTTGAAGACTGGAAAAAACTCGGCCTGCCATTGCTCAAAAAAGCACACTACAAGGAACACCCAGAAGACTTTGTTGTCAAAATACACCCCTCACAGGCATTTGTTGCATACGAAAACTTCCTCCAAGAACAAGAAAGCGCAGCAACAATCGCAATAATGATACGCGCACTGACAGCAAAGAAAAAACTTGAAAAACAAGTAAAAGACTTCTTCACTCCAAAAATGCCGGCATTCTCAGCAGGAACAGAAAGCGGAAAGCCAACCCCTGTCTTCATCACTGCAAAACAAAAGCAGACAATGCAAAAAATACTGGAAATAACAAGCCAGCTCATACTCAGCAATTTCAAGCCAGAAGGAACTCTTGTCGGAATGAATTTATTCCCGTACGCCCCTCATTTGGGCTGGCACGCAGTCCACACAGCCCTTGACACTGCAACAGACCTCAATTTGTGCACTGCAGCAGGAGGCGCCATTCCAACAGAAAGACTTGTGGAAATGGCAGAAACATTCCAAGCAAACATATTAGCAGGAATGAGCTCATACCTAAGAAACAGGTGGCTTGACGTGGCAGTGCAGAAAAAAACAAAACTTCCACCAAAAGCATTATTCATCAACGGAGCAGACAAAATGCACGAAGGAGAACGCCAAAAA
>JAWAAW010000016.1:0-16739 GCA_038884975.1 Candidatus Woesearchaeota archaeon
ATTCTTTGCTTGCAGGTCGGCTGTCATTCCTGCTGTGCCGTCGTACTTGTGTTCTATTGTTATGTTTGATGTGATTATTTCTTCGGAGATGTTTAGTGTCCAGTTGAAGTATGTGTAAGTTATTGTGTTTTTTGGTAGTGGTTGTGTTGCGTAGACGTTGTTTGATGTGTTGATGAGTTCTGGTGGTATTATTGTGCCGTTGTTGTATCGTGATAGGGTGGGTGGGTGTTGTTCGTGTGTTTGTGGTAGGTGGAGTAGTGCTTCGAGTTGTTGTGCGATTGTTGTTTGTTTTGTGTTTCCTGCTTTGTCTGTTGCGTTTAGTGTTGTCCAGTTGTAAATTCCTTCCAGTGGTGGGGTGATGTGGTTTGAGAATACGTTGTCTTTTGGTATGCTGTTGCATGTTAGGTCGTCGTATAGTGGGAGTGTTATTGTTGTTCCGTTTGGC
Organism: Candidatus Woesearchaeota archaeon; assembly: GCA_038884975.1. Classification (GTDB taxonomy): domain Archaea; phylum Nanobdellota; class Nanobdellia; order Woesearchaeales; family ARS49; genus JAWAAW01. The sequence continues at coordinate 446 of JAWAAW010000016.1, forward strand.
AGTTTGATGCTGGCGCTTACGGATTTGACTCCGCTTGCATCAGAGACACTTGCGAGCAGGCATACCGAATCTCCGACAAAGGGCGTTGTGCTGCTTGTGTTTGTCCAGTGGATTGTTGGTGGTGTTTTGTCATTGCTTGTTCCGTTTACTCTTACATTGTCTATTCTGCAGTATTCGTTGGTGAGGTCTACGTTGCACATGAATTCGAGCCGGAATTTTGTGTTGTTGTTTGCGCTTGCGGGCAGTGTGTAATTTTTTATGATGTATTTTGCGTCGTTTGCTGTTCCTGAGCCTGTTGCTTCGAGTGTTGTCCAGTGTGTTCCGTTATACCACATTGCAGCGAATTCATCGCCTGAATCTATGCCGACAAGCCTGCGCGCATAGCTGATTGTTATTGTTGAATAGTTCTGTGTACTTACGTTAACAACGAGTGAGGTCGGACCATCTGTGTTTGTTGCCTGCGCGTGCTGTACGCCTTCATACGGGTTTGTTGTGCTTGTTGTCCATCTTCTTACAGTTGTGCCATTGACGAACCATTGGTTTGGCACGAAGCCGTTTTCGAATCCGTCGAAGAATATTCCTTCTCCTTCTGCAAGTGCAGGGTCATTTGGTCCAAGCTTTATTGCGTATGTCTTTCCCGGGATTGTGTCTTTTATTTTCTTCCATTTGCCTTTGCATTTTTGTTCTGTGTAATTCCAGTCTTTGCACTTGAACAATTCGTGACTTGTTGCTCTTAGGTGATATGTTGCGTTATCGAATTCAATGTTTGAAAGGTCTATTGCAATAACTGATTTGAAACCTTTTATGCTTAATTCTTCAATCCTGATTGGTAGTCTTGCTTCCTTGATTAGTATGCCTTTTAGTATTATGCGGCTTTCATTTGAAATGTTGAGTAGGATGTTGTGTTTTTTGTTTTTCTCAAGACGTGTTGGTTTTCCTGTTGCAGGATCAAGGACTGCGGTTGCAGGTATTGTTTTCTGCTTGCCTGTATGGTCCTCAATGAATACTTCAACAGGGTTTGTGAGCGCTTCAAGCTTTCCGCCAAACAAGTCTGGCTCGGCAGGAGTGGTTTTTTCAGCAGTCAGTGTTACGGCTTCTGCAGCTGTTGCAACGGTGTTTTGTGCGTGCTGTGCTGCATGTGCTATCCCCAGCAAAGCAATCAGGAGGAAAACAAATGGAAGCTTACGCATTTTGTTTCCTCCTGCTGCGCTGGTACGCAGTCCATATCGTGCTTGTTTTTTTGTTGAGGAGTGTGCATATTTCTGCTGGCTTGAGCCCTTTTGAGTCCTTTAGGTATGTCACGACGTGTTCAAGTATTGACCTTGAGCGGTCATTGAAGCACGAAACTGGTATTGTGTATGACGCAAGCTTGATGTCAAAACGTTCAGGATGTTTTTTTCTTGCGCGTGAATAAGATCCCCAGATTCCTCGCTGGTCGCGATTAATCAGTTTTGCAATCTCGCTGAATGTTAGGGCGTGGTGCTCTTTCAGGTATTTGACGACTGCTTCTGCAGGGCTGAGTCGTGTTGAAAATATGGATACTGGCAAGTGTTGTGGTAGTTTTGTTTGTTTCTTGTTTAGTTCTGACTGCACGTGGGATTGTATTTTTTTGAGCTCTTCAGTAGATAGTTTTGCTATCTCTTTTTGTAGTTCTTTTATTCTGTTTTCCTCTTTTTCTTTCTCCCCAACCACACTATCACTTACTTTTTTTGTAGTATTTTTTGTATGTTGGATGGAGTAAATACTTTTTATGTAGTATCTTGCCTCCCCCTGCTATTAAGTTCTGCAAAAAGGGTATAAATTCCTTTCTTTTTTTTACTTCCTTTGTAATACTTGTATTTTTACTACTGAGTTAATACGAATTATTTTATATCTTTGTTTTAAGCTGGCAGAAAAGAAAGAGGTGATGTGCGCTGAAACAAAAAATAATTACCCTATTCTTGTTGATATTTTTTGCATTTTCTGCTTTTGGTGTTGCTGCAGCAAAGGACTTTACGCAAAAAATTCATCCAAAACTACAAAAAGCAAAAGGTCCTGAGCTTGTTCCAATAATAATAGAATATTCTGACTCAATGCCTGACAAAAAAATGCTTAAGGAACTTGGGTGCAAGCAAGGACACACCCTAAAGGCTCTAAAAGGTATTTCGGCAGAATGTCCTGCAGATGCAATAAGTGAAATCGCAGGGCTTGCAGAAACAAAATACGTATGGGAGGATGAATTGTTGTTTTTTTCGCTTGACTCCTCTGTTCCTCTTATAAATGCCACGCGTGCTTGGGCTGATTTTGGAAATGGCACAGGAATCAATATTTCAATAATTGATTCTGGAATAAACAAGTCCCACCCTGCCCTTGTAGGACAGGTGATTCTTGAATATGACTTTACTCCAGAAGGAATTCTTGATGACCGATGCAATCATGGCACTGCTGTTGCTTGCACAGTTGGCTGTATTGATGAGACGTACGCCGGCGTTGCTCCGGGTGCAAAGCTTTTCAATGCAAAAGTTGGCAGGGTCATCAATGAAAATCCTTTGCAGTGCGGTGTTTCTTCTTCCAACGCAATTGCTGCGATTGATTGGTCCATTGAACATGGTGCGCAGGTGCTTCAGATAAGTGTTGGAGCCGGTGTTTCGCAGTGTTATCAGAGCCCTTTTGCTGTTGCAGTAAACAACAGCGGCAAGAACATCACGATTGTTGTTGCTGCAGGTAATAGTGGTCCTTCAAGCCAGTCAATCTGGACTCCTGCTTGTGCAGAAAATGCCTTAACCGTGGGTGCGTCTGATGGTGACGCTGTTGCAAGTTTTTCATCACGCGGACCCACTGATTATGGTCTTGAAAAGCCTGACGTTGTTGCTCCTGGTGTTGGAATAACTGCTGCAAACAAGGATGGGGTTTCTTTTAGCGATTATTCTGGCACTTCTTTTTCAGCGCCCCATGTTTCTGGTGTTGTTGCTTTAATGCTTGAACAAAAGAAGCTGCTTCCGCAAGAAGTAAAGCAGATAATCAAAATGACCGCAATAAACCTGAGCTATGACATTAATGCTCAAGGCACTGGGAGGGTTGATGCTTGGGCAGCTGTTAACATGAGCCGGGATTGGGTTGGGAGCCCTTTGTTAACAACAAGTGTTGCTGTTCCAGAAGGCACAACCGGCATTCCTTTTGTAGTAAATGCAACAATATCAAACATCGGAAGCGCTGATGCCGAGAATGTTGTTGTTGTCCTTGCGGTCCCTGAGGATATTGAGATTATTGGTTCTGCAGAACAAGAAATTGGGTTAATAAGTGCTGGTGATTCTGCAAGTGTTAACTGGACTCTTAATGCATCGCTTTCGGGAACTTACTATGCCAACATTACAACAAGCGCATCAGATCTTGAGGATGTCGTGACACAATTTGTTATTGTTGTTAATTCCACTAATCCCGGCATTAATTACACGAATTACGGCATTATCATACAGCCCGATTCTGTTGCAGGCAAGGATGCTTACATTTCATCATCAAGCCCGAACACGAACTACGGCACTGCAAACCCGCTAAAAGTGCAGACAAACTCGTTGCGCGCGCTTATCAGCTGGAATTTGAGCAGCATCCCTACAAATGCTGACATCTCAAGTGCAATTATGCAGCTTTACGTGCCGAGCGTGCAAAAAACAACAAATAACAACGTTACTGTGCGAAGGCTTGTGCAACAATGGTATGAGAACAACGTGACTTGGAATAAATACGATGGAGTGAACAGCTGGGCAACAGCAGGCGGCGATTATAGCTCCACTGTGTGGGCTTCTGTGCTTGTTGGTTCTGCTAATAAGTATTATTATTGGAACGTCACTCAGCTTGTTAAGTCCTGGCATAATGGCACGTATCCTAACTACGGAATCATTATGATTTCGCAGTCAAACAACAACCGCAAGGACTTCACGAGCAGTGACAGCTCAGCTGCATCACAAAGGCCTGCTTTGCTGGTTAATTACACGCTTTAAAAATAAACAACAGAGGTGATGAAAAAAATGAGGAGTGATTGGAAAAAATTAGTAGTGAAGTGCGCCTTTTTGGCGGCATTGTTTGTTTTTTTGGTGGCTGCAAAGTCTCCGCCGGCAAAGGCGGTTTTGTGCCAGAAAATGTTTATTCCTGCATATTTTTATCCCGGAAGCCTTTGGACCCAAGCAATTTCTGGCGCGCCGATTGTTAACGTAATGATAATGAACCCTGCAAGCGGTCCGGGCTCAAGCCAGAATTCTGATTATGTGACTGCGGTCCAGAATGCAAGGAATGCAGGCATAAAGGTCATTGGGTATGTGCACACGAGCTACAGTCAGCGGGATATTGACGCTGTGAAAGGTGAGGTTGACCTTTATTACCAGTGGTACAATGTAAGCGGAATATTCTTTGATGAGGTCAACAGCAGTGCAGCAGCATTGCCGTACTATCAGAACATCACTAATTATGTGAAACAACACACTGGTGCGTTTGTGTCCCTTAATCCGGGCACAGTCCCTGACCAGGGCTACATAAACATAAGCGACAACACAGTAATATTTGAGGGGACATATAATACATATAAGACGTGGAGCGTTCCGAGCTGGGTGTTCAATTATCCTGCAAGCAAGTTCACGCACCTTGTTTATGCAACTTCGTCATCAAAGAACATGAAGGACGCCATACTGACGAAGTCGAAGAACAGAAATGCAGGATATGTGTACGTGACAAATGACGTGCTTCCCAATCCTTGGGACACACTTCCAAGCTATTGGAGCACTGAATTGTCTTACATAAATCAGGGCTGCTGAGAAATAGCAGCTAAATTTTTTCTTTTTCTTTCTCTTTTTAAACAAACGCAGAAATCACAGTCACTGCGATTATTGCAAGCATTACAATGCTGACCGTGTGCCAGACTCTTTTTGCGTGTTTGTGATGCACAAAGTGCTCAAGGGTTGTGTGGAGCATTCTTCCGCCGTCAATAGGTCCAAGAGGGACAAGGTTGAACAAGCCAACTCCAAGGTTTAGTACGAACAGCCAGAAAACAAGCCCAAGAAGCCATTTGAATATTGCTGAAGCCCAGTCTGTGTGCTGCATTCCGATAAAAACTGCCCAGAAAAATAAGCCAAGGGCAATGTTAGCAAAGGGTCCTGCTGAGAAAACGCTGAGCTGGGCAAACCTTGATTTTTTTGCAAGGTGATTTTCGTCTATCTCGACAAAAGCCCCGGGAACAATTGGGATTATTGCTCCGAGGAATGCAAAGCCTGTCGACCTTATCTTGACGCTGTGAGCTCTTGCAATCAGTCCGTGGCCGAATTCGTGAACAAGCATTATGAGAATAATGCTGATTATCCAGTAAAAGAATGGCACGTAAAATACTCCTTTTGCCTGTATTGGGAGGACTACTCCGACCGTGATTGCGTTTGCCTTTTGGACAAGCAGAACAAGTCCTCTGAACAATTCTTCAATCATTACGAGCATTCCGATAAAGCATACTGGAATCATGGCATAGCCGAGCCTTTTTAGCAGGGTTTCGTGCTTTCTGGCTATATGCTCCATTGCCTTTATGCCTATCTTTGTTCTGTACATGCAGAAATAAAACACTTTCAGGAAGGAATGTGCCTTGAGCCGTTTTCTGTTGAAAAGCAGGGTTATTCCGAGCAACGCAAGCAAAGCCAGTAGTGCGATTGTGTCATGGGTCATTTCATCATTAATACAATTCCCCCTTTATATTACTACTGCTTGATAAGGACTAAACGCAAAGCTTTATAAATAGTTCGTCACTATGAAGTGATTATATTATGGGGGCATTATGCTTAAACAACTGTTTGTGTTTGCAATGATGGTATTTGTAGTTGGCTGGCTTTCCCATGCGTATTTCTCAAGCCTTGCAATGGTTGAGGCAATGCCTGTGCAGGACAACACAGAATCTGCCGCGACACAGTTAAAAACAACTTATTCCATCGTTGAAAGCCGCGAAAAACCCTCTCCTGCAGACAGGCTGAAGCTCGGTGACGTTCACGTAACAGATAACAGGGTGATTATTGATGGTATTGCAGGGAGGAAGTTTGAGACAGCAATATTCACAGACACAAACTCTATGGACCCACTAATTGATGATGGTTCGCAGGCAATACAGATTGTCCCGCTGACTCCTGATGAGATACAGGTTGGTGACATAATAAGCTATGATGCGGGTTCTTACGGGATAATCATACACAGGGTTATTCAGATAGGAACTGACGAGAACGGCTGGTATGCGATAGTCAAGGGAGATAATAATCCGGCGCCAGACCCAATAAAAGTGAGGTTTAAAATGATAAAGAGAGTTCTTGTTGGGGTGTTGTACTAAAATGGCAGACTCGCTTGATGACCTTATGAGAGGAGTTTCTTTCAGTTTTTTTAAGCCGATCAATGCCTGTGTTGATGATGTAAAGCAGGCTTGGGAGGTGTTTTATGCCTCAAGAACTGCAAAGCAGGATGAGGAATTTGCTAATAGCATGCGTGCAATTGATTGTCTTGATCCGATGAATGCAGGGATTGCCAGGTATGTCTTGCTTCTTGGAATTGTGCAAGGCAGGCAGTATTCAGCAGGAGTTCCTGTGGAAAGAATTCTGGAATTGTCCTCCAGCCTTGCTGGGATTCAGAAGTCAAGAAAACAGTTCCCTTTCACCGCACTTGAAAAGTGCGCATTAGAGACGGGCAAAAGATTGGTTGCTGGCGAAAAGATTGATTACATAGAAACAATTATTAATGAAATCAGTTATTTGCTCAGTTGATGGAATTGTCTGCTGACGCACGAAAGCGCATTAGGGAATTTTACAAGAAGGTAGAGGGGTTTGTTCTTGGTGTTGAAAAACTTGCAAAGGAGTGTGGCGAAAACTCCCCTGATGTGCAGGGCTATGCTATTGCAGGAATAAATGAGCTCTTGGCAATTATAAGGTCTGCTGGAATAATGCTCAAGAATCTTTCTGTTGCGTTAAGGGCTCGTGCAGAGGCTGCGGGTGTGGCAAAGCCAGAAATTGCGCGTATTGAGTTGCGCGCAAATGAGGCAAGAGAGCGGATTGAGAGGTCAATGGACAGCTTCAGGGTTATTCTTGAACAAATGAAATACTCATTCCAGAAAAAGACTTTTCCTCACCCGCTTATTGACACGCTCAGGATATATACAGTGCTGCCTCCTGAACTTCTGAGAAGTAGGATTGACATGCTCATTGCTGAACTTGAGGATGCGGAGGCAATTCTTTACGAAGCTACCAAAGCAGTATGATTTGGTACGTGGAATTTCTTACCGCAATCATTTTAAACATCTGTTATTCCCCATCTGCTATGGAGCTGGTCACGCCTGAAAACGTGGGTGAGTGGAGAAAGGCAGGCAAAATCGCTGCTGAAGCATTGCAATATGGTGCGGGTCTTATCAGGAAGGGCGCCCTGCTGCGTGATGTTTGCGAGCAGGTTGAGCAGAGAATAATTGAGCTTGGTGCAAAGCCTGCCTGGCCTGTTCAGGTAAGTTGTAACGAGGTCGCAGCTCATTTTACTCCTGATGCTGATGACAACACGCTTTGTGATGACAAGCTGATATGCCTTGATGTTGGCGCTCACATTAATGGGTGCATTGGGGACTGCGCGGCAACAATAGACCTTACAGGTAAATATTCTGACCTGATAAAGACTGCAAAAGATGCTTATGAGGCGGCAAAAAAGGTTGTTGCGATTGGAGCAAAGCTTGGTGACATTGGCAGGGCGATAGAGGAAACAATAACCGCGGCAGGATTTGCTCCCGTAAGAAATCTTTCAGGTCACACGCTCAGCCCTTTTGTTATTCATGACCAGCCGTCAATACCTAATGTTGACACCGGTTCAGAGATAGAGCTTGTCAAGGGACAGGTCATTGCGATTGAGCCGTTTACCACAACAGGCGCAGGGGTTGTTGAAGAATCAGAGAGGGCAAACATTTTCTCGCTCGTGAACAAAAAGCCGGTGAGGTCGCCTTACGCAAGGGACGCGATGAAATTCATAGGCGAGGCATACGCAAATCTTCCTTTCACGACAAGGTGGCTTGCAAAGACCTTTGGGCAAGGGAGGGCAAGTCTTGCAATAAGGGAATTGAATCTTGCCGGTTGTTTGCATAACTATCCGCCTTTGGTTGAGAAGAACAAAAGCATGGTCGCAGTCCACGAGAACACTCTTCTTGTGGATGATAAGGTTGAGGAACTGACTCGGGGGTGAAGAACCTTGCCACGCAATAGAAGACTACAGCAGGAATTGTTAAGACTGCTTGTTTATTATCTTGCAGAATGTGAAATGCCTGTTTCTTCGATTAAGAAACAGCTTGGTTGTTCGTCTCAAACGATCCGGAACTGGTATTATTCTGATCGACCGCCCGCTACAAGGTTTTTTCCTGCATTCGAGCAGCGAATAAGGCAGGCTGCAGACGAGATTGCAAGAGGAAGATTATGTGGCGAACGTGCTTATGCCTTTCTTTTGAAGGATGCTCCAAAATACCGTGAAAAACCAAAAGGATACATCATTGACCCAAAATACCTCAAGAAAGGAAGTGAATACGTTTATGCTGATGCACTCGTAGAACTGTGGCAAGGTCTGAAAAACAAAGGAAGAACGAACGCGTATTATTACTCTCCAAAAATAAGAAGTGCTTATTCGAGAATTGTGGGCTGGTTTTTTGTCATTCCGTCAGAATTGCTACCTCTGCGGCCGCAGAGTTTTACACCACCGACAGCATTCCTTGCGGTTTCTTATGAAAAGAAAAGGAGCCATGTTTTCTTTTACGGCCCGGACGGAAACGGGTTTTTTGTGCCGCTGGTTGTGCATCCCTCAAGAAGATATCCTGAGCCGATGCCTTTGGCTGAAAGGGAAATCTCTGACATCTGCCTTGCTTTTTTCAGGCAGAAAAATTATGATCTTTCCTCAGACTTGAAAACTCAGGTATTTTTCAGGGTTTTTGGCGATGGAAAAAATGATGTGCGGTATGCCTCAAATTATTTCAGGATTCCTCACCGCGCGCCACGCAATGGCAGCTTAACGGAGGCATTATGATGCGTTTTTCAAGAATTGAAATCCAGCACTTGTTCAGGGCGTGGCTGCTTGTTAGCATTGCGTTTGCCATAGCTTTTGCAGGATTCTCGCTTGACACAAAGTTCTGGATTGCTGTTGCTGTTTCAGGACTGACTGCAGGAATCGGTTTTATTGGGCACGAGCTTATGCACAAGTTTGTTGCGCAAAAACATCGTTGTTGGGCAGAATTCAGGGCTAATGATTTCATGTTGGGGCTTATGCTTTTGTTCAGTTTTTTAGGTTTTATCTTTGCTGCACCCGGGGGTGTTTTTATCAGGAATCACGTCACTTGGCGCAAGAATGGCATAATCGCGCTTGCAGGGCCGCTCACAAACCTTGCTCTTGGCTTTGTTTTTGCAGTCTTTATATTTATCCTGCCAACAGGGCTGAAGCCTATTGGCAATTATGGAATGCAGATTAACTTCTTTCTTGGCTTCTTTAATATGCTTCCTTTGCCCGGCATTGATGGCAGCAAGGTTTTGGCATGGAACAAGGCTGTTTATGTGATTGTGTTCTTGGTAAGCATTTTTCTGGCTTTTAGTTCCACAACATTAATAAAGATGTTGGGTGGTTGATTTCCAAAAATTCTTGGCGACGACAAGGTTGCAGGAGAAAAAGACAGAGAAAACAAGTGATGAGTGAATGACAAAATACGTGTGGAAATTTGCAGACAATAACACTTTCAGCCCTGACTATGTCACGCAGGAAATGAGGGTGCACGGTGAAGTCTACCAATTGCACAAAAAGGGGTTGCTTGTTGACCGCGCTTTGCCCATCTATGCTAGCTATTCGCGTTCAAGGTTTGAGATAAAAATGCAGTTCGGCAACAACCCAACTGTCTGCAATGTCCGCGATGATGAGCTTCAGAGGCTTAGGAAGCTCAAAAAAATTGACGCCTTATTCGACTGCCACAAAATAAGCATTCCCTCCATTCTTAGCGCTCTCCCAGAGAATAGTTATTACGCAGAGCACAAGAACTCATTTCTTCTCTGCCTCAAGCGATTTTTGGGTGTTTATTTTAGGTCATAAATATGTTTATATATGTGCTTAAATAATTCTGGATAAGAATGGACTTAAAACTCGCGCTTATGATTCTGGTGATTTGTGTTATTCTTGTTGCAGGCTGCAAGCCGAAGTGCCCTGAAACCTCGTGTGATACCGGCAACTGTTGTCGCACTGTTGAGGGCGGTATTGGGGTTTCAGGAGTAATTACGCCTGCCGAATGCAAGTGCCCAAGAGACACTGAATTTGCAAGCGTTGATAACACAGCACCGGGCGGGCCTTACAATATCTGCACTTGCATTTAGATAATCGCATAATTGTAGAAAGTGCGTTTATCAAGGGGCATTGCATTTGGCGTTTATGATTGATTGTTTGACGAGCAGGACAACCCTGCTGACTTCTTGTTCGTCCTTGACTTTGTATCCTGTCAGCGCTGCGAGCTGAACAGAAAACTTGCGGATTTCATCCATTGATGGCATTTCTTCTTCTTTTAGCCTTTTTTCGGCACCACCGACGTGCATGAATCCTTTTACTTCAACAAAGTCAGGATTTGCTTTCCTTACTGACTCAGCATATCCTTCTGGATTGTGCATGTTGCGTCCTCTTACGAGTGTAAGGCGGATTGCTTTTTTGCAGGTCATTCTTGACATTATTTCTAGGGAGCGATTTAGTCTTTCCCAGTAGTCTTTTAGTTGTGGTATGTCAATTTTTTTGTATGATTCCTTGTCTGGTGCGTCAAGTGATATGTATAATTGGTCAGGCAACGCGTTTTCTTTGACAAGTTTTTCAAGCATTTCTGGAAACTGGCCGTTAGTAACGAGGAATATGTTAAATTCTCTGTTTTTTAGTTCTTTTATTAGTTGTGGAAGCAAGGGATAAAGTGTTGGTTCTCCTACAAGGGATATTGCGCACTGGTTTGGCTGCCATGCTTCTTTCCATTTTTCAGGCGCGACCTTGAGGTGTCCTTTTAGGCCGTTGATGAGTGACTTGTGTCCTTTTATGCATTCATCAATTATTGTTTTTGGGTCGTCAAGACTGACTTTGCTCATGTCATTGCCTATGGGGTTTTCTGTTCGCCAGCAATAAAGGCACCTGTTGGGGCACCACGCAACTGCTGGACTTATTTGCATGCACCTGTGACAGTTGATGCCGTAAAATTTTTCTTTGTAACAAACGCATTCTCCTTTTAGTGATTTTTTTACCCAGTGGCATATTTTTACTGCAGAATGTCTGCCTGCAATTCTGTATTGTTGCAGTTCAAGCCGTTTTATCATTTGCAAGGGAATCATTGAATACCACCAACAGATGCTGAGTTTTTTTGAACTTATAAATTTGTTATGGCTTTTTTTGTTTTTTCACAACTTATTTAAGCAACGGTCCTACTCGCTACTTGTTCTCGTCATCATATTTGGATTGTATAAAGGTCACAAATAATTATTTTCAATATGAAAGAAAATAGCTTGATAAAAGTGCAGGAAAAGCATTTTGATAAAGATATAGTTGAAAACATCTTAAATCTGGCTGTTTTTTACATAATTGGATGCAGCGTATTATTTGCCGATTCATTTTTATCGAGGATCAGCCATCAGTTTGTTTTCACGTGTAAACTACGTCAGTTATTACCGAGAGGGATTTCTTTTTCCACAACCCAGACTCCTCTTTTTTTATGCAGAATATGAATTGATTTAATTTCTAGAGCTACTGGTTTTTCGTGCGGCAAGGATGCGCACAGTTTCTTGAAAGCTGAAAGATGGACGTCGCCGCCAGCAAGTGTCAGATGCGGATGGTAAAATTGTTTGACAAACGGGCTGCCATACCTCCGCAAGAGTTCCTGCTGTTCTTGCTGATGCGCATGTTCTTTAAGTTCTTTACGCAGCCACTTCTCTCTGTAGTTCCCAACAATATCAAGCAGGCGTTCATGAATTTGTTGAATTTCCTTGGTCAACTCGATGTTGAAAAACAGCACAGGAGGACTTTCAAAATAATTTAATGAATCCAATTTCACAGCGATAGGAGTCATTGATTTGCACGCCTTCGTAAGTGCATCGATCAGTTGGGTGTATTTCTTTGTCTTGAACCTGGGAACGATTGTAAAATGAGGGGGCAATTTGAGCGCATCACGCGAGTGCAGAAGGGAAGAATACTTTTTCATAAGACGTCTTAATTTGCTTGCGACAGGTTTGTCTGGGATGACAGCCAAAACAATTGTTTCCATAAGATATAAGAGTAATGGGTTGTTTTTAATTGTTATGTTGTTAATAGAGCAAGTATTATAAAGATTAATTCAGTATTCTTTCAAATGGTTGACAATGCGATTGCTACAGGCATCGATGCATTAGTAAAGGAATCAGTGAACCTTCTAGGAAATAATCTTCAAGCGATAATCTTATTTGGAAGCGGCAATAATTCAGATTTCGTTAAAGGAATCTCAGATCTGGATTTTATTTACGTTGTTGAGTCAATCGATTATCGAGCTATCGAGCAAATCAGAAAATTGAAGGAAATGGGAATGAAAATTACGAACTGTGCAGTAGATATCAAACCATTCACTAGGGAGGAGTTTACGGCAGGAATCAATGGAAAAAGTGCCTGTGAATTTTTCACTGGGTGGGGGTTAGAAATGATAAGAAGGGGAAATCAGCGCTGTCTGTATCGAACAAAAAGGGTTTCCTTAGAATATACGCTAAGCGAAGAACGCATTCGTGCAGATGCACTGCCGCGCGCCCATTATTATATAACCAAGTTAAGAAAGATATATCTTGGGGAGAATCCAAAAATCTTCCCCTTTAATTCAGATTCGATAACGCCTTTGTTGAAAGTCACTGCCTCGGCTGTGAAAAATATTCTTGCTTTTGGACTTGCGTATAAAGGGGTAATAGCAGATGGTATTGAACAGGTGTTGGAAGAGAGCAAGAAACACTTCGGTGATGTTGAGGTGTTTAGGCAACTTTTTGAAGCAAAAAAGAAAAGGGATTGCGATAGCAAGCTATTGGTACTATCTTATGAAGCGATTGAAAGAGTTTATCAGAGGATGTTACACCATGGATAAGCCCATCTTTCTGATCACAGGTACTGCGGGAGTAGGGAAAACTACACTTGCAAGAGCGCTTGACCTAAGATATCAGCTGGATCATCGGCTTGGCACAGGCTTTATTAGAGAAATAGTGAAATCACAAACAAATCAAATGTTAGACTCGTTTCTATACGAATTTACATTTCGAGCCAAAAAGCCGGTAGCCCATCTTATCAAGCAAGCAAGACGTATCTATTCAGCGATTGATTCATGCATAACACGTGCAAAACGAGAAGGCACTTCATTAGTTATCGAGGGAAATCATTTAATTCCTGAGCTTTATCACACACATAACGTGGCAGGATATGTTATACTAACGGTTTCTGATGATAAATTACTCGCTCAGCGACTTCAAGGAGGTACTCACACCAGGCGCGTAATCACTGAGCAGGATTTCCAGAATATCAAGAAAATCGATGCATACTTCCGCGAAGAAGCTGTAAAATATCAGATTCCGGTAATTGAAGCGCATTCGGTTGAAGATGTGATTATACAATTCAATGCGGTCAGACGATGATAGAAGAATACATCAAAAAACTCAATCTGTTCGATGTGTATGTTAGTCGCATCGACTGTGATAACAAAAACGAAGTGTATCTACTAAAGGCAAGAGATGGCAAATTTGTCTTAAAAAAATTTGTGAGACAAATTTACGGGGGAAAAGATCCATTTCAATTAGAACTGTTCGCGTACGAACACTTCCCACGCAACGGAATTCCATTGCCCTCGTTAAGATTTGTGGATCCTGTTGCAAGAATCACCGTAAAGCAGTTTGTTGAAGGTAGACATCCCTCAGTTCCAGAAGATTATAAATCGGTTATCTGTTATTTTAAGAAACTTCACGATTCAGCAATACCAACTGAAAGCTTGTTTTATCGTGCTCCTGAGGATATTATTGAGGGTGCTGATGCCGTTGCAAATGCGAGGAAAGTGAGAATGACGAGAGAGATACGATCTGCTTTGGAAAACTGTTGTGCAGCATTGCACACAGAACGGCTTGTCTTCGGATTCGGTGACGGCAATACAAATAATTTAATAATTCGAAAGGATAATGTTGCGGTAGGAATTGATTTCGATTTTCTCTCAAGGACCACAAGGTATCTGGATCTCGCAATTCTTATCACGCACGCAGGGGCTGACTCAATTGTTGCAGAAGGAATCTTGCGGTCATATTTTGGAACACTAAACCATTATCACAAATATCAAACAGATATGTCATTACTTCAATATAATTTAATGATGATTGGTATTTATGCTCGTGAGCTGAATGATCCTAAAGCACCGCATGATAAAATAAAGCGTCTGCTGCCTAATCACCTCAAGTCTTGCGGACTTAATTTATCTGAGGACAAGGCAGTTCAACAAATAGCACGGTGGGTGCAATGCGCATTTTGAGAATACTGTATGTTAAGAATGAGGCGGACATAATAGATGAAAACCTCCGCTGGTATTTTGATCAAAATATCCCTGCCGTAATCGTTGATAATGGCAGCACGGATGGAACGCAAGACATCTGTGCACACTACAAAGGAAATGGTGTGCTTGAACTCACGGTTTTACAAACTAAAGGTTTCGATGTAATTGCCCTTTTGAAAAAAGGATATGAATTGGCGAATAAGCATAATCCTGAGTGGATTCTTATTGCAGATGCAGATGAGTTTTTTGAGACCAAGACTATGGAGAACATCGCTGATTTTATTGAACACCAGCAGAGCAGAGGTTTTGATGTCATCCAATGCGATAATATGGAATTCTGGATGACAGATAAAGATGATCCTTCTATAGAGTCCGTTGTAAAACGGATTACGTATTACTCGTATTTTCCGAGTAATATGTTCCGAGTATTCAAGAATTATCCAGGAATTGACATCTGGACAAATATAGGTCATAGCCCTATTATGCCTGCTGGCATCAATGCTTGCATCTCGCCAGAACACATTATTTCTCGCCATTATAAGTTTCGCAGCCTCGAGCAGGCCTGCAGAAAGGTGCATGCAATACGTCCGGAAGGAGACAAGCACTTGCAATACGCTAAATATGATGATGCTTTGTCTTGGTATATAATTGATAGCCGGCTCCTCACAAGAAGAGAGGACAACAGCGAGTGGAATTATTCCATTAATTATTTTGGTGGGAGAATGAACAAGGAAGAGCTACGTGTATACCTCGGATTGGAGAGTATTAGGGATGTGGAGCGCTGGCTCAAAAAGAGGAGTCTTAGGTAATGAACATCTACTTGGTTCGTCACGGTGCAACTGGCTGGAATGCTGAAAACCGTGTTCAAGGGCGCATTGATACATCATTAAATGAGAAAGGACGACAGCAGGCAGTTTTCTGTAGGAATTACTTTAAGAACATACCACTGACTGTAACGTATTCATCACCGCTCAAGCGCGCACGGCATTCTGCAGAAATCATTGTCGAATCACGCTGTCCCATTATCATCTGTGATGATCTCACTGAGAGAGATTTTGGAAACTGGGAAGGCAAGCTCTGGACTGAAGTGATGCCAGAGCTGGAATGTCGTAAAATAAGAGATGGTGTGAAACTGCGACCGACGAATGGTGAATCGCTCGAAGAACTGGTTGTGCGCTCACAACGGATACTAAAGGACATTATTTCCAAGCACAATGAAGGTGAAAACATTCTGTTGGTTTCTCACGGAGGACCAATCAGATCAATAATAGGTCTTGCGTTGGGAATCTCATACGAACAAATCCCTTCACTTGGGGAAATACCCAATTGTAGCATAACACTCTTATTATACCAGAATGGACTGCTTAGACCAGCGTTCCTAAACCATCAACCAAAAAGTGGTGATAGTCAGTGATGTACTGTGCCAACTTTTGGGTTGAACTAAGTTTATTGGGCCATAGGGTGCCTCTAGCCTTATAACTTCTCCACAATTAGACACGTTAAGTAAATTCTTTGATGTCAAGCATTTAACCAGCGTTTTAGCGTTAGGCGTTCTGTGTTAATGTTTAACGTTAAACACAAAAGCAACAATAACATCGCACCTGTTGACTTATTTGTTAATTCATAACTTATTTAAGCTATGACCTTACATACTATTTGTTCTCGTCACTATATTTGGGTTGCACAAAGGTCACAAGTAATTATTTTCAATATGAAAGAAAATAGCTTGATAAAAGTGCAGGAAAAGCCATTTGA
>JAWAAW010000017.1:0-14820 GCA_038884975.1 Candidatus Woesearchaeota archaeon
AATCACTAATGAAACATTACGTTTCATTGCTTTCTTGCCAACCAACACAGCAACTTTCCTGCTATTGCTGCCTGGAATCACGTCATTCTTCATTTTTCACTTCCTTTTCTTCATTCTCTTAAGCGTCTTATGCACTTTCCTCAAGGTCTTTTTGCTGCGCCTCAATACTGACTCGATATCCATTGGTCCAGGACCTTCTGGTTTGAGTTCAGCAACTTTTTCAAGCACAGGGCGGTATGCCCTTGCCGGCTTTTCCCTTGCAATGCGCTTTTGCCGTGGCTCTGCATGCGTGACATAGACCTTTCGCTCTTCTGATTTTTCAGGCAAAACAGGCTTGAACGACACACCCTTTTCCACACGCTGCTGTTTTGGTTCCGGATGAGTAACATAGATCTTCATTTCCCTGGGCTTTTCTTGTTCAATAACCTTACTTGGTTTTTCCTCAACACGCACTCCAGCAGGCATTGACTGTACTGCTGGCTCAGGAAGTGTTACTTCCTCAATGTGCTCAACACCTTCTGGAAGGCCAGGTGATGGCGCGGTTTCAAGCACCGCTTTCCTACCTGACTTACGGTAATCAACAAGCCAGACAATCACTAGAACCACAACAATCACCAACAAGGAAATCACCTGGAATAACAACAAGCCCTCTCCTGCAATGTAGTTCCTCACGATTCCTGCAAAACCAGCAAGCATAAGCAAGACAGTAATGACTCGCAACATTATGTTTGAGCGCTTCTCAGAACCAATAATCAACGAAATAACTGCAATTAGGGCAAGCACAACAAGCAAGGTATCAATCACTACCGGCAAAACCACAGTAACCCCTGCAACAAGCTCTGGCAAAGGCATTACGGGCTTTTCCGGTCTTAGAATTTCAGGCTGTTCCTCAGCAGGCAGTTCTTGTATTTGCTCAAGACCGCACGCTCTCTCAGTCAGGGGTACATATTTTGTGATATTGCAATTATTCAAGTCAACACAAACCCTGCGCTGTTTTCCTCCCTCGCACCTTGACCATTCCTCGCAAGCCCAGTTTTCAACACAGGCCTGCCCGGGCAAGGGCGCGGGCGGCGGCCAGCGAGGAATCTCATAACCCTTGCCGGCACTACCTCCCTGCGGCTGATAAGGCTGAGGCGGTGGAACAGGAGGTTCCTGCCTGACATTAGCATAATTGCAGCTGGAATTAACAACATTATACAACGTGGAATTCTCAACAACGCAATAAGTGAGAGTGACATTAGTCACGTTGCTGTTTGTGATGTTTGTGGCATTAATGCGGCTGTCAGTCTTTACTGCACCATACAGATAACTCTCGGAAACATAAGTGTTATTGTCCGTGCTGTTTGTTTCATTGCTGTCAATTATTGTTGAGTTAATGTTGTTTGAGCCTATGATTACGCTATTGATAATTACGCAGTCCTGCTTAGTGGAATCAATGACTGTTGAGTTGATTATTGTACAATTTGTTATTGTGCTGTTCGTTATGTTGCTGTTTATGATGCGGTAATTAATCACTGTAGTTGCTTCCTCAACTGATGCATTATCCCATCCGCCAGTAGCATTCTGCAATGTAACATTTGCGGTATTGTTGATTATGGTGTTATTCAGGATTTCAAGCACGCGGACAGTGATGTTAATAGTCCTGTTCTCTCCAGCAGTCAAATTGCCAACAATCCAGGTATTGTTTGTCCCAGAAACAGGAACTGGCTGGGAGCTGACATAAACAACCTGCAAGGGATAAATGTCAGTAAGAGTCACGTTTGCAGCAGTCCTGTTTGCATAAATACTTATTGTGTAATTGAGCAATCCAGATGAAGTCACAGGGTCAGGACTGTCAGACTTTGACAGTGTTATTGGTAATTCCTCAAAACTGCTGTAGGAAGTGAAATGGGTAACTGCATACGAATAAGTGCTTCCTGAATGACTAAGTTCTGTGCAAATGCTTTCCGGGCAATCAACATAGCTGCCATCATCCTCAAAATCAACAAGAGGCTTGGGCTTAATATAGACGATGCTGTAAAGCGTTACAATTCCGGACCTATTAAGGTCTTCAAATGCAGATGAATTGAGGAATGCCTTGTTTGGCATTATGTTCATAACTGCGTCAGTAAGGTCAAGCCCAACACCGTCACTCACGTTGAACACGAACAGGTTGATGCTTCCTGAGGACGTCTCAAATGTCGTGTTTGTAAAGCTTGAAGGTGATGCATCATCAAAGTAGCACCACGCGCGGGTGTTATTAATCAACGTATTGTTAAACGATTGCCCTGAAGAAAGCTGGACATAAACTGCATAAACTGCCTCATCGCTTCCTGTCATGTTGTTGAAGCTGAACCTGTTGTTGATTGAATCGCTCTGTATCACTAACGGGTTGTTGCCAATAAGTGAAGCGTGTGCTCTTATATTGTTCGCAGTGATGTTATTATTGCTGCTGCTCGTGACAAGGTATATGCCATAATTGCTGCCGCCATCGCCAAACAATTCAACATCGTTTCGCTCAATACTGTTGTTCTGCGCATAATAATCAAGGATTATTCCGTGATTGTAAACGTCTGTGCCGTTTGTTGTGACATTGTTATCATAAACTGCATTGCTCCAGCTGTGAGTCAAATAAATCCCTGAATTCTCAGTAATTCCACTCGTGCTCACAACATTGCCCTGAATTGTGTTGTTCGTTGACAAGTATTCAAAAATACCGTGGCTATAGTTCCCTCTCGTGCTGATGCGGTTTTGCAAAACCCTGTTATAGTTTGACATGTTTTCAAGCAGTATTCCACGATTGTTCTCTTTGCCATCAATTAGTATTGTGTTGTCCACGAAGAGACTGTTGTTCGTGTAAGCCGCGTATATTGCCGGAGAATTTGATGCCTCTTGGTTTCCAAGAACTATCCTGCAATTCCTTACTGTAATATTCCTCTTTCCTGAAGCAGAAATTCCTGCATCACTGCCAACCCCATCAGTGTTATAAGTTATAGCATTGCCACCGCATTCAAGCTCAATATTGTTTGCATTGAAGATTATGCAACCACTTGTTGTAGAAACATCATTTGCAAGCCACGAGCTTTCATTGATACTCACAGGACAACCGGTTATTATTGATGCGGACTCTGAAGAACTGTAACTCGTGAAGTGTGTGACATTATAAGTGAAAACACCTTCCGAATATCCAAGCTCAGCGCACTTGTTTGCCGGACAATACTCATAAATGCCGTCATCATTCCAATCAACAAGAGGCGAAGGGTCCAGGTATGAAATATTGTTAAGCGACACAATCGCTGAACTGTTAAGGCTGGAATACTTGCCCGTGTTGACAAATGCCCTATTATTTGTAACGTTAATAACTGCCTCTGAGATGTTATACGTCCCGACAAGTGTAAATTTTTGGAGCAAAATGCTGCCATGGCTCCTGACAAAAGTTGTATTCTCAAAATAAGTTGTGGAAAGAAAGTCAGAATAAACCCATTGCGTTGTGTTAAATTTGGACTTATTGAACCTGTTGTTATTTCCACTTTGGATATAAGCGCCATAACTGTTCGGACCCGTAGTTGTGATATTATTAAACAACAGCCTGTTGTTGTTCACGTCTTGCAACACAACGCCGTGCTGGTCGCTTCCGGGCCCGCCTGTTAAGATTGTGTTGCCTGTTATGTTGTTATGATTGACTGAAACGTACAAGCGAATCCCATAATCAGAATTAGCATCCCCATAGACAATGACCTTGTTTCTCTCAATTGTGTTACCATTTGATACTCCAGTGAGGTGCATTCCATAATTGTTTCCAAGAGTTCCCTTTGCTGTTGCATTGTTCGCTGACACGTTACCATAACTGAATGCAGCTAAGTAAATTGCAACGTTGTTTGTTGTGCCATTCACACTGACATTGTTTCCTGTTATGTTATTATAGTATGACGAATAGAACCTGATTCCATAATTTCCTTCCTGAGAGCCGTGCACAGTTACTGTGTTGTACCGTATTTTGTCATAATCAGGATAAAACAGATGTATTCCTGTGTTGTTTCTTTTGCCATTAACCTGGATTATGTTGTTGATTATTGTAATGTTTCCGCCGGCATTGATGTTTATGCCTTGCGCAAATTCCGCGCTTGAGTTTCCAAGGATTATTGTGCAATTGCCAATTGTAACATTTATTCTAGTATCTGCCTTTATGCCTGCTGACTGGGGTGTTGAGCTTATGCCAAATGTTATGGTGCTCCCATTGCAGTCAAGAACAACGTTGTTTGCGCCAATTGTTATGCAGGATGTGTTGCTCGACAAATTCCCTGACAATGTTGTGCTCTCATTAATCGTGACAGGACAACTGCTTATGACAGTGTCCTTTGTTGAGAAAGACGTGAAGTGCGAGACATTGAACTTGTAAGCAGCGCCTGAATAATCAAGCCTTGTGCACACATCCGCAGGACAATTAACATATGAACCGTCATCCTCATAGTCAACAATAGGCGCGGGCGAAACGGCTGTAATGCCGTATAGCGTGATGATTCCTGAAGCATTCCACTCATTCCTGCTAACGCTGTTCAGGAATGCCTTGTTGTTTGAGATGTTAAGATGCGACTTGTTCAGCACGCGGCTACCTGCAGGTATGCTGACAAGAGGCAGAATGTTGATGCTGCCTGAAGCCATCAAGAAAGTGGTATTCTCAAACTGGGATGCAGATGTTGAATAAATCCATGCCCCACTTGTGCTGTTGATGGTAGTAACATTCGCAATAACTTTGTTTTCGAGCTTAAGCATTGATGCTGGCGAGCCGCTGAAAGTGTTATTGTAAAGCTTTGTATCAATTGCCTCAACAAACATGCCATTATTAATCCCTGCTGTTGTCCCTATTGCGCGTATCCTGTTGTTTGCAAACGTGTTATTACTGTCTACAAACGAGCTTGCTGCAGCATAGACTGCAATTGAATCCAATGCAATGCTCGTGCCTGCATTCGCGCTTATTTCATTATTGGAAACATTGTTTCTTCTGCCGTGTGTTTGCAGGCAGTACAAAGTGCCGCTTGTGAGTGGAAGTGTCACGCTGCTGTTGCAGCTCACCGTATTGTTTCCAACAATGTTATTATTACCAATTACATAAACAGCCCCGCTGTCTACAGAATTGAAAACTGAATTTACTTTATTATCAATAATGACTGTGTTATTCAGAATTGCGCTGCTGCTTGTGCCAAAGAAATATATCCCATAAAAGTATCCTGCATCATTACTGTTGATGTGCTTTATGTTGCAGTTCTTCACAGTAACATTCGTGTAGCCTACGGCATATATTGCAGATGTATCAGAGCCAGTTGTTGATCTTGTTATGCTGCGCCCCTCGCAGTCAAGAGTGATGTTGTCAGCATTAAGCGTGATGCAGTCACTTGTAGGGCTGGTGAATGAAATGTCCTGCGCAAGCCTTGCACTACTATTGATTGTTATCGGGCATCCTGTAATGTTTACAATCCCTGCCTCTGTCGTGCTGTAAGATGTGAAGTGAGAAACATTGAAGATATAAGTGCCGTCTGTGTATCCAAGCTCTGTGCAGACATCAGCAGGACAGCGCACGTAATAACCAATATCATACCAGTCCACAGTCGGTTCAGGATTCTCCTTTACAACCGAATAAAGCGTGACAATTCCGGTCACATTCATAATAAACGGCAAAGCAGTGCTGTTCACGAACGCCTTGTTATTGCTCACGAGCAGCCTTTCCCTGGTGACATCTGCAGAACTGCTCAAGTTGAATACATACGGCAAGTTTATGCTTCCAGAGCTCGTATGGAATGTTGTATTCTCAAATGTATTGTTGACAGCATTTGAGGAATAAATCCATGCGCCAGTGCCATTAAAAGCAGTATTCTCAAATGCAGAACTGTTTGAATTTGACAAATATGCGCAATAACTGCCATTAGTGACTGAAATGTTGTTGTGCCTGAAGACGTTCAGCAATGAATACGAAACTTGAATCCCATTATTGTTTGTCGTGCTCGAGACTGTGCTTATTCTGTTCCCGCTAATTCTGTTGTCATTTGAGTATCCCACATACAGCCCGTAATTGCCTGAAAGCTCACCATCTGTCACAATTGTGTTGTTGTCAACAGTAATGTTGTTGGAATATGATAAGCGCAAAGCATAATTCAATGAGTCGCCATCTGTTGTTATGCTGTTGTTAAACACTGCAGTATTGTTTGACTGCCTTATTACAATACCGTTGTTTTCATTGCCCAAGAAATATGTTGCAATAACATTGCCTGAAACAATTGCCCCTTTGGAATACTCGGCAACAAGCCCGATCTCGCCTGTACTGCTTCTTGGCCTGAGCGTATTATTCGCAATCGTATCATTTGTTGCACCAAACAAGTAAACGCAATAATTGTCCGTAGACCCATTTGACCAGACAGAATTGTTAATGACAAAGCTCTGGTTTGTTGAATTATAATACACGCCATAACCATAATTGCCTGATGTCGTGCTGTCAAATATCCTGCAGTTCCTCACAGTCACGTTATTATTGCCAAATGAGCCAATGCCATAATTATTGTTTCCCCCTCCTGAATTGTAATTAATAAGGTAGCCCTGGCAGTCAAGGAAAGCATTGCTTGCATTGATTGTGATGCAGCTTCCTGAACTACTCACATCATTCTTCAGAATTGCGCTCGAGTTTATCACAACAGGACAGGAAGTAATGTTTATCTGCGCTGTTTCCATTACCTTGTAGCTCGTAAAGCCAGTAACATTGAAGACATAAATGTTGTCTGTGTAACCAAGCTCAGTGCAGACATCAGCAGGACAAGGCACGTACGAGCCGTCATCATCATAATCAACAACAGGCTCAGGATCAATAAACGCAATCTCATTGAAGGTAATGATTGCAGTCGTATTCATAAAGCTCAAATTTGTGCTATTCAGGAAAACCCTGTTCGGACCGAGCTGAAGCTTGCTCGCACTAACATTCTGCGAGCCATTAAACTGCAAAAGCCACGGGAAATTCACCCTGGCAATCACGTTGTCAAAAGTGGTGTTTGTGAAATTATTATGCTCTGTATTGTTCACATAAATAAAGTGAGTTGACTCGTTAATGATTGTCTTATGGAATGATGAGAAGCTTGAACCCTCAATCCACAACGCATAACCACTACTACCACCCCTAAGCCAGTTAGCAATGAATACATTTGCGCCAGCACGGTCAATCATTATTGCGTTGCCAGTGCTTGAAGACCTTATTGCATTCTCTACCACGCTGTTGTTTGATGAATTCTCCCAAAGCAGCATTCCCTGATTATTATCCCCGCCGCCATAATTGCTTATCGTGTTGTTCTCAATGCGGTTGTTTTCAGCATTCCTCAGTTCAATGCAAATATTGTTGGAATTGCCGCTTATTGAGATATTGTTGTGGGAAATGTTGCTGGAATGTGAATCACGTAGCCTGATACCCACCTGCATGTTTCCGCTGCTGTTCGCAATCATTGTGTTCCCAACAATCGCATTAGTGCTTGAATTGTCAACCTCCACATTGTAACCCACCTGATTCAGCGTGATTATTGTATTGTTCGCCACGACGTTGCCTTCTGAACTATTGCGCAAGACAATCCCGTTGCAGCTCGTAGTACAGTTGGAATACATCGTGTTGTTCACAACAACGCTTGAATTCACTTTTTCAAGATATACCGCATAATTATTCATTCCACCAGAAGTAGGATCCTTGATTATACAATTCCTTATTGTGATATTCTCCCTTCCAATGGCAATTATTCCCTTATCATCACTTCCAGAACCGTTGTTGTAATAGATTGTGTGACCGTCGCAGTCAAGGTAAATGCTGTCATTCCCAAAAGTAATGCAGCTCGTCAGCGAGGACAAGTCATTTGAGAGCGTAGTGCTCTGATAAATTGTCAGGGGACAACTGGTACCAGTCTCATCACTGGAATAGCCAGTAAAATGAGTCACATTAAAGACATACCTTGAGCCAGTATGTTCAAGCTCTGAGCAAACATCTACAGGGCAGGGTTCGTAGGAATAATCATCATTCCAGTCAACCAAAGGCCTTGGGTTGGAATAAGTAATGTTTTCAAGCGTTACAATTCCAGAAACGTTAAGGAACGGCAAGGCTGTGCTGTTCAGGAACGCCCTATTGTTTGATACGTTCAGGTTTTCTTGCGCCACGTAAATATTCTCTGTTAGGTTGAATTCTGGCAGGATGTTAATGCTTCCATGCCTTGTTGCAAAAGTGGTGTTTGTGAAATTGTTATCCATCGACATACCGCCGCACACAATCCAGTTGCTCGAGTCATTCAAAAGGGTTGCATTAAACACAGAAAACAAGCAGTCTGAAATGGCGATAGCATAGCTTGATATGTCGCCAATGACGCTAATATTGTTATGGCTGAACAATAATCCAATAGAGGACCCCAACGATATCCCATAACTTGTGAAAGTGCCATTTGCTGTTATTTTGTTTCCCGTAATGTTTGAATTGCAGGCAGACGCCAGGAAGAGACCAACATTGCTACTTCCCGTGCCAAGCGAAACAACAGTATTATTCTCAATCAAGCCATCGCACGAATCACCAACGCCATACATACCAATGCTTATTCCGCGATTGTTTGATGTCGTATTGACAAAGATGCTGTTGTTGATTATTCTGAACCCTGAAGAATTCGTGAAATTAATTCCAAAGTCCTCATTGCCATTGCTATGATTTGTTATAATGTTGCAATTCTTTACAGTCACGTTCTGCACATCTTTTGACATGACGCCGCTTGCCTTGCCCATCCCCCACTTGTCAAATACAATTGTGTGCCCTTGGCAATCAAGCACAACATTGCTCGCATTAATCGTGATGCACGTGCCTGAAGTAGCGAGGTCTGCACTAACAGCACAGGAAGCCCCAGGAGTTGATGTGCAGGACGAGCACTCAAGACACGTGCCGCAAGTACCACCTCCTGATTCTTCAGCACTGTAAGAAGTAAAGTGCGTTGTGTTAAAGACAAATGTTCCTCCAGAATAGCTTAGTTCTGAGCACTGGCTTGCAGGACAATCAGCGTATGAGCCGTCGTCCTCGTAATCAACCACTGGCTTGGGGTCAGAATAAGAAAGACCATAAAGGGTGATTATTGCACTCGTGTTGAAATAAGTCAGGTTGGATGAATTAAGGAATGCCTTGTTGTAAGTGATGTTTAGTTTTGCCTTCGTGATATCCTCCGACCCATTTATTTGCATGAATTGTATGACATTAATGCTTCCGAGGGGAGTCTGGAATGTTGTATTTGTGAGATTACTAAAGGTGTTTTTGTCAAAGAACAGCCAATGCACAGTATCATTCAGCACTGTGTTGTTAAGCAATGTTGAGTTTGAGTATGTCATGAATATTCCGTAGCTTGAGGCGTCATTTGTTCTGATATTATTTGAAAATATATTAAATCGTTTTGTGTAATTCATCAGTATTCCGTGAGAAAATCCTGTGCCGTTTGTGTTGATTGTGTTAAAGGCAAACGTGTTGTTTTCACCACTATAAGCATATATTCCGTAATTGTTTGTCCCGCCGTTGCTGGAAATGTAATTGTTATACAGGCTTAACGTGTTTGAAACATACGTAAAAATCCCGCAGTTTTCTTTATCAGAACCATACGCCGAAATATAATTTGATGAGAAATTACCCCAATTGCTGTACTGGATAAGTAAGCCGTTGTTTGAACTGGTTGTGCAATTTGTAGAAATCGTGTTATTGGACACTATGGCATAGTTTGCATACTGCATAAAAATTCCCCAGTTGTTACTTGTTCCGCTTATGGAAATATTATTGTAACTGATTATTGGCCCATGGCTGAAACCGGTTATTGAGATTCCATGGTTATTTGCATCAGTTCCATGTGAAACCAGGTTGTTTCCGATTATTGTTGTATTTTGAGAGGAGATAAGCCCTATTGCCCAGTTATGGCTGCTGTCAGTTGCATTTATTGTGCTGTTTGCAATCGTGTTGTTGTTGGAATCCTGCAGGAATATTCCGACAGAGAATTGCGTGCCATTAGTAAGTATGATTGAATTTGTGACGATGCTGTTATTAACGCCTGTGAAATTAATCCCGTACCCAGCCATCCCGCTGGCGTTAATATCCCGTATAAAGCAGTCCTTCACAGTAATGTTGTTTTGATTGACAGCGACTATACCGTACTTGTAGTCACTTCCTTTTGCATTGTAGCTTATGCTGTATCCTGCACAATCAAGCACAACACTGTCATTGCCTATCGTGATGCACGTGTCATTGGAAACAAGGTCCTGCGTCAATGTCGTGCTCGTGTTTATCGTGACAGGACAGCCGGTTATTCCTGAAGGTCCTGTCTCATCAGCAGAATAGCCTGTAAAGTGGGTTGTGTTGAACACGAACACTCCTCCCGAATAACTTAGCTCAGAGCACTGGCTTGGCAGGCAATCAACATAAGAGCCGTCATCCTCGTAATCAACCACTGGCTTGGGGTCTGAATAAGAAAGCCCATAAAGGGTGATTATTGCACTCGTGTTGAAATAAGTCAGATAGGTTGAGTTAAGGAATAATTTGTTGGTAGAAATATTTAGCCTTTCCTTTGATATGTTCTGCGAGGAATTCAATTGGATTAACGGCAGGATGTTAATGCTTCCATCAGGCATCATAAATGTGGTATTTGAGAAATTGCTTGAAGTTCCAGCGCCGGTATAAATCCAGTGCGGCGTGTTGTTTATCACAGTTGAGCTGAAGTTGGAACCTGAAACGCCGCTTTCTACGTATATTGCAAAAGTATCTGTGCCATTTCCAGAGATAGTATTCTGAAGGAAGACATTCCTGTGAGCGCCGGCATCAACATAAATTCCGTGATTCTTGGTGCTGCCTATAGTCCTGATGTTGTTATTTATGAATACATTTTGCATTGTATTTATGACATAAATCCCGCTTTGTGCTAATGATATCCCTGTTGCAAGAATGCTGTTATTTGCAACAATGCTGTTTGTTCCACCATTAAGAAGAATTCCATGATTTACGCTCTCCCCTGTTGTATTTATCGAGTTATTTACGATTTTGGTGTCCCCCACTTCCGCATTGATCCCATAGTTTGATGTGCTGCTTCCTCCTGTAACCACAAAATTGTTCGCTATCGTATTGTTTGGGCTTTCAAAATCTGCAAGTATGCCAACATTTCCGCCGGCACTTCCATTTGTAAGCACTATGTTTGAAGTTACATTATTGTGCGCTGAAGTCTGCCTAAGCTTGATTCCTGCATTTCCATTCGGGTTTGTTGCATTTACTTTGTTGCTTGTTATGACATTATAGAATGATGAACGAACATCAATCCCGTTAGTCGAGAGTGCTTTTATTGTGTTATTGATTATAAGGCTTGAGTTTGTTCTATACAAATTAATCGGAACTGCGCTGATAGATGCTGAAGCGGATATGACTGTGCAGTTCGCTATTGTCAGATTCCTATGTGAATCTGAAGTAATGCCGTAATCATTTCCGCCTCCTCCTGTATTAAACGTGATTGTCTTGCCATCGCAATTAATCTTGACATTGTCATTGCCAATAGTAATGCAAGTGGTTGATGAACTGATTCCTGTTGTAAGCACGCACGTGTTTCCAGGTGAAGCAGCGCATGCAGTACAGTCACCGCAGGAAGTGCAAGTTACAGCAATGCTTCCGCCGTCTTGGATTCCTGCATCAGGCGAGGATTGTTGTTCTGGCTGGCTTGTTGGCTCTGATTCTGGAATGCTTTCTGATTCGTTATCTGGCTGAATGCCTTCTGACAATGACTGCAATCCCCCCACCTCAACTTTTATTTTTTTGTGAGCTATTTTTTCGCCGTCAGAGGCGTACACGGTTACAATCCGCTCACCAACAAAGCCCTGTTCTGGAACAATTGTGAGCTGGTTGCCGTCAAGCGCAATGCTCAAGTCCTTTGTTTCTGTTGCAACAAAAGCAAGCACTTGCCCTTCAGGGTCTGAAAAAAGTTCAGCAAGGTTGAGCATGAGGGGCGAATTCTGTTCCACGACGTACTTGTTTGTTTTTCCAACCCATTTTGGCGGGAGGTTTGCATTCTCTTTTGTTGCAAGCCCTGTAATGCCTGACTCCCTTATCATTACTGCAGTTCCAATGAGTGCTGCGCATAGGAAAATCGTGAATGCTATCTTTGTCTCGTTGGTCCAGCTCATTTCTCCACCAATACTCTCCTTTGCTGGTATTCGCACTTCCAGTACTTCAGGAATTCATTAACTTCAGAAGCAAACTTTTCAGGAACAAGCAAGACAGTTCTTCCAAGCTGTTCTATTTTGCACCGCCTGACTATCCCTGTCTTTCCATCCCTGCCCTTCAGTGCATAATAGAATCGGACCTTGTCCTTTTTCAGCAAATGCTCTGTAGAATAAGTGAAGATAACCCTGGCTACGTATTTACTGTAATCCTTACTAGCAACACCCTCTTTTTTCACTTAACCATTCCCTCTACGCTCTCGTTAGTCAGTTTAACATTAAAAGTATATAAACCTTTTGATTTTAACCTATATAACTTATCCCTTTTGTTAAATAGGTTAACATTTTATTGGCATCCTCTGAATTTTCCTACACGATAGGCACGAATAAACAATCCTTCCCTTTGCCAGACGCACCCTCACTGATTTTCCAGGCACCCAGAACGCCTTGCAATGCTTGCAATACCTCCTCTTCAGCACTGAGGGAAGCTTGAGCTTTGAGCGCAAAACAAGCCGGTGCGCCTTTGCGATTAACCTGTTTGCCTCAGAAGGACTCTTTGGAAATACAAGAGCTGCAGCATCGAATAATGCCTGAACCTGCTGGAGGGAGCTTTGTCTTTCCAATCCCTTATTTGCCTCCCTCTTTTTCACTCTACCACCCCTGCGCCTTTGCCTGCTGCGAAGCTATAAAAACCTTTCGACATTTACTGGGGATATGTTTGGGTTTTTGAAAAAATTATTCGGCATTGGCGCCCAACCAGTTCCTGAAGGTCCTGTCATTGTAAAACTTGCTGATCTTGAAAACTGGCTTTCAGGACTACAGGCTCCACTCAAGGCAAAAATTGCAGAACAGCTTTCGACATCAAAAAACAGGATAAGCCAGATAACCTCAGCAATCAATGAAAAAATCAATGCATTGCAAAAAGCCCAGCTCATGAATCCCAACATCCCAGACAGGGCAAAGGACTACATGACTGGCAACAGGGAAGAATACGCGAGAAGGGTGCAACAATACCTTAACGAAATAATTATTCCGGACAACGCAGACCAGCTTGCTTCCTTCCTTGAAAAACACAGCAAGGATGCAGAAGAATTCACGAAAGGAATCCTTAGGCCGTTCCAGATACTTCAAGAATTCTTCTCAAATGAAACAAAAGAAATAACCTCGATGACGGCAGACATTGAGCGCGAAATCGAAACACTGAAGACGGCACACTTACAGGCAAACATAGAAGCATACGTCGCATTGCTCGCAGACGCAGAATCCCTTGTCACAAAACAAACACTGCTTGCGGGACTGCAAAAACAAAAAACAGACCTTGAAAAACAAAAACAAGAAGCAGAAAACTCAATCAAGGCACTGAATGCGGAAGAAAAACGCCTACTCAAGGACGCAGAACGTGAAAAACTCCAACAGGCAATTAGTGAGATACAGGCAAAGCTCAGAAACCACGAACAAAAAATCAAGGACATATTCAACAATTTCGAGCCCGCACTCAGGAAATTCCACAAAATGGCAACAAGGAACGTCAAACTCGTTGGGCATTACCTCCGCGACCCGGTAGGCTCACTAATCGAGGACCTGCACCTTGACATACTTGACATTGTTGCTGACATTGAAAGATTGCTCAAGTTCGACCGTCTGCCAGTGGGCGACAAAATGGAATACGTGCTTGACGCAATGACATTCCTAAACCGCGAACACCTTGGAAAGTGGCTTGCAGAATACGGCAGGCTCTCAAAAGCAGAAAGGCACGCCCAGAACGCCCTTGACGAATGCCACGCATCAAAAACACTTGCAAGAATCCAGAAACTCAGAGACGACACAAGAAGAAACATCACGATAATAGAACAAAAAATAGCCCAAACAAACAAAGACATAGCAAGAATAAACCTCAGCGAGCAGAAAGCAAAATTAGAAGAAAAAATCAAGGAAGTAACGGGAAAGCAAGTAACAATACTTCTTTAATGCTTTTCAAGCGCCACAATGCCAGGCAGCTTCTTGCCTTCCAAAAACTCAAGCGAAGCGCCACCCCCCGTAGAAACATGAGAGAACTTCTTGGCAAGCCCAAGCTTTTGCACAGCCGCGGCGGTGTCACCACCACCCACGATTGTTATTGCCCTCAGTTTTGCCATTGTTTTGGCAATATCACTTGTTCCTCTTGCGAATTTTGCAATCTCCAACACGCCCATCGGACCGTTCCACACAACAGTCCCTGCCCTTTTCAGCTCGCTTTCAAACAATCCTATCGTCCTCGGACCAACATCAAGCCCAAACCATTTCGCAGGCACGTCATCCACGCTGACAACCCTGCATTTTGCCTTCGAGTCAATCCTGTCTGCAACAACAACATCAATAGGAAGAACTATTTTCTTTCCAAATTTCTTTAGCAACCGCTTTGCCACGATGATTTTGTCGCTCTCAACCTTGCTGGTGCCAACATTTTTGCCCATTGCCTTGAGGAATGTGAACATCATTGCGCCACCAATCAAGACCCTGTCTGCCTTTTTTGAAAGATTCTCAATCACACCAATCTTGTCACTCACTTTTGCACCACCAAGAACCACAACAAAAGGCTTTCTTGGAAACAAAGCCTTTGAAAGCATTTTGATTTCC